>JAEWBF010000039.1 GCA_023391285.1 Verrucomicrobiota bacterium
GGGGGGGGGGGGCGCGGCGCGCAGCGGAAGCTCCAAGGACCAAGATCCAAGCTCCAGAGAAGAGCCAATTTTCAAACCCCAGTTATGGGGAGTGAACGGTCCTTTGTGGCTTGGGCGATTGGAGGTTCTTCGGAGCTGGGTGCTTTGATCTTGGCGCTTTCGTCGCCCCCGCGCCGGCGACCAACCCGTTGAGTTTGGTGCGGAGGTAGGGGGCGGTGGGGCTGTTTTTGATTTTTAACAGGCCGGAGAGTTCGCCTTGGTAGAGGAGTTCGCCGCCGTCGGGACCGCCGACGGGGCCGAGCTCGATGATGTAATCGGCTTCGGCGAGGAGATCGAGGTGGTGCTCGATCACGACGACGGTGTGGCCCTGGTCGACGAGCGAATGGAGGACGCGGATGAGCTTTTCGCAGTCGCTGAGGTGCAGGCCGATCGTGGGTTCTTCGAGCAGGTAGAGGTTGCGAGGGAGTTCGCCGCGCGAGCGTTCGCGATAGGAGGCGAGGCCGGCGGAGAGTTCGGTGACGAGTTTGAGGCGCTGGGCTTCGCCGCCGGAAAGCGTCGGGGAGGACTGGCCGAGCGTGAGATAGCCGAGGCCGCAATCGCACATGAGCTTGCAGACCTGTGAGAGGTGCGAGTGGAAGTCGAAGAATTCGGCGGCTTCCTCGAACGTGAGTTGGAGGACCTCGCCGATGGATTTTCCCTTCCACGTGATGTCGGAGAGCTCGGGGCTGTAGCGAAGGCCGCGGCAGTCGTCGCAGGGAAGGTAGGTGTCGGGCATGAACGCCATCTCGAGTTTCACGCGTCCGGCGCCTTCGCAGGTCGGGCAGCGACCGCCGGCGGTGTTGAAGGAGAAGCGTGAGGCGGTGTATCCACGAATCTTGGACTCGGGGAGCGAGGCAAAGAACTGGCGGATCTGGTCGAAGATGCCGAGGTAGGTGGCGGGCGTGGAGCGGGGCGTTTTGCCGATGGGGGATTGGTCGACTTCGACGACCCGTTTGAAGCCTTGGGCACCGCGCAATGATTCAAACGGGAGTTGAGGGTTGAGGGTTGAGAGTTGAGAGACGGAGTCCGCGGTGAAGTTCGTGGCTTTTACGAAGTCGCGGCCGCTGAGGTTGGCTTTCTTTTCTTCGATGGCGTGGGCGACGGCGGGGTGGAGGAGGTCGCGGAAGAGCGTGGATTTTCCGGCGCCGCTGGGGCCGGCGACCATGATGAGGCGGCCGAGCGGGAGGCGGAGGTCGAAATTCTTGAGGTTGCGGAAAGCGGCGCCGCGGAGTTCGAGCCAGTCGCGGTGGAACGGGTCGGGGCCGGTGGGTGTTTTCTTTTTCAGGAGCTTCGCGACGGATTTGGTGCGCGTGAGCTTGTTGGATTTGACGGAGCGGTATTCGCCGCGGAGCGGGTGCGCGATGCCCTTCGCGAGGAAGAGACCGGTGAGAGATTTGTCGCTGGCCTTGATTTCGGCGGGTGTGCCGTGGGCGAGGAGTTCGCCGCCGTGGATGCCGGCGGCGGGGCCGAGGTCGATGATGCGATCGGCGCGCTCCATGAGCTCGTCGTCGTGTTCGACGACGAGGAGCGTGTTTCCTTTTTCGCGGAGGGACTGGAGCGTTTCGATGAGGCGATCGTTGTCGCGGGCGTGAAGACCGATTGACGGCTCGTCGAGGACGTAGAGGACGCCGGAGAGATTGGAGCCGAGTTGGGCGGCGAGGCGGATGCGCTGAGCTTCGCCGCCGGAGAGTGTTTCGGTGGGGCGGTCGAGCGAGAGGTAGCCGAGGCCGACGTGATCGAGGAAGCGGAGTCGTTCCTCGATTTGGGGAACGATGTCCTGCGTGATGAGTTTGCCGCGCGTATCGAGATTTAGGTTACGCAGGTGCGCGAGGAGTTGGGACGGAGTGGAGGTGAGGAGTTGGGGGAGGGAGAGGGCGTAGGATTTTTGATTTGGGATTTTCGATTTTCGATTGGCGAAGTGGAGTTTGACGGCGCGGGAGATGCGGTTGAGACGGGCGCCGTGGCATTCGGGACAGGGCGTGCCTTCGTCGGACAGGTCTTCGGAAGAATCGACGCCGAATTCGCGCAGGCGGGCGGCGGGATCGTTTTCGTCATCGTCGTCGGATTCGAGCATCCACGGGAAGACGCGGCCGTGTCCGCGGCAGGTGGGGCACCAACCGCGCGGGGAGTTGAACGAGAAATCCTTCGGATCGAGCTCGGGAAAGGATTCGCCGGTGTCGATATCGGTGCGCGTGGTGGAGAACCAACTCAACACGGTGCCGTCGGGAGTGAGGAGGAAGCAGGAGCTTTTGCCGAGCTTCAGCGCGGTTTCGAGGGCGGCGGAACGGTTCGGGAGTGGGGCGTTGGGCGATGGGGCGAGGTCGGCGACGACGACTTCTATATCGTGCTCCTTGTAGCGATCGAGTTTTTGGAAGGCGTCGACGGGCGTGAGCTGGCCGTCGGCGCGCATGAGTTTGTAGCCCTGTTTGCCAATCCAAGTGGCGATCGGTTGATGATGGCCTTTGCGGCCGCGGATCAGGGGGGCGCAGAGGTAGAGATGTTTGGCGCGGCGGGCCTTGGGCGTGTCGAGGACGCGGGTGAGGAGAGATTTGAGCTGGCCGACGGAGAGCGGTTCGACGGGTTTGTCGGTGTCGGGGTGATGCTGGATGCCGAGACGCGCGTAGAGGAGACGGAGGTATTGGGCGACCTCGGTGATGGTCGCGACGGTGGATTTGCGGGAGCCGCGGGTGACGCGCTGTTCGATCGCGACGGTGGGCGGGATGCCGGTGAGGCGGTCGATGGCGGGGCGCGGGAGTTGTTCGACGAATTGTCGCGCGTAGGGCGACATCGACTCCATGAAACGGCGCTGGCCCTCGGCGAAGACGATGTCGAAGGCGAGGGTGGATTTGCCGGAGCCGGAGACGCCGGTGACGACGGAGAGCTCGCGGTGCGCGATGGAGAGCGAGAGGTTCTTTAGGTTGTTTTCGCGGGCGCCTTCGATGCGGAGCATCGAACCGGGTTGAGAGTTGAGAGTTGAGAGTTGAGAGACGGAATAGGGCGCGGGGGATTCGGCGGCGAGGGGGAGGGGCTCGGCGGCGGGGTCGGGAGCCCCCGCCCGACATTCCAAAGCGGCGCGGAGGAAGGGAGACGTGGCGGTGTCGGCGGCGGCGACTTTTTCGGGCGGGCCTTCGGCGACGACGCGGCCGCCGTTGGCGCCGGCGTCGGGGCCGATTTCGATGATCCAGTCGGCGGATTTGAGGACGTCGAGGTTGTGCTCGATGACAATGACACTATGACCGCGATCAACGAGCGCCTGGAGGACGGAGAGGAGGCGTTTGACGTCGTGGCGGTGAAGGCCGGTGGTGGGCTCGTCGAGGAGCAATAATGCGCCGGGTTGTTCTGGGTTTTGGGTTTTGGGTTTTGAGTTTTGGGTTTCCAACCCGGAACCCGGAACTTGGAACTCGGAATTGTCGGCGGCGAAGGCGCCGAGGTAGCGGACGAGTTTGAGGCGTTGGGATTCGCCGCCGCTGAGGGTGTTGAGCGGCTGGCCGAGCGTCAGGTAGCCGAGGCCGACGGAGTCGAGCGAGGCGAGGCGGCGGTGGATTTCGGGGAGAGGGGAATTGCGCGGTGAAGGCACCGCGCCTCCATCAGCGGTGGAGTCGGTGGCGAAGAGCGGGAGGGCGTCGGTGATGCTGGTGGCGAGGAGATCGGCGACGGAGCGATCGTTCCAACGGATCGCGAGGACCTCGGGTTTGAAGCGACGGCCTTCGCAGACGGGACATGGGACAAAGACGTCGGAGAGGAATTGCATTTCGACGCGCTCGTAGCCGAGGCCCTGGCAGTGGTCGCAGCGACCTTCTCCGGAGTTGAAGGAGAAGGACGACGAGTTGAAGCCGGCGGCTTGCGCGGCGGGCGTGGAGGCGTAGAGCTCGCGGATGAGTTCCCACGCTTCGGTGTAGAGCGCGGGGTTGGAACGCGGGGTGCGCGAGAGCGGGGATTGGTCGACGAGGACGATTTCGGAGAACGCGCCCGCGATGGGCGCGGACGAGGTTTGAGAGTTGAGAGATGAGAGTTGAGAGCTGGTCACCGCGGGGGCGCCGGTGAGGGTGATCGACTCGATGGTGGCGGGGTCTTCGGTGAGTTGGTGCTGTTGGGCGAGGAGGCCCTGGTAAATGACGTTGTCGAGGAGCGTGGATTTGCCGGAGCCGGAGACGCCGCTGAGGCAGACGAAGCGGTGGAGAGGGAGGCGGAAGGACAGGTTGGCGATGTTGTGTTTGTTGGCGTGGTGGAAATGGAGGAGGGAGTTGAGAGATGAGGGTTGAGAGTTGAGAGAGACCGGGCGGCGGTTTTTGGGCGTGGGGATGGTTTCGCGGGCGGAGAGGTAGGCGCCCGTGATGCTTTTCGGGTGTGTCAGAAGTTCGGATACGGGGCCGCTGAAGACGATGTGGCCGCCGCGGCCGCCGGGTTCGGGGCCGACCTCGATGACGTGGTCGGCGGCGCGAATCATGGATTCGTCGTGTTCGACGACGACGACGGTGTTGCCGGCGTCGGTGAGCGTGCGGATGATGCCGATGAGGCGGTCGATGTCGCGCGGGTGAAGGCCGACGCTGGGTTCGTCGAGGACGAAGAGCGTGTCGACGAGCGAGGTGCCGAGGCAGGAGGTGAGGTTGACGCGTTCGACCTCGCCGCCGGAAAGCGTGCGCGACTGGCGGTCGAGGGTGAGATAGCCGAGGCCGACCTGTTCGAGATAGCGGAGGCGGGTGAGGATGGAATCGTAGGCGAGCGACGCGCTGCGCGCGTCGGTGAGTTGAGAGTTGAGGGTTGAGGGTTGAGAGTTGGACAGCAGGCCGAGCAGGGCGGAAACCGGGAGTTGGTAGAGGTCGGGGAGGGTGCGGGATTGCCATTTCCAGCAGAGGGATTCGGGCTGGAGGCGCTGGCCACCGCAGGCGGGGCACGGGTTGTAGGCACGGTAGCGCGCGAGGAAGACGCGCACGTGCATCTTGTAGGTGTTCTTTTCGAGCCAGCGGAAGAAGCCCTTCACGCCATACCAGTATTTCGGCCAGGTCTTGCCGTTTTCTTCGCCGTAGCCGGGTTCGCCGTTGATGATGAAGTCGCGCTGCTCGGGCGTGAGGGAGGCGAAGGGGATGTTGGTCGGGATCTTCTTTTTCTTGGTGAAAACGTAGAGGTCTTTTTTCGATTCGCCGTAGATGTCGCTTTCCCAAATTTTGATCGCGCCGGCGTCGATCGAGAGCGATTGGTCGGGGACGGCGAGGCGGTAGTCGATTTCGATGACGCGACCGAAGCCGCGGCAGTTCGGGCAGGCGCCGAGCGGAGAGTTGAAAGAGAAGAGCGCGGGCGTGGCGGCGCGGAAGGTGCGGCCGGTTTTGGGGGAGTGGAGGCCGCGGGAGAAGTGGCCGAGTTCGGTGAGTTGAGCGTTGAGAGTTGAGGGCTGAGAGGGGGCGGAGCCGAACAGGAAGACTTCGCCCTGGCCGAAGTGGAGGGCGGTTTCGATGGCTTCGAGGAAGCGGGGTTTGTCGTTGGTTGAGACGGTGACGCGGTCTTGGACGACGTAGAGGGCGGAGGAAGTTGAGAGTTGAGAGTTTAGGGTTGAGAGAGGGGGAGAGAGGAGGTCGTCGATTTTCTGAACGGCGAGGGAAGCGTCGGGTTGGGGAAGGAGGACGCGGAGGTAGGACTGGCCTTTGAGGTTTTGGAGGATTTCGGGCCAGGTGAGGTTGTCGGGTTTGGTGACCTTGAACGCGACGATGACCGTCTGGCTGGCGTGGGCGGCGTGGGTTTTGGCCCAGATGGTTTGGGCGTTGTCGTCTTCGACTTTTTCGCCGGTGGCGGGATCGAAGCATTCGGCGACGTGGCTGAACCACACTTTGAAGAAGTCGGTGAGCTCGGTCATCGTGCCGACGGTCGAGCGGGAGGTTTTGACGGTGTTGGTCTGCTCGATGGCGATCGAGGGACGGATGTTTTCGATCGAGTCGACTTTGGGTTTGTCGAGGAGGTCGAGGAACTGGCGCGTGTAGGCGCTGAACGTTTCGACGTAGCGGCGCTGGCCCTCGGCGTGAAGGGTGTCGAAGACAAGCGACGATTTGCCCGCGCCGCTCAGGCCGGTGACCGCGATGTATTTGCCGAGCGGAACATCGAGATCGAAGCCTTTAAGGTTGTTCTGACGCACGCCGCGGAGGCGGATGCATTCGGGAGCGAGACGGGACGATTTGACCACAGCAGGCACGGATGCGGAGCGGGACGGCGAATGCAACTCAGCCGTGGGTGGAAGCGAAGGCTCCTGACAGCGTGGTGTCAGGAAGTCAGGCGCGCGAAGAGATCGAGGTAGGCGGCGACCTGGCGGGCGGGGTCGAAAGTGGTATGCGCGAAGTGGCGGGCGGTGGAGGAGAGGGCTTCGCGCGCGGAAGGCGGAAGGCTTGCGAGGTGTTCGATAGCGGAGCGGAAGGCGGCGCGATCGTGGCGTGGAATGATCCAACCGGTGTGGTTCGGGACGAAGGTTTCGTCTAGGCCTTGGGCGTCGTAGCCGATGCAAGGCAAGCCGTGGGCCTGGGCCTCGATGAAGAAGTTGGAGAGGGATTCGGAGGCGGAGGCGTGGATGGCGGCGTCGGCGGCGGCGTAGAGCGGGGTGGGGTCGCGGACGAAGCCGAGGAATTTCACGCGGGCGGAGAGTTGTTTTTCGGATACGAGCTGTTCGCAGGCGGCGCGGGCGGGGCCGTCGCCGGCGAGCCAGAGTTGGAAGTCGAAGGAGGGCGGGAGCGTCGCGGCGATTTCGATGAGTTCGCGCTGGTTTTTTTCCGGGCGGAACATTGCGACGTTGAGGAGGATGAAGGTGGCGGGATTGCGCGGTGGGGGCACCGCGCCTCCACTTGCGGAGGTGGCGGGGAAGACGAGGGAGTTGTGGATGATGGAGATTTTTTCGGAGGGCAGAGCGTGATCGCGGACGAGGAGGTCGCGGGCGGCGCGGGAATTGGCGACGATGTGGCGGACGCGCTGGAGCGAGCGGCGGAAGAGGAGCGGGAGGGATTTGCCGGTGCGGAGGGTGGCGAGGACGGCGGCGGACGGGAGACGTTGTTGCAAGGCACCGGCGTAGCAGTTGGCCATGCGGCCCATGCAGAGGACGATGTCAGGTGAGAGACGGGCAGCGGTGGCGAGGAGGCGCGGCGCGAACCAGTCGAGGCGGGTGTCGAGAGGTTGCAGGACGTGACGCGAGACGGGGGCAGCGATCGTCGAGGCGAGCGCGCCGTTCGGGCGGAAGGTGAGAAGATGGGAAGCGTGGCCGGCGTGAGCGAAGGCGTTGGCGAGGAGGATCGATTGGCGTTCGGTGCCGCCGCTGCGCAGGTAGTCCTGAACAATGAGGATTTTCAGTTGCGGGACAGGGCGAGCGGAGGACAGTGAGGCCATCGATGAACGGGCTGCTTCAATTCCTGCTGCGCTGCGCCGTGCTGGCGTTGGGCGTGGTGCTTGCGACGAAACTGGTGCCGGGTATTCGCGTCGACGACGGAGCGACGCTGGTGACGGTGGTGTTGCTGCTGACGCTATTCAACGCGGTGCTGAAGCCGTTGATGGTGCTCTTCACGCTGCCCTTCATTGTGCTGACGCTGGGGTTGGGGATCGTGGTGATCAACGCCTTGTTGTTTTTGTTTGTCGGCAAGATCGTGGACGGGTTCAGCGTCGATGGATTCTGGCCGGCGGTGGGTGGGGCGTTGATCGTGAGTGTGACGAATATGCTGTTGGGCGGGTTTGTGAAGAAACGCGCGGAGCCGCGCGATCCGCCGGCGGGGCGTCGGCCGCCGGAGCGGCGGGTGCGCGAGAGCAAGGGTGATGTGATCGATATTTGAAGGCGGGTGGAGGACGGAGTTTCCGTTTGACGGTGAGTCGGCCGGCGCTGACGGTGGGCGCCAAAGTTTACATCTCCCACCATGGCTGAAACTATCGAATACGATCTGGTTGTCGTCGGCGGCGGTCCTGCGGGTTACGCGGGCGCGATTCGTGCCGGGCAACTCGGAAAAAAAGTCGCGTGCGTCGAAATGGAACGCGCGGGCGGCACGTGCCTGAACTGGGGGTGCATTCCGACGAAGGCGCTGCTCAAGAGTGCGGAGCTGTATGTAAAGATGAAGAAAGCCGAGGCCTTCGGGCTTTCGGCGAAGGAAGTGACGTTCGATTTCGCGAAGGTGATGGAACGCTCGCGCGGTGTCGCGGGGCAGATGGCGAAAGGCGTCGAGTTCCTGTTCAAGAAGAACAAAGTCGATTACATCATCGGCAAGGCGGCGGTGCCGGCGGCGGGGATGGTCGAGATCGTCGAAGGCGAGAAGAAGGGGTCTTTTCTCAAGGCGAAGAACATCCTGATCGCGACGGGCTGCAAGATGCGGCGGATTCCGGATGTGCCGGTGGATGGCGTGCGCGTGATGACGTCGCGCGAGGCTCTGGCGGCGAAGACGCTGCCGAAGTCGATTGTGATCGTGGGCGCGGGAGCGATCGGCGTGGAGTTCGCGTATTTCTTCAATGCCTTCGGCACGAAAGTGACGCTGGTCGAGATGCTGCCGACGATTTTGCCGGTGGAGGATGAAGAGATTTCGAAGACGCTGCATCGGGCGTTCGAGAAGCAGGGCATCACGATCAAGACCGGCACGAAATGCGAAAACTTCCGGGTCGGAAAAGACTCGGTGAAGTTAAACCTCGTGAAGGATGGCCAGAGCGAGGAAGTCGAAGTTGAAACCGTGCTGTCGGCGATCGGTGTGGTGGCCAATATCGAAGGCGTGCTCGGCAAAGCCGTGAAAGTGGAACTCGACCGGAACTACGTGAAGGTCGGCGACGATTATCAGACGGCGACGAAAGGCATTTATGCGGCGGGCGACATCATCGGGCCGCCGTGGTTGGCGCACGTGGCGACCTTCGAGGCGGTGAGCGCGGTGAACGGGATGTTCGGCCACGCGAAACCGGAACGCGTGAAGAATTTCCCGGGTTGCACGTATTGCCAGCCGCAGGTCTCGAGCACGGGCCTGACGGAGAAAGCGGCGAAGGAGAAGAAACTCGATTACAAGGTGGGCAAGTTTCCGTTTACGGCGTCGGGCAAGGCGGTCGCTTCATCCGAGAGCGAAGGCTTTGTGAAAGTGATCAGCGATGCGAAGACCGGTGAAATCTACGGCGCGCACATCATCGGTTCGGAAGCGACGGAGTTGATTGCCGAGTATGGGCTCGCGATCGAACTCGAGGCGACGATCGAGGAAATTCATCAGACGATTCATGCGCACCCGACGTTGAGCGAAGCCGTGATGGAAGCGGCGGCGGCGGCGATGGGTGAGGCGATTCATATTTGAGCCGGTCGCGAGCATGCGGCGGCGGGGTCGGGAGACCCCGCCCTACAGGGCGGCGAGTTTGCGAGAAACAAAAAAGCCGAGGCGAATGGCCTCGGCTTTTGTTTTAAAGACTGGTGCGAGCGCCGGGAGTCGAACCCGGATCGACGGCTTCGGAGACCGCTACACTATCCATTGTGCTACGCCCGCAGAAAAAAAGAACGGCGCGAAACTCACGCGCAGCGC
The DNA here is from genome assembly GCA_023391285.1 of Verrucomicrobiota bacterium. Taxonomy (GTDB): domain Bacteria; phylum Verrucomicrobiota; class Verrucomicrobiia; order Opitutales; family Opitutaceae; genus Opitutus. The sequence goes on from JAEWBF010000039.1 coordinate 9,534, forward strand.
GCGGAGTGTCCAGCAAATCATTTCACCGGAACGACGGCCGCGCGACGGGTTTCGCGCCGAGCGCGAAAGGCTTCGAAGACCATCGGAAGGACGGAAAGGATGATAATGGCGAGAATAACGAGTTTGAAGTTCTTCTGCACGAACGGCTGGTTGCCGAACATGAAGCCGGCGTAGATGAAGAAGTAGATCCAGATGAAACCGCCGATGATGTTGTAGGCGATGAAATGGCCGTAAGACATGCGGCCGATGCCCGCGACGAACGGAACGAAGGTGCGAACGATTGGAACGAAACGGGCGAGGATGATGGCGCGGCCGCCGTATTTTTCGAAGAAGGCGTGGGCGCGTTCGAGGTGTTTCTTACGGAGGAAGAGTGAGTCTTCGCGTTTGAAGACGGCGGGTCCGATTTTGGCGCCGATCCAGTAGTTCAATGTGTCGCCAATGACGGCGGCGATGAAGAGGAGGACCGCCATCAGATGGACGTTGAGGCCAGTTTCGGGCTTGGCGCAGAAAGCGCCGGCGGCGAACAGCAGGGAGTCGCCGGGGAGGAACGGGGTGACGACGAGGCCTGTTTCCGCGAAGATGATCAGGAAGAGGACGGCGTAGGTCCACGTGCCGTAGTCGCGGATGATTTCCGCGAGGTGGACGTCGATATGGATGATGAAATCGATCAGCTTCTTGATCAGGTCGAACATGATGGGAGGGCGAAAAAAAAGCAGGCAGTCGTAAAACTGCCTGCTTCAAGGAAAAGATTGGGAACTCAGACGTCGGGCTTGGTCTTGCGGAGACCCTGGACGCGGTCTCCCGCTTTCCACTGGCCGCGCTTCTTGAGAAGATCGATGCGCTCGAAGCGCTTGAGGACGTTGCGCTTCACGACGATACCGGAGGCGCCTTGGAGGCTTTTGTGCTGTGACATGGCTTTGAAAGGGACGATTGCAGGTTGCTAAAGGGGCGGAGTGCTAGAGTTCGCCCTGGCCCATGACAAGTATTTTTCTCCCACGGAAACGGCCGGCAGGACAATCCATTCGGGGGTGTCGTAGGGATGGCGGTCGCGAACGAAGATTTCGAGATGAACGAGTTGAGCGGGAAGGAATTTGAAGCAGAGGCGGAATTCTTCACTGCGCTCGGGTTGGTTTTTCCAGCGGTAGTGCGATGCAATGGGGCCGTCGATTTGGACGCAGGCGGCGAGATTTTGGGCGATGGTGTCGCGCGCAAGCGTTTCGGCGGCTTCGCGGGAGCCGACGGTGGTCCAGGCGAGGTGGAGGGCGGGGGTGGGTGAAAGCATGGCGGATGAGTAAAAGCTCCAAGATCCAAGGACCAAGCTCCAGAGAAGGTCCAAACTTGTAATCCTCAAAGTCGATGAGACGGCAGATGGCGGGGGGAAATTGGCCCTTGACGCAGGAAACGTGGGGGCTACTCCTCAACGTTTTTCATCGGAGAGAACCGACCACCATGAGAGACGATTACGTTAAAGAAGCGCTCAAAGTCATTCCCGACCCGAACTTGTTGATCAATGTTGTTTCGCGTCGCGTGAAGCAGCTGCGCCGCGGGAACCGTCCGCTGGTCGAGTCGCTGGAAAAGCTGTCGTCGGAAGACGTCGCGCTCCGCGAAATCATCGAAGGCAAGATCAGCTACGAGCTGGGCGACAACTGAGCCGTTGTCTTGAATTTCAAAGGGCGGCGCCGCGATTGCGGGAGCCGCCTTTTTCGTGCATGGATGTGCCGACCTCATGACCGCAAAGAAGAAAGATGCCACGCGCTACACGGAAATCCGCAACTCGAAGGCGTTGCGTGACTACTTCGTGGACGAGAGGTTCGAGGCGGGAATTCAGTTGCGCGGGACGGAGGTGAAATCGATTCGAGCGGGGAAGGCGCAGATCAACGACGCGTTTGGCCGGGTGGAAAAAGGCGAGGTGTGGCTGCATGGGGCGCACATCGAGCAGTATGCGTTTGGCAACATTCACAATCACGACGCGAAACGCGTGCGGAAGCTGTTGTTGCACCGACATCACATCCGAAAAATCCAGGTGGCACTCGATAGTGGCGGGCGGGCGTTGGTGCCGCTGCGCATGTATTTCAAAGATGCGTTGGTGAAAGTCGAAGTGGCGCTGTGCACGGGCAAGAAGCTCTTCGACAAACGCGAGACCTTGAAAAAGAAGGTCGAGATGCGCGATGTGGACCGCGCGATGAAATCCTACCGGCGCTGAGCGCGCGGTGGGGATTGTTCAGTGGGCGCGGAGTCGGCTTCGGCGTTGGCGGGGACGATGGCGAATTCGGGCACGTGGATCGCGATCTCGTGGGCGAGTGTTCTCCAGCCGAAGGGCTTAGCGAGGATGGCGCGGAGCGGTTCGCCGGGAACGATGGTTTGATCGATCAGGTGTGAATGGCCGGTGATGACGATGAAGGGCGTGCCGGGCAGCAAAACAGAGGCGGCGCGGATGAATTCGAAGCCGTCCATCTGAGGCATGTGGTAGTCAGTGACGACAATACCAACCTCAAGAGAGGGAATGGCGGCGAGGGCGTCGAGCGGTCGCGTGAAGGCGTGGACCGGACACGGAAGGTGCTCGGTCAACATGGTGGCCAGCAGGTCGACGTAGGATTTCTCGTCGTCGACGAGGACAATACTTTTGGGCTGGGACTTCACGAAGCGGGAAGCCGGACGTTGGGAGAATCGCCAGCGAAACGCAATGCGGGAGGCGGGCTTGCACCGTGGGGCGGAGTAAAGGGAAACTGAATCGATGATTCACGTGGTGTTGTTCCAGCCGGAGATTGCGCCGAATACGGGAAATGTCGGACGGATGTGTGCGTTGACGAAGTCGCGACTGCATCTGATTCATCCGCTGGGATTCGTGATCAACGATCGCAATCTGCGCCGGGCCGGGATGGATTACTGGAAATCGCTCGACGTGCATGAGCACGCGGATTGGGCCGCGTTTCGGGCGAGCGGTGCGGGGCCACAGCGATTGTGGCTGTTTACCACGAAAGGTGCGGGGAGTTTTTGGGACGCGGGATTTGCCGATGAAGATGGGTTGGTTTTTGGCAACGAGAGTTCGGGCGCGCCGGACTGGTTGCACGATGAAATCGGGATGGAGCGGCGGGTGAAGATCCCGCATGCGAATCCGGAGCTGCGGTCGTTGAATCTGAGCACGGCCGCGGGTGTGGCGTGTTACGAGGCGTTGCGGCAGGTGGGAAGTTTGCGGCAGGGATAGGGATCCCGCGGAAGAAAAAAGGACGCCCCGAAGAGGCGTCCTTTTTTGCGTGGGGGGGCGGTGACGAAAACTACTTTGCGGCGACTTTGGATTTTTTCGCGGCGGCTTTGTAGGCGCGATCGAGGGCGGCGTTGTAGTTTTTTTCCACTTCAGGGTAGATCGACATCACGGTCGCGAGCGATTGGGCGTAGCCGGGCGAATTCGAATGGGTGACGTGCAGGTAGACGATGTAGTCGTCGAGGGTCTTGAAGGAGAAGTCTGAGGTGGACTTCACGAATTCGGCGCCGCCGACGGCGGCGAATGCGCCGAGGGATTTGCCTTTGTTCTTCGCGGCGCCGGAGAGCAATCCACCGAGCGGAACTTTGGCGGCGAGCGCGCCGGCAGCCTTTTCGCCGACCTTCGCTCCGACGGCGGCGCCGGCCTGGGCGTTGAACGCCTTCACGGCCCACTCGGTGGGTTCGCCCTTGGTGTTGTAGGGGACGAAGTATTTGCCGGATTTGTCGGTGAGCGGCGTGGGTGCGGGAACGTTGATCGATTGGGCCTGGTATTTCGTCGTGAGCTTGGAGACGACGGTGAGAATCTTTTGAGCACGGACGATATCGCCGGCGTCGAGGGCGAAGGCGAACGACGGTGCGAACAAGAGGGCGGCAACGAGCAAGCAGCAGCTGGAGCGGGGCATGTTTTGGGTGGGTTGAAGTGGACGCGCCGACGCGGTTGGCGCGCGTTCAACATGCCGGAAGCTGCGCCCGGCGGGAATACGCAAACTTGCTTATGACGGGTGGCGCGGCGTTCGGCTTGCCACGCTACGAACTGGGGGAGATGCGCTCGGCGAGGGCGCGAATGTCGTATCCGACGGGTTGCTGAAAGACGCGGAGGCCGAACTGCGGGAGAATGGCGAGGAGGTGATCGAAGATGTCGGCCTGCGCGGCTTCGTGGAAGACCCAGCGGACGTCCTTGGTAAACAAATACAGTTCGAGAGGGAGCCCGTGTTCGCCGGGGGCGAGCTGGCGGACGATCATGAGCATGTCCTGATTTACGCCGGGATGGGCGCGCAAGTAGGCGACGCAGTAGGCGCGGAAAGTGCCGAGATTGGTAAGGCGGCGGCCGTTGCCGAGGACGCCGAGATCTTCGCCGAGCTGGCGATTTTCGGCTTCGATCTCGGCGAGCTTGTCGGCGAGATAGGTGCGGAGCAGGCGGAATTTGCGCCAGTGTTCGAGCATGGCTTCGTCGGCGAAGCGGATGGATTGCATGTCGATGTTGATGGCTCGCTTGATCCGGCGGCCGCCGGATTCGAACATGCCGCGCCAGTTTTTGAAGGATTCGGAAATGAGCGCGTAGGTGGGGATCGTCGTGATGGTTTTGTCCCAGTTCTGCACCTTCACGGTGGTGAGCGAGACATCGATGACGAAGCCGTCGGCACCGGCTTTGGGCATTTCGATCCAGTCGCCGGTTTGCACCATTTGGTTAACCGAAATCTGGATACCGGCGACGAAGCCGAGCAGGGCGTCCTTGAAAATGAGGAGCAGGACGGCGGTGAGCGCGCCCATGCCGGAGAAGATGTAGATCGGGGATTTGTCGAGGAGGAGGGCGAGGATGTAGATCGCTCCGACGATGGCGCCGACGAGTTTGATCGCTTGAACGAAGCCTTTGACGGGAACGCGGCTGCCGAACTCGGTTTTGAGGAAGATCGCCTGTGCGCCGTTCAAGATCGCGCTGCCGACAGAAAGACCGATGAGGACGAGGTAGATCGTGACGAACGTATCGAGCAGCGAAAGCATGGCGGGCGTTTCGCCGAGGACGTCGCCGCCGAGGAGATGAAACACGAGCGCGGGCGCTAGGTGGGAGAGCCGTGTGAACACGCCGGCGTCGAGCATCGCGTCGTCCCACTTGCCGGAGCTGCGGCGAATGATGCCGGTGATCGCGCGAAGGATCACGCGTTTCGTCAGCAGATCGACGAGCCACGCCAACAGAATGAGCACAATGAAAGCGATTGTGCGGGCGGTCAGATCCGAGGTGTCGGGAGGGATGCCCGAGCGCAGGAGCGAGGTGTGAAGAAACTCGATGAAGCCGTGCATCTCTTCATTTGAAAACGCGATTGAAGCCGCGCCAGCTTCAATGCCGCCGGGGCATGAAAATGTTGGGATGCGTGGGCGGCGGTAGTCTCAGCGGGGCGAAAGTTTTGTCCTGATCAGATGGCGATGTTCGTCGTTAGAATGAATTCAATCCTTATGAACCATCAGACGAGCCAATCGCAATTCATGCTGTTTTTGCTTCAGCCGTCCATCGGCCCCGCGCCGTCGGCAGAGGAGATGCAGCAAATCATGCAGCATTTTATGGTATGGATGCAGGAGCTGCGGGCGAAGAACGTCGTCGTTGATACGAACGGCTTGGAGACGACGGGCAAGATGGTGCGGGGGCCGCGGAGCGCGACGAGGGTGATCGACGGTCCTTATGTGGAGGCGAAGGAAGTCGTCGGCGGATATATTCTGATCCGCGCGGAGAGCTTGGACGCGGCGGTGGAGATCGCGCGAGGGTGTCCGGGGCTCGATTATCGGCTCGCGGTCGAAGTCAGGCCGGTGCGACGGCCGCCGGGTTAACTCTGCCTGACGACAGCCCGACGAACGTCGGGCTTCATCAAGACCTGCTAGAGCTGGGCGAGAATCTCGTTGAGCGTTTGGCTCGGACGAAGCGCGGCGGAAGCTTTGGCGTCGTCAGGCTGATAATAGCCGCCGACGTCGGCGGGTTTGCCTTGGACTGCGATGAGTTCCTCGACGATTTGCTTTTCGTTGGCAGCGAGTTTCTCCGCGATGGGCGCAAAGGTTTTCGCGAGATCGGCGTCGTGCTTTTGCGCGGCGAGGGCTTGGGCCCAATAAAGCGCGAGGTAGAAATGGCTGCCGCGGTTGTCGATTGTGCCGAGTTTGCGGCCGGGGGATTTGTCGTTCTCGAGGAACTTGCCGTTGGCGGTGTCGAGGGTGTCGGCGAGGACTTTGGCTTTCGCGTGTTTCGCGACGATCGAGAGATGTTCGAAGCTCGCGGCGAGGGCGAAGAATTCGCCGAGGCTGTCCCAACGCAGATAGTTTTCGGCAACGAATTGCTCGACATGTTTCGGCGCGGAGCCGCCGGCGCCGGTTTCGAAGAGACCGCCGCCGTTCATGAGCGGAACGATGGAGAGCATCTTGGCGCTCGTGCCGACCTCGAGGATCGGGAACAGGTCGGTGAGGTAGTCGCGGAGGACGTTGCCGGTGACGCTGATGGTGTCCTGACCTTTCACGAGCCGTTCGAGGGTGAACGTGCATGCTTCGGCGGGAGCGAGGATGCGAAGGTCGAGGCCGTTGGTGTCGTGCTGGGCAAGGTATTTTTTGACCTTCGCGATCAGCTGCCCGTCGTGAGCGCGCTTCTCGTCGAGCCAGAAGACAGCGGGCGTATTCGAAAGCCGGGCACGGTTGACGGCGAGTTTCACCCAGTCTTGGACGGGGGCGTCTTTGGTTTGGCACGCGCGCCAGACATCGCCTTCGGCGACGGCGTGTTCGAGATACACGCGGCCAGCGTCGTCGACGACACGGATGGTGCCGGCGGCGGCGATCTGGAAAGTCTTGTTGTGGGAGCCGTATTCCTCGGCGGCTTGGGCCATGAGGCCGACGTTGGGGACGGAGCCGATGGTGCGCGGGTCGAGGGCGCCGTTCTTTTTGCAGAAGTCGATGACGGCTTGATACACGCCGGCGTAGGAGCTGTCGGGGATGACGGCGATCGCGTCCTGCAGCTTACCCTCGGCGTTATACATTTTGCCGCCGGCGCGGATCATCGCGGGCATGGAAGCGTCGACGATGACGTCGCTGGGGACGTGGAGATTGGTGATGCCCTGGTCGGAGTTGACCATGGCGACGGCGGGGCCGCTGGCGTAGGCGGCTTTGATGTCGGCTTCGATTTCCGCTTTTTTGGCGGCGGGGAGTTTTTCGAGTTTCGCGACGAGGTCGCCGAAGCCGTTGTTCAGGTCGACGCCGACCTCCGTGAAGCTAGCGGCGTGCTTGGCGAGGAGGTCTTTGAAATACGCACGGACGGCGTGGCCGAAGATGATGGGGTCGGAGACCTTCATCATGGTGGCTTTGAGGTGGACGGAGAAGAGAACGTCTTCCTGTTTCGCGAGCGCGACCTGGGCTTCGAGGAAGCTGTCGAGCGTCTTTCGGCTCATGAACGTGCCGTCGAGGATTTCGCCGGCCTTGAGCGCGAGTTTTGGGAGGAGAACTTTCGTGGTGCCGTCGGCCGAGGTGAACTCGATGCGGACGGTGGTGGCTTCGGGAATCGTGACGGATTTTTCGTTCGAGAAGAAATCGTCGCGGCCCATGGTGGCGACGCGGGTCTTGGAGTCGGGCGACCATTTGCCCATCGAGTGCGGGTGGGCGCGGGCGTAGTCTTTGACGGCTTTCGGAGCGCGGCGGTCGGAGTTGCCCTCGCGGAGGACGGGGTTGACGGCCGAGCCTTTGACGCGGTCGTAGCGGGCCTTGATGTCTTTTTCGGTGTCGTTGGCAGGGGACTCGGGATAATTCGGGACTTTGAAGCCGTGGGATTGGAGTTCGGCGATGGCTTCCTTCAGCTGCGGAACGGAGGCGGAGATGTTGGGCAGCTTGATGATGTTGGCTTCGGGCTTGAGCGTGAGGGCGCCGAGTTCGGCGAGGTGGTCGGCGACGCGCTGCTCGGGGGGAAGGAGGTCGGAGAGTGCGGCGAGGATGCGGCCGGCGAGGGAGATGTCGCGCGTTTCGACGTTGATGCCCGCGTGCTTGGTAAAGGCCTGCACGATCGGCAGGAGCGAGTAGGTGGCGAGCGCGGGGGCTTCGTCGGTCTTGGTGTAGATGATCGTCGGATTCGCGGACATGATGAGAAAGAGAGTTCGTCACGTAAGCGGCGGCGACAGAGGCGGTCAAAAGCGAATTACGCGGAGCTGTCACAAAACGCGGGGCTATTTCGTCCGAAGGATTGTATGAACAATTCAACGACATCGACGATGGAAACGAAACAGACGGCGCCGCGGCTGAATTATGCGAAGGCGACGCCTCGGGTGATGGAGGCGATGCTGGCGCTACAGGCGGCGGCGGATGAGACGGGGTTGGATGAAACGCTGTTGAATCTGGTGAAGCTGCGGGCGTCGCAGATCAACGGGTGCGCGTTCTGCATCGACATGCACGTGCGCGAGGCGAAAGCGATCGGGGAGACGGACGAGCGGCTGCATCTGCTGGCGGCGTGGCGCGAGGTGGATGTTTACACGGCGCGCGAAGAGGCGGCGCTGGCGTGGACGGAATTGCTGACGCGGCTGGCGGGAACGCATGTGAGCGAGAGCGATTTCGCGGCGGCGCGGGCGGTGTTTTCGGAAAAAGAGTTGGCGGAGCTGTCGCTCGTGATCGTGGCGATCAATGGGTGGAATCGGTTGAATGTGGGGTTTCGGATGCCGCCGGGGTTTGGGGAGTGACGTGGTGAGAAATGCGAAGGTTGCGCGGCGAGCGCGCAACCTACCATCGTGACGAAGGCGAACGCATGAGGATCGACGATTTCACGGAGCATCGGGCGCTGTTGTTCGGCATCGCATATCGGATGCTAGGAAGTGTCGCGGAGGCGGAGGATCTCGTGCAGGAAACGTTCGTGCGGTGGCAGCGTCAGGATCCGGCGGCGATCGAGACGCCGAAGGCGTGGCTGGTGGCGACGATCACGCGGCTGGCGATCGATCAACTTCGATCAGCGCGGCGGCGGCGGGAGGATTATGTCGGCGTGTGGCTGCCGGAGCCGATCGTGGATGAAACGGCGCCGGCGCCGGATGCGCGGGCGGCGCTGGCGGATTCGCTGGGCGTGGCGTTTTTGTTTTTGTTGGAGACGCTGGGTCCGACGGAGCGGGCGGCGTTTTTGCTGCGCGAGGTGTTTGGATACGACTACGACGAGATCGCGGAGATCGTGGGGAAGAGCGAAGCGAACTGCCGGCAACTGGTGAGTCGGGCGAAGCGGCAGCTCGCGCAGCGGGAACCGGCGCCATCGAAGCCGGTGAGAGGCGCGGAGGAACTGGTGCGGCGGTTTTTGGCGGCGTGCACGAGCGGGCAGGTGGGCGAGTTGCTGGCGGTGTTATCGGACGACGCGGTGCTTTACTCGGATGGCGGCGGGCGCGTGCGGGCTGCGCTACGGCCGATCATCGGAGCGGATCGGATTAGCCGATTCTATGCGGGGCTGCACGAGCGGGCGTTTGCGGGGGCGAAGGTGGAGCTGACGACCGTGAACGGGGAGCTCGGGGCGAAGATGCGAGGACGCGATGGGCGGTGGTCGGTGCTGGCGTTTGCGGTCGCAGAAAATCGGATACGGGCGATTTATACGGTGATGAATCCGGAGAAATTGGGACACATCGCGTTCGGTGGCCGCTCGGGCACGATACGCAGACTCACGGGGTGAGTTTTCGCAGGAAGACGCTTACGCCGAGCTGGAAGGCGTATTCTTCGCCGAGGTTATCGTCGGTGATGGGAACTTGGGACGCGTGTCGACGCTCGTCGCGTGGATGCCAGATACGGGTTGGGCTGTCCGCACCGCCTTGAGCGAGAAACGATTCGAGGAGCGTGGCGTCGAAAACTGATTTATCGTCGATTTGGTAAAGGGAGAGGGCGGCGCGCCAGCGGTCCACGTTGATCTCGATCGGCGACGTGCTGGCGACACAGTGGTTGGACACCATGATCGTGTGGGGGAACACGGAGGCCCCCGTGGCTTCGGCGCGCAGCGATCCGGTGCAGTTCCACATCACGATTCCACGCGGAGCCAGACGACTTTTCACCAGTTCGAGGAACTCCACCCCGAGCAGAGCCGACGCGAATTCCCGCCAGTGGAAGGAGGTGTTCATGACGACGACATCGAACCGTCGGTGGGGATTTCGACGCAGCCAGCGACGCCCATCATCAATGACGATTTCAACCTTCGGGTTGTTGAGCAGGCTGCTTACCTCGGGATAGGCGGCGATCACTTCCAGATAACCGGGATTTATTTCCACGACCGTGATTCGCTCGCACTGAGGATGATGCGCGAGGATTTGCGTCCACGCTCCACCGGAGAGCCCAATGACAAGGATATCACGCGGCGCTGCGTGCAAGGCCGAGATGAAATAAGGCCGGACCAAGCCGCCGCCGAGGAATGGATCCGTTTCGATTTTTCCGTCGTAGATCCCGCCGCCGTAGATGACCTTATCGCGATCGATCGTGATCACGCCATGGCGCGTTTCAACGATGCGTTCGAAGGGAGGGGTGGAGAAGTAGGCGTCGCGAAATTGCAGGCGCTCGAAGAGATGCCGGTGGAGCCAAGGCGAGAGCACTAGGAGAAGCGCGGCGACGGTCCAGAGGACATAATCGGCGCGGGTGCGGCGGGTGAAGAGGGCGAGAGTGAGGCCGAGAGCGAGCGCGACAATCAGGAGGACAGACGGGATAACCGTGATGGAAAGATGTTCGAAGAGGATAAAGCCGGTGAGCAGGCTGCCGGCTCCGGAGCCGATGATGTTGGCGATGTAAATGTAAGAGGTGCGCGAACCGGCGTTGTCATCAGGCGAAATGGCGGTGTGACAGAGCAGGGGAAGGATGCTGCCGAGGAGGGTGGCGCCTAGAACAACGAGGGGCAGGCTAACGGCCCAATGGGTGAAGACGACAGCCCACGACATCAGGGGCATGACCAGAAGCGCCAGGAGGTTGGATGCGACGAAGAGGCGAGAGAGGATCTGGAAGGCCGCCGCGCGGTCGGCATATCGATCCTGCCAGCGCCGGCTGACGAGTGAGCCGACCGCGAGGCCGAACAGGTAGCTGCCCAACATCAGACCAAAAGCGACGGGACGCGAAGCGGCGGTAAAACTGAAAGCACGGGCCCAGAGGATCTCGTAAGAAAGCGCGATAAAGCCCGAGAAACCGGCAAGGGTGAGAGCAAGCGAGAACGGGATTTTCATGAGCGACCTCCGCGCTGCCGGAACCAGAGGGAGAGAACGGTGCAGGCCGCGATCACGTTGAGTATGGCGGCGGCGATGACGGAGCCGGAGAGCCCGTAATTCCGGAGGAAAACGAGCGGGGCAAGGAAAGCGCCGAGCGCGGCCCCGAGCGTGTTCACGAAGTAGAGCCAGCTCACGGAGCGACCGACGTGTCCGATCGATTGCACGCGATAGGCCACAAGCAACGGGAGAGTTGATCCCATGAGCAACGTAGGGGCGAGCACGAGCGCGAAGGATAGCAGACCGGTCTGCAGGGCGCCGGCATGAAGCGTGAACTCGCCGACCCAGTGAAACAGTTGGAGGGACAAAAGTCCGTAGGTGCCGATCGAGAGTTCAACCAACGCGAACAGCAGGACGAGTTGTCCACGGCTCCGGTGCGAGAGCCATCCGCCGACGAGGCTCCCGCAGCCGAGTCCGACGAGAAAGGCACTCACGATCATCGCCACGGATTCCGTGTTGCTGCCGAAAAGCACGAGAAGCGACCGTTGCCAGACCATCTGATAGAGCAGCGCGGCGATGCCGGAGAGCACGAATACCAGATGGATGGTGATGCCGAGAGTTCGGGGTTCGTTGAGTCGAGGGGTGGACGCTGCCAGCGAGGCTGTTTCCTTCATGTTGGAGGGCGAGGTTGAAGCGGAAAGAAGAAGGTCGGCGGGGCCTCAAATCACATCCGGTCGTGAGAGAATGTTCTGAAAGCTACCGGCATCGGCGGAGAAGGTGGATGAGAGATTCGATGCTCATTGCTCGCCGACTGTTGCGACAACGGCCGGAGCCCGTTCGTAAATCCGACCAGCGGCACCGATCGGGCGGGGACGCACAACGAACCGATCGGATAAGGGATCCCTCGTGGCGTCGTAGAGCGAGTGATCGAGTCGGGTGAGAGAAAGCAGCGGATGAAACATTTCGCGATTCTGATACGGCCGATCGACAGAGCGTGTGAGCCGGTCGACGATCTCCGGGTGTTGCTTGCGATACGCGGAGGAGAGCCAGACGAAGTAGGGGACTTCGAACATCGCGTTGCTGGCGGTGGATTCGTCCCGAAAAAGGAGGCGTTGGGTCGTGGAGTCGTAGACGTCCTCCCCGTGATCGCTGGCGTAGAGGAGACAGGCGGATTCGCCGGCAAGGCGCAGCATTTCGATGATCTCCCCGAGGACGTGATCCGTGTAGTAGATCGAGTTGTCGTAGGTGGCGCGGACCTTCGAAACCTCGTCATGGCCATCGAAGCGGGCGAAGCGGGCGGGATAACGATCGGAGTAGCGAATGTGGCTGCCCATCAAGTTGAGGAAAACGAGCTGTGGGCCGGGGCGCTGGATCGCGTGTTGAAGATGGGGCAAGAGATTTTCGTCGAACGCACCGCCGAGAAAGACGCGGTGATCGCAAGAGGCCACCAAAGCGCCAAGTTCGAGATCATCGAAGCCTTCTCCCATCTGTGAGGAAATCCAGTGCGTGGTATAGCCGGCATTCGAGAACAGCGGGAAAACCGGAAGCGTCTCGCGATCGGCCGTAAACATCGAGCGGATGGAGCTCAGGGTTCCGACGGTCGTGGAGACGACGTCGCTGAAAACGAAGAGCTCGGAGCGCATCGAATCCAGGCGAGGGGTGGTGGGGCGTTTGTAGCCATACAGGGACCAGTGGAGGCGATTGGCCGATTCGCCGATGACCACGACCAACAGACGGGGAGAGGTGGGGCCGAGAAGCCTGGCACCGGAGAGTTCGTGAAGCCGTGCGTCGAGCGCTTTGAACCGGGTCAGGTAGTAGTCGCGAGTGGAATGGTAGTTGAAGTGCGTGGCGGGGATGATGACAAGAGGATGGGACGTTATCCCACCAACGCCGAACAGAAGCACCGGATTGGACGTCTCCGTCTTGACCGGCCGGATGACATCTCGTCCGAAGCGGAGAACATTGAGCGCGCCGTAGGAACATAGGATGGTCATGGCGGCGAGCGCCACGAAGCGGGTGCGACGACGAGGCAGCTCGGATCGAACGGCGAGCCAGGCGGCACCCAGAAACGCAGCAAGGATCACAAGAACTCCCGCCAGCCGGCCGACGGTGACGAACGACTGAAGGTAACCGAGTGACTCCGAGGCGTTGGATTGGAATGCGGCCGTGTGAGCGGTTAGGTTCCAACGTGTGCCGTGAGCGAGAGCGTAAAACGCGCATACCGCAGTCGGGAGAGCGAAGACAGCCGCGAGAGCCGCGATCCAACGTCCGGCCCAGCGATCAGGCAGGACGAGAGCCGGTGAAAGCAAAAAAACGGAGAGAATGCCCGGATAGTAAAGTGTGCGCAGGAGCGCGCGGAAATCGATCGTGCTGTGCAATTGCACCAGAAGCTCCGGGAAAAGGGGCAGGAATACCACCAAGCCGGCGGCGATCATGAACCCGGCAGACCTGATGCGCGAGCGATCAACTGGCATGAAAACGAAGCTGGAAGGGACGAGTTGCCGCGTTCGTCAGTCGACGAGTGCGGAGTAGTAGCCGTTGGCCCAGGTGGCGAAGATGTCGTCCTGGTTGAACGGGACGTGCTGGAAGAGGACGATCGAGACGAGGCGTTCGGTGGGATCCATTTCGACTTTGGTGGTGGCGGCACCGTCCCAACCGAAGGTGCCGGGCGTGCCGAGGAGCGGGCTCTGGCCAAGGTCGGTGAGGACACGGACGCCGAGGCCGAAGCCTTGCGAAGGGATGTTGAACGGGTGCGGGTTGGCGAGGTGAGCGATGTGGTTTTGCGTCATCAGCTCGATTGTCTTGCGGCTGAGAATGCGTGTGCCGTCGAGTTCGCCGCCGTTGAGGAGCATTTGCGCGAAGCGAAGGTAGTCGCCGGCGGTGGAGTAGAGTCCGCCGCCGCCGCTGAAGAATGGACGGTCAGGGCCGGCGAGAGCGGCGTTGCCCCAAACGCTGGGAACGAGTTCCCCGACGACGTCGCGTTGATAAACCTTGGCGAGGCGGGAGCGTTTTTCCTCGGGCACCCAGAAGCTGGTGTCGCGCATGTTCAGCGGAGCGAAGATGCGTTCTTGGAGGAATCGATCGAGAGGTTGGCCGGAGGCTTTTTCGACGATGGCGCCGAGGATGTCGGTGTTGATGCCGTAGCGGTAGCGGGTGCCGGGTTGGTCGTGAAGTGGGACGGCGGCGATGCGGTTGATGAAGTCGTCGAGACTGGACGATTCGAAAATCTTCGCGCGTTTCATGAGTTCGGCGGGAACGGCGTCGGCGGACCAGGATTCGTCGTAGTAGTAGCCGGCGGTGTGAGTGAGCAGATCGCGGATGGTAAAGGGGCGATTGGCTTCGACCAGCTGCGGTGCATCGGCGGTGCCGCCGACGAAGACCTTTCGATTTTGGAGAGCAGGGAGGTGATCCTCGGCAGGGTCGCCGAGTTTGAGGCGGCCTTCCTCCATCAACATGAGGATGGCGGCCGACGTGACGATCTTCGACATCGAGAAGATTTTCACGATCGAGTCCTTTTGCATTGGCGCGCGAGCTTCGATGTCGCGCTGACCGTGGGCGCGGAAGTCGACGATTTCGCCGTCGCGCGCGAGGACGAGGACGTAGCCGGAGTATTTACCGGCGTCGACGGTCGCACGGAGGTTGCGATGCAGGGCATCGAGACGTTCGGCGGAAAAGCCGGCGGCCGCGGGGTTGGTGGCGGGCAGCGGCCAGCTGGAGCTGGCGTGGGCGCTGGTGAACAGCGCAGCAGCGGCGGCGGACGTGAGGAGGAGACGAACGGATTTCAGCAGGGGCATAGGAGAAAATCGGCAGCGGTGCGGAGTAGCGGTCAGCGGGAAGTCCTAGGAATAGACGGCGCCGCCGAGGAGGCGCGGGCCGTGGTAGAAAGCGAGGATCTGGCCGCTGGCGAGACCGCGTTGTGGTTCTCGGAATCGGATGAGAGCGGAGTTTTCGGCTTCGGGGATAAATTCCAGCGGAATGCGCGGGTCGCGATAGCGGACGCGTCCTTCGAGTTCGCGCGGGGAGGAGATGCTCTCGTTGATCCAGCTGAGGGAGTGAACGCGGACCTCGCGTTGGAAGAGTCCGGGAGCGTCGGGGGAATCGAACGCGACGAGAAGCGCGCGATCCGCGGCGCGTTTGCCGACGACGACGTAGGCTTTGTTGTCGGTGTTGGAGGGGATGCCGATGCCCTTGCGCTGACCCAGCGTGTAGAAGTGAAGGCCGCGATGTTGGCCGAGCTCGCGTCCATCGGTTGCGCGAACGATGGGACCGGGTGCGTCGGGCACATAGGCGCGGAGGAAATCCTGCATTTTCACCTCGCCGATGAAGCAAATGCCCTGGCTGTCTTTTTTCTCGGCAGTCGCGAGGCCGGCTTCGCGGGCGAGGCGGCGAAGCTCGGGTTTGGCGAGATGTCCGATGGGGAAACGGGCGTCGCGGAGTTGGTCCTGCGAGAGGAGCGCGAGGAAGTAGGATTGGTCCTTGTTGGGGTCGGCGCCCTCGAGGAGGGAGAAACCGGAAGTGTCGGACGAAACGCTCACGCGTTCCGCTACGGATTCGACCCGTTGCGCGTAGTGGCCGGTGGCGACGGCGGTGAAGCCGTGGTCGCGAGCCCAGGCGCGGAAGACGCCGAACTTGATCTCGCGATTGCACATGATGTCGGGGTTCGGCGTGAGGCCGCGCGCGTAACCATCGAGCAAATACGCGACGACGCGCTCGCGGTAATCGCGCATGAAATTGACGACGCGAAACTCGATTCCGATCTGCTCGGCGACGCGTCGGGCGTCATCGATGTCCTGCATCCACGGACAGTGGCCGATGACGTTGTCCTCGTTGATCCAGTTCTTCATGTAGGCGCCGACGACGTCGTGCCCCTGCTGCTTGAGCAGGAGCGCGGCGACGGAGCTGTCGACGCCGCCGGACATGGCGACGAGGATCTTTTCGCGAGAGGACACGTGAAAAGCGACGCGTCGCCGCGAGCGATTGTCAACGGAGCGGATTCCGCGCGAGGAAGACTGCCGGCGGCGCCGGCGAGCGATCTTCCGGCGGCGGCGGGCGTCTCGCCCTATTGCGGCTTGGTGGGCGCGCGGCCGTAGAGGGAAGCGAGGTCGTGGAGATACGTGGAAGCGCCGTCGCGGAGGGAGCGGAGTTGTTCGGCGCGGTAGCGCCAGCTCCAGTTGCCTTGCGAGCGACCCGGGGTGTTGAAGCGGGCTTCGGCGCCGAGCGAAAACATGTCTTGCAGTGGGATAACGGCCAGGCGGGCGACCGAGCCGTAGGCGGCGCGGATGAAATCCCAGCCGATTTCGCGGCCGCTCACGCGGAAGTAGCGGCGCACGTGATCGCGGGTGAGTTCGTCGATCGAGGCATACCAGCCGAGCGTGGTGTCGTTGTCGTGCGTGCCGGGATAAATGACGCTATTCGGGCGGTGATTGTGCGGGAGGTAGAGGTTGTCGGCGCCGCCCCCGAAGGCGAATTGCAGGATGGCCATGCCGGGGAGGCCGGTCGCTTCGCGGAGCGTGATGACGGACGGCGCGAGTTCGCCGAGGTCTTCGGCGATGAGCTTCGCGTCTGGGAGGGCGGCGCGGACAGCTTTGAAGAATTCGAGGCCGGGTCCTTGTTCCCACGTGCCGGTGCGGGCGTTGGGGGCGTCGGCGGGGATCGACCAATAGGTGTCGAAGCCGCGGAAGTGATCGATGCGAACGATGTCGTAGAGCTCGAAGTTCGCGCGTAAGCGGTCGAGCCACCATTTGTAGCCGTCGGCGGCGTGAGCCGGCCAGTGATAGAGCGGATTGCCCCAGAGTTGTCCGTCGGCGGAGAAGTAGTCGGGCGGCACGCCGGCCACGAAGGTGGGACGCAGCGTTTTGGGATCGAGTTGGAAGAGCTGCGGATTTGCCCAGACATCGGCGCTGTCGATGGCGGCGAAGATGGGCGTGTCGCCGATGATGGAGATGTCCATCTCCCGGGCGCGGGCGCGAAGCTTGGCCCATTGGCCGAAGAACAAGTATTGAACAAACGCATACGCGTCGGCGCGGCCGCTGAGTTGGGCGGCCAGAGGAGATTTGCGCGCGGTGGGGAAGGAGCGGACATCGGCGGGCCATTCCCACCAAGGTTGACCCTTGAAATGTTCCTTCAGCGCGGAGAAGAGGCAGTAGCTTTCGAGCCAGGTGCTGTGCTGCTGGCGGAAGGCGTTGAAGTCGCCGTAGGGCAAGACGCGTTTGGGATCGCGGCGCGCGGTTTCGTAGGCCGAGAAGAGAATGGGCAACTTCAGTTGGTAGAGCGCGCCGAAATCGACTCGATCCGCCGGCAGGGCGCGGAGCGGAGCAACGGCGTCGGCGCTGATCAGCCCGGCCTGCACGAGGGCGCCGGGATCGATCAGATAAGGATTGCCCGCGAAGGCGGAGAAACACTGGTAAGGCGAATCGCCGTAGCCGGTGGGGCCGAGCGGGCACAGTTGCCAGGCGGAGATGCCCGCCTGCGCAAAGAAATCGAGGAGGTTGAAAGCTTCTTGATCGAACGCGCCCACGCCATACGGGCTCGGGAGCGAAGTGGGGTGGAGGAGCACGCCGACGCTGCGGCGGTCGAGCCAGTCGAAAATGGGAGCACAGGCCTCGGGTGAAGAAGGAGCAGGCGGCATGGGAGAGGGAACGTTCGGTAGATTCCTGAGCATTGTAAAGGAGCACGCGGGTTTGTGTGGAGCCACTTGCCGGAGATCCGATGCGGAGGGAACGAGTCGGGAAAACGCCTGACCAAAACGTCAGGCGCGGTGCCTTGAGGGTGGGTTTGGTTCGCCCGCACGTTGACCCTCCCAGCACGAGGTCCAAACGACGCAATGAAGTGCGCGGCACCATCGCCGTGGACCCTCCAGCCGCCGGAAATGGGCGGCACTTGTGCTATTGTAGCCTATGACACGACAAGCGCTCCACGCCGACAGCTCCCTTCCACGCATTGCGATGATATCCACGCACGGCTATGTTGCCGCCGTGCCGCCGTTGGGCGCGGCCGACACAGGAGGGCAGGTTGTCTATGTGCTCGAGCTCTCCAAGAAGCTCGCGCTGCTCGGTTACGAGGTGGACATCTGGACGCGACAGTTCGAAGACCAGCCGCAGTTCGAGGAAGTCTCGGATCGCGTGCGAGTCGTTCGCGTGCCGTGCGGCGGGAAGGATTTCATCCCGAAGGAATATCTGGTCGAATACTTGGATGAATGGGGCGAGCACGCGCTGAGGCTGATCCAGAAGCACGGGTTGAAATACGATTTCATCAACAGTCACTATTGGGATGCGGGGGTGGCGGGGCAGCATCTGGCGGAAGTGCTCGACGTTCCTCACGTGCACACGCCGCATTCGCTCGGCCTGTGGAAGCAACGTCAGATGGAGCGCGACTATCCGGGAGACGCGGCAAAGTTCGAAAAGCAATACAACTTCACGCGCCGCGTGCGCGACGAGCGGAAGCTCTATCGCGATTGCAATCTGGTCGTGGCGACAACGCCCCCGCAGCTCGATTTCATCATCGAGGATTATGAAGTGCCGGCGGAGCGGGTGCGAATGGTGCCGCCGGGCTACGACGACAATCGGTATTACCCGGTTGGCGAAGCGAGCCGTCAGGCGATTCGTCAGCGATTTGGTTTCGAAGGGAAGGTGGTGCTCGCGCTCGGGCGGCTAGCGCGCAACAAAGGCTACGACCTCCTGATCGAGGCGTTCGATCTTTTGGCGCAACGCGAGCCGACTGCTAAGCTCTATCTCGCGATTGGCGGCTCCGACTTGAACGACTTCGAGAAGTCGCTGCTGGCCGAGTATCAGGCGGTCGCGGCGCGGACATCGGCGCCGGATCGCATTACGTTCGGCTCCTTCATCGCCGAGGAGGATCTCGCGGACTATTACCGCGCGGCGGACATGTTTGTGCTGTCGAGCCGCTACGAGCCCTTTGGCATGACTGCGATCGAGGCGATGGCTTCGGGGACGCCGACGGTGGTGACCGTGCATGGTGGTTTGTATCGTGCGGTGACGTTTGGGCGGCATGCGCTTTATGCAGACCCGTTCGATCGCGAGGATCTCGGAATAACGATGGCAAAGATTTTTCGCCATCCGCGGCTGAAGAGCCGGCTGTCCCGCATGGGCGCGCACAAGGCGCGCAGCTTGTTCACGTGGACGGGAGTCGCGCAGCAACTTGTGGCTGCGGTGGAGCAGCGGCCTTCGACGGTGCTGACGCTTGCCGACACGGAATGGGATGAGCCGTGGAACGACAGTGAGTGAACGCGCCGGAAGGATCTGGGTTGTGAGCCGGAAATTCGTTCACTCCTCCGTTCGGAAGGAGTTGTGCCGAAGGACAGTGTGATAATGGTGTCGCCATGCTTCCCGATTCCGGCGCGCAGCCGATCCGACTCTTTTCCACCGATCTCGATGGCACCCTGCTGGGGAATCCCGAAGCAGAGCAGCGATTCAAGCACACTTGGGAATCGCTGAAGCGAGAGACGCGTCCGATTCTGGTGTTCAATACCGGACGGTCGGTGCGCGATGTGCGTTCGTTGATCAAGGCGCGCAAGCTTCCCGAGCCGGACATCATTATCGGAGGGGTAGGGACCGAACTTTTCGACCCTCACACGCGGCCGCAGTTTGCGGATTTTGGCGCTCAGTTTGGCGAAGGATGGGATCTGGCCAAAGTCGAGGAGATCGTGGGTTCGGCGCCGGGCATCGAGCGGCAACCGCCCGAGTTTCTGCATCCTTACAAGTCGAGCTGGTATTGGCACCGGATCGACCGGAAGAAAATCGACGAGCTTCGTCAGCGACTGCAGGACGCCGGGCTGCAGGCGACGATTGTGTATTCAAGTTTGCGTGATCTCGACGTGCTGCCGAAACGCGCGACGAAGGGCAATGCACTGGTATGGTTGTGCGAGCGGTTGAACGTGCCGCTCGACACGGTGCTCGTGGCGGGAGACACCGGCAACGACAGCAGCATGTTTTTGGTTCCCGGCGTAAAAGGGATCGTCGTCGAGAATGCGCAGCCGGAGTTGTTCGAAGCGGTGGTGGAGTTGCCGGTGTATGTGACTCACCAAGTGATGGCGGACGGTGTATTGGAAGGACTGAAGCATTTCGGCGTGATACCGGAGGTTCCGCGGCCGGATCCGGCTCCGGGGCGGGAGCGCGGTGGGATTTGGAAAGGCATGTTGTTCGGCCCGGAATCGCTGCGGTCGTTGCGCCAGGAAGACCGCGAACTGATCGCGACAGGATACGAGAAGGCGCTGGAGGCGCTACGGAAGAATATCACACCGCTGGGCTTCTCCGCCTGCTCGCTGGCGGACAATACGGTCACGGGAACCGATATCAATTACCGCAGCATCTGGGCGCGCGACGGCTGCTTCACGATCGTGCAGACGGTCGAGATGGACGACCCGGACATTCGCGAAGCGCAGTTGAACACGCTTCGGACTCTGCTGGACGCGGTGAGTCCCGCGGGACAAGTGCCCGCGAATGTGCGCATCGAGACGCGGGAGCCGGAATATTCCGGCGTCGGCGGAATCGCTTCGATCGACAGCGGGCTATGGCTGATCATCGCCGTGTATCATTATGTGACGAACACGGGAGACATGTCATTGCTTTCCCAATACGGCTATCGGCTGCAGCGGATCATGGACTGGCTGTCGGCGCAGGACAGCAACACGGACGGGTTGATCGAGGTGCCGGAAGCGGGTGATTGGACCGATCTTTTCGGTCGCAGCTATCACGTGCTTTACGACGAAGTGTTGTGGTATCGAGCCAACGTGTGCTTTGGCCGTTTGCTCGAGTTTCAACAGGATTTCGTCCGCGCCGCGGACTATCTGCGGTGGTCGCAACACATCGCCGGGAAGATCAAAGTCTCGTTCTGGCCCACGACGGGCGTGGAGACATCGTCGCGCAGCACGTTCGCGGACCGGCAAACCTCGTTGGGCGACACGCAGTATCTTTTGGCGGAGATCACACCCTTCAGCTTCAACTGGCGGTGCGACGTGCTCGCGAACATCCTGGCGTTTTTGACCAATGTGATCGACGTCGAGCGGGCGCGGACGGCATTTCGTTTCATGTGGGGCGTCGGCGTGAACGACCCGTATCCGGTCGCGAATCTCTATCCGGCGGTGCAGTCGGGCGATCCCGATTGGCGGCCTTATTATACGGTGAACCTGTTGAATCTTCCGCATCACTATCACAACGGCGGGATTTGGCCCTTCATCGGAGGGATGTGGGTGCGTTTCGTTCACCGGCTCGGTTTGAGCGACATTGCGCGCACGGAGCTCGTGAAGCTCGCGCGCGTCAACCAGCTCGGAAAAGCAACTCCGTGGGAATTCAACGAATGGGTGCACGGCACGACGGGACGCCCGATGGGCAAGGCTTATCAGGCGTGGTCGGCTGCGGCTTACCTGCGGGCGTGCCAGGAACTGCACATGAGTCCGGAGTCGATTCGCGATGAGTGAGCGCAAGTCCGCGATGCGTGCGGAACGGAGCGGGTCGAAGCCGACGGTGGTTTGCTTCGGCGAAGTGCTGTGGGATTGTTTGCCGCGAGGACTTTTCCTGGGCGGGGCGCCGGTCAATGGGGCCTACCATCTCGCGCAGCAGGGATTGAATGTTTTGCCCGTGACTGCGGTGGGAGCCGACTTTCTGGGGGACGAAGCGCGCAGGCGAATCGAAGCGTGGGGCGTGGATGCGCGTTTTGTGCAGCGATGCGCCGATCGGCCAACGGGAACGGTGAGCGCGACCGTGGATGCAAAGGGCGTTGCCACGTATGAGATCGTGCGAAACGTCGCGTGGGATCGGATCGAGGCGCCGGAAGGATTGAAGCGGTTGAGGCCGGAGCCGCGGGCGATCGTGTTTGGCACGTTGGCGCTGCGAGGCGCGTTCAATCGTCGGACGTTGAAAGCGCTTTGGGAGACCTGGCCCGATGCAATGCGGGTGGTCGATTTGAACTTTCGGCCGCCGTTCGATACGCCCGCTGTCGTCCGCCTGGTGCTGCGCGAAGCGGACATTGTGAAGTTGAATGAAGACGAATTAGGTCGATGGCTGGGCGAGACGGTGCGGACTGAGCGAGCGATGGAGCGTGCGGCGCGGCGCTTGGCGGAAAAACACAAATTGTCACGGGTATGTGTGACGGCTGGCGACAAAGGAGCTGGGTTGTTGTGGGACGACCGGTGGGATTGGGAGCCGGCGCGGTCGGTGAACGTGCGAGATACGGTGGGCGCTGGGGATGCTTTTCTCGCGGGATTGTTGGGAGCGGTGTTGCGAGGGGAGAACGCGCGAGAGGCGTTGCGCCGCGCGTGTCGACTGGGCGAATGGGTGGCGAGCCAGGATGGAGCAACGCCGGAGTATTCGAAAACGGGGATACCGAACTAGGGAACCGAACAGTCGCTGATCGATCCTAGCGGGGAAGGCGGAGACGAAACACGGAGCCGCGCGGTTCAGCGGGCTGCCATTCCAATGTGCCGCCGAGAGCGCGCATGTAGGCTGCGGCGAGCGCGAGACCAAGGCCGAAGCCGCCGTCGTTGCGGCTGCGTCCGCGATCGATGCGATAAAAGCGATCGGTGATGCGAGCGCGATGTTCCGGCGGCACGCCGGGTCCTTGATCGATCACTTCGATGGTGCAGGCGTGCGAAAGGTCACGGACGACGACGCGAATGGTGGAAGCGGGCGGACTGTATTTGACCGCGTTGTCGACGAGGTTCTGCAAAGACTGACGAAGCAGGATGGGATCCGTGTGGATCTCGCAACGACCTGGTTCGATGAGCAGCGACTGGCCCTTGGCTTCGGCGAGCACCGCCAGTTCCGTCACGCAGCTCGAAACGAGATCGTCGATCGCAACCGCTTCCAGGTTCACCGCGCAGACGTCTGCACTGGCGAGTTCGAGCAGGCGTTCGATCAGGAGCTGCAGTCGTTCCGACTCCTCGAGCATGCTGCCGATGATGTCGCGATATTCCTCGACGGTGCGGCCGCGACGCAGACCGACTTCGCCCACGCTGCGAAGGGTGGTAAGCGGCGTGCGAAGTTCGTGCGAAGCGTCGGCCACGAAGCGGTCGAGCGCGATGAATGAATTCTGCAAGCGGTCGAGCGTGACGTTAAACACCGTCGCGAGCTGACCCAGTTCGTCGCTCGGGTTTGTGACCGGCAGGCGCCGGCTGAGGTCCTCGGCGTTGATGCGGCGCGCCTGTTCGACCATGCGATCGAGTGGCTTCAACCAGCGCCGCGTGATCATGTAGCCACCGACGACGAGCAGCGTGATCATCGCTGGAAGAGCAATGACGATGATGAGCACCAACGCCTGCAACGCGTCGGCGCTCGGCACGTGATTGCGCATCAGGCGCACCATCGCGGGACGACCCGTGCCCAGATCGATGGGGAGTGAGAGCGAACGGAGGCGAAGATCGGGCGTGACGTTGAAGATCGAGATCGTTTCACGGCCCATGGCGGGAGCGGGCGGCAGGCGATCGAGACGGGATTCGTCGAGCTGCCACCAACGCGCGATCAAGGTCCCATCGTCGTCCCAAATTTCGAACCACGGAATCCGTGACGTTTGACGATCGAGAACGAGGAGCGGTTGACCTGCCCACAGCGCGGTGCCTTCGGGCGAGAGCGAGAGATTCGTTCGAACCTTGGCGAGGTCGCTACGGAGTTGCCGATCGAGCGGTTGGGCGAGGCGTTCGGCGACGTAGAGGTAGAGGGTGGCGCTGAAGACGGAGAGCAACAGCGCTCCGCCGAGCGCATACCACGTTGCGAGGCGGAATCGCAGCGTGCGCTGTTGCCACCAGCGGCGCATCAGCCCGTTTCCTGCGCGAGCCGGTAACCGATGCCGCGCACGGTGTGAATCAGCTTCTCGGCGCCGTCACGGTCCACCTTGCGGCGCAGGCGCATGATTTGGACGTCGATCACATTATCGAGCGAGGTGAAGCGATGGCTTTGTTTCCAGACATCGCGCTCGAGCATCTCGCGAGTGACGATCTGGCCTTGGTAGCGGAGCAAGTATTCGAGGATATCGACTTCTCGCGGAGTCAGCGAAATTTCCTCATTCCCTCGAACGGCGAGGCGCGCGCGGGTGTCGAGCTGCAGATCACCGCAACGCAGAAAGTGACCAGAACTCATTACCGGGCGACGCAGCAGCGCGCGACTCCGCGCCAGGAGTTCGGCAAATGCGAAGGGCTTCGTGAGATAGTCATCGGCGCCGCTTTCGAGGCCCGCGACGCGGTCGGGCACGGTGCCGCGTGCCGTCAGCATGAGCACGGGTGTTTGATGACCGCGTTGGCGGAAATGGCGGAGCACCTCGAGCCCGTCGCGATCGGACAGCAGCCAGTCGAGAATCAGGAGATCGAACGCCTCGCGTTCGAGGAGGTCGACGGCTTCGGCGCCGTTGCTGGCGGCGAGAACATTCCATCCCTCGAGTTGGAAGCCCTCGGTGATGGACGCGCGGGTCTTTGTCTCGTCTTCGACGACGAGGATGCGGGGTGTGGATGTGGCGTGGCTGTTGGGCAAAACGGCGTGGGACTCGGTGGAAGCGGGCGTGATGCCGCGACTGTTGCGCAAACTCATGTTCGGTCAAACCCGCTTCCCGGCGCTATTGTTTGCCAACGGTATTTTTCAATACGGAGAAACGCGCCGGCTTGGGAACGGGCCAAATGCGAACATTCGGTCCAGCTTCGATGATGTTTCCCTCTGCAATCATATCGCCTTCGCTGCCGTGCTTCTGGGAATGGATGTCCATCACGGTGTCGAAGATCGCAGCGACGCCGGAAGCTTGGATGCGGTTATTCAGAAACCGCAGATCACCACAGGATTTCCCCGCGATGATGACATGGGCGAGTGCGGGCGTGCCTTCGACCTGGAAGGTGCATCCCACCACCTCGCCGGCGAACGCGAACTCGGTGAATGCGACGTTGGTATCCTTGAACGTGCATTCGGAAAAGACGGTGTTGCCGAACGAGCGGGCCATTTGCATGCCGATAGCCGGCGTGGCGATAAACGTGCAGCGTTCGAAGCGCGCGAAACGTCCGCCATCCCCGTCGAGCGTGAGCCCGCCGCGAAAGCCACGATCGCGCAGGTCGCGCATGAAGGTGCAATCGACGAAGGTGACATCGTAGCTGTTCGAAATGCTGACGATCTTGCGACGGCCGATGATCTGAAGGCCTTCGGCGCGGAAATTACGCGTGCTGCGCGTGAGTTTCAGGACGGTTCGGGATTTCGCCACTTTCGATCCCGCGGGGATCACGGTGCCGCGCGGATCGTTGGCGGCGCCGAGATTCGCGAGGCGAAGAGTGACTCCGTTCTGTTGCTCTACGCGGAATACATTTTCTCCAATGCTGACGGTCGTGCCTCGGGCTGGAACGAAGAAGCCCTGGCCTTTGCGGAGAGTGACCTGCACAGCGCCGTTTTTCCGCGGAAGGACAAAGTCGGAGACGACTTCGCCGCCCCAGTTGAGTTTAGCGAGGGTGTAGTCACGGCTCAGCGGATGTTCGAAGCGGAGGGTGCCGTCGGCATCGATGCCGGCGACGACGTTGAATTCACCGTAATCTTGGTCGAAGCGGTTGGCTCCATTGCGAACAAAGACGAGATCGCCGGCTGACAACTCGACCTTCGTCGCAGGCAGCTTCAGCTGCACGCGGGAAGACCCGCGTTGGCCGCTGTCAGCGGTGTAGGCGTATTCATGGGCGGCACCCTCGATCCAGCCGATGTGCCGGTAAGGTGCGAGACTCAGGCCGTCTTCGATTTCCGGCGCGGTAGAAAGTATGGTTTTGTCGGCTCCCTCGCCGGTGAGCCGCACGTTGTTGCGCCAAATTCGCCAGGAATGTCGGCCGGTGACGTAATGCCCCGCGGGAAAATGAATGGTGCCGCCGTCCGAGGGGAGGGCGCGTTTCGCGAGTTCGAATGCGACCTCATCGACGGTCCATCGTTCGTCATCGACAAACGGATACGCGCGGCGCAAGGCATGCAGGCTGCCGAAGCGGCCGGTGCGAACCCACTCGGACACCCGGTGCAACCGCCCGTCGCCGATCGCGCCGAAATCCCGCACATTCAAGATGTGGGGCACTGCGCGCACAGCGTCGGAAGGGGCCGGTGCTTCGGCCGCGCGAATCGGAGGCGCGCACGCGAATGCGAGCGCCACGGCGGCTGACGCAAGCAGCCGACTGACACGCCGGAAGGAAGCTGGCACGACGGTGCACAGAACGTTGTTAGCTGCCGGAGTTCCGCATGAAAACGGAACTCCGCCCCGGCTGGTTCCCTCCGTTCGAAACAATCAGATATCCCCTGAGGTCTGGGGTAGGGGAGAATCGAAGAAGGCAGTCGGGGATTCGTGGGGCATCGTCGGGGACTAGCCCCGATTTCGGTGCGGCCAGTTCGGGGGTATCGTGGCGCATCAAGATTTCTGCGCGCATCTCCCCCGGGTTCGTTGACCTCTCCCGTGCGTTACCCCGCGCCGGGTGGGTGGCGGTGCGCTGCAACGACAAGCACGCAACATGAAGATCATCCTCTGGGGCATCAATTACCGTCCCGAAGCCACCGGCATCGCGCCTTACAATGCGGAGCTCGCGGAATATCTCGCCGCTCGTGAACACGACGTCGCCGTGGTCACCGGTTTCCCGTATTATCCGCACTGGCGGAAAGAGCCGGGAGATCGCGGACGATTGTTTCGAAGCGACCGAATCAACGGCGTCGAAGTGCATCGATGCGCGCAATACGTGCCGGCCGAAGCGACGACGCTTCGTCGAATTGTGCACGAATTGAGCTTCGGCTTGGCGTCGCTGTTGCGCGTTCTCTTTCTGCCGCGTGCCGATGTTTATATCGTCGTGAGTCCGCCGTTGTGTCTCGGATTTTTCGCGTGGATCGCCACGCGTCTGAAGCGGAGCCGCTATGTTTTCCACGTGCAGGATCTGCAACCGGGTGCGGCCGTTGGCCTCGGGATGGTGCAGGGCCGCGGGTTCATCCGCCTGCTCTATAGTCTGGAAGCGTTCGCTTACCGGCGTGCCGCGGCGGTGTCTGGTATTTCGGACGGGATGATGAGTGAATTCCGCCGGAAAGGTCTGCGGGCGCGGAAACTGATCTTTTTCCCCAATTGGTTGCGAACCTCGAGCGGCGCGGGGCAGGAGCGTGCGCGCGGAGCGTTTCGGGAGAAGTTTGGCATTCCCGCGAGTAGCCTGCTCGCGGTTTACTCGGGGAATCTCGGGCGCAAACAAGGCATCGAGATCCTGCTCGAAGCGGCGAAACAACTGGAGACGGACGCGAGCGTGACCATCGCCATCATCGGCGCCGGAGCGCAACGCGAGGCGCTCGAAGCGCAAGTCGCCGCGCTGAAGTTGGCGAACCTCCGATTGCTTCCCCTTCTTAGCGACGAGGATTATGCGCACATGCTCGCCGACGCCGACGTCGGATTGATTACGCAGGCGAGCGGGACGGGGCGTTATTTCTTTCCGAGCAAGCTTCTCTCGCTGCTCCAGGCGGGCGTGCCGGTCGCCACGGTGGCGGACGAAGAGAGTGAACTTGCGCGGGCGGTGCACGACGGAGGTTTCGGCGTGAATGTGAGGCCGGGCCAGGCGACCGAGCTCGCGCAGGTGCTGCAGCGTTTTGCGA
The DNA here is from genome assembly GCA_023391285.1 of Verrucomicrobiota bacterium. Classification (GTDB taxonomy): domain Bacteria; phylum Verrucomicrobiota; class Verrucomicrobiia; order Opitutales; family Opitutaceae; genus Opitutus. The sequence continues at coordinate 37,228 of JAEWBF010000039.1, forward strand.
GCGACTCGGTGTGGCGGATGCAACTCGGGGCCAAGACCCGCTGGGTGCAGCGTTTTTCGCCGGCGGTTGTGCTGCCCGGCTTCGCGGCGCAACTCGAACGGGTGGTCGATGCCACGGGGGCAGCAGAGGAAATGCTGCAACAGCACGAACTTTCGCGTCCCTGACGCGTCCAATGTCGCCCTTTTTCCATGGATGCTGCCTCCAGCCTGCAAGCCACGAAGGTCCAACTCGCTCCGCAAGAAGTCCGTGTCGCGACGCCTGCGCGTGACTGGATCGCGAGCTTTGCGCTCCTCGGAGCGTTCTGGCTGCTGATTTGGAATCAGCAGCGGCTCGAATGGTCGGTCAACCCGACCTACGCGTATGGGTGGGCCGTGCCGCTGCTCGCGGGATATCTATTCTACGAACGCTGGAACACGCGCCCTGACCGAAGCCGCGGAATCGGCACATGGTGGTGGCTGGTCCTGCCGGCGGTGTTGTTGATCGCGTATTTACCTGTTCGAGTGGTGCAGGAAGCGAATCCAGACTGGGTGAAGATCAACTGGAGCATGGCGGCGCTGGCGATCGGTGTTTCGCTGTTTGCCGTTTTTTCCGTGAGCGGTTGGCGCGGTGCGCTGCACTGTGCGTTTCCGATTTTGTTCTGCATGACGGCGCTGCCCTGGCCGGTGTGGATGGAGGACAATCTGACGAAGTCGCTCATGCAATGGAACGCCACTGCATGTGCCGAAGTGCTGACGCTGGCGGGCTATCCCGCGCTCTCCAAAGGCAACTTGATCCTCATCGGCACATCGTGGGTGAACGTCGAAGAGGCGTGCAGCGGCGTGCGTTCGCTGCAGACGGCGTTCATGGTATCGCTCTTCTTCGGCGAATTCTACCGTTTCGGTTGGGTGATGCGCGCGCTGTTGATGTTGAGCTCCTTCGCGCTGGCGTTCGCGTTGAACTTCGGGCGGACGGTGACGCTGACGTATCTCGGCGGGACGGGGGGCAACGAATTGGCGGACAAGTGGCACGACACCGTCGGAAACATCGTGATGATCTTGTGTCTCGCCGGACTCTGGTTGCTGGCGGAATGCTTTCAGCGTTGGCGCGGGCAACAGGCTCCGGCTGCTCCCACACGCGCGGCGAAACCGCGTCGTGCGCCCTTTCCCTTCTGGTTCGCGCTGGGTGGACTCGCCTGGCTGGCCACGGCGGAAGCGGCGACCGAGGGGTGGTATCGTTATCACGAGCGCGCGGCTTCGAAGCCAGTGGCGTGGGATCTCGCATGGCCGGACGGTGCGCCCGCGTTTCAGCGCGCGGAATTGGGCGAACGGTCGCGCGCTTTGCTCAAATACAACGAAGGCAGTCTCGCATCGTGGGAGACGAGCGAAGGGCACCGGTGGCAGATGTATTATTTGCGCTGGTTGCCCGGACGCGTTTCGAAGTTCCTCGCGGGGAGCCACTATCCGACGGTGTGTTTGCCCGCCAGCGGGCTGCAACTCGTGTCGGAGACCGGACCCTTTGTGTGCCGCGTGGGCGATCTCTCGCTGCCGTTTGTCACCTATCTCTTCGATGACAACGGGCGGGACGTCTACGTGTTCCACGCGATCGTGGAGGAGAACGAAGCGAGTTACGACAATCGTGTCGTGTATCGTCAGGCGAATTCCACCGAACGGCTGCGGTCGGTGGCTCGTGGCGAACGTAATCTCGGCCAGCGCGTGGTGGGAATTGCGGTGACTGGCCCCGTGAGCGCCGCCGAGGCTCGCGACACACTGCAAGCGACGTTGCACGAAATCATCACCACCGAGTCCGCTCGGGCCGCCTCGTTCCCCTCCGCGCTCTAACCCCAATCCGCCCGTCGTGTAGTCGGATTTCGGCTACAACCTGCATTCCCGCTCCATGAATCCTTCCTCCGCTTCCCGTCTCCGCCGTTGGTTGATCATCGGCGTGATCGTCCTCGTTGTCCTTCCCGGCGGCTATTACGTCGCGCGGCATCATGCCTGGCCCGCTTACAAGAATTGGCGCGGCGAGAAGCTCGCGCGCATGGCGCAGAAGTTCATGGATGAAGGCGACTATGACAACGCGCTCCTCACGGCGCGCCAGGCGCTTCGAGACAATCAACGCAGCTTGGTGCATTGGCGGCTCGCGACCGAAGCCGCCAAAGCGAAGCAGTCGGCGGAAGCCATTTACTACCAGCAAAACGTCGCGCGCTTGGACAAGACGCTCGCGAGCCGCATCGAATTGATCCGGATTGCGCTGCAGCACGGCGTGACGCGTTCCGCCCTCGATGCGATCGAAAACGCCGAGGAGGAAGCCAAGGACAGTCCGGAATTTCACGAGCTGGCGGCGCGGACCTATCTGGGCGTGGGACGCACGGTCAAAGCGAAGATGCATCTTTACTCGCTGATCGATTTGCAGCCGGAGAATCATGCGGCGCGGCTGGATCTGGCGGAGCTTGAGCTCGCGGAAGACACCGACGGTAAGAACCAGGAGTTGAGGAACCGGATCGAAAGCCTGGGCCGCGTGCCGGAACTGCGGGTGCGAGCTTTGTCGCTCTTGTTGCGGGATGCGATCAACGCTCAGTCGAGCGAACGGGCGTTGAGGTATGCCGAACAACTCCGGGAGAGTGAAGATCTGAGCGGCGAGCACAAGGTGCTCGTGCTGGGCGGGCTGGCCCATGGCGACGAAGCCCAGGCGGCAGAATATCGGCGCACACTCGAACGAGAGTTTGAAAACGATCCCGCGTCGGCGGTGGCGCTGGCGGAATATTTTCGCAAAGAAGGCCCGCCGATGGAGGCGCGGAAGTGGTTCGATTCGCTGCCGCGCGAAACGCGCGAACAGCCCGCGGTGCAGGAAGCGATCGCGGCGGCGTTCCTCGAGTGGGGAGAGTGGGTGCGGCTCGATCAGGCGATCGCCTCAGGACCTTGGGCGGAGCGGGAGTTCATGCGGCAAGCGTTCATCGCTTACTCGGCGCGCAAGACGGCGCGCTTCGCCGACGCGGGCAACGCATGGCGCCTCGCGGTGATCCAAGCCGGCGACAGTCCACGAAAGATATCCGAACTTCTCGCGCTCGTTGCGCGTTGGGGGTGGCAAAGCGAGCAATATGACCTCGTGTGGAAACTATTCGCGCTCATGCCGCGAAACGAATCCATCAGCCGGCAGCTGATCGCGTGGGAGCATCATCAGGGACGGACGGCCAACTTGAACCGCATCTACGCCCGCCTCGCGGAGTTTTCTCCCGACGACCGGATGATTCGAAACAATTACGCCTATACGAGCCTGCTCTTGGACGCGAATCTGTCCAAGGCTTACGAATACGCGCGCGAAAACTTCCGGGCTGAGCCCGAGAATCCGTTTTTCGTGACCACCCAGGCGCTTGCGCTCTACAAGCAGGAGAAGCCGAAGGAGGCGCTGGCGTTGCTCGAGACGCTGCGGCCGGCGGCGTTGTCGGCGCCGGAGCGGGCGATGTATCGCGCGCTCTTTCGCGCGAGATCCGGCGACGCCGCGGGCGCGGCGGATATTTTGAGCGGCTTCCGCGCGGGGAAATTTCTTCCGGAGGAGCGTCGTTTCGTGGAAGTCACCGGTGAGGAAATCGCGCGAATCGACCGCCAACGCGGCGAGGAGTTGAGGCTCTACGCGCTCGATAACCGCGGTGAAATCGATCGTTCGAAAGGATGGATGCGGATCGTGCCCGACGTGACGGCGGAGGAGGCGACCGTCGAGATGCAGGCGGCGGATTCGCTCTTTGCGATCGGCGACCTCTCGGGGCTTTCGGCGCAGTTGCGCAAAGGCGGATGGGGCGAACGCGAGCACCTCCGGCTGGCGTTGGTGGCGTATGTGTCGCGTCAACGCGGAGACGATAGCGCGACGCGTTCCTACTGGCGGACTGCGGTGGGCACGGCATCCGGGGACCGCGGCAAGCTGGAGCAACTCCGCGCGATCGCGACCGCCTGGGAATGGCAGGCGGAGCGTATCGATGTGCTCGCCCGGATCTTCGACAGCGACGCGGGTAACTCCGAACATTTCGCCGAGTTGATGAAACACTATCGGGCGGTGGGACGGACCGCGGATCTGGTGTCGGTGCTGAACGCATATTTGTCGGTGCATCCGCGGGATCAGGCCCAACGATGCGACCTGGCGTATTACAGCATGCTGAGCGGCTTGAATCTGGCGCGGGCCTACGTTGCAGCGCGCGAGGTATATATCGAGTCTCCCAACGACCCGCGTCGGCGAGTGGTTTACGCGTTTTCCCTTTGGAAGCAGCGTCGTCCCGCCGAGGCTTGGGAAGTGCTGGAAGAGGCAAATGCGGTCGCGACCGATTTGGTTCCGGTGGAATTGCTGCGGGCCGCGGTGCTCGCGGACATGGAGCGTCGGGACGCGGCAGCTGAAGCACTGCAGAAATTCGATTCCGCCAAGGCCCTGCCGGAGGAAGCTCGCATCGCGGCGGTTCTGCAGAGCAAGCTCAAGGAAGATGCGCGCGTGTCGCGCATCGACTGAGTAGATAACTGCGTGGGCGGATCAGTCGCGGGTAGCGCGAACGAGTCACGCTCGAGGCCGGCAGCGGCTCAGCTGCGAGCGTCGTGTGGTGCTGTGCCAAATCGGAGAAAGCCCCTTCTGGGCATGGGGTTTTTACCGATTGTTCCCATGGGGCTTGTTAAGCGGCTGTTAATCCGTGAGCGCACCGATGTTGTGATTGTCTAGCGGCAAGGCGCGCGGTGAGAAGGCGGTGCGAAAAGCACCAACCTTCGAACCACGCGTCATGTTTCATCGATTAGCCGTCCTCGTCACCGCCCTCGTTTTCTTTCACAACGCGCTGGTCGCACAAGAGCACTTCGTGGGGGCGTTCGCCGAGCCCGCCGATGGCGGCAACTTGGACACCACGCATTCAACCTTTGATGGGGTTACCGTGACGATCGTGCCGCGGGCGCATGCCAGCGAGGCTGTGAGCGGCGGCACTCGGTGGCGGAACGTGTGGTTCGCGGTCCGCGGAGTTGCGGGCAAGACGCCAGTCTTCCGTCTGCCGCTCACGTCACCCGGCAGCGGGAAGGTCATTCTCTCCGGAGACAAGGTCTCGTTCCAAAACATCAAAATGGTCTGGAGCTATGAGTCCAAGCCGACCGCGTGGAACTCGTTCGACACCTACACGCGCAGTGGCAGCGGCACGGGGTCGTGGCGGGTGGAGGGGCGCAACTCGCAACCATTTACCCAGGATGTTGTGTATGTCTCGATCAACCAGCGGGCGGCCGTCGAGGATTTCTACGAGTGGCTCGAAGCTCACGTGCTCACGCATCCCCGGGTGAGCGCCACGCCCAGCGAGGCGGCTCCGGCCACCTTTGTGATCGGGTATCAATCTGGAGCGCCAGCGAACGCGGCGTTTAGTCGGACGATTCCGGACATGCCGCTCTTTGCGTTCATGGTGAAAGATCCGCAGGCGAATCCGACCAAGCTCGTCATGTTGGTGAGCGGGCAGCATCCCTACGAAGGCCAGAACAAGGTCGCGCTGAAGGCGGCGATCGACTGGATCATCAATTCGGATACGCCCGAGGCGAAGGCCTATCGGGCGCGGTATGTGACCGTCGTTTACCCGTTCGTGAATCCTACCGGAGAACTCGCCGGTCTCTGGCGCGGGACGGCGTATGCGCCTTACAAGGACACGAATCGCAACTGGCACACGGGCGAGACGGTCCCTTCGCGTAATCGCGGAATCGATACGGTCATCGTGCACAAGAATGCGATGAAGCGCGACATCGAGGCGCTCGGTCTCGGCGAGCCGTATGCAGTTTTCGATTACCATCAGAACTACGGAGATCGTCCCGCGACGCCGGACTACCTGTTGCGTGCCACTCTCTCGACTTCGGGCTCCGCGCCCGCGGCGCGTCAGGCGGCGCTGACGGACTTCGCTCCGTATTTCGCGCGGCTGCAGACGATGACCACCATCGGCGATGCGCCGTCGGATCTGACGTCACAGGAAACGTTGCGGGGCTATATGGTGGCCCGCGGCGTGAAGCTGCCCCTGACCTTCGAACGCAGTGTGTATAATTCGCTCGATACGGAAGTGATCTTTGGCGAGGCGACGGTGAAGGCGTTGGTGGACCCGGTCATGGTTGCGGTGCCGCCCGTGCCTCAGCCGGAACCCGCTCCCGAGCCGGAACCCGCTCCGGAGGAATCGAAATCGGAGCCGGAGGCACAGCAGCCGCAACCGGCGCCCGAAGAAATTGCCGACGTGGAAGTGGAAGCGCCTGCGGAAGAGCCGTCTGAACCCGCAGAAGAGAGTCCGGCCCCCGCGCCCGAAGAGGTTGCGCCGGAGGCGGTGGTGCTCGTCGCGGATTCGTTCGAAGGAGGATCGTTCCTCAACAAGCGGGTGCCGGACGGCACGAGCGTGAACGACGCGGCCTGGTCGGTGCACAGTGGCGTTATGACGATGGCGACAAACACCTCGGTGACGACGAACACCAGCGCGCATGCGACGATCGATTGCTCGGCTGCGGATGCAGTGGTGACCACCGTCGTGGCGATTGGCTCGAACAACACGGGGCTGGTGCTCCGTTCGTCGAACAGCTCGAACTATCTTCGCTTCATGATCTCGAGTTCCCGCTGGATGCTGCAGAAAACGGCGGCGGGTCAGACATCCTCGATCGCGAGCGGGAGCGGAGCGTTCGCAACCACGGCGGACCACACTTTGTCGGCGCGGCTGGCGGGAACGTCGATCACGTTGATGGTGGATGGCGTGGAACTCGGGACCTTCGAGGTGGAGTTCAATCGCGACGCCACGCGACATGGCGTGATGAGCAACGGCAGCGGCGTGCGCTACTGGCGGGAATTCGCCGCGACGAGACTGTAAGCCTTAGCTGCCGGCGCCGCCGACGGCGCCGGCTGTTTCGGACGCGGGAGCGCCGGGCGGGTGCTCGGTCTCGCGCTGCTTGCGCAGCTCGGCGGCTTTCGCCACGGCGAGAAATTCGTAGACGGCGTGAAGGCGCGCGAAGATGTAACCCTCGCGACCGTCGAGAAAGCCTGCCTGGAAGATGTAGACGTAGAGAAACCGTAGCAGCGGGCGGCAGGGGAGATGGCGAACGAGACGCTTGAGCGTGCGGCGAAGACGAACCGGCGCAGATTGAGGCGTGTGGTCGCGATTCCGATCCAGGCCCTGTTCGAGTTCGAGCCGGGCTTCCCAATTCGAGTAGCGATTGTGTTTTTCGACAAAGACGTCGATCGACGCGAAAGCGTAGTGGTCCATCTCGCAACGCATCCGGCCGGTGGTGCCGTTGACGATGATATGCTCGTGCACCTCGTTGTCGCCGCTCTGCGTGGCGCCTTGAACGAGACGCTCGTAGCGTCCAGCGCGGTGCTTGAAAAGGCGCAGGTTCCAGTTCGGGTAATACGCGTGGCGAAGCCAGCGGCCCATGAACATGAAACGACGATTGATCCAGTAGCCGGCGTTGCCGTGGCCATCGTGTGCGACGATCTCGCCAATTTCGTCGGCGGAGTCGGGCGGCATGACTTCGTCGGCGTCCAGGATTAGAACCCACTCGTGTTTGAAGGGGAGGTTTTCGAGCGCCCAATTTTTCTTCTTCGGCCAGATCCCGTTGAAGCGGAACTGCACCACTTCGGCGCCGAAGCGCCGGGCGATGGCCTCCGAACCGTCGGTGCTTTGCGAATCGACGACAAACACCTCGTCGGCCCAGGCCACGGAAGCGAGGCAGCGGGCGAGGTTGGACTCCTCGTTGCGAATGGGAATGAGGACCGAAACGGGAACTTTGCGCATGGAAAAGGGAGAGGGAATGGACAGCGGATCAGGCGTGTTGTCTCAGCCAGAGTATCAACCCGAGCGTGTTTTTGAGCGGAGTTGATTCCGTGATCGGATCTTGGATACGGCGCACGGTGACGCCGGCCGGCGGAACCACGGACGCAAGTCGATCGGTGCGGAACAAGGCGGACGCGGCGCTCCGGGCATCGTCGGCCATGGCGCGAATGAGGCGCCAGCCGGGGCTGTTGATCTCCATCGTGCGCACGTAGAACCGGGGATCGCGTCCCAGCCACGCCAGGGCGCGGCGGCCGAGCTTGCGCGCGCGGCGCTGCAGGTCGAAGGCGAGGGAGCGGCGTGAGCCAATCAGCGGAATCGTGTCGAGATAGTTTCGGTCGAGATCGAGACGCGCGAGGTGGGGGAAACGCGTGACGAGGAGATGTGTTTGCACGCCGCGGTTCTTCGAAATGGCGTAGGGCAGCCGGGCGGCCACGCGGATCAATCGGCGATCGAGCGCGGGCAGCACGGGCCAGGCGAAGAGCGAATAACGCCAGGCGCACGCGCCGACGGCGAAACGCTGGCGGTGCGCCAGATTCATACGCCACTCGCGGAGATGATCGGCGGGATCGGAGACGCGATACGCGTCAACCAGTTCTTCGCGAACATCGTCACAGGCCTGCGCGAGTTCTGGCGCAGCGACGAGTTCGCCCAGTTGCCGGCGGGCGAAGCCGAGGCGCGCGATGCGCAGCGCGTCGAATGACAGATTGGGGGCCGTTGCCGCGACGGCCTTGGGGCCGCCGATCACCGCGTCAAGGGTGAGACCACAGATCATGCGGTCCATTTTCACGCCGGGTGGGCGAACAGAGGCGTTCCAGCCCATCGGCAGAGCGTAGAGCCCGCCGCTCAACTGCTCCCACGTGACGCTCGACTGCGCAAACTGCGCGTAGTCTTCCGGAGTCACATCCCAGATCGTCTGGGGAAATTGAAGCTCGCGCGCGACGAGCGTTGCGCAACGTGCATCAAGGTCGTTGGCGCGTCCGAAGGTCAGGCAGTGAGGACGCGTGCCGGTGGTTGCGACGAGCCCGGCGAGCAAGCGCGAATCGAGGCCGCCGGAAAGCAGAAAGCCGGGTTGTTGCGAGGCGCTGAGTCCGGCGCGCAGCGCGGAGAGATGGAGTTCGGCGACATGTTCGGCGACCTCGTCGACCGTGGTGGGCACGCCCACATCGCGCAGGGGCGGTGGAGCGATCTCGCGCACGAGCCCGCCAGGCGGGCACAGCAGCAGGTGGTCAGGGCCGAGGCGGCGGACATCGCGCCAGAGCGTGCGACCGCCGACCAAGCCGCTGGTCAGGAGAAGAGCGGCGACGCCGTGAAGGTCGATTTCGCGCTCGAACGCCGGATGGCAGCGAAACAATTCGGGGCTGCTCGCGACGAGGAGGATATCGCCCTTCTGCCAATAGTAGATGGGGAAGACGCCGAGTGCGTCGGCTTCGACGCGAACGCCGAGGCGCGGATGCACCAACAGCGCGGCGTAGTATCCATTTCGGTCGGACGGCGCGTCCCACACCGTTTCGTGCATGCGACTGATTTCCTCAGCCGAAGAATGCCGGCCCGTGTCGTCGAACGGCTCGCCGAAAAGCAGGCAGTCCGCGGACTGGGGGTTGGCCGAGCGATGCTGGCCTACAGGCGCAGACTCTCCGGCTGCCCACGCGATGGCATAGCGCGAGGCGAGCAGGAGTTCTCCTCGCAGCTGCGGCAGGAACGCGACCTGGCTGCGCGCGCGCAGAGCGCTGAATTGGCGACGCACCGCGTCGGGATCGTAGACCAGAAGAAAATTCGCCATGGATGGAGCGAAGCTTGGAAAGCGAAACCGGCCGCAAGTTGCGGCCGGTAAGGGTCCGAGCGAGACCGCTCCCGACCGGGAGCGGTCTCGAAAGGAAACGGCGTCGCCAATTAGGCGGCGGCCGGAACGTTGGGCAGCGTCTTGACGCCGCGGATACGACGATAGGCCACGAAGCCCACCAACAGCGCAGCGCCAAACGCGGCGTAGGTGGACGGCTCCGGCACGGGCGTGAAGGTCACGGTGACGTCGCCGCGTTGCACGGTGGCGTTTTCCGCGATCTGGAAGTGCGTCGGTTCGAAGTTCACGTGGAACTGCACGAGGTAGTCGCCGACTTTGACCGCCGCGGGCTGGTCGAAGGAAACCGAGAACGTATCGGGAATCCCGCCTGCACCGTTGGGCGTGTGGTCAATGTGGAACGTGATCGTGCTGAGCGCGATGGCCTGCCACTCCGGAGCGGTGAGCTGGAGACCCAGATTGAACTGGGCCGTCGGCGCACCAGAGCCGAGAAGGGTCATGCCATTCGTGATTTCGAACAGACCGGCTTGGATGAATTCACCAGAGCCGACGTCGGAGAACGTGGCGTTGGTGAACGAGATGATCGACTGGCTGGAATCCGTCCACGGGATACCGGTCGAGAACTTTGCCGAACTGCCGTCCGGCGCATTCTCCACCGTCGTGTTGGCTTCTGCCAAGTCGACGAACGAACCCGTGGTGTGACCGCTCAACAGAAGTTGAGCGTTCGCCGCGGAGAACGTCAGCGCCAGCCCGAAGGCCGTCGCGAGTAGGGAACTAATGCGAGTGTGCATTGGTTTTGTTTTTTAGTTTGAGCAATGATCAGCTTGCCATGCCGCTCGTCATCGAGGGGCGTGGAGAAGATGTTTCGCAGGTCCTTGCGCAACAAGCGGATTGGACGACTTTATCCCCCGATCGGCTCATAGGGGAAACGAGTAAAATGGAGGGTGGAACACCCCACCTTCGTCGCGGTCGCGTGAAGCGATGAACGACCTCGAATTTGCCGCGACCAGCCGCGGTTTGGGGGCCGCCACGCGCGCTGCGATCGTGATCGCGTCGGCGTTGCTGCTCGACGTTTGCAATGGGCTGCGAGCTGCCGGATCCGCCAGCATGGGCGTGTTCGACTCGTCACCGGCAGATTACCAGGCGCCGTTGGAGGCGGCCGTTGAACGCGAGGATCGCATTCTACGGATAATCAACGTCGAGGAACGAGCCGGCGTGGAGAGACGCGGCGATTTGGTGCGCGTGCCGCTGTTCTTTGGGCCGGGGGAGTGTGCGCAGATTGACCAGCTGGCGGTTGTGGCGGTCACGGCTGAGGCGTCGGAGGCGATTCCCTTCCAAGCGGACGACATCAGGCGCGCGCCTGATGGGGGCATTGCGAGGTTTCACCTATGGTTTCGTGCGGACCTGCCGGCCGGAGGGCGGCGCGCCTATCGATTGATGTCGAATATGTCGGGAACCTCATCGACGCCGCGAAATCCTCCAGCGGCCTCGAAAACGGTTGGTGCGGGAGGTGTGATTCGCTTCGAGACCGAACGCGGATCGGTGACGTTTGGGCGCGGCGGCGAGCTGGCGATGATCGAAGCGGATGGAGCGAAGTGGGAGTTTGCGGGTGACGGCGCCGCGCCGCGCATCGAAATCGATTTGCCCGCGGCGGAAGGCGTCGAGGCCCACCGGATCCGTTTCGATGGAACGAGCAGCGAGCGCGAAGTGGAGTGGAGTTCAGGACCGCTCTTCGGCAAGGTGCGCGTGCGCTGGAAGGGTGCGGAAGGCACGCGACTCGAACAGGAGTTCAGAATTCCGCGGGACGGACGCGAGATCGTGGTGACGAGCGCGGTGTATCCGAGTTCCCGTGACAATGCGACCGTGAAGGGAAATCGTCTGCTCGTCGGAAAACCGGTGGGTTTGCGCGATGGCGCGTTGAAGGTGACGCGCATCCCGGCGGGAATCCGGCATGCGTTACGCGCGGAACATGCTTACGACGTGACCAGCCTCGTGGACGAATCCGGGCGCCGCGCGTTGCTCGCAGTTCCGCTCGTGGTTGGTGGCGGCAACGGCCGCTGGTCGTTGGAGGGCGGGGAGGTGGCACTGCATGGGCAGCGGAATCTCCGGCGAGGCAAGGAAGGGGAGAAGAGTTCGCTGTTTGCGTTCTGGACCGAGGTTCGACTCGTGCCGATGGCGGGCGACGTAAGCGGCGAGGCGTCGTGGCGAAAGTATCGCGAACACGTGCAACCGCTGGTGGCCGTGGTCGACGAGCCCGGCGTGACGTTCGACGAGCTGCATGTCGCGTTGCAGCAGGTGGTGCGTGAGATGAAGCCGATCGGCTGGCGCCAGGAGGCGGGACGCGCGCTCGTGCTCGGCGATGCGGCGCGGGCAGCGAAGATCCTCGCGCAAGGACCAAAAGAAAAGGAGGCCGACGCGGACGCACTTCTGCGGGGGGCGGAGAATGCCCGCGCAAAGATCACGAACAACGGCCAGCGCAAAGTCCTCGAACATGAAAAGGGGCGGGCATATGGCGGCGTGGATCCATATCACATCACCTACACGCAGAGCGCGGCGGCGGCGCTCGCGGTGTTGACCGATGCGCCCGCGCACGTGAGCGAGATCAATCTGGCGATGGCGCGAGCGGTGCGTCGCGCCGGCGGGAAAGTGGACGCCGCGGGGAGTCCCTACATCGATTGCTTCAATCGCACGCTGAACATGCAGATGGGGCCCGTCTTGTTCGGTCTGACAGCCGGCGTGAGTGCGGGCGACACAGAGCTTGCCGGTTTCTACCGCGACCTCGCCACCGCACCGCCAGTGCTCGGTGTTTTTGGTCGCGGGCAGCGGCCCTATACCGGTGCACCCGCCACGAGTTCGGACCAAACCGATTATCTGTATCAGGCGATTTGTGACTTCTGGCTGCGAGCGACGGAGTTGTTGGGCAACGAGGATCTCGGCCTGCATCCGCTGGCGTATTCACGTTTCACCGACTGCGTCGATGTGACGGCGGATCTCTATCACGGGCCGGCGGCGAACCACAAAGAGGAGCTGCCGGGCGTCGCGCGGACGAATTTTTTCCGCGGACAGGCGCATACGCATCGTTGGCTGGGCTGGTCGGCGGCCCCCTATATTCGATTGCTCGAGAAGCCGGAAGAACGCGGAAGCGTAGGCGTCACGGAAGCGCTGCGCTACACGCATTCGTTGAAGGGACGGTGGAAGAACTGGCCCGACCTTACGTTTTATGTGCTGGCCGATTTGCTGGTGCGCGAAGCGCTGCCGCGCTACGAACGTCCTGAACTGCTGGCCGCGCCGGAAAATGCGCGGGTGCAGCGTGGAGCGCGCGAAACGGAACTCGCGTGGCAGCCGGTGCCGGGCGCGAGCGGTTATCGCATCTATCGCGCGGATACGCCCGGCGGTCCGTATCGCTGGTTGAATTCCCCGCATACGGAAACGCCCGGCCGAGCGATCACAGGCACCCGGTTTGTCGATGCGGAGTCGACGAAAACCGCGACGTATGCCGTCACCGCGGTGGACGGGAGCGGGCGGGAAGGACGCTGGCCCGAGCGCGCCGTCGAGCCGTGAGTCGCCGCGATCAGCGCGGCTCGTAGCGAACGGACGAGGAGGTCGGGCGCGGGCGTGGCTTTCCCTGGAAGACGCGACGGACCTTCATCTCGACCGGGCGCATACGACTCCAGTAGATCGCACGAGTGAACTGCGCGAAGGAGAATGGAGTGCGATTGACGAAACGCACGTGCGGCAAGCCGGCGAGACTGTGATCGTAGATCGCGCGATTCTTGAAATAGTTGTTCCGATAGAACGTGACCTTGCGGCCCATCATCGCCGCCGTGATGGCGCCGTGGCAGCGATCGGTCTGAATCACCGCGAAGCGCGCAACGAAATCGAGCAGCTTCTCAGGTTCGTTCTCAGTGCCGTGCGACGCATCTTCGATCACATCGAGATCGCGCGGCAAGCGTCCGTAAGCGGCTTCGTTGTCGTGCCGGAAAAGTCCGGCCGATCCTTGGGCGGGTTGCGCGGCCCACGGGCTCACATCCAGGTGGAAGGCGAGGTCATGACCCAGCAGCAGAACCTTCGGTTTGACGCCCAGCTGACGAAGCGCATCGAAGCTGACGAGTTCCCGGCAGAAGACGCTGTATTTGCGATCCCATGACTGGGCGAAAGCACGAACCACCGGCTCACGCAGATCGAAGGAAGAGGGAAGAAAAACGATTTCCGAAAAACGGGGCGCAACGTTGCGAAGCAGACGCGGAAGGGTGTGCGTGCCGCGGGACATCGCGCCCGCGCCGTAAACCAGCAGCACGTCGCCTCGCATTTGGCTGAGGTCGTCGGTCTCGCGAAATTCACGCGGCGCAATGCCCACGCCGGCAAAGAACTGGCGGCCGCCGAGATGAATGACGCCGTCGCCGCGATTGCCACGGTTGAGAAGTGCGACGATTTCGCGGCCGCGGAAATCGCCGAGCAACTGGGCCAGGGCGCCGTTTTTCGACAGAGGCGGAGACATCAGGACGAGTGTGACGAGATCGTCGGCGCGAGCGGAGCGACGGCCACGCGTTGCGGGGCGGAGCGGCCTCGCAAGCGTTGGGCCGCGCGCGTGGCAATTTGTCGGAGCGAAGGCGGCAGCGAATGGGCGACGGCTTTGGCACCGTGGCGGAGGATCCAGTTGCGGCGATTGCGGCGAAGCGCGCGTTCAGCGGGGCGCATCCAGGATTCGTGCAGGCCCAAGCGACGGGCTTCGGAAAGGAGATAGTCGAATTCGTCGAGTCCGCCCTTGCTACGGATGATCACCCTTTCGACGGCACGCAGATCCAGCGAATCGGGAAACGCCGGCGCGGAGGCAATCCCGGCAACGCGCAGCATGAGCATCGTGCGAAGGCACTTTTCGCAGCGGCAGCAATTGCGGTCGAGTTGATGCCCCTGCCAGCAGACACGCACGTCACGCAGTGCGCCGGGCCATTCGGCGAGGTGGCGAAGCTTGTCGATCCGGCCGAAGCGGGTTCCGTCGTGAATAATCTGATACGAAGAGCTGGAAAGCAGCGGATCGGTCACGGGGTTGGAGCCGTTTTCGAAATGAGCGTGGGTCCAATCGTGGCAGGAAGGCACCAGGCCGAAGGCGTAAGCTGGTTGGAAGAAAGAAAGACTCGCGGCGACAGCGGCGGCGAACGTCTTCTCCCACGGCACCGGCAGCTCGCGGAGATTGGTGGCGCCGGTGAAGAAGGAGAGGCCGGTTTCGTCGATCATGCGGCGCGACCGTTCCGCCGCGCGCTGGAAGATTTCTTCGTCGACGAGAGGAATATCGAAGCCGTGCATCATCAGCGCGGCTCGCAGCGGCCGCTTCGGTTCGAGCGAGGAGAGCGGCGTGTGGCGAAACGCGCTGAAGCAGCTGTCGACTCCGCCGGAGAACGCGGTGATACCGCCGGATTCGGGCGGGCGGCGCGGCGGAGGGGCGATCTCTTGGGCGCTTAAACGGATCGGTGCGAGAGGCTGTTTTTGAAAGGAGGCGAAGGCATCCTGAAAATCCGCGAGATTGGAAAAAAGCCCTTCGGAAACCGTGCCGTGAACGTGCAAGCGGTCGACGCGGCCGAGCATGTAAACCAAGGTCGCGAGCACAAAAGGGTCGGCCCGATGGGTGAGCTTGGGAGCGCTCGCTTGCGGAAAGCGAAACCAAACTCGCCGCGTTAGCTGCGGTTCGACCAAGCGGCACGCGAACTCGATGCGATCGCCGGAAATCGTGCGCGGCGATTCGACAAACAGTTCAGCGGAGCGGGCGGATGATTTCGGTTGAGGAGACATCGGTGAAGGCAGAGTCCCGGCGACGAACAAACGGCGATACGACATCGACAAGACTGCGCGCCACGCGGCTGATTTCGTAGCGTTGGCGGAAGAGGGCGATGGCAGCGGCTTGCATGTTCGAACGATCAGAAGGGCTGAGTGCACACCAGCGCTGCAGCAGGCGCAGGGTGCCGGCTGCATCGTCGGTGTCGGTGAAACCCGCGCGTTCCGACTCGATTGCATCCCAAATGTTCACCTTCCGCGAAATCAGAACGGGAGTGCCGACGGCAAGCGCTTCAACGACAGCGATTCCGAAATTTTCCTGATGTGAAGGAAGGATGAACGCTTCAGCGGCACGCAAGGCGCCCCATTTCCGCGGACCTTCGAGCATCCCGGGGAAAATGACATGACAGGTCGGCGGCAGCGCGGCGGCGAGGGCCGTGAGTTGCGCGCGGTAATCCGGATCGGAAAACGGACCGGCGAGCACGAGCGCGGGGAGATTTCCCGTCACGGTGCGGCCGAGTTCGGCGTAGGCATGCAGGAGGAGATCGGCGCCCTTCTTGGGGTGAAGCCGCCCGAGAAAAAGCCAGAACGGGCGTTGCGAAAGTTCCGGCAACGACGAGTGCCACGCGGCGACCTCCGCGGCAGCGTCACCGGCGGGAGCGGAGGTTCCGTAAGCGACGACGCGCTCGCGGCAGCTGTAAGGCCGGAAGCTTTCGCGCGCGAGGCGGCGTTCCTCTTCGCAGGTGAACAACACGGCAGCGGCGTCGCGCAGAACGTGGCGTTCGCAGAGCTGCCAATACGCCCACTTCTTGGCATGTTTTAGCGGATACGCTCGGCGGAACCAAGGATCCAGCATGCCATGAGGGAAGACGAAGTAGGGAACGTCGCTGTGTCGAAGTGTTCGCCAGGCTACGCGACCATGGTGTTGCCACAATCCGTGCACGAACACGGCATCGTAGCGACGGGCGTTGGCGCGCAACCACGGCTCGAGCCGCGGGGCGAAGGCATAGCCGCCTCGCGCGGGGCCGAGTTCGACCAAGTCCGAATCGCCGGGAACACCGAGCCCGCGCCCCGGTGCGTCGAGCGTAGCAAAGGTCGTGTGATGCCCGAGCGCGGCGAGGGCGGGCGTGATGGCGCGCAATCCGGCGGACGGGCCGCCGTGACGAGGATCGAGCGTGGCGATGAGGCGAAGCAGCTTCATGCGGCGGCGAAGGAGGCGGCGGTGGCGGCCAGTTTTTCGTAGGTTGCGAGATAACGGTCGAACATCAGCGATTCGCTCCACAGGTCGGTGCGTCCGAGCCCGCGGCGCGACATGTCGCTCAGACGCGGCCATGCGAGGACGATACGCCGGGCAGATTCCTGCGGATCGGCTGGATCGAGGTAGCACGCGGCGTCGCCGCCGACTTCCGTCATCGGCGCGCGCTCGGACGTGAAAACAGGGCAACCGCACGCTTGCGCTTCGGCGATCGGCCAGCCGAAACCTTCGTGCCACGATGGGAAAAGCAACGCTTGGGCGACAGAGTAGAGCGCTTCGAGTTGCGGCTCCGACAAGTTCGAAAGATGCACGACGTCGTCCTGCAGGTTCAGTCGGCGCAGCAAGACGTGGAGATGAGGGGCAAGAGGTTTGCCGACCATGACGAGCCGCGGCGCGGGGTTCATCAGGCGGCGAAGTTCGGCATAGGTTGCGAGCAGGCCCTCGCGGTTTTTATACCACTGACCGCCGCCGATGTTCAGAAGAAAACCCCGACCGCCGTGCTCGAGCAGACCGGGTGGAAGGCCGCGTTCGAGCAGCATACGACCAAGAACGAGCCGGGCTGACGCGGGTGGCAGAGGTTGGTAGGGATAATTGAGCGCGAGCGGAATGACGGTGACATGTTCGCGGGGATGATTCGTGAGCCGCTGAAGGTCCCGCGCGGTTTTTTGGGAAGGCACGACGACGTGCGGGAGACGCGCGATGTTTTCGAGGATCCAGGCTTGGTAGCGCCGGCCCAGACGGGAAACGCGATGTTGTGGAAACTCGCCACGAGCGGCGCGGATTTGCAGGAGGTCGTGACACGTCGCGAGCACGTTGCGCGAAAACAGAGGCGCGTAGACGGAGTTGGCGTGATCGACGATGTGGACGACGTCGGCCTTTTGCTCGCGAGCGAGCCGACGGCGCACGCTCCGGGGAAAGAGCACGAACTTGTCGAAATATCCGACGAGCTTCATGGGGCCGCCGTAACGGTAACGCGGCAGCAGCCGGACAAGCCGGGGTTCGGGCGACCAGGTGGTGACTTCGTGTCCGCGCTCGCGCAGACCAGCAGCGAGCAGACGCGAAAAGCGGAGCATGCTTTCTTGGCGATCGGGGGCGAAGTTGCCGAGGAGAAGGATTCGCATGGGACTCAGTAACGAGGACGCAACGGAACGGGACGTGGAGGATCGGCGGCGAGGGAGCGTTCCCCGGCGCCTTCGTCGCTTTCCGATTCCTCCTCTTCTTCTGCGTCCTCTTCTTCCTCGTCCTCGTCGTCTTCATTGAGCGAGGCGAGCACGAGTCCGCCGCCGACCACCGCGAAACCGAGCAGGGTGGGAGGCGCCCATTGGTTGAGCGCGATCGGGATCGCGGCCGCGGAGAAGAGGAGAATGGGGAGGTTGTCGCGGTTTTGCAGGAGGGCGTTGATCGCCTTCAAAGCGAGGTGCAAGGTGATGAACACCCGGAAAGCGAGAAACGCGCCGCCGAGAATCGGACCGAGTTCGAGGAAAATTTTACCCCATTCGTCCTCGGCGAGGAGGAATCCGACGCGACCGGAAAGCAGACGGGCGCCCACGTTCGAGCCGACGCCGATTCCGTATCCGAAAAATGGAGCCACGGTCGCCCAGTGAAACGGTTGGGTGAAGCCACCGAGAATGCGTCCGATGATGCCGCCCCAAGCGTCGCTGTCTTCGCCGCCGGCCGCGGTGACCCAACGGGAGAGAAACACGGTGCGCGCTTCGTCGAAAATCGGCAGAAAAGAAACGCCGATCGCGACGACCCCGAGAGTAAGGATCGTCTTGAACTTGGAGCCGAGGCCGATGCCGGCACGCGACATACTCAGAACGAAAACGATGCCGACGATGGCGGTGGCGAGCATGGCCGTGCGGCTGATCGAAACGGGCAGCGCGACAATGATGGCGAGTCCGCAAGCAATCAGCACCGGCCACCAGAGCCGGCGGTTGGCGGTGGCCTGGTGGAGGAAGAACGCCGCGACCAGCGGGTAGAAGACCTGCGGGCCGGTGATGAACGAGAAGAATCCGGGCGGGCGAATGCGGCCCATGGCGCCGAAGATTTGGCCGCCCTCGCCGCCGCCGATGCCGCGGTTGATCGGTGCGTTCATGGGCGAGCGGAACTGCATGATCATCACCAGCGTCATCGGAATCGCCACGAGCAGGAGAAAACATCCCAGCCGCTCGACGTCCTTGCGCGTGAGCACGCGCGCCATGATCCAGATGAGTGGAACGTGGAGGTAATTGATGCGGATGCCGTAGGCGATGACGAGCGCGTTGGATTGTCCGGCGAAGAGGCTCGCGATGGCGGAGGCAACTGCGAGTGCGCCGGTGGCGAGAACGAAGCCGTTGAGCGGGAAGCGGCCGGAGAAGAATGCGGCGACGTAAATCGCGAGCACCACCGGATCGCGCACGATGAGGAGCGGGTCCGCCATGGACGGCATCACCCATTTACGCAGGGCGCCCTCGAAAATGAGCAGCACCACGTAGAGCCAAATGAGGATTTTGATGACCTTCTCCATATCAAGCGCGCACGAGGGTGGACGAAACGCACGCGGCCAGAGACTCGCCGTATTGCTCCCAGGTGAATTCACGCGCACGGAGTTGCGCGCGCTCAGACATGTCGGCGCGAAGGTCGGGATTCCTCCGCAGCAGGTCCAATCGCTCCGCGATGGCCGCGGACGAGCGAATCGGCACGATGAAGCCCTCCACGCCGTCGGTGATGAGATCGGGGCCGGCGGTATGGGGCGTTGCGATGATCGGCAGTCCCATGGCCATCGCCTCGAGCAACACCAAGCCGAAGCCTTCGAACAACGAGGGAAATACGAAGACGTCGTGCGCGGCCATTTCGGCGAGGACCTCGCGATGCGGGCAGCTCGGTATCCAGCGCACGGATGCGAGCTGACGGTCGAGGGCGGGGCACGGCGTGAGCGGACGCGAGCCGATCACGGTGAGTTCGACCGAACGGCCCAGCGACCGAACGGCGTCAAAGAGGTAGCTGAGGCCTTTGCGTTGGCCCAGCGAGCCGACGAAGAGGACGCGCAGCGGAGCGTTGCGATCGCCGGCCGCGCGTGGAGGCGGCGGGGCGTCAAGCTGCGGTGCGCCGTAGGGAATCATGACTACGGAGCCGCTGAAGTCAGGGGCATGTTCGAGTGTGCGGAGCGTGAACGAACTCGCGACGATCACGAGATTCGCCTGGTGAAGTTCGGCGTCTTTGCGCGCGGTTTTCTGCGGGCTGTCGATGTTGCCGTGCAAGGTCGAGGCCCATTCGGGTTGGAGCTGGGCTTCTTCCTGCAGAATCGATCGGGCGGCGCGCCAGTAGCCGATGGGAAGATCGTAGATGCGAAGTTGACCGTGGCGCGTCGCGGCTCGGAAGCTTTCGCGGGCGCCGTCTTCGTAGGCGTAGACGGCGGTGAAACGATCGTCGGCGAGCCGTTGGCTGATCTTGCGATCGAGGGAGCGGTAGACGGCGTCGACGCTGAGCGGCCCTTGTTCGTGGCGGACGAGAGAACGCAAACCGGCACGCGGCGCAATCAAGCGGGCAAGCTCGCGCAAGGGAAACGTGCGAATCACCTCGGACAACTCGGCTGGAAAGACCCGGCGGCGGAGTTGACGAGCGATCGGACCAGGCACGATGCGGCGCAGCAGCGGCGTCTCACGATAATTCACGCATGTCCAGAATTCGCCCAGAAGGCCGGCGCGATGCAGGCCGAGCGCGGCGTGGCGAACGTTGGCGTTTCCGGTGGGATGGGAAAAGAGGATCATGCGGACGGGTGAGGAACGAAGGGAGCGGTCATGGCTCCGAGGAGTGCGGCGAACTTCTCCGGATCGACGACGATGTCGCGTTCGCGATCGGACACATCGGGGACGTTGCGCATGACGCGGCCCTCGCCGAGGAGCACGGTGTGTTCGAGGCCGAGGCGCGCGGAGAGCATCCAATGGAACGCCGAGAGCCAACCTGGGGGCGCGATCTCGATCACGCGAGCACCGGGCGAAGCGAATACGAGATTGGCGAACGCGGCGCCCGCGGGCCCAGCGATGATTTCGGCTTCAGCGGAAAGCCGGGCTTGCGTCGGGAGGTCGAGCGAACCCGGAGTGATGATCTCGAAACCGTGCGACTTCAGCAAGGGATGAAGGTCGCGCTCGTTGGCGAGGCGGCGGAAGCCGGCGTCATTGCGGCTGAGGAAAATCCGCCGATGAGGTGCTTGGATGTCGGCGGGCAAGAAAGCGCTCCGCAGGAACGTCGCATCCGGCGCGGGCAGCGTTTGGTTGGATTCCTTCAGCGATGGCACGACGAGGGTTTCGGCCTGGATCCAGAGCGCTTCGTGGGCGTCGAGGAGTTTGTCGGGCGAGATGCCGAGGTGCTGCAGTGTGGCGCGTTGGAAGCGGCGATTCGCGTGGTTGACGATGACGCGATCGAAGTCTTCCAGCCGGTAACCGGCGCGGCGGACCAAGCCCAAGCGGGGCAGAAGGTCGATCATCCAATGGTGGAAGTTGTCGGACGCCTCGGGCGTCACCAAATACAGAATACGGCCCGGGAATCGCCGCGGCGTCGGAAAATGCAGACGTGTCCAAACGGTGTGAAACTCGGCGCCGCAGGGATCGTGCGTAAATGCGGGAACGAATCGTCCTTCGCGGGTGAAGACTCCGCCCGTCGGATGGCCCCAGGCGATGCCGCCTTCGAATTCGGCGACGCAGGAAGGAGCGATGTTTTCGCGGGCGCGATTCGCAAAAAAGGCAGCGGCGTCGGGATGGTGGGGGAAAACCGCGGGAACGGGACGATCGTAGGTGCTGGCCGGATCCAGAAGGGTCACGGTGACTCCGCGCAGCGATTCCCCGGAGAACGGGTCGAAAGGGGTGTTGTCGGGCAGACGGAGGCGGCGGCGGATCCAATCGACGCGGCGCGGCGCATCCAGGGCGCGGATACGCGCTCCGCGGGCATGGTAAAGGAAGGCCTTGGCGATCTTGCGCGGGGAAATCATCGCGAGATCAGATCGGATAGGCGGCGCGGGGGTAGACGCGCCGGTGAATCAAGGCATAGGCGGTGTCGGGGAGGGAAAAGCGGAGGAGCTGGAGGTAGAATCGCGCGTTTCGCCAAGGGGAGATGGTGCGGAGGCCATGGCGGCGGCAGAAGCGATTGAAGACACGGGTGCGCATGAGCGTTTGCTGGAGTTGAAGGCGGCGACTGCGGACACGCACGGAGTCGGAGCCGAGATGCCGGCGCCAGTCGGTGAGGACGTCGGGCAGCGTGATGACGCGGCCGAAATACGGCGCGACAATGCTGAGGCGGGTGTCAGCCCAGAGTGGATATCCGTCAGAAAGATCGAGAGGCAGCACGCAAGCGAGATACGCGCGCGAGAATGCGAGCGAGCTGCTGGGGTAATAGAAATCGACGTCCTGGTGGCGGTAGATCGCCTTGAGGTGTTCGACCACGTGTTTTCGTGGTTCGACGTTGCTGCCGAGCATGCGGCCGTGCTCGTCGATTTTGTCCATCGGCGACTGGATGAGCGCGACGTCGGGATTGGCGACGAAGGTGGAGACGTATTGCTCGACTTTGTCGCGTTTGAAGCGGTCGTCGCCGTCGAGCATGAAGACGAGGCGGCCGGAAGATTTCGCGAAAGCGCGCTCGATGGCGCGAATCTGGCGAACGTAGGCGGGGTCGCGGTCGCGCGGAGCTTCGACCAGCTTGATGCGGCTGCCGTAGCGGCGGAGGAGAGCGACGGTCTGGTCGGTGCTGCCGTCGTCGTGGACGACGATCTCGTTGGGCAAGACCGTTTGAACGAGGAGCGAGTCGATGCACTCCTCGATGAAACGCTCGTGGTTGAACGTGTTGACGAGAACCGTCGTGGTGACGTTGGCGCCGGGGTCGGTTGGAATTTGGGCCGGCTCGATGCGCGGCGAACCGGGTCCGGACCGGCCGAAAAAGTCGTTCACGTCGAGCGCGAGGAAGTGGGCGCGCGAAAAACCAGCGGAGTTGTGGAGGACCGAATCCATCAAGCGGAGGCGAGGGCGAGCGAGCGGTTCTCGAGGAAACCGCACCACGCGTCGGCGACCACGGTGGGGGCGAACGCGCGATCGTAAGCGGCGCGTTGGACTCGTCGCGAGGTAGCGCCGCGGCGAATACGAGCGGCCATGCGAGCGACGGCGGAGGCAAGTGTCGCGAGGCTGTGCGGCTGTTCCGCGACAATGGCGTTGTCGGGAGAGAGTGCGATTTCCCGCGTGCCACCGCGGTCAGTCGCGATCCACGGCAGGCCGGCGGACATGGCCTCGATGAGGCTCAGCGGCATGCCTTCGTTGTGCGTGGACAAGAGCACGAGGGCATCGAGTTGCTGAAGGATCGTCGCTTGTTCCGCGCCGGATTTGTAAGCGCCGTGGTAGACGACGTTGGGATAGTCGCGGAAGTATTCAGGAGGGAAATGCGGACCGGCGCCGTGGATGTGCCAGGTGATGCCACGAAGATCGGAGCGGCGACTCAACGCGCACAGATCGGCGATGCCCTTCTCGGCGACCAACCGGCCCATGAAACCGAAGTGGAGTGTGGAATCCGAACTGTAGCGGCGGTCGGCGACGTGTTGAGCATCGACGGGGCAGCGAGTGAGATACGGGAGAAAACCAATGTCCTTGCGACCCGTGGCTTCGGCGAGCGCCTGCTGGGTGGCGCGGGAGCAGGCGACAAGTTCGGGTGCATCGCGCAGAACGCGACGGAAGCTGCCCGACCAGGTGGATTGCTCGGTAGAATCCGCGGCGGTGTGGTGGTGGTGAACGATACGCGTGTGGGGACGCGCGGCGAGCCACGGAAGACGGGCGAGGGCACTCTGGCCGTTCGTATAAATCAGGTCCCACGCCTGTGGTTCACGGCGCAACGATTCGCGCAGAAGCCAGAGGCCCTTCGTGACTTTTCCGGCGGCGCCACGGCTGCGAGCGAGTTCACGCAACGACACACCGGCGGAGGCGAGAGAGGAACGGAGCTCGGGCCCGAGAGAGTTGCTCGTCGTGAGCAAGGTGACCGCGTGACCGCGGGTGGAGAGGACGCCGGCGAGGTCGCATACGTGGCGTTCCATGCCGCCGAACGCGGCCATTTGGGGAGCGTAGAAAAGGATCTTCATGCGACGAGGGCGCCGCCCGGGGCCGGAGCGTCGAGTTGGGCGAGGAACTGGTTGGCGAGAGTCGGAAGCAACGCGGCGGGTTCACGGCGTTGGCCGAGCCATTTTGGAAACTCGGCCGGCACCAGATCGTGGATACGACGGAGGAGCGGGTCGCGGGGGGCGTGCGCGATGGAGCCGTGGCGTGGATGCCAGTCGTCGCGGGGCACAAGCACGGGCAGCCCGTGTTCGAGCAGGGTGGCGGTCGTGCCGCTTTTCTCGATCAAGGCCCACGGGTGTGTAGCGATACCGAAGTCCGAGGCGCGGATCAGGCGGGAGATTCGGTCGGGCGGCTGGGGGCCAAGAGGGAAAATGCGCACGCCGTTTTTCTCGCGGGCGAGCTGTTCGAGCAACCGATCGCCGTGCGCGCCGACGCGGCCGAACGTGACAAGGCTGATGGGCCGGCGGCCTTCGACCGATGCGGCGCGCAAGAAGGCAAGGGTGGGCTCCGGTTTCCACTGTGGGTGAATCGTGCCGAAGATCGCTCCGACCCAACGTGGTTCGGGCGGAAGCGAGGCCCCGACAAGATCGGCGAGTTCGGCGCGGGCGAGATAAGGTTTGACGGAGAGAACCGGCATGTTGCCGAAAAGCGGGAGGAGTTCGGCGGGCCAGCCGTGGTGGGCGAGAGCGAGCTGGTAAGCGGGATTGGTGGTGTGCAGGCTCGCCGGGCGAAGACGGCTGAGAAAAAGGAGGAGCTTGCGGCGTTGCAGCGCGCCAACGAGGCGGGGGCGAAGACGATCGGCTTTCGCGAGGCCGAGCCAAAGCTCGTGCAGCATCACGTGGTTGGGCCAGCGGCGTGCAGCGGCAGCGAGGCGGTAAACGCCGGCAGGAAGAATCCCCTTCGGATCGAAGCCATACGGCACCATCTGCCAACTGATCCAATGCGGATCGAAGTTGGTGAGGAGCTCGTGGAGAAGTTTCTCGCGTTTAGCCCAGGTGAGCGCGGAGGAGAAACGAATCTCGTCGCTGCGGCGGATGAGCGCGGTGGACGACGAAAGATGTCGGTCGTGCAACGCGACCAGGAGACAAACGTGACCGAGCTGCGTGCAGACGGCGGCGAGTTGGCGAACGTAGTCGCCGACGCCGTCGCGTCCGGGTGCGAGAGAGGAGCAGAGAAAAACGAGTTTCACGGGACAGCGGGACGAGTGGGCGCTTAGGCGCGGCGGTAGATGCGGCCGAGGAGGGCGCCGGACGAAAGGGAAAGACGGAGCCGCGCGAGTTCGCCGGCGCTGAAGAGACGCAGCGGTTTTTCGGCGAAGCGGAAAAACGCTTTTTGTGCGCTGCCGGGCGGCTTGCCGTGGAGGGCATCCTTGAGGAAGCCGCCACGCCACGGTTTTCGACTGCCGATGGCGTGCGACATGAGATGTCCGCCGGCGGCGAAATCCATGCCTTCGGGGCCGACACCGTTGACGGGAAATTCGGTGACCATCAGCGCCATGTTCAATGCGTCCTGATCCGGCGTGTGGAAGAGGGCGGTCGGGCGGTCGACTTTGATGGTGTCGAGCGAGCCGATCTCCTCCGCGGCAAAACGGATCACTTGCGCCCACGTCTCGAGCAAAGGTTCGAAGGAACGAGGAAGTCCGATAAAGCCGGCGTTGTAATAACGATCGAGCGGCCGCGCGGGGTGGAGCTGCCGCTGCGCGAGGAAGTCGGACCACGCGAGCCGCTGCGGGTGACGCGCGGGCATGTAGTTGTTAACGTCTTCGCACAGCGCGATGCCGTCGGCGGCCCAGCGGTCGAATGTCGACCACGGCGCTTTCACGACGATATCCGGATCGAAGTAATATAACTGCGCGGCGTCGGGCGTGTGGCGCTGCCAGCATTCGCGCATGAAGACGGGTTTGAAATGCGTGAAGTGGACATCCGGCGCGACGGGGACAAAACGCACCTCGAGCCCGCTCGGGAGACGACGTGCGGCGTTGGCCCATGCCGGCTCCGGACCACGATGACCACACACGATGCGGCCGGAAAAACCGCTGGCGTGGAGGGAGTTGATGAGGGCGCCGACGCCGTAGTGGTAGTTGCCCTCGAAAAGAGTGCAGACGGCGGGCGTCATGCGGCCTTTCCGCGGGTGTAGTTCAATACGACGGCGGCAAGCCAGTAGCCGAAAGTCGTCGGAGCGAGGGCGCGATGGCGGAGTGCGCGGGTGAAGAATCCACGGGCGGACGCCGGGTCGTCACGCAAGGCGATGCGACCGGCGGCTTTCCACGCAGCGGCGGCGTGGAGGCGGCGTTGCTGGCTTGGGACGGCATCCCAATCGATGTTCTTTTCGTAGACGCGGGCGCTGGCGAGCGCCATGGCGACGCCGTGGCGGGAAAGGGCGTTGGCGTGCTTGCGATAGAGGCAAGTGTTGAAGCCGGTGTAGGCGAAGCGAGCGCCGGAACGGGCGCAGCGAATCCACATCTCGCGATCCTCGACGTAGCGGAACGTGGGGTCGAAACCGCCCACATCCTCCCACAAACAACGGCGCATCACGACCGACGACGGCTGAATCGTGTAGGTGCCGTCGAACAAACTCGTGGGGAAATCGGCGATCATCTGCGGCGTGGGCGCGCGCACGGAAAGTTCGCGACCGGTGTCGCTATCGAAAAGCACCGAGCCCGCGTGAATGAATTCCGCGGAAGTTTGATGCATCAACTCGGCGACCGATTCGAGATGACCCGCGGTCCAGACGTCGTCGGAGTCGAGCAACGCAATCCATTCGCCGCGCGCGGACGCGATGCCGGTATTGCGGGTGGCGGGAAGGCCGAGATTTTGCGCGTGGCGATCGTAGCGGACCGGTTGAGAAACGGTGCGGGCGAACTCGCGCACAATCTCTTCGGTGGAGTCCTGCGAGCCGTCCTCGGTGACGATGAGCTCCCAGTCGGAGAAACGCTGCGCGCGCACCGATTCGAGGGTGGCGGGCAGATAGCGTTCGGCATTGTAGGCCGGAATGCAGATGCTGATCAGCGGTGGCTTCATCGCGACGTGATAGAGAAGTGGAGCGGCGCCCAAAGTCGGGCGCGGCATGGACAGCGAATCCGGTTAGGAGTGCGCTGCGGAGTAGCGATTTGCGGAGACAGCCCCAATATGCGTGGCGAGGCGGTCGAGGATGGCGGAATCGACGGATTCGTCGAATTTGCGGGCGAAGAAATTTGGGCTGGCGACCAGGCGGTCGAAATCGGCCGCGCGGAACGTGCGCGGGTGAGGCGTGTGCGGCGGAAAATCGATTTCGCGCAAATGGCCGTTGACGATCGTGCGAGCGAGAGGGCTGTTGAGCAGGACCGTTTGAAAAATGATCTCGTTGGCGTGAGCGGAGTGAGCGAGCCAGCGAGTGAGGCGCTGGGCTTCGGGGTGTGACACCAGATAGTCACAACCGTCTCGGCTTAAAATCACATGATTCGCGCCACCGTAATAATGGAAGTCCGGCCAGGTGCGTTCGTAACGAGGAATGTGTGGAAGGCGGTTTTGCCAGCCGAACAGTTTGCGAACGCGGCGACCGATGCCGGGAACGCGGAGAAGGCGCTCGAGCCAGGGCCATTCGAGGTAGTAACGGCTGAGGCGTTCGCGGGCGTTGCTCCAGAGCGGGTTGAAAACGGGATCGAACCAGCTGACGTAGTTGGCATCGGGCTGGGCGCCTAGATGGGCATCGAGTTCGGCGATCGGTTTGATCGGGAAGTCCTGCCCCGTCAGATTGATGAAGTGGTGCCAGGTCTTGCTGGCGCGGAGTGCGACCTTCATTCCCGCGATCTGGGCAGCGGCCATTTGGTAGCCGCCCCACAGGATCGCGCGCGACGGGAGCACATGGACATTTGAATGTTGGCGGGCGAGTTCTCGTCCGAGGCGGTGCAATGAAGGCGCTGCGCGTCGGTCGAAATGCAGCACGATCACATCCTCGGCCCGGTAGATGGCCTGAAAGAGCCGCTCGATCTGACGAGCGTTTTTATGAGCGAGGATAAAGAAAGCGAGCGACATGCGGTCAGGCGGCGGCTTTGCCCTGTAGGCGCGTGACGGCGAGGTGGGCCAGAATGCGGGGATTGAACGGTTCGCATTGCAACGCGCGCCAGAGGCAACGAGCGCTGCCCTGGCGATCTTGCGAGCGCAACAGACGGCCCAGCGAAAGCAGGCTTTCGGCGAGGAAGTGCCGGCGAACGCGAGCCGGAACGGCGGCGAGCGTGCGGTATTTTTCGTAGAAGCGCGCGTTGTGTTGCGCGACGAGAACGGTGCGCGCCATCGAGCTCGCGGGATGTTTCGAGTAGTTGCACGTGTAACCGCGCGTGATGTGGAACTTGGCGCCGGCGAGCGCACAACGAAGCCAATAGTCGCGATCCTCACCGATGCGGAGATTCGGATCGAAGTGACCTGCCCGGAGAGCGGTGCTGCGGCGGAGGATGACCGCGGAGCTGGTCACGATCACGCTTTGGCGAAAGAGACTCAGCACGGGGTTGCGCACGAGTGTCGCGGGCGGCGAGATCGTTTCGAGGACGACGTTCCGCGCGAGGTCGATGGTGCGCACCCCGGCGACGACGAGATCGGCGCCGAGAGTGATGGCACCGACGGCAAGGAGAAGGTGGGACGGTTCCCACGTATCGTCCGCGTCGAGGAACGCCACGGCGTCGCCGGTAGCGAGGTCGAGCAGCCGATTACGCACGATGCTGACGCCGAAATTTTTACCCAGGTTCTCGTAGCGGACCGGTTGGGAAACGGAGGATGCGAAGTCGCGAACGATTTGCTCGGTGTTGTCGTTGGAGCCGTCTTCAACGACAATGATCTCCCAATCCTCGTGCGACTGGGCGCGAACGCTTTCCAGCGCGGTCGCGATGAAAGCACCGGCGTGATACGCGGGAATCAGCACGCTGATTTTCATGCGGCGAATGATACATCGCCCTGCGCGAAGCGCCACCAGGCGAAGCTGCGATCGATGCCTTCGACGAACGTGACGGGAGGGCGGTAATCGAGATTTTGTTCGGCGCGGGTGTGCGGGAATTTCCACGTGCACTGCTGCAGCAGGGCCATCTCCTGCGTGATGTGCGGACGAGGCGCTGAAGGCAGCGACCAGGACTCGTTGCGCGGGGCGGGGGAGGCGGCGGCGAGAACCGCTTTGGCGCTGCGCTTGAGTTTGTAAGGAACGAGGGGAAGAAGGCGCTGCACGAACGGATGAGCGGCGGCGCGGCCGGCCCGATCCTTCCAGGAGCGATGAAAGCTGGGGAGCCGCGTGACCTGGTGAACCGAAGTCCAAGGAATATCGAGCTGGAGCGCGGCGGCGCGGTAGAACTGTTCCCACGTGACGGTCTCGTTGTCGCCGACGAGGTAAGCGCCGGCGGCGTCGTCGGGAGCGTGGAGGCAGGCCACAATAGCGGCGACCAGGTTGTCGATGTAGATGCCGTTGCAGATGCCGCGACCGCCATCGTAGAGCCAGGCGCGGCCGTCGATCAGATCGGCGGCGAGATCGGAAATCCAGCGAGAGCGCGGACCATAGACGACGCCCGGGCGAAGTGCGAAACCGACCAAACCGTGACGCTCGCATTCGGCAAAGAATTTGTGTTCGGCTCGGACCTTCGCGCTGTTGTATTCCATCGCGTGATCGGCGGAGAGGGGCGAAGATTCATCGGTGCCGGGCGCCGGGTTCTGGCCGTGCACGGATGCGCTGCTGAGATAAACCACGCGGCGCACGCCGGCGTCGCTGGCGGCGAGGCATAATGCGGCCGGCATGCGCTCGATCTGTGCCGGATCGCCGATGGCCGTGTGAATGATCGCGGTGCAGCCGCCAAATGCGCGCGCCATGGCGTCGACGTCGAGTGCGTCGGCGAGGTGCGTTTCGATCGCGAAACGTTTGGGCAAGGCGAGGCTCGAGGGACGACGCACGATCGCCGCGATGGCGGGACCGCAGCCAAGTTGGAAGTGCTCGATCAGGCGAGTGCCGATAAACCCGCTGGCGCCGATGATTCCGATTTTCATGAAAGGGCGGGGATGCCAACGCTGAGTTCCTGGGCGTGGGCGGCTTCCTCGGCGGTAAGCCAGGGCTGTTCGATCAACGTGCGGTTCGCGTAGCAGTGCTCGATCAGGCGAAGGGATTCCTGCCCTTGTTCACCCGGCACGAGAAGTTCTTGCTCGCCGTCGATGGCGGCGAGCACGTTGACGAGTTGGAGGATGAAACATTGCGCGTTTGTCTCGAGGACGCGCGGCTCGGCGAGGAGCGGGAGTTCGTGATGCGGCGCGACCATCGTGCCTTGGATCGCCGCAGGTGCGCCGGCGAGTTCGACGGTGAGGCCGTTGGCGTCGTTCACCTTCCAAGTGACGGTGCCGCGCTCGAAGACGAAGCGATAACGTTGAGCGGTGCCCCAATCGCGGCTGAGGTGAAGATTGCCCACCACGCCGGGCCCGTAGCCGAGGCGGAGAAACGCGTTCGTTTCGAGGCCGCCCATGGCGTCGTCGGCGTATTTGATATCGGACGGCGGGCCTAGCCACCAGCCGAGCAGGTCGAGCACGTGAACGCCGATATCGAGAAGCACGCCGCCGGGCGTTTGAGAGCGGTCGAAGAATGAAGGACCGGCGGGCCAGCGAAACGGACCGCCCTCGCGAATCGAGAAACTGACGAGCGGGCCGAGCAACCAGTCGCGACAAAGCGAACGGATATAGCGGCTGGCGGGGAAGAAGCGCTTGTAGAGCCCGACGGCAAGCAGGCGGTCGTGACGCTTGGCGGCGGCGACCATTTCGGCGGCTTCCGCAGCGGATGACGCCATGGGTTTTTCGCAAAGGACGTGCCAGCCGCGTTCGAACGCGGCGACGGTTTGCGCCGCGTGGAAACCCGGGGGCGAAGCGACGATTACGAGCGTGCCGGCGGGTGCGGTGGTTTGTTCAAGCGAAGCCGCCTGCCCGGCGCGAGGGAACGCGCGCGCAACGGTTTCGCGAGCGTTGACCGACGGGTCGACGATCGCCACGAGCCGCGTGAGACCTGCGTTCTGCAGCACCCGCAAGGCGGGCACGTAGAACTGGCGCGCAACGGCACCGCAACCGACGAGGATGACGCGACGAGGAGAGGACGGAGACATGTGCGATCGGTAGGCTTCCAGCTTTGTCACGCCGCGCGGCGTTCTGTGCCGTCCAGAAAAGCCCCGGCCAGCTGAGCCTGAATGTTTTCCGGATCGAACTCGGTTCGAGCCAGTTGGAGGGAAACGTTGGCTAATTCCTGCCAAGCTGCAGGATCGCGCAGCTGCTGGCACCAGCGGTCGAGGGCTTCCGTGTCAGAAGGTGAGAAACAGGAAGCGAAACGCACACGGGTTGCCCAACGCGCCACCGCGCTATCAGGCGGCGCGACAATGGCGATCGGTAGACCGAGATGACAGTATTCGACGAGTTTGCTCGGGAAACTGGTGGCCGACCAAGGCATGGATGAAATTTTGTCGGCGTAGGAAACGATGACACCCGCGGCGGTGGTCGCGAGGTGGGCGAGCGCTTCGCGATTCGTGGGAAAAGGGGCGCGGTAGTGAATCGGCTCCGTGTCGCATAAGGCTCGCAACGCAATGGACTCGCGCGCCATGATCACGAGGCGCGCACCGGAGCGCCGCGCGGTGCGGCCAATGCGCGCCAGCACGGGAAGCTGTTCGTTCCACACGTGACCGGCGTAGTAGATTTCTGGTGACCGGCTGAAATCGTCGCGCCATTGCGCGGGTCGGTCCCAGCCTTCTGGTATCGGATAAAGGATACGCCGGCGCGGTGCGGTGGCGGGGAAGCAGTCGGCGAGTTCGGGCGAGACAAACCAGCACGTGTCCGCGGTCGCGAGGATGGATTCGTGCAGGCGGCGCAGCGCAGACTCGTGGCCGCGCGCATAGGGGAAAGCGGTGGCGTCGTCGTGCACCAGCACATGCAGAGGCGCGCCGGTGACCTGCGACACGTGGGCCGCGAGCTGAGTCGAGAAGTCCGAATGGGCGGCGAGATAGCTCAACACGACGTCGGGACGCGGCAGCGCGCTCGCGGCATCGAGAGCTAGCAAACGAAGTCGAAGCCACCGGAGGCTGTTGGAGCGCTGCCGGTAAGGCGGCCACCACCACTTGCGATGGCAGAGATGAACGACGTTCCAACCGGCCTGGCGGCACAGGTCGTAGTTTCCGCCGTATTCACCGAGGACGGAGATTTTCCAGCCGTCGGCGGCAAAACGTTGCAGGTGGCGGAGCACGATGATCGGGCTGCCGGTCCCAACCGTGGGATTCTGGCCGATGTATAGAAGCGACGACATCTCAGGCGGCGGTGGCGGTGGGTTGAGGAGGCGATTCCGCGTGGACGCGCCGCAGTGGGGCGGTCAGCGCGTAGCGAAGACTCTTCCAAGACTGACGATTCCAAGGTTCGAGACGGCAGGCGGCGAAGCCGTGACGCACGGCAACGCTCCGATCGCCGAACTGAAGGGCGGTTGCCGCCCATTCCCGATAGCGGTGGGCGGGCGTGCCCCAAGCACGACTTTTGTCGGGGATTTGGGTTTCCTGGAACGGCAAACCGCGGGCACGGAAGGCTTCGGCCATCACACCCAGTTTGGTGCGATAGCGGTTTTCGTTTTTTGTGAAATTGATGCTGGTCGGATGAATCCGGTATTGCAGCAGCGTATCGGGGAGGTTTGCGAGGCGGCCGACGCGGGCGAGTCGCAGGTAGATGTCGAGATCCTCGACGTATTGCGCTTCGTGCCGGTAGCCACCGATCGAATGCACGGCGTCGCGGCGAAACATCGCCGAAGGATGGATGATCATTCCGCCGTCACCGCGGAGGAGGCCGGCTTCGATTTCCTCGTGAGACAAAGGGCGCGGGCAGGCCATGACGCAGGCCCCGTGCGCGTCGATGAAGTCGACGGCCGTGCCGAGCCCGACGCAGTCGGGATGCGCGGCGAAGTATTCGATTTGTCGTTCGAAGCGACGAGGGAGGGCAAAATCATCGGCATCCATACGCGCGATCAGCGGGGCTCGAGCGGCGGCGAGCCCATCGTTGAGGGCCCCGACGATTCCCGTATTCGGACGACGGATATGGCGGACGCGGGAGTCGCGTTCGCCGAAACGGCGGATGATTTCGGCGGAGCGGTCGGTGGAGCCGTCGTCGACTACGATGAGTTCAAACGCGGCGAACGACTGCGCGAGCACGCTGCGGAGCGCGCCAGCGATGTAGCGCTCCGCGTTGAAGACGGGGAGCACGACGCTGAGTTGAGCGGACGAGTTCATGGAAAAGCGGAGGCCGGGGCGCGAGGGGTGCTCGCTTCGGCCCAGTCGAGGAACGCGCCGATATGGTGCGAGGCGAGCAGCGGCTGGGCATCGCGCAGACGGTCGTCGGTCCAGGTCCACCAGGCGGTTGCCAGGAGGCGGGCGACGATGTCCTCGGAGTAGCGGAAGCGGATAACTTTGGCGGGGGTGCCGCCAACGATGGCGTAAGGCGGCACGTCGCGGGTCACGATAGCGCCGGCGGCGACGATGGCTCCGTCGCCGATCGAAACGCCGTCGCGAATGAACGCGCGAGCGCCGATCCAGACGTCATTGCCTATGGCGATCGGGCGTCGTTCGGGGAAGCAGTCGACCGTCGCGAAACTGCCGCCACACTGGCCACGCGTGGAATACATCGCGGGGGACGTGCTGCCGAGATCGCTCGGATGATCACCGAGGCCGGCGAGCACGGCAGGGCCCACCGACGAGAAAGCTCCGATCGAAACAAGGTTGAGATAAGTGCGCCGCCCCACGTAGGAGAAACGTCCGATGCGAGCATCCGTGGCGGAAGCTTGCCGCTGCAGTTCGACGTGATCGGCCAGCGTGGAGTTGAAGAGTTCGACTTCGGGCTCGAGCGTGCAATGCGTCCCGAGCGTGGAGTTGCCGACGCGCGTGCGGTGGCCGAGGACACAACGATCGGCAAGGTGAGTGCGCGGCAGAACCTGGGCGTCGCGGAGGATTGCGCAATGACGCCCGGTGACGATGCCTCGCGCGAGAGAAACGGGGCTTTGGACGTAGGTGCCGGACCCGAGCACGGCGCCCCGGAAGCGAAGGCGATTGCTGCCATCGCGCAGGGCAGTGCGAGCTGCGGGAGGGATGAAGCGGGAGAACGACATGGCGGTCAGAGCGCGAGCCGTCGTCGCAAAGGGAGCACGAGACGGCTGTTGAACCAGATGCGCGGGAAGGAACGATCTCCGCGGCCGGAGCGATAAAACTCGTTGATGCGCCAGCGCACCGAGATGTTTTCGCGGAGCGGTATCTGTCGCACGGAGACGGAGTCGGCCAGCGGAGTGTCGAAACGCTGATCCGCGTGGCAGTGCACGCCGCTGCCGTCGTGGCCGATATTGCGGACGAGCGACTGGGTGGGGAAGAGCGTAAGCCCATCCTGGGCGAGCCAGGAGGCATACCAGCGAACGGCCCACGATCGGATGCGGCCGGCGCGGTTTTCCAGGAGCTGGCGGTGAAAGTCGGCGTGTCCCTCGATATTGAACTTTCGGATACGGTGGGGCGTATCGAGGCGGGCGAGGTGGGTGTCGATGTTGTCGTCGTAGTGCTGCCAAGCCCGCCGCCACGTGGCCCAGCCCCAGCAGGAAAGAACGCGGAGAAACACGGTGCCGGCGGAGCGAAGCCCGAGCGGATACATGTAGCCGGAAAGGTGCATCACGCGCGGCTCGTTCGCGTAGAGCGCGAGACCCCGATTCATGAATTCGAGAAAACCGGGCGAGGTGACGATGTCGTCTTCGAGCACGATCACTCGGTCGTGTTCGTCGAGAACATGGCGGATGCCGGCGAGGATCGAGGCGGCGAGGCCGCGATTCTCGGATGCTTCGATGAGCGTCACCTGCCGGGACCATGGCTCACTGCAAACAAGCGCGCGGGTGGCGGCGATTCGTTCACGATCGGCGGTGGAGGCACCCGGCTTCGGTCCGTCGGCGAACACGTAGAGCGGCGTGTCGGCGACGAGGCGATTACGGGCAAGCGCCTCCAGTGTCCGACGAGTATGGTCGGGACGATTGTAGACGAAGAGAGCGACGGGGGCGCAGGCGGCCACGGCGGAAGGAAGCGGAAAGGAGTGAAGCGAAGGAGAAACTCAGGCGATCAGCTCGACGCCGGAGCGAACCTGCCATTCGAGCACCGGGCTGAGATGGCCGGGACGGCGGACGACGAGACACGGCGAATCGCTGAGACCGCCTCGAATTTCGAAACCGAGAGTCGGACCCTTCACGCCAGGCTCGCAGATCCAGCGGCGGCGATAGAGGCTCAGATACAGTCCGACGCGGTATTCGCCCTCGTTGAGGAGACGGGCGGGGATTTTCGACGACAGGCGCACGGAACCGCGGGTGAGTTCGACCCAGTTGGCTTCCGGTTGATCGAGATTGGTGCTGAGATAAAGCAGCTCCATATCGTTCGTGAACAGGCCGTATCCAATTTGCAGATTCGAGTCGGGCTTCAGGACCTCGCCCTCGATGTTCACGGTGACCGGCGAATCGTTCGCAATGGCGTGAGTGATGGGTTCGCCGCGAGCGTCGGTGAGATAGAAGCGATCGACGCGGAAGTGTTCGTTCTCGTAGGAGTTGTCGTCGTTCTGCCACGAAGGGGTGGTGGTCGCGATTTTGTGCTCCGCGATGTAGTGACGAACGATTTCACGGACGTCGGTGCCCTCGCGGACGAGCTGGCCCTGCTTGAGCATGACGCCGCGCGTGCAGATGTTTTCGACGGCGTTCATGTTGTGACTGACGAAGAGAACGGTGCGGTGCTGGCCGCGGGAAATTTCTCGCACCTTACCGAGGCACTTGCGCTGGAAAGCGACGTCCCCCACCGCGAGAACCTCGTCGACGATCAGAATCTCGGGCTCGAGATGAGCGGCGACGGCGAAGGCGAGGCGCACATACATGCCGCTCGAATACCGCTTCACGGGCGTGTCGATGAATTTCCCGATTTCCGAGAACTCGACGATCTCGTCGAATTTACGGGCGATCTCCACGCGCGACATGCCTAGAACAGCGCCGTTGAGGAAGATGTTCTCGCGGCCACTGAGCTCCGGGTGGAAGCCTGTGCCCACTTCGAGGAGGCTGGCGACGCGGCCGCGGATGCGGATCTCGCCCTTGGTTGGCTCAGTGATGCGGCTGAGGATCTTGAGCAGCGTGCTCTTGCCGGCGCCGTTGCGGCCGATGAGGCCGACGACTTCGCCCTGTTGCACGTCGAAGGAAACATCGCGCAGAGCCCAGAACTCGGTGCCGACGCCCGGACGCTTCTTGTCGCCGAGAGCGAGTTCATTGCCGCGAAGCTGGGCCCAGCGCCGCTGGAGCTCATCGCGCAGCGTGGTCATGCCGACGACGCCGAGGCGGTATTTTTTGGAGACGTTGCGGATCGAAATAGTCGGATTTGACATGAGCTTCGGTAGATCGGGAGCGGAGGTTTAGACGGTATCGATGAACGTCCGGGCGGTGCGCTGGAAGCTGAGCACGCCGAAGAAAAACAGGACGATCGCGACACCGATCGAAAGCGCCACGTAAGGCAGGGGCATTGCGGGGGAACCGAAGAAAAGGGAGCGGACGTTCTCGACGATCGCGGCCATGGGATTGAGGGCCGCGATCCAAGACGCGTTGGGGAATTTCTCGAGAATCCGGCTGAACGGAAAAATCACGGGCGTGGCATACATCCACAGCTGGATCATGAAGCCGGTGAGGTGTTGAAAATCCCGATACTTCGCCGTGATCGAAGCGAGGGTGAGACCGACGCCGACGGAGAGGAGCGCGGTGTGAACGATGATCAAGGGCAGGCACGCGAGAGCGAACAGCACTTGGGAGACCGGCACCTGCACGCGATCGGTGGCCATATAATAGCCAAGCACGGCAAGGAACGTGCAGAGCTGAATCGCGATCGCGATGCAGCTGGAGACGGACATGGCCAGCGGCACGATCAGACGCGGAAAATAGACCTTCCCGAACAGGGCGGCGTTGTGCAGGAGCGCGTGGCTGGTGGTCGTAAGCAGATTGGAGAAATAGGACCACGCGAGCATTCCGGAGAGATAGAAGAGCACGGGAGGAATGCCTCCCGTCGAAACTCCCAGCACCCGGCTGAAGACGAGAGTGAACATCAACGACGTGAGCACCGGGTTGATCATGAACCAGGCGGGTCCCAGGATCGTCTGCTTGTAGCGCGCGATGAAATCGCGCCGGACCATCAAGAAGACGAGGTCCTTGTATTGGACGATGCCGCGCCAGTCGATGTGCAGCCATGACTGGTTTGGACGAATAACGATTTCGTCAGTGGGATTGAGCACACTCATTGGTTGAGACAAGAGAGTCAGCGAAAAGGACCGGGAGTTTCCCTGATGCAGGAACCGTCCACGCCACCGCGGCGAGGGCGAGGGCGTTGAAGTGAATGGCCGGTATCTGCAGGGGGAAATCGATCAGCGATTGCAGAAGGACGGCGACGAGGGCGGCGGCGGCGCCTGCGCCCAGGTAGTCGCGGCTTGGAGACATGCGAAGGCGGACAGCCGCAGCGATCACCGCGCCGCCGAACAAAATCGCCCATCCGCTACCGCCGACGGCACCCCATTCCACGAAGCCTTGGAGCAGATCCTGGTGGGTGAATTGAATCGTGAGGAAAAATGTTCGAGTGAACGGATCGATGGAGTGGTGCGCGGCGGCCGCGGTCCAGCCGCCCGGGCCCCAGCCGAACCAGGGGCGGTCGGCAATGGCATGCACGGCGGCGGTATAAGCGGCGCCACGGTCGCCGAGTGGATATCCGCTGTGATCCGACGGGATGAATAAATCGTCGCGCATCAGCCCGCGCCATTCGGTCTCGGGCGGAGGGGGAACGAAAGCGCCGCGACCGGTGAGCTTCTCCCACGACAGCAAATTCCAACGGAATTTTATTTCATCAATGCGAGTGGCGCCGAACGCGACGACGGTGAGCGTGAGAACGATTCCGATTGCCACGAGTGCGGGCCGCAGGCCGCGGACATTACCAAAGACCCGCCAGATGCCGCACCAAAGGCAGAAGCCGACCAGCACGATTGCGGCGATGACTTGCGGCAGCCGCGAGATGTGGCCGGAGTGCGCCGCAAGGATTACGGCCGTGCAGGCAAGGGCGAGGCCGATTCCCATTTTCGCGACGGCACGGCTTTGGATTCCAAGCAGCGCGAAGGAAAAACCGAGAGGCCAGACAGTGTTTAGATAGGCGCCGGCCGAAGTGTGATGAAAAAACGGCCCGAAAAAGGCGCCCGGCATGCGATGACTTGGAAGCCAGTAGATGCCGCGGGCGCGGGTGGCGTTTTGGATCAGCCCGATCACGGCGACAACGGCGCCCGCGATCAGCATGGTCCAGAGGATCGACCGGCGCCAGGAAGCGTCGCGCGCCAAGTCGCAGAAGGCGAGAAACGCGACGGCCGCGACGAATGCCCAAGTGAGCAGGAGCGGGAAGCTTTTTGGCACGACACTATTCGGCCAACGTGAGACGATTCGCGCGAAATGCGCGCGGGTGAACGCGGGCATTTCCGGCGGCGTCAACAGCAACGTCCAAACGATGGCGGACACCAGGATGAGAGCCACCGCGATGGCCGCCGGCCAGGGCGGGAAGCTCCAGGCTGATCCGGCAGCGGCGCTCAAAAGCCACGCCATTCCGCCCGCCCCTGCTAGTGCGAGCAGGGTTTGGAATGGAACAAGCCGCGTGGCGCCGAAATACAACGGCGCGACCGCGAGCGCGGTGAGCATCGTGAGGCCCGCGAAGGTTCGCAAAGCTTCGGCCATCGATCAAAGGCGATTCGGTTCAAGGGAGGAGCGCGGGAGGGGAACCGCGATTCTCAGTGAGCGGCGCTGGTCTTGGCGTAAGCTTGGTAATACTCCCGACCATACGCGCCATAGCCTTGATAACCGCAGGCGCGGAAGCGCGACTCCGGCATTTGATTGATGATGAGGCCGAGAACCTTGACGCCGGTTTCGTGGAGCTTGCCGAGCGTTTTCCGAACGTTGTTGAGACGCACCGAGCCGAATTTGCAGACGTAGATCAGTTCCTTGCAGTAGCGCGAGAGCAGCAAGGCATCGGGGAAGACGGCAACCGGCGGGGTGTCGAGAAGGACGAGGTCATAGCGCTCGAGCAGGCGCTTGAGCATGCCGGAGGTGACGAAGCGCTCGAGCGTCTCGGTCGGGTTCTTCGCGACGCCGCCCGACGGGAGCAGATCGAGATTTTCGGTAAAAGCGATCGTGGGCGCTTCGGGCAGCTTGCCGTCAACCGCCGCGGCGGGGTTGAGGCACTGAATCCAACCGTTGCTCACATCGACGCCGAAGTAGCGGTGAAGCACGGGGCGACGAAGATCGCAGTCGACGAGAAGCGTGCGGCGGCCGTGCGCGGCGAACACCGCGGCGAGGTTGCTGGCGGTGAGACTTTTGCCGTCGCCTGGCATGCTGCTGGTGCTGATGATCGCCTTCGGGAAGGCTTCGGTGGAGTGGATATCGATCGAGCTGTAGATTCCGCGATATGCTTCGGTGAGACCATCGTCCTTGTGGAGCCGATACACGTGGGCGCGTTCGATCTCGCCGAGCCCGTCGATCGATTTCACCGCGCCCAGCAAGACCGCGCCAAGCGAATCCTCGACGTGTGAAACGGTCTTGATGCGCGTGTCGAAGAAACCGAAGGCGAGCGGCACGAACACGAACAAGCCGACGCCGAGGAGGCTGGCTTTCATTGCAATACCGGCAACGCCATCGCCGACGGCAGCACCGGGCACGTAAGCCGGATCGAAGATCTTGATATTGGTATTCTCCATCTGGCTGGCGACGGAGGCCTCGTTGAGGCGATCGACGACGCGGGCGTAGGTGGCGCGCTTGGTGGCGGCATCCTGCTCGAGGAATTTGTAATCGACGGAAGTCTTATCGAGCTGATGGGCCATACCCTCGGCGAGCTCGAGTTCCTTGCGAAGGCGAACCTCGTGCTGGGCGGCGATGCGCAAACGGGTCTCGAGATTGGCGATCGCCATCGCGGTGGCCTCATTGAGGAGCCGCTGCGTTTCGTTCATTTCGAGCTCGTTCTGAATCATCCGCGGGTGGAGTCGCAGGTATTTCTCGGAGAGGAGAAGGCGCTGCGCATTGAGTTCGGACAAGCGGGTGCGAAGTGCGCTGACCTGGCCGAATCCTCCGATTTGCGGGATTTCGTGAAGGTCTTTTCCGTCGCGGCGATACTCGTCGATCTTGTCGAGGACGGAGCGCATCTCGACCTGCTCCATCTGCGCCTGCACGAGGGCGGTGCCGACCGTGCCCACTTTTTGGAGAACGACGTTCTGGTTTTCACCGAGCGCGGCCACATTGTATTTCGCGCGGTATTCTTGGAGCGACGCTTCGACGGCTTCGACCTGCGAGCGGAGCTCCTCGGCTTGATTGCGGAGGAAAATGATCGCGGAGTTCGTGCCGCTGTTGGCGCGATCGAGATTGTAGTCGATGTAGCGACGCGCGAAGCGATTCGCGATGAGCGCGGCCGCTTCCGGGTTCCGGTTGGTGACGCCGATCACGATGATGGTCGTGTTACGACGCGGGTGAATCGTAAGGTTGGGCCGAATGATTTCCGCGAGGCTCGGGACGGGCTTGTCGAGATTTTCGATGTCGCGGTAAGGCCGCTGGATTCGCTCGGTCTCCTCCCGGTTAAAGGAGGTGAGCACGTAGTCGAAGAACGTCTGGCTGCGCAGCTGTTCGGCGTGAATGTTGAGCTCGGTGGCGCTGCGGACACCGGTTTCGACGACTTCCTGGATATTCAGCACGCGGTCTTTGCGCGATTCGAACAGCAGGCTGACCTCGCTGTAGTAGACAGGATCCTTGGTGGGCTGCAGCGCGACAAAGGCGATAGCGGCGGCAGCACCGGCGAGGAGGCCGATCAACCAGCGCTCCTGAAACATCTGCAGGACGTCGCGGGCCGTAATACGAACGGCGGGTGCCGGCGGAGCGGCTTTTTTCGAGGAGGAAGGCATGGTGATGTAGGCGGAAGGTTGAAGCGCGGTTAGAAAAGTCGCTCGGGAACCCAAATGCGGTCTCCGGGAAACACAGCGAATTCGCGGCGACCTGAATCCCCGCGTTTCCGCCCTGAAATCATCCGTTCCACATCGACGGTTGTGACCTCTTCCTTTCCGTCGGGTTTGCGGCGAATGACGCTCACCGCGTCTGATTTGGCGGTCGGGGTAAATCCGCCAAGACGGGTGATCAAATCAACGATGTCCAAACTGGTCGTCTCTTTAGGGAACTGAAAGTTTCCGGGAGAACGCACGGCACCGAGCACCGAAACTTCTCGGATGGCGTAAGTGCTGACCGCGAGCGAAACGAGCGGCGACTTCAGCAACTCCCGCGAACGATAAAGGTTTTCCAGTTCCATTTCTGCTTCGCGCACGGTGAGACCGCCGAGTTTCACCTCGCCGATCATCGGCAGCCGGAGGATCCCGACGGAGTCGAGACGCTGTGCCGCGGACATGTCCGGTTCTGCGTAGACATTGACCGAAACGGAGTCGCCGGGAACGAGACGATAGGACGGGTCCGTGTTGTTCTCGGGCGGTGGCGGAGTGCCCATATTGGACGGCACGCCGGCAGGCGGCACCTGGGCGAAAGCCAGCGAAGCCAGCAATGAAAATGCGAGGAAGCGGGAGGTCATGGCGCGTAGATCAGAACGTGTAGGTGGCAGCGACCCAGACGACGTGCCGCTCGTAGTCGGCGATGGGCGAGTTGGAGTCGGTTGCACGCAGACGGTAATTCGCCGAGGCGGACCAAGCTTGAGTGATTCGGTAGCTCGCCGCGACATGCGCGGTGAACGCGTCATCGCTGCGTGTAACGGTCCGGTAATCGCGCTCCTCGTAACCGATGGAGGCGTTGAGCGACGTGAAATTTCCGACGGATTGCGTGATGCCGATTTCGCCGGAGGTCGTTTCGATGGTCAGATCGTCGATGGAAAGTTCCAGCGCGCGGCGAGCTTGCACATACAGCTGCGTGCGTTCGCGCACGTGCCAGCCGAGACGAGCGGCCCCGAAGAAGCGGCTGCCGCCGGTGTCGGCGATACCGGGCGTTTCAGCTTCCTGGTAGCCGAAGGAGAGCGAGCTATCGACCTTCGGAAAACGTGACGAGGGGAGGAACGGCCCTTCGATGTTCACCGCGAAGATGGATCCGGCCGCGCGTCCTTCCTGGCCGAATACTTCAGCGCGCGAGCGATGCAGCACACGATATCCGTAACTGATGGAGCCGCGCACATCGTGATAGATCGGGCGGGAGAGCGAGACCGAGTAAATGTCGCTCTTCTGGTCGAGCGGAATGCCGACGACGTTGACGCCGGTGGATTCCACATCGAGCCGGCGGTAGCGTGCTTCGAAGGTCGAGCCGCCCAGGAAATCGGAATAGCGGAAAGCGGCGGTTCCCTCCCACGTCTCGCGATCGTTGAAATGGTGGCGATCCTCTTTTCGATAGGAGCCGCCGAATGCGAGGCTGGTCTTCAGACCGGTGGGGAAAAGCGTGTTGAGCCGCGAGAGTAGGGTCTTCTCGCGCATGCGGGCATTGACGTCGTAGTTCACGTCGGTGCGTTCGTCGTAACTGGTCTCGAACGTGCCGGAGGCGATCGTGGATGCCTCGGGCGGCAGACTGAAGCGCACCGAGGTGAAGAAGTCCTCCGAGTCGAGCTCCTGAAAATCGTTGTAGCGGTTGATCCGCAGCCCGGCGTCGCTGTCGAGTTTCAACTGTCCGGCTTCACGGCGATAGATGAGGCGCGGTTCGAGCGTGAAGATATAGTCGTCCGCTGGATTCAATCCGCCGAACACGCGCGAATCATACATTGCACGTCCGGTCGTGGAGAGGAGGACTTCGCCGCGGGCGAATTCGGCAAAGCCGAGCAAGCTGGACGTCAGCGCGGTGGCGGCGGACGACAGCAAGACGAATTGGGAGACTTTCATGCGTTATGTATTGAGTTGGGCGAAGCGAGCTGGACGCCCACCGAATCGCCTGTTCCTGACAAGCTGCCGCCCGAGCGCGCTCCGAGAGGAGCGAACCGAGCGAGCAA
Source organism: Verrucomicrobiota bacterium (assembly GCA_023391285.1). Classification (GTDB taxonomy): domain Bacteria; phylum Verrucomicrobiota; class Verrucomicrobiia; order Opitutales; family Opitutaceae; genus Opitutus. Next base: position 79,906 of record JAEWBF010000039.1, read on the forward strand.
TTTCTCCCAATGGAGGGGAGTGTCACCGGCTGTTGGACCGATTATCGGGCAAGTGGTGCCGCAACGTTTTGCAGAACGAGCGGACGGATTCGCTGCGCACTACTATCCTGCGGAACGGAGACGAGGTGCTGGGCCATGACGCTGACTTGCACATCCCGCCCGAGCAGGGTGAGCAATACGCGCACCCGTTCGGTGCGCGTGTCGAACGAAAGAACGCGTCCTTCCACATCGCGGAAGCAGCCGCCGACGATGCGAACCCACGTGCCTTCGGTGAATATCGGCTGGCCTTTGTCGGCGTCGTTCAAGCGAACGTGCGAACGCAGGAACTCGATGACGCGATCCGCCACCACCGGCGGTTCCGCGCCAAAACTGACCACGCCCGTCACCCCGGTCGTGCTCACGACGTGACGCAATTGCTGCGGATATTCGAAACGTGCAAAAAGGTAGCCGGGGAAGAGCGCTTCGGCCAGGGCACTCACGACGCCGCTGCGCCGCACGCGTATGCGCGGCGCGAATACATCGACTCCCACCCGGCGGTGCAAATTCAGCGCCGCGACGAACTCACGGCGCGATTGCGTCCGGAGGCAATACCAGCCAACGCGGGAGATTGTCTCGGGTGAGTTCATGACGGCTGCGGACACACCACGTGGCTTGTCCGCCGCCAAGGCTCGATTCGCTCTAAGTGTAGGCAAGAGCGTTCCCCGGTCCTGCGCCCCCGATCAGGGATTTCCTTATGCAGATCTGGGTGCATGAGCCGAGGGCCGAAGCAGGCCCTGATACAATAGGCCAAACGCGAACTGACGGTATGCTCGTGGTGTCGGACCGCCGTTCACAATGAGAGGGAAAACATACCTATGGTGAAAGATCGTCAGGAAGGACTGCGTTGCTTGCACGGCGTTGCGATCGTGGTGACTTCGGCGTTGGTCTATGCCGGCTGGGTCGCGCTCATCGAACAGATGGGGTGGGTGAAGTTCGCGCAGTCCGCAAACGTGTCGCTCTATCTTCTCGGCGTGCTCGCGAGCACGCTGTGGATTACCTACGGGCTGAAAGGCTATCAAAGCCGGCTTGGCAACCTGGGTTGGATCGAGGCCTCGCGGATGGCGCGGCAGCAACTCGTGCGAATCATCGCGGTGTTGTTCACCATCGCGTTCGTCACGAAAGACACCGACGTGTCGCGGCTCTTCCTATCGAGCTACATCGTTATCATGGCCTGCGTGCTCGTGGTCGCGAATCGATATTATCCGCGCCTCATCATCCGGAATTTCTTCCATCAATCGGTGATGCGCACGGTGCTGGTGGCGCCTCAAGACGACATCGAAGATCTCGCCGAGTGGATCCGTTCTCGCGAACACCTCGGGATCCAGGTGGTTGGTTGGGTGGGGCAGGGAGAGACGGATCGCTGCTCCTTGCCGCGTCTCGGTTCACTCGCCGAGCTTCGGCGGGTGCTCGTCGAGCACGACATCTCGCAGGTGGTCGTGTCGCAATTTGCCCACACACCGCAACACGCGCGGGAAATTGCGCGGTGCGTCGAAGATGCGGGCTGCCGCGTTCGGTTCTATTCGAATAGTAGAAATTATTTCGGCGGCATGCCGATCCGGGTCGAGAGCGAGGGTGACTACACGTTTGTCCTGCTGACCTCGGAACCGCTCGAGAACCCGGCCAATCGCGCGCTGAAGCGCGCGCTCGACATCGCGGTTTCGTTGCCCGTCGTGCTCTTCGTGCTTCCGCCGTTGGTTTTGGTGGTGGCAGTGATGCAGCGACTGCAATCGCCGGGGCCGGTGTTCCACCGGCAATTCCGCTCCGGGTTGAACCGCCGCAAGTTCCTCATCTACAAGTTCCGGACGATGCACGTCAAAGGCTCGGCCGAGGCGATGTCGAAGCAAGCCCAGCGTCACGACTCGAGGGTGTATGCCTTTGGTCGCTTCCTCCGCCGCAGCAGTCTCGATGAGGTGCCGCAGTTCATCAATGTTCTGCTCGGAGACATGAGCGTGAGCGGCCCGCGTCCGCACCTGCTCGAACACGACGAGCAGTTCGCCAAGGTCGTCAGTTCGTATTACACGCGACACTTCGTGAAGCCCGGAATCACGGGTCTGGCGCAGAGCAAGGGGTTTCGCGGTGAGATCTCGGAAGTCTCACTGCTCCACAAGCGCATCGGCTACGACATGTTTTACATCCGCCGATGGACGCTGCTCCTCGATCTGCAGATTCTTTTCGCCACCGTGCGTCAAATTTTCCTGCCGCCTCGAACCGCTTACTGACCATCTCTGTTCACATCTCAACCGCACCCCGCCCGCCGAAGCCGACTCTTCGCGGGTGGTGGTCGTTTTTGCGCGAACAAGGTGCTGGTAAACGGGTCAATGCGCGCGCCGGTCCCCCCCGTCCCTTCAAACTCGTGAAACTAGCTACCAACTCCAGCGCCAAGAGCGCCAAGCCAGGTTCGGTCGTTCGAGTCTATTCGAATGGCCCCGTCGGTCAGGCACCCGTTGCCGTCAAGTCCCGCATCTATGTCGTCGATGATCATCCGCTAATGCGGATGGGACTCCGCGCCATGATTAACGCGGAATCAGACATGGAAGTCTGCGGTGAAGCCGCGGACGCCGCGACTGCAACTGCCGAGATCATGAAGATCAGACCGGATGTCGTGATCGCCGACATATCCCTGAAAGGCAATTCAGGCATCGAGCTCATCAAGAACATCAAGGCATTCGATCCCGGGATCGATGTTGTCGTGGTGTCGATGTATGACGAGTCGGTTTACGCCCTGCGCGTGCTGAAGGCGGGAGCGCGCGCCTATGTAATGAAGCAGGACGTGACGAGCCGCGTGCTCGATGCGATTCGCCGCGCGCGCAACGGTCAACTGTTCGTCAGCGAACGCGTCGCGACGCAGATGCTCAACCGCTTTGTCGACGGCACCGATGACGGCTCGGCCGATTCCCCGGTCGCGAGTCTCAGCGATCGTGAATTGGAGATCGTCAATCTTATCGGCGACGGTCTGCCGACCCGGGAAATCGCGCAGAAGCTTTTTCTCAGCATCAAGACGGTCGAAACCCATCGCGTGCACATCAAGCGCAAGCTGAATCTCGCGAACGCCACACAACTGGTGCAGTTCTGCGTGCGTTGGGTGGAAGAAAACAAAGCTGCGTCGGGCGCCGGCGAGCCGACGCCGCTCGAGCAGGCGGCGGGCTGAGTTTCAATCAACCGCCCGCACGGCTCACGCGAGTCGTGCGGGTTTTTTTTATACTCGACCGAACGTCGAGGTCATCAATTCGTGTGCGAGCGCGTGACTTGGATCACGCGTCAACACCGCCCGCAGGAGCCGGCGCGCGGTATTGCGCTCGCCGAGCCCGAGACACGCCTGTGCTTCCATGAACAACGCGGTCGTTCGCTGGCGCGCCGACAGGTCATCGTCGAAGAGCAGCATCGTCGGGAGCGATGTCGCGAAATAGTCGATACGCGCCGGCTTCTTTGCCAAAGCCCGGGCGAAGTCTCGCAGGTTGCGGAGCATCCGACGGGCGCGTTCAGGTCGGCCGAGCCGTTGCCAGGCGAGCGCAGTGGAAAGCGATGTTTCCGAAAACTCGCGTTCCTTCATTCCTTGGAAATCGCCTCGAAAGGTGGCGGCGCGCTGCCAATGCGAGCGGGCAGCGGTGCGATCCCCAAGCGCAGCGCAGGCGTCTCCGGCGGCGAGATGAACGGGGCTGGGATTCGCCAGCGGATGCCGAACTTCGCCCAGGTTTTCCGGCGGGTTCAAGGCCGCTTCGAAACGTGACCGCGCTTCCTGCGCGTCGCCGGCCGCCAGTGCAGCGCGGCCAAGGCCGAGTTGCGCGAAGGTATATTGCTCGAGCACCTGGCCTTCGCCGCCCTCCCATGGCTGAAAACGACGCGATTGCATCACTTCGAGCGCATCCGAGTGACGACCCGCCAAATTGAGCAACGCGCAGTATTCGATGGAGAGATCGTCGCGGAGAGACACCAGGTCGCGCCGCGCTTGCAGAGACTTCAAACGGCGAGCGGGAGCGATGCCCATTCGCTTCCAGAGTTGATCGCGCTCGTAGTGGAGGCGCGCGTCGTCCGGATCGGCTCGAATTGCCCGTTCGTAAGCGGCGCGAGCGCGGGTGGGGGAGCGATGGATGTTGAAGTAACCAATTCCCAGGTTGCGCCAGACGACGGCGCAGTCCGGAGCGAGTCGGGCTGATTGCTCCCACAACGCCATCGCTTCGGCGTGGCGCCGTCGGTCGTAGAACAGGTTGCCGAGGTAGTAAGGCGCTCGAGCGTCGCGGGCGTTGGCGGCGATGGCTTCCTGGAGAATCCGAACCTCCTCGAGCCGCGCGGGGAAGCAATAATCGAGAGGGGCCTTTTGCGCGGCCTGCCGCTGTCGGTGGGCGGAGCGCTTGTCGCCGATTTGTGAATACAGCCAAGCCGAAGTGTAGGCGACGAGGGGGGCGGTGCCCGAGCCCGGCTCGGGCTTCGCGCCTTGCAGCAGCGCGAGAGCGTCTTCGAACAGGCCGGCTCGCGCGCAATCATGCGCCACGTCGAGCCGAGTTTGTGTGTCGCACCTGAGTTCGTCTCCGCGAAGGTAGCGGGTCCACGGGTCCAACGGATCGAGCCGTCGATTCGTGTCCAAGGCCTCGTCCGCATCTCGAGTTGCACCAAGGCGTCGCAACACCACGGCCAGGAGCGAACGAGCGCGAAGATTGTCGGTGTTGAGCCGCAAAGCGCGTTCGAGATGTTCGCGCGCTTCGCACCACCGCTGGCGAGCCGCGTCGATTTCCGCCAGCACATGATGCGAGGGTCCCGCCCAGGCTTGATTCCAGGTTGCTTTGTAGAAGGCGTCGTAAGCTTCGTCGTGCCGGTCCAGATGGCGCAGGCAGATACCTAACTGATAAAGCGGTTCGCCGTCGTAAGGATTGGGATTCCACCGAGTGAGTCGTTCGATGCTGGCGCGAAGGTGCCGTTCGGCAGCGGCGAATTCTGCGCGACGAAGGTGCCAACGGCCCAACGCGAGATGGCAACGAGCATCGCCGGGGTCGCGACGTAGCGCCTCGCGCCAATACGGATCCGGCATCCGTGTCGCGTGACGGTATTGCTCCAGGTGAACGCCCACAAGGTAGAGTTCATCGTTGCTGGCGACTTGGCTTGGCTCGGGCGGCTCGGTGGCGGGCGGCGGCAGGGGAGTGGTTGGGGGAGTTCGTTCGACGTGGTGCAAAAGCTTGCGACCATTCTCGTCGGCGACTTCGACCGAAAGATCTGTGAAGCTGACTCGACGGAGCCGTTTCGTTTTCACGAGCAACGGCCGGTCGGGGGCGAGGTCTTCCTGCCACCGAGCAATTTCGCGACCGCGGGCGAAGAGTTTCACCGACGTGCGCGGACGACGCTGCGTGACGGCGATGCCGAGACAGAGGGTGCGTCCATCGCAGGTCAGGCTTACGGCGGCATCACGATTGGCCTGACGCGTCGGCCCGATTTCTCGATACGGATACCAGTATTGGCTCCACGTTTTTGTTTCGCCGGGTTGGAGGTAGGAGAAATCGGGCTGATTGTCTGTATAGACGCCGGCCATCAGCTCGATGTAAGGCGCGTATTCGCCCGTGGAGTTGGGCTCGGTGAGATTGCGATCCCACGCATATCCGAAGGGATGATTTCCCCAGGTCCACTGCTTCTTGCCTGGCGCGATGTGCCGGTTTGCAACGTGGAGGAGTCCCGCTGCGGCGCGATGATCATAACCGCCGAAGAAATCGTCGCGAGAGCCGAGCGCCATGTAGGACGTCGGGACGGGAATGTTCGCATACCACGCGAGATTGTTGGCCGGAACCCCGGCGAGGGGCCGATAGCAGGCAGGTTGTTCCTCGGGTGGCACTCCCTCCCGGGCTCGTTTCCCGTAGTCGATGCCATAATAACGGTCGGTGCAGTGTGGATACGCGCTGGTGGCACGTTTCGCGTGATCTGCGATCGAGGTCACATCGGGCGGAAAGAACGACTCGTAATACTCGTGGACGCGCGTCGCCGCGTTCGCCCACCAGAGAAAAGTCTGCACATCGGTGGTGCGGTTGTAAGCGCGCACCTTGATCTCGAGCACGGATTGACCCGGGCGGAGGCAGATGCCGTGCATGCCTCTTAACCGAGAAAGCGGATCGTGGTCGCTGCACCAGACGGTGATCGCGCCGTCATCGGAGTGCTCGATCGCAACGCAAACCGGCATGAACGTGGCAGGCCGGTGGTGTTGGGGCCAATTGAACTCGATGCCGCCGCTGGCCCACGGACCCGCGAGGCCGACCAAGGCAGGTTTGATCACCTCCTGCCGGTAGACCGCGTCGTAGTCGTTGGTCTTGTCGCGCAACACATGGATGCGTCCGCCGAGTTCCGGCAGGATCATCACGTAGAGATACTCGTTTTCGAGATGCACGGCATCCCACGCGCGCGGCTGCGGCGCCTCGGCGATGCGATCGTAGAAGGGAAGCGGATACACGCGGCCGCTGCTGCCTTGATAGACGCGTTTCTCCAGGAACATGGGGTGCCGCGTCGGCGGCTGGGGTGACCAGGTGGGGAATGTTACCTTGTCGCGCCGAACTGCGACCGGGGTTTGGGCTTGGGACATGCACGCAACGATGCCAGATGTTCACGCATCGATCCATGAAGAGAACCCGGAAGAACATGCACAAAACAACGGAGGGTGTCGTTGGTTCGATCGTGAACGATCCCCCCGGCCAGCGTCACCGGGTGCGAACGTTGCGCGAACTTACTCGCGCGCGACGCGATCCGCTGGCTGCGGGCCTGATTCCTACGCGACTCGGGTGTTTTGAGCGCGCGGTAAATCACCGCGTCCGCCGGCCCGGTGGCCTGGAGCCGCTGGTGTTGCTCTGTCTGATGGGCGAGGGATGGGTCGACCAGAGCGGGCGGCGACGAAGATTGCGCGCGGGAGAGGCGGTCTGGGTCGATTGTCGCAAACCGCACGGCTACGGCTCGCAGCCGGAGCATCCTTGGACGATTGCGTGGGCGCATTTTTCCGGGAGCCAACTGGCGGAATGGGAAAAGCGTCTGACGCGAGCGCGCCGGCGTCGTGCGTGGAAGACCGGAAATCTCGAACGTGCCCAAGCCGCTTTTGAGACGCTTTGGAATCATGTCGAGCAGGGCGCGGCCGATGCGCAAATCTCGATTGCCGGCGCCGCGTGGTTGTTGGAACTCGCGTCGAATTCGCGGGGGGAGCACAGGACGCAAGAGCAAGATCCTGTGGACACGATCGCGGAGGAACTTCGTCGCGACCCAGGCCGCGCGACCTCGTTAGAAGAGCTGGCGGGCGGAGCGGGCTATTCGGCCGGGCACTTGTCGGCGCGTTTCCGTGAGCGATGGGGTTGCCCGCCACATCGCTACCAAATTCGCCAGCGCATGCAGCGAGCGTGCACGCTGCTGGAAACAACGTCGCTAAAGATCGCGGCGGTCGCGGCGGAAGTCGGCTACGACAATCCGTTCTATTTTTCCCGATTGTTCAGTCGCACGTTTGGGGTGAGTCCCCGGGTGTTTCGCGAGCGCGGTCGATAACGCTACGCGCTACCCGGGCCCAGCTGAATTGGCCTGCAGGCGTTCCGGCTCCGCTCGTGTCGTTCACGAAGGCGGCGGGACGCTTGTGAGAAAGTTAAAAAAATCCGCAGGTTTGGCTTGCTTTAAATCATACTAAGTCAATCTACATTGACATGAAACTTTCGAAGAAGGGCGAATATGCTCTCCGGTCCCTTATCAGCCTCGGTATTGCGGCCGAGGTGGGGCGAAAACTCGTTCAAGTTTCAGAACTGGCCGACAACGAGCAGCTTCCGGTCAAGTTTCTCGAGCAAATCATGCAATCGCTCAAAGAGGAGGGACTCGTGACGAGCGTGCGCGGCAAGTTTGGCGGTTATCGTCTGGCGAAGCCGGCTCGCGAGATCCCGATCGGACAGGTCGTGCGCCACATCGATGGGCCGTTGGCTCCGATCGGCTGTGTCTCTCAGACCGCTTATACCCCGTGCACGTGCCCCGACGAAACGCACTGCGGGCTGCGCATGCTGATGCTCGATGTGCGCAACGCGATCGCGAACATCCTCGACCGTTACACGCTCGCGGACGTCGTCGAAATCACGCTGCGCAAGCTCCGCCGCGATAATCTTCCGCTTCCGTTCTCACCCGAAGCCGAGGCTGCGAATCACGTTCCTCACCGCGTGCCTGCTCGTTTCGCCCGGAAATTGGCCCAGCGCCACAAGCCGTCGCCGTTCACCGAGACAGACGGCGTGCTCCACCAAATTCTCGGTGATTACACCATTTGATTTCCGTCAGCCATGCCCACCACCGCCTCTGAAACCAATCCAGGCTCCGCCGACGCACTACCCGAGTGGATCGCACTCGTGCGGGAGAAGGTCGAGGGCCTTCGTTATGGGGTCGTGCAACTCGTCGTTCACGACGGTCGCGTGACGCAGATCGAACGCACCGAGAAAACTCGGCTGCCCACCGGGCGCGAAGCCCACGCCGAATAAAGCTAATTTCCCTGCGTCGACCGGTTTCCGCCGGAGGCGTTTCAGCTAGTAAGTCCATTCATCATCCGGGATCGACGACCAGACGACTGGAGAGCTCCTGAAACTCACAAAACTCCGTCATCAATGAAAGCCTTCCGTCCGGCCCTCCGGGCCGTTCTCATCCTCGCCGTCGGCGCGTCCGCCGCGCAGGCCCAAACGCCGTCGCGCGACGACGAAATACAAGCTCTGCGCGAACAGATCCGGCAGCTTGACCAGAAACTCCGTGTCCTGGAGCGCAAGCAGGAGCTCAAGGACGAGGAAACGGCCGCCGCTACCAAGGCTCTGCCGAAAATCACCACGAGCGATGGTCGTGTCGAAATCGCATCCGCCGACGGCGCGAACTCGCTCCGCCTCCGCGGATTGGTTCAGGGCGATTTCCGCGCTTACGATTCGGCTAATAATCCCAACGACACGTTCCTGCTGCGCCGCGCCCGCCTGATCTTCGAAGGCAAGTTCGCCAAGAACTTCTCCTACGTCGTCCAGCCGGAGTTCGGTGGCACGATCCAGATCCTCGACGCCTATGTGAACGCCGGATTTTCGCCGAACTTCCAGGTGCGCGTCGGCAAGTTCAAGACGCCCGTCGGTCTCGAGCAGCTCCAGTCCGACCCGGTGGCGTTCTTCAACGAGCGCTCCGTCGCGACCGGTCTCACACCGAACCGCGACGTGGGTCTCCAGATCTCGGGTGACGTCCTCGACAACCGCCTGAACTACACGTTCGCGGTGCTCAATGGCGTCCCGGACGGCGGTAACAACACGACCGGATCGGCCGATTTCGACAGCAACAAACTCTTCGCCGCGCGTTTCTTCGCGACGCCGTTTGCGAACGACAAGGAATCCGCGCTGCGCGGTCTTGGCGTCGGCATCGCTGGGAGCGTGAGCGATTTCGAAACCACCAGCGGTCGCGCTGCGAGCTATCGCACCGATGGTCAGCAGACGTTCTTCACTTATGATGCCAGCGTGGCGGCCGTCGGCCGGGGTGTGACCATCTCGCCCCAAGCCTACTTCTACCGCGGACCATTCGGCTTGCTCGCCGAATACATCGTTTCCTCGATCGAAGTGCAGCGCGGCGGCGTCGGCCGCATCGCGGACGTCAAGAATCACGGCTACAACCTGTCCCTGGGTTACGTGTTCACCGGCGAGGATTCGTCCTACCGGGGCGTGACGCCGAAGACCACCTTCAATCCTTCCGCGGGCACGTGGGGCGCATTCGAGATCGTCGGTCGTATCGCCGGCGTGGATATCGACGACACCGTCTTCACGGGTCCGGCGAATCTTCGCTTCGCGAATCCGAACACCGCCGCGTCGGCGATCACCACTTACGGCCTCGGCTTGAACTGGTATCTCTCGCGCAGCGTTCGCGCCAACTTCGACATTTTCCACAACGAGTTCGATCTCGCGCCCGGCGCCACGCCGGCGGCGAACGCCCTCATCAGCGACGCTGAAACCGCCTTCATCAGCCGCCTCCAACTCTCGTTCTAATCTCAACGCATCCTAATCCCATGAAATCGAAAGTTCTTCTTCTCGCCCTCGCGGGCATCACCCTCGGCACTGCGGCCTTCGGCAAATCGGTCGAGCTGCTCAACGTTTCCTACGATCCCACGCGCGAACTCTACACGGAGTTCAACAAGGCGTTCGCGAAACACTGGAAGGAAAAAACCGGCGGCGACGTCACCATCAAGCAGTCCCACGGCGGCTCCGGCAAACAGGCCCGGTCCGTGATCGACGGCTTGCAGGCCGACGTGGTCACGCTCGCCCTCGCCGGCGACGTCGACGCGCTCTACAACAACGCCAAGCTGATCCCGCAGGACTGGCAGAAGCGTCTGCCGCACAACTCCGCGCCTTACACCAGCACGATCGTATTCCTCGTCCGTAAGGGAAATCCGAAGGGCATCAAGGATTGGGACGATCTCGCCAAGTCCGGTGTGTCGGTCATCACGCCGAATCCGAAAACCTCCGGTGGCGCGCAGTGGAACTATCTCGCCGCCTGGGAGTTCGCGCGCCGCAAGTTCGGTGGCGACGCGCAAGCGAAGGAATTCGTTGCGAAAATCTACAAGAATGTCGCGGTGCTCGACAGCGGCGCTCGCGGCGCGACAACCACCTTCGTCCAACGTGGCATCGGCGATGTCTTCATCTCGTGGGAGAACGAGGCGTTTCTCGCCCTGCGCGAATTTGGCAAGGATCAGTTCGAAATCATCGTGCCGTCACTGAGCATTCTCGCGGAGCCGACCGTGACGGTCGTTGACAAGGTCGTGAAAAAGAAGGGCACCGAACAAGTCGCCAAGGCGTATCTGGAATACCTCTACAGCGAGGAAGGCCAGGATATCGCCGGTAAGAACTTCTACCGCCCCGCGGTCAGCGAGGCGGCCAAGGCGAAATATGCGAGCCAGTTCCCGAAGGTGGAGCTCTTCACCATCGGCGACGCGTTCGGCGGCTGGACGAAAGCCAAGAAGGATCACTTCTCCGATGGCGGCACCTTCGACCAGATCTACGCCAAGTAATTGATTCAACCATTGACCGTGCGGCGTTCGCTACCAGGCGACCGGCGCGACCGCCGCACGGCCCACTCAACCATGAATATCGCCATGAGTGCATCTTCATCCCGTTCCACCACGGTCGCCCGCGTGCTCGAACCGCCCGCGTCCGTCTCGTTGCTGGCCGCCTTCGGCGAACAGCTCTCGAGCCTCTACAAACTGGTTCAAGGGTCCAACCACGTCTTTGGTTCTCCTGTCGGGCCCTTCTTCGTCGATGGGCGTTCTTTCCATCTTCCACGGTTCGTCTATTTCGGCCGCAACGCGTCCGATGCCGCACTGAAGCTTTCGTTTCTAGGCGGCTTTGACCATCGCGATTTGCGTCCGACGCTCGCGCTGCTGCGCCTGGTGGAAGGCATCACGTTGAAGCCGGATCTCGGCGAAGGGATGAGCCTCTCGTTCTTCCCGCTCGTCGACGTGCTCGGTCTCACGACGGTTGCGCCCGATCGTGATCTTGCCGCGCACAGCTGGGCCAAGCCCACGGCGCCGGAAATCGAACTGCTCGAACGCGACGCGCGCCAACGCGCGTATCACGGCTTCGTGCGACTCGAGTCAGGCATCGGGGAAGACACCGTGGTCGTGCGACTCCGCGCGCCGATCCCGTCGGAAAACTTCGCGCCGGCGCTCGAGTTGATCTCTTCGGTCGACGTCGAGCCGCTGCCGGTTCGCTGGGAAACCGACGAGACGCCGCACACGGAACACGGTCCGCTGGCGATCGCCGACGACCTGCCGCTGCACCCGTTCGAACTCACCGTGCGGATTCCATCCGCGTGGCCCCTCGACCTCTATGCCGAGGCGGCCGCCTCCATCCTCAAACGCTTCGTTCTCCGCTATCGCGGATTCATCTCCTATGCACAGCACCTTTGATCGTTTTGGCCGCGCGTTCGTCGCGGTTCTCGCGACGCTTGTCGTCGCTTCGTTCGCCCGCGCCGATACCACGTTGCTCAACGTCTCCTTCGACGTCGCGCGCGAATTCTACAAAGAATACAACCCGCTCTTCGTCGCGCACTGGAAAAAGACCGCCGGCGAAACCGTCTCAATCAACCAATCGCACGGCGGCTCTTCGAAACAGGCGCGCTCGGTTCTCGACGGCTTGCAGGCTGACGTCGTGACGATGAACCAGCCGCTCGACATCGACATCCTGCACACGCAGGGGCAGCTGCTTCCTGCCGACTGGGCGACCCGACTCCCGCACAACAGCGCGCCGTCATCATCGACGATCCTGTTTATCGTGCGGAAGGGGAATCCGAAGAACATCCGCGACTGGAGCGATCTCGTGAAACCCGGCGTCGGCGTGATCATCCCGAACCCGAAAACCTCGGGCAACGGCCGCTACAGCTACCTCGCCGCGTGGGGCTACGCTCTGCGCCAGCCCGGCGGCAACGAGGCGAAGGCACGCGAGTTCGTCACGAAGCTCTTCGCGAACGTGCCGACGCTCGATACGGGCGGCCGCGGCGCGACGACGAGCTTCGCGCAGCGTGGAATCGGCGACGTGCTGCTGACGTTCGAAAACGAGGTCGCGCTCACGATTCGCGAACTCGGCGCCAATGAACTCGAAGCCGTGGTGCCCTCGACGAGCATCGTGGCGACGAATCCCGTGGCGTGGGTCGACAAGGTCGTCGCGAAGAAAGGCACGCAGAAGGTCGCGCAGGCGTATTTGAAATATCTCTACAGCGACGAAGCGCAGGAACTCGCAGCGAAGCATCATTATCGCCCGGTGAACCCTGCGATCCTCGCAAAGTATCCCGATCGGTTTCCTGCGCTGCCGTTATTCACCGTCGAGGAGATTGCGGATTCCTGGCCCAACGCGCAGAAAACGCACTTCGCCGACGGCGGTGTGTTCGATCAGATCTACACCAAGAAATAACCTCAACCCGCTTTTCTTCGCTCATGTCGACCGCCGCCGCCATTTACGCTGATACCAGAATTCGCACCGTGCGTGCGCTGCTGGACGGAGTGTGCGGCGACGTGGACGTGGAAACGATCGCTGAATTCGCGGCCGGCGGAACGCGCCACACCATTCCGCGTTTGCGGGTGGTGGGCGCTTACGCCGGCCACGACCCGATCCGGCTTGGCTTGTTCGCTGGCTTGCACGGCGATGAGCCGGCCGGTTGCTCGGCTCTGATCGAGCTGGCGAACGCCTGCATCGCCAATCCCGCGCTCGCGGCGGGTTACGAGCTCTATCTCTATCCGGTGTTGAACCCCACCGGCTACGAATGCGGGACGCGGGTGAATCACAAGGGCAAGGATTTGAACCGCGAGTTCTGGCGGAACTCGTCCGCCAGCGAAGTGATCGCGATCGAACGCGAGCTCCGCGCGCAACCGTTTGCAGGGATCATCACCCTGCACGCCGATGACACGTGCGAAGGCATTTACGGCTACACGCATGGCCGCGTGCTGAACGAATCCCTGCTGGTTCCCGCGCTCGAGGCGGCGAGCCGGTTTTTGCCGATCGACACGCGGGCCATCATCGATGGATTCCCCGCCCGCGCTGGCCTGATTTGCGACTGCTTTTCGGGCGTGCTGTCGGCGCCCCCGGAGCAGCGGCCGAAACCGTTCGATCTTATTTTCGAAACGCCTGCTCAGGCCGACTTTCACGCCCAAGTCGAAGCCACGACCAGCGCATTGATTTCCATCCTGAAAACCTATCCCGGCTTCATCTCTTACGCACAGGATCTCTGATGAGCACTGCTCGCGCTTCACGCTCCGTTTTACCCGGCTTCGGGCTCTCCCTCGGCCTCACGCTCACTTATCTTGGGCTGATCGTGCTCGTGCCGCTGTCGGCGGCGTTCATCCGCACCGCCGGCATGAGCTGGGCCGATTTCGTGGCGGCCGTCGCTTCGCCTCGCGTGCTCGCGTCCTACAAACTGAGTTTCGGCGCGTCGTTCGCCGCAGCTTCGGTGAACTGTTTCTTCGGGCTCATCGTCGCGTGGGTGCTCGTGCGTTATTCATTCCCCGGACGGCGCGTGGTCGACGCCCTCGTCGATTTGCCGTTCGCGCTGCCCACGGCCGTCGCGGGCATCGCGTTGACGGCGATCTATGCGCGCAACGGCTGGGTGGGGCAGTGGCTGGAACCGCACGGGATCAAAGTCGCCTTCAGCGAAATCGGCGTCTTCGTTGCGCTGACCTTCATCGGCTTGCCGTTTGTCGTGCGCACGTTGCAACCCGTGCTCGAGGAACTCGAACCGGAGCTGGAAGAGGCCTCCGCGAGTCTCGGAGCCAACCGCTGGCAAACGATCACGAAGGTGATCCTGCCGGAGCTTCTGCCGGCGTTGCTCACCGGTTTCGCTTTGGCCTTCGCGCGCGCGCTCGGGGAATATGGCTCCGTCGTGTTCATCTCGGGCAACATGCCCATGCGCACGGAGATCACGCCGCTGCTCATCATCACGAAGCTGGAGCAATATGATTACCGCGGCGCGACCGCGATCGCGGTCGTGTTGCTCATCGTCTCCTTCGTTCTGCTTCTCCTCATCAACCTGCTCCAGAAATGGAGCCGTCGTTATCATCGCATTTGACCCATGGCGTCCGCCGTAGCCAGCACTCTCACGACCGCAAGGCGGTCTTCCACCACACCGCGCCGCGTCACGCAAGAAGCGTCCTGGGCCCGTTGGACTTTGACGGCCGTGGCGCTGTTGTTCCTGGCGTTCTTCCTCTTGCTGCCGCTCGCCGCGGTGTTCGCGGAAGCGTTCCGGCAGGGTGTCGGCGCGTATTTTGCGTCCTTCACCGACCCTGACGCGCTGTCTGCGATCAAGCTCACGCTGATCACCGCCGCCATCGCCGTGCCGGCCAACACGCTCTTCGGCGTCGCGGCCGCGTGGTTGATCGCGAAGTTTCAATTCCGCGGGAAGAGCATTCTCACGACGTTGATCGATCTGCCGTTCGCGGTCTCGCCCGTGATCTCCGGTCTGATCTACGTATTGGTGTTCGGATTACAAGGCTGGTTCGGTCCGTGGCTGCAGGAGCACGACATCAAGATCATCTTCGCCGTGCCCGGGATCGTGCTCGCCACCATGTTCGTCACCTTTCCGTTCGTGGCGCGCGAACTGATTCCGTTGATGCAAGCTCAAGGCACCGACGAAGAATACGCGGCGATCACGCTCGGCGCCAGCGGCTGGCAGACGTTCTGGCGCGTGACGTTGCCCAACATCAAGTGGGGCCTGCTCTATGGCGTGATCCTCTGCAATGCCCGCGCGATGGGCGAATTCGGCGCCGTATCCGTGGTAAGCGGACACATCCGCGGGGAAACCAACACGATGCCGCTGCACGTGGAAATCCTCTACAACGAATACAGCTTTGTCGCCGCGTTCGCCGTCGCATCGCTGCTGGCACTGCTGGCAATCGTGACTCTCGTCCTGAAAAGCCTGGTCGAGTGGCGCCACGCGAAGGCGCTGCGCTGAACCGTCAAACGCACCACCACCACCAAAGTTCAACGTTCGAAGTTCGGCGTTTCTTCCTCTTTCCCGCATGAGCATCCAGGCCTCCAACATCAAAAAGACATTCGGTTCCTTCACCGCGCTGCAAGGCGTGGACTTGAATGTGCCGCGCGGAAAACTCGTCGCGCTCCTCGGGCCTTCCGGCTCGGGCAAGACGACGCTGCTGCGCATCATTGCCGGCCTCGAGCATGCCGACGAAGGCAGCGGCCATATTCTTTTCCATGGCGAAGACGTTACCGGCGTTCCGGCCGGCAAGCGCAAGGTGGGTTTCGTTTTCCAACACTACGCGCTTTTCCGCCACATGACGGTCGCGCAGAACATCGCGTTCGGGCTCAAAGTGCGCTCGCGCAAGGACCGGCCGGCGCCAGCGGAGATCGACGAACGGGTGAAGAAACTCCTGGCGCTCGTGCAGCTCGACGGCCTCGACGCGCGCTTCCCCTCGCAGCTTTCCGGCGGCCAGCGGCAGCGTGTCGCGCTCGCCCGCGCACTGGCGGTGGAGCCGAAGGTGCTGTTGCTCGACGAGCCGTTTGGGGCGCTTGATGCGAAGGTGCGCAAGGAACTGCGCCGCTGGCTGCGCAAATTTCACGACGAGATTCAGCTCACGACCGTGTTCGTGACGCATGACCAGGAGGAAGCGCTCGAGATCGCCGACGAGGTCGTGATCATGAACAACGCGCGGGTCGAGCAGGTCGGCACGCCGCAGGAAGTTTACGACCGGCCTGCCTCCCCGTTCGTGTATCAGTTTCTTGGTAACGTGAACGTGTTGAAGGGCGAGGGCCTCAACTTCACGGGCGAGCCGCTCCGCCGCGGTGTGCTCCAGGCGAACGGCAGCGTCTTCGTCCGTCCGCACGACATCGAGATCGTCAATGACGTCCCCGGTTCCGACGGCACGCCCGCGGTGGTGCGTTACATCCATGCGGCGGGATCGCAAGCGAAGCTCACGCTCGAGCAGGTCCACACCCGCGATGTCGTCGATGTTGAAATCGCCCGCTCCGAATTGGAGACGCTCGAGTTGAAGATCAACGATCTCGTCCGCTTCCGCCTGCGTCAGGGACACTCCTTCGACGAGGATTACACCATCTGAACTTTTCACCCTCCAACCCCCGTATCCCATCATGTCCAAAATCTATAACGACATCACCGAAACCATCGGAAACACGCCGCTCGTTCGCTTGAATCGGACCGCGACCGCGCACGGCGCGCAGGCCGACGTTCTTCTCAAGCTCGAATTCTTCAACCCGCTTTCGAGCGTCAAGGATCGCATCGGCGCCGCGATGATCGACGATGCGCTGAAGTCCGGAAAAATCACCAAAGACTCCGTGATCATCGAGCCGACGTCCGGCAACACCGGCATCGCGCTCGCGTTCGTGGCCGCCGCGAAAGGGCTGAAGCTCATTCTCACGATGCCGGAAACGATGAGCATCGAGCGTCGCAAGCTCCTCAAGATTCTCGGCGCGCGTCTCGTCCTGACCGAGGGCGCAAAAGGCATGAAGGGCGCAATCGCCAAGGCCGAGGAACTGGCCGGTCGCATTCCCAATTCGATCATCCTGCAACAGTTCTCGAATCCTGCGAACCCGGCGATCCACCGGAAAACGACGGCCGAGGAGATCTGGAACGACACCGACGGCAAGGTCGACATCGTCGTCGCCGGGATTGGGACGGGCGGCACGATCACAGGCGTGGGCGAAGCGCTGAAACAACGTAAACCGGGCGTGCAAATCGTAGCGGTCGAGCCGGACGCCTCGCCGGTGCTTTCGGGTGGCACGCCGGGCCCGCACAAGCTCCAGGGTATCGGGGCGGGGTTCGTGCCGGCGGTGCTCAACACGAAAGTCTACGACGAGGTCATTCGCGTGAAGGAGGCCGATTCGGCGCCTGTGTCGAAACAGGTGAATCAACTCGACGGCATTCCGATCGGCATCTCGTCGGGCGCGATCACGTGGGCTGCGCTGCAACTCGCGAAGCGTCCGGAGAACAAGGGCAAACAGATCGTCGCCGTGCTGCCGTCGAGCACCGAGCGCTATCTGTCCACCTGGCTGTTTGCCGATGTGAACACCGAGAGCGATTCGGTCGACGATCTCGCTCCCGCGCCGGCTTCTGCCTGATTCCAGACGCGAGCCAGGCTCGTTCCGAGCAGGAATGAAAGGTGCGGCGTGAAGGCTGCTTCAACCTTCCGTGCGCGCCGCCGCGGCCTCACGTTCGCCCAACGATGTTGCTCGCTGCGCGCGGAACGCAGCGTTTCGAGAACAGATCCAAGCCCCTAATTTTCCATGTCTGTCGAATATCCTTTTACCCGCACCATTGCCATCGTCGGCGGCGGTTTCAGCGGCACGGCGGTGGCGATCCACCTGCTGCGGAACGGCACGGCGCCGCTGCGCGTGGTGTTGATCGAGCGCAAGCCGCCTGTCGGCAGTGGGGTGGCTTACGGAACGAAGTCTCCGGATCATCTGCTCAATGTCAGCGCTGACCAAATGGGACTTTGGGACGACCGGCCGGGAGATTTCGCGCGCTGGCTGCATGAGCATCGCGATCGAGAAGGATTGCCGGATTCATTCGACGAAAAAGGGTTTCTGCCGCGCCGACTTTATGGCGCGTATGTGGCGGAGACGTTGAACGAAAGTGAAGCCGAGGCGCCGCCGGGCGTGGAGTTGGAACGGATCGAAGGGGAGGTCATTGATCTCGAAGAACACACCCGCGGCGGTGGATTGCTGCGCCTGCAGGATGGTCGTGAGATCTACGCGGAGCAGGTCGTGCTCGCCCTGGGCAATCTCCCCGGTGCCTATCCGATCCCGCGGCCGTTGAAGATATATCGTTCATCACGCTACGTTCACGTGCCCTGGCGGGCGGATGCGCTCGGTGGGATCGGCAACGAGGACGATGTGCTGCTGATCGGGCAGGGGTTGACGGCGACCGACCTGATGCTCGAGCTGAACCGTCGCGGGCATCGCGGGACGATCCACGCGCTCTCGCGGCGCGGCGTGCGGCCGCAGGTGCACCAGGCAGTCGAGCCGTATCCAGCGTTCATCGACCAACCGCAACTTCCGACCACGTCGCGCGAACTTGTGCGCCGGGTGCGCGCAGAGGTGCGTGCCGCGTCGCAGCGTGGCATCGACTGGCGGGGAGTGGTCGACAGCTTGCGGCCTTTCTCCCCGGCGATCTGGCAGGGATTTTCGACGGAGGAGCGCAGCCGGTTTCTGCGTTATGTGCGCCCGGTGTGGGAAGGGCACCGGCATCGGATCGCGCCACACCTGGCGGACGTGTTGGCGACAATGGAGAACGAAGGCCGATTGAAGTTTCACGCCGGGCGATTGCAGACGCTCGACGTGGATGGGGACGGCGTCGACGCGGTTTTCCGACGTCGTGGCACGATCCAGCACGTCGCGCTGCGCGTCGCCAAAGTGATCAATTGCACGGGACCGCGCACGGACTACTCGAAGTATCAGCATCCGCTGTTCATTCACCTGCTCGCGCGCGGACTCATCGATCATGATCCGTTCGCGCTCGGCATCCTTGCGCGGCCGACCGGCGAAGTCTTGCGGTATCGGGGCGAGCCCGTCGGGTGGCTACACACGCTCGGGGCACCGTTGAAGGGCGTGCTCTGGGAAACGACGGCCGTTCGCGAAATCCGGGTGCAAGCGCGACGCCTGGCGGAACGCTTGCTGGGTATCGACGTGGCAGGGCAGCGGCTGACGACGGGCTGAGCCTGGTTGACGACGTTGTGGATCTCGCGCGGAAGTCCCGCGCGACCTGTCACTCCGGGCGGCTGCAAAGAATCTTGATCGCGCCCGGCTGGATCTTCACCTCGATCTCGGCGCGCTGATCGGGCAGGTCTTTGAAGTCGGCGGGTGTCATCGCGATTTTGTCGTCAATGCGCAGCTCGCAAGGATCGACGACGAGCTTCAGTCGCTTGGTGGCGACCTCGTTCAAACGCGCGCCCTTGCGGCCGCTGACGTGGCGTTCGAGTTGTTCGACGAGCTTGTCCCGTTCCTCGGCGAGCACGGAAACGAGGTTGAGCCAGCCGTCGCCGGGATCGGCGTCGCGAGCCAGGATCAAACCGGGTCCGGCGCGGCTGATGTTGAGAATTTCGAGCAGGAGAAACTCGTCCTTGATGCGCTCGCCACTGAGGCTGAGGCGTGCCTTCACCGGCGGCATCTCGTGCGTGAGGGCGGCGAGGACGCAGATGTCGCGGTTGAGCTTGTCTTCGGCGCTCGGGAATTCGTGCCGCACGTGTTTATCGAAGCGATCGAGAATCGAAATGGTCCGGCTGATCAATCCGAGTCCGACGCCTTCGATGAAATGCGTGCGGCCCCACGGCCCCTTCGCAATGCCGAGATCGATCGGGCGGGTTTCAGCGCGTTTCCAACAACGGATCACCTGGTTGAGTTCGGCGCCGAGGCCGAGGCTGCGCGCGATGTTGTTGGCGGTTCCGAGCGGCAGGATGGCGAGCGGCTGTTCGACACCTGCGAGGTGGGTGACGGCTTTTCGCACCGTGCCGTCGCCACCGGCCGCGATCACCATGTCGGATTTCTTGATCAGCGCGCGGTCCTTCAAACCTTCTTCGACCGGGCGGTAGGTCGCTTTGTAGCCATGGCGCTTCAACAACCGAACGAGTTTATCCTCGGTGTGGTCCTCATCCCCCGCGGTGCTGTTGTGAAGCAGGACGACGTTCATGGGCCAAGCCAGACAGCGACCGCGCAGTTCAGTTCTGACCTGCGATGGTTAGGGTTCGCTCGATGGCCGCCGGTGTCCCCGTGGCGCGGATACGACCACAGCCGGACCAAATCGGTTCAGTCTGACCGCGCTGCGCGCGAGGGCAGCGGACGCGAGGGCTTATTGCCGCGGAACGACGCGAAGCAATTCGGCGGCGAAGCGCTGGAGGCGCTCGCGTCCTTCGCAGGTGAGCACGGCGCCCTTGCAATAGTGCAACACCGTCATGATGCGAGCCCGTGAATGGGAGGAGAAATCCCGGGCGAGCGCGTCGGCGGTCAGCTCGAGATCGGCTTCGGACCACCGGCTTTCCGAAGTTCCTGCGGCGGGGTGGGGCATGCCTCGCCAGTTCACGCATGCGCTAACGGGTTGCGAGTGGAATTGCGAACGATTGACAGGTATTCAGCGCCCGAATGCGGCTGCGTGCGGCGCGAATAGTTGCGCGCTCGCCGCGCCAGCCGCTTTACGACGCCGACCGCTTCAGCTTTTCGGGCGGGAAGAGCTTTGTCGTTCCATGGCCGCCCAGCGCAGCGTGACGGCGAGAACGGACGCAGCCGTGACGAGAATCGCTGGGTTATGGAATGGGAAGTCGGCGAAAGCAGCCAGGGCAACGAGGGCAGGGGCTCCAACGAAAACCAGCAATGCGGGCTGGGAGAAGATCGCCGCGCGGCGCAGCGATGCGCCGATGCACGTGAGGAGAATTGCGGCGAGGGCAACGGCGGTCCATCCGCCTTCGGCGTAGTATTCGGCGTAGTCGTTGTGGGCGTGTTCCCAGAAGAGCCGGCGCTCCGTGCGCTGCTTGTTGACCCAGGCAGGCTTCGAATAGATCTCTGGGTGGTTTCGTTGATACAGCGGGAAGAGGTAGCGGTAACTGCTGAAGCCGTGGCCTAACCAAGGCGAATCGTTGCCCATCTCGATTGTAGCCGTGGCGGCGATACGGCGGTGTTCGATGGAAACGGTTTTGTCCTGTTCGAAGAGCCGTTCGAAGCGCGCCCACACTTTCTCGACGTTGAGCGACCACGCGCAAAACCCGAGAAACGCCGCGCAGAGGATTGCGGTCATGGCCGCAATGATCGGAGGAGGCCCGCCTTGAGGTTTGAAGAAGACGTGCATGGCGTAGCCGATACCCACGATGAGCAGGAAGGCGAGGCCGAGGGCGGTGCTCGCCCGTGCGTAGGTGAACAACAGGCCGACCGAAACGACGATCGCCAGAAAAACATAGAGCAGGCCCGGATGGGATTTCGTCAGACGCCGACTCGCACGATCTGCATGCCACCAGGCGAAAGCGGCGCACATGGCAGCGATCATCGCGAAAAACGCGCCGCCGTGGTTTTTGTAGACAAACGTCGCCACGTGATAGCTCGAAGGAGCCGGCCAATTCCAAAGCAGTTCGTCGCTGTTCGTGAGCCGTTGGAGAATGAGCACGGCGGCGAGAGTCACGCCGTTGATTGCGACGGTATAGAGCAGGATGCGCGCGCTGCGGCGGCGGGTGAGGCCGATCCAAAGCGAGCAGACGAGGAGCCAAACCGCGCCGTGGATGAGAAGCGTGCGCCAGGCATTCATCGGGCGGAAGGGCGCGTTCGCTATGCCGTGAGGAAGCCACGCGATGTGCTCGACCGATTCGAGCCACCAGCTGCGGTCATTCTTCATGTAGACCCAGGCGGGATTGGCCATTTGGATCGCGAAGATGCCGAAATAGACGAGGCCCAGCCAAAAGAACGGAAAACGGATCAGGCGCGAAAACGGGTAGAGCCGAAAGGAGGCGGCAGCGGTATGGGCATCGGTGTAGTTGCGCGGGAGAACCGCGACGAGAAACGCCAATGCCGCGATCGCAAACGAGGTCCATTGGGACCACCACAGCATGCCGCCGAGGGCCCAAGGGAGAAAAACGAGATTCGCGCCCGCGAGCCAGAGAAGGAGCTTCTCGCGTGGGTGGAGGGGTTGGCGAGCTTCTGAGCTGCGAAAGCGGTGAACGGCGCTGGTCGAGCGGGAAGATGGATCCACGCCGGCATCAAAAGCCGAAAAGCGGAGGGGCTGAAAGGCTGAAAAGGAGCGCAGCTTCGTTCTCTGCTTCAGAATCGATGGATCGGCGGCTCCTCGAGAGGTTGGCTCGCACGAAGAGACAAAAAGAAAGGCCGACGCGAGATGCGTCGGCCTGGGGGATGAAGAAAGATGCGAAACGTTAGTTGCGACCGGTTTTTCCAGAACGTTTGGATTTCGCTTCGATGAATTCGCGGATCACGTCCATCCGCTGGCGGACGCGGTCTTCCTCCTCGATTTCTTCGCTCGAGCGGATCGCCTCGTGCTTGGCCATCGCCTTGCGAATCTTCGAGAGAGCGAGGTATTCGAGCTGCCGAATGCGTTCGCGGGTGACATGAAACCGTTTGCCGACCTCCTCGAGCGTGAGCTCGTCCTTGCCATCGAGACCGAAGCGGAGGCGGATGATCTCGGCTTCACGCTCGTCGAGCGAGGCGACCATGGCGTGGAGATCGGAGTTGAGGTTCTTCTCGCGAAGACCTTCGAACGGGCTGACGGCATTGTCATCGCCGACGATTTCGCCGAACGTCGCGGAATCGCCTTCCTCGCCCACGGGAGCGTCGAGCGAAGCGGGGCGCACGCTGACGGACTTCAAGTGCGCGACCTTGCTGGTCGGAATCTGCAGTTCGACCGCCAACTCTTCGTCGGTCGGCTCGCGTCCGAGCTCCTCGGTGAGGGCCATCGCGGTGCGACGCATCTTGGAAATCTTGTCAACCAAGTGAACCGGCAAGCGGATCGTCTTGGATTGATTGGCCAGGGCGCGCTTGATCGATTGCTTGATCCACCAGGCAGCGTAGGTCGAGAGCTTGCCGCCCTTGCGCGGGTCGAAACGCTCGACGGCCTTGATGAGGCCGATGTTGCCTTCGCTGATGAGGTCGAGGAGCGGCAGGCCGAAATCCTTGTAATCCATCGCGATTTTCACGACGAGGCGGAGGTTGGCCTTGATCATGTGATCGCGGGCTTCCTTGTCGCCGCGGCGGATGCGTTTCGCGAGGGCGATCTCCTCTTCGATCGTCAGGAGCGGCGTCTTGCCGATCTCCTGAAGATAAAGTTGGAGGTTGCTACGGTCACCGTGAGCGATCTGTTCCGCGGGTGCGCGGTCCGGTTTCTCGAGGAAAGAGGGAGGCGCGTCCGGTAGCTCGACCGCCGTCGGAACAAAGGTTTCGGTCTCGGTGCCGGTGGAAATGGTTTTGTTCTTGAGGGGCATGATACGTGTGAAGAGTTAGAAGCCTTGCATTTTCAGTTTGTTCCCAACCCGTAGCGGGAGACGTTCCAGTTAGAGATACGCGGCTCGCCCTAGGAAGTTACGCGGGAAGAGGCCCGAGGGGCTGCGAATGTGGCACAAACGCGGACGCACGACGCGACAGGGTGTCGCACGACGCCGCTGACTGAATGACGAACGCTACCGCGTTACGTTACGCCAACACCGGGAACTAGAATTGCTCGGCCATCGCCACGGCTTTGAAGAGCGCCGAGGCTTTGCTGATGGTTTCCTGGTATTCGGAGGCAGGAACAGAGTCCGCGACAACGCCGGCGCCGGCTTGAATGTGGATCTGGCCGTCCTTGAGCAACGCGGTGCGCAGCATGATGCAGGTGTCCATGTTGCCGTCGTATCCAAAATATCCCAACGCGCCGGCGTAGAAGCCGCGCTGCGTCGGCTCGTAAGAAGCGATGATTTGCATCGCGCGGATCTTGGGCGCACCGGAAACGGTGCCGGCGGGGAAGGTGGCCCGCATCAAATCGTAAGCAGTCCGGTCGGGCGCGATATCGCCCTCGACCTGCGAGACGATGTGCATGACGTGCGAGTAGCGCTCGATGACCATCAACTCGGGCACACGGATCGAGCCGTAGCGGCAGACGCGGCCGATGTCGTTGCGCGCGAGGTCGACGAGCATGAGGTGTTCGGCGCGCTCCTTTTCGTCGGCGAGAAGATCTTTCTCGAGCGCGGCGTCTTCGGCGGGGGTGGCGCCGCGTTTGCGCGTGCCGGCGATCGGACGGATTTCGACGAGGCCGTCGGTGAGGCGCACATGCACCTCGGGCGAGGCGCCGACGATGGAGAAATCGCCCGCCTCGAGGATGAACATGTAGGGCGACGGATTCACCGTGCGCAGCGCGCGGTAGAGATCGAGCGGGGACTTGGAGAACGCGCGCGAGAAGCGCTGCGACGGCACGAACTGAATGATGTCGCCGGCGCGAATGTATTCCTTGCCGTCATCGACGACCTTTTCGAAGCGCTCGCGCGTGAAATTACCGGCGGGAACGGCGGGTTTTCCGGGTTCGATAAGCGGCGCGGGCGCGAGCTCGCGCGGCTGTTTCAAAATTGCGTAAATATGCTCGAGCTCGGCCACGGCCCGGTCATAGGCGGCGGCAGGGTCGCCGTTGACGTGGGCGTTCACACAAAGGCGGAGCGTCTGTTTCGCGCGATCGAAGATCAGCAGCGAATCGGACAACATGAAATAGAGCAGCGGCGTGCCGAGGTCGTTGGCGGGCGCGGAGGGCACGCTCGGTTCGACGCGGCTGACGTATTCGTAGGCCACGAAACCGACGGCACCGCCGGTGAAGCGCGGGAGGTCCGGCAGCGAAACGGGGCGGTAGCCGCGCATTTCGGTTTCGATCAACGTGAGCGGATCGGCGGGAGTGGTGAGAGTTTGTGAGGGCTGGCCGGGGACGCGGATTTCGGTCGTTTCCGGACCACAGATGAAAATCTTTCGCGGACGGCAGCCGATGAAACTATAGCGTGAGAGCGTTTCGCCGCCTTCCACGGATTCGAGGAGGTAAGAGGGGCCGGCTTCCTTGAGCTTCGCGTAGGCGGAGACCGGCGTCTCGAAGTCAGCCATCAAATCGGTGCAAACGGGGATGACGTTGCCCTGGGTGGCGAGTTCAACGAAGGCGTCTCGGCTCGGATGGATGTTCATCGGGGGAGTCGGGCTTATGCGGTCGCCGACCGGCGTCGGCAAGGCGATTGAAGGCGCGTAAACTGTAGCGGCGGATTGGATGCGCCGGTGTGGCGGTGGCGCGGATTGCGAGCACGGCGCCGACGGAGCAGCGCCTCCGGACGCTCACTCGACGGTGACGGATTTCGCCAGGTTGCGCGGCTTGTCGACGTCGCAGCCGCGTTCGACGGCGATGTAATAGCTGAGCAACTGCACCGGGATCGCGGCGACGATGGGGAGGACGGCCTCGTGGCAGGCGGGAATCGGGATGATTTCGTCGGCCAAGCCTTCGGGCAATTCGGTGCCGTCGGTGACGATGGCGATGATCGGACCCTTGCGGGCTTTGATTTCCTGCATCGAGGAAACGACCTTGTTGAAGATCTCGGATTGCGTCGCGAAGATGACGCTCGGGCATTTCTCGCTGATGAGTGCGATGGGCCCGTGTTTCATCTCGGCGGCGGGATAGCCCTCGGCGTGGATGTAGGAGATTTCTTTCAGCTTCAGCGCGCCTTCGAGCGCGAGCGGGAAGAGGGATAAGCGACCGAGGAAAAGCATGTCGGTCGAGTCGGCGTAGCGTTTTGCGATATCGCGAATATGCGCGGCTTGCTGGAGCGCGCGGCGGACAAGGTCGGGTGCGCCTTTCAACGCGTTCACGTATTGCACGCCGTCGGTGTAACTCATGTCGCGCATGCGGCCCAAATAGAGGGCGAGCATGGCGCCGATGAGGATTTGCGAGGTGAACGCTTTCGTGGAGGCGACGCCGATTTCGGGGCCGACGTGTTGATAGATGCCGCCGTCGGCTTCGCGCGCGATGCTGGAGCCGACCACGTTGCTGACGGCGAGAACGCGGTGGCCCTTGCGTTTGGCTTCCCGCAGCGCGGCCAGCGTGTCGATCGTCTCGCCGGACTGGCTCATCACGAAGAAGAGCGTGTCGGGATGCAGCGGGGCGTTGCGGTAACGGAACTCGGACGCGTAATCGACCTCGACCGGGATGCGAGCGAAGCGCTCGATCAAGTGCTCGGTGACGAGGCAGGCGTGCCAGGCGGTGCCGCAGGCGCAGAAGAGATAGCGTTCGATTTGGCGGAGTTCGCCGGCGGTGACATTGAGGCCGCCAAATTGGGCGGTGCTGCCGTCGGCGGAGAAGCGGCCGCGCATGGCGTTTTCGAGCGCGATCGGCTGCTCGAAAATCTCCTTCTCCATGAAATGCGCGAAGTCGCCTTTTTCGGCATCGGTGATCGACCAGGTGATCTTGTCGACGACGGGCGAGACGTCGGCCTGTTCGCGAGTCGTGATGGAGAACGTCGTGGGCGTGATGTGGACGAGTTCGCCGTCTTTCAGGTAAACGACATTTTGCGTGCGGCTGATGAGCGCGGACGCGTCGGAAGCGAGAATGTATTCGCCATCGCCCACGCCGAGAATGAGGGGCGACGCTTCGCGGGCGGCGACGATCTCGCCGGGGAAATCAATGCAGAGGACAGCGATTCCGTAGGTGCCTTCGACGTGCAGGAGGGCTTTGCGCACGCTTTCGACGAAGCGGTTTTGGCCGTTTTGATCGGTGGGCTCCTTCGCGTAGTGATACGCGATCAGGTTCGCGAGCGCCTCGGTGTCGGTCTGCGACTCGAACGTATAGCCCTTGCCCAGCAGAAAGGTTTTCATCTGGGCGTAGTTCTCGATCACGCCGTTGTGAATGATCGCGAACTTGCCGTCGCTGCTGAGGTGCGGGTGGGCGTTGGCGTCGGTGACGCCGCCGTGGGTGGCCCACCGCGTGTGGCCGATCCCGGTGGTGCCGGTGAACTGGCGCTTCGCGGTTTCCTTCACGAGGACGTCCACGCGTCCTACTTTTTTCGCTACATCGAGCTTGCGGCCCTGCAAAATACAAATTCCTGAGGAGTCGTAGCCCCGATACTCGAGCCGCTTGAGGCCCTCCAGGATGATTGCAGATGCTTTCTGCTTACCGACATAGCCAACGATTCCGCACATATTTTCAGCTTTTAGTCTGGCGAAGTAAGCGCCTCGGACAAACGTGCTTCAAGGCTTAAACCCCGAACTTTCCATATGCCTCTGAACATGCCTCCTCAGAAACGCGTGCTTGCCGTGATCATGGGCGGCGGACGCGGCACGCGTCTTCATCCGCTGACGCAGGAACGGTCCAAACCGGCCGTGCCGCTCGCCGGCAAATACCGGCTCGTGGACATCCCGATCAGCAACTGCATCAACTCGGATATCAACCGGATCTTCATCCTGACGCAGTTCAACACGGCGTCGCTGCACCGGCATATTCAGTCCACATATCACTTCGATCCGTTCGGCGGCGGATTCGTGGATATCTTGTCGGCAGAGCAGACCGAGAAGAGCGTGGATTGGTATCAGGGGACGGCCGACGCCGTGCGGCGCAACCTGGTGCATTTTCGCGCGTTTCCGCACGATCTCGTGCTGATTCTTTCGGGCGACCAGCTCTACCGGATGGATTTCCGCGAAATCCTCGAACAGCACGTGCAGACGGGCGCCGACGTGACGCTGGCGGCGGTGCCGTTTCCCGTATCCAAAGTGGAAGGACTCGGTTTGATGGGCGTGCATGACGATCTCTCGATCGAGCGCTTCGTGGAGAAACCGAAGGATCCCGAAGTTATCCGGGGGCTCGCGCTGAGTCCGACGCTCGAGTCGTCGCTGAAGACCCCATCGGACGAACCGCGCTGCCTGGCGTCGATGGGTATCTACGTTTTCAACCGTTCCGTGCTCGCGGAAGCGTTGGAGAACACGCAGACGGATTTCGGAAAAGAGATCATCCCGGGACTATTGGGGAAGAAGAAGCTCTACGCGCATATCTTCGAAGGCTATTGGGAGGATATTGGAACGGTGCACGCGTTCTTCGCGGCCAACCTCGCGCTCGCGCAACCGCTGCCGCCCTTCAACTTCTTCGAACCGACGGCACCGATCTATACGCAGGACCGTTATTTGCCGGCGTCGAAGCTCAACCGCTGCGACATCGATCATGTTGTGATCGGCGACGGTGCGATTCTCACCGATTCGCGGCTGAAGCATTGCGTGCTCGGCATCCGCTCCTACGTCGGCGAAGGCAGCGATCTCGAGGACGTGGTGATGATGGGGGCGGATTATTACGAAACCGCGGATCAGCTGGCGGCGAACGTCGAACAAGGCCGGCCGCATCTCGGATTGGGAAAGCGATGCCGGGTGCGGCACGCGATCATCGACAAGAACGCGCGCATTGGCGACGACTGCGTGTTGAGCGCGATCGGCAAATCCGACGGCACCTATGCGAACGGCAACGTGATCATTCGGGATGGCGTGCTTTGCGTGACCAAGGGAGCGATTCTGCCACCGGGGACGGTGGTTTAACCGCTCGCGTGCAGCCCGACCTGTTGGTCGGGCTATGCCGCCTTGCGACGTGACGCGAGGATCAGCGCGATTCCGGCGATGATGAGGAAAAGCGAGTAGAACGTTCCGCGACTCAGGCCGAGGATCAGTGAAGCGTCCGGTTCGCGGAACGCTTCGCAGATCGCGCGCGCGATCGCGTAGAGCAGGAAAAATTCCCCGGCGAGTCGGCCAGGGGATTTTTGGACCGCGTCGGTTTTCCAGAATCGCCATTGCAGGACGGCGAGGAGGAGCAGGCCTTCAAGCGCGGCCTCGTAGAGCTGAGAAGGATGTCGCGGCATCAGCGGCTCGGGGCTTTTGGGAAAAATCACGGCCCAGGCGACTGACGTGGGTTTCCCCCACAGCTCGCCATTGATGAAGTTGGCGACGCGGCCGAAGAACAGGCCCGCCGGAGCCACCGACGCGACGAGATCGCCGAGATGCAGAAAGGCGATTTTTCGTGAGCGCGCGAACCAGGCGAGCGCCACGGCCACGCCGACCATGCCGCCGTGGCTGGCCATCCCGCCTTCCCATACCCGGAAAAAACTCAACGGATCGCGCACGAGCGCGCTGGGATCGTAGAGCAGAAACGACCCGAGACGTCCGCCAATCATCACGCCCAGCACGAGCGCGATCATCAGATCCGAAACCTGGGCGGCGGGGAGTTGGGAGCGTTTTGCTTTCCAATACGTCGACAGCAGCCAGCCGCCGGCGAGAAAACCGAGGAGGTAGGCGACGCCGTAGTAGCGGATGCCAAAGTTCTCGGAGAACTGGATGAGGAACGGATCCCAGTCGTGAACCCAGTAGCTCAGCGGCAGCGAACAAAGCGACGATGCGGACATGGAAAGAAGAGGCGGCACGCGCCGCGAAGATTTCGCGTCCGACAGACGAGAACAAACCCAATTTGAGCGCCCCCACGGACGGGGAAGTGTCATACATAATATGACACTTTACTGAAACACGCGGTGGGGGCGCCGCGCCTCCATTGGGAGGGACAATCGGAGTTGGCGGGGTGAGAAAGCTGTTGCGGCGGGGGCGGGCGGGGCGCGTAGTCGTCGGCATGAGTGAGCTGAAACGCACGCCCTTGCGCGATTTTCATGCAGCCCGCGGCGCCCGCCTCGTGGATTTTGCCGGTTGGGAAATGCCGGTGCAGTATCGCAGCATCCTCGAGGAGCACAAAGCGGTGCGGCGCGCGGCGGGGCTGTTCGACGTCAGCCATATGGGCGAGGTGGATGTGCGCGGGCCCGACGCGTTGAAGTTTCTCGACCGGCTCCTGACCAACGACGCTTCGAAGATCTTTCCGGGTCGCGTGCTGTATTCGCCGATGTGTTACGCCAACGGCGGGGTGGTGGACGATTTGCTCGTTTATCAACGCGCGCCCGAGGACTACTTCCTCTGCGTCAACGCCAGCAACGTGGCCAAGGATCTCGCGTGGATGAAGGAGCAGGCGGTCGGCTTCGACGTTGCGATCACGGATCGTTCGGACGACTACGGGTTGCTCGCGATCCAAGGCCCGCGCGCGAGCGAAATCGTGCAGTCGCTCACCGGCGCGAAACTCGGGGTGTTGAAATACTACCATTTCAACGAGGGCACGGTCGCGGGCATTCATTGCCTGATCAGTCGCACCGGCTATACGGGTGAGGACGGGTTTGAATTGTATCACGCCGCGGCCGATTCCGTGGCGCTGGCCGAAGCGCTGCTGGGCGCAGGAGCGGCGCACGGGTTGGAACTCGCCGGACTGGGCGCGCGGGACAGCCTTCGTCTGGAGGCGGGGTATCCACTTTATGGGCACGAGCTTTCGGACAAGATCTCGCCCATTGCGGCGGGGCTGGGCTGGACGGTGAAGTTCGACAAGCCGTCGGATTTCAACGGCCGCGAGGCGTTGCTCGCCGAGAAAAAAGGCGAGGCGGGCTCAAAGGTAGTCTTCTTCAAAACCGGCGATCGTCGGATCGTGCGGGCTGAAGCGCCGGTGCTCGACGAGAGTGGGGCGTCCATCGGACGCGTGTTGTCGGGAACGCTGTCGCCCTTGCTCAACGAAGCGATCGGTTCGGCGCTGGTTCCGCGGTCCCTGGCGGGCGCGCCGTTGTTCGTCGACATTCGGGGCACGCGTCTCGCGCTCCAAGTGGTCAAACCTCCTTTTGTGACGTTGGGTGCAAAATAGCACAGGTGCGTGCTTGCGCGGGTCGAAAAGTGCAGGCACACCGGATCAACCCCATCCACGGTCTTTCTTCCTCATGAGCAACGTTCCCGCTGATCTCCGTTACGCGAAGTCTCACGAATGGCTCCGCCTCGAGAACGATGGCACTGCGACGGTCGGCATCACCGACTACGCCCAAAACTCGCTGGGCGACATCACTTACGTGCAACTGCCGAAGATCGGCGCTAAGTTTCAGGCAGGGCAGACGTTTGGCGCGGTCGAGTCGGTGAAGGCGGCGAGCGATCTTTATGCGCCTGTCTCAGGCGAGGTGGTGGCGGTGAATCATCATTTGGAAAACGCACCGGAGACCGTCAACCAAGCGGCTTATGGCGACGGCTGGATGTTGAAGCTCCGGCTGGCGAATCCGGCCGAAGCGACGGCGTTGCTCGACGCGGCGGCTTACGAGCAATCGCTCGGTTGAGCCTGCTTCCAGGCAGATCGCGTCACCGGAACGCGTTGTGCTATACGCGTCCCAACCCGCATCTTTCGAGTGCGGGATGCGTCAGGCGCGACACTTCCTGACACATCCGTCAGGTGAAATTTTTCATGTCGTTTTCCAGATTCATCCACGCCGGGTTGCTGCCGGTAATTTTGCTCGCGGGATGCAGCAAGAAAGAAGCGGTCGCGATCCGCACGTCTGATCAGGTGCAACCGGTCGAGGTCACGACGCTGACCCGACAGGATCTGGCGGAGACCTTGAACCTCGTCGGTTCGGTGGCGGCGAACGAATCCGCGACGATTCGGCCGGAAACCACCGGACTGGTGCGGACGATTCATTTTGAGGAAGGGCAGGCGGTGAAGAAGGGCCAGCTGCTCGTGAAGATCGACGATGCCGAGTTGCGGGCGCAATTCGCGCAGAGCGACGCACGGTTTCAACTGGCCGAACTGAATCTGAAACGGGCCGAGCGGCTCGGAGAAAGCCAGAGCAACAGCGTGGCGGACGTGGACCGGGCGCGTTCGGAGTTTGCCTCGGCGAAATCGGAACTCGAATTGATCCGCGTGCGGCTCGAGCGTTCGGAGATCCGCGCGCCGTTCGACGGCGTGCTCGGCGCCCGCACGCTTTCGCCGGGCGATTATGTGACCTCGCAGTCGGTGATCACGACGATCGACGACCTGAGCCGGTTGAAGATCGATTTCCAGGTGCCGGAGCGTTTTGCGGCGAAGGTGAGGCAGGGGGCGACGTTCAAGGTTCGTTCGCCTGCGCTTGCGTCGGGCGCAGAGCTGAATGGCGAGGTGTATTTCGTGGCATCTGTCGTGGATCGTGCCACGCGCTCGAGCGAAGTGAAAGGTTACGTCAGCGCCGGGGCGGCGGGATTGAAGCCCGGCATGTTCACCAACATCGAACTGGTGCTCGACGTGCGCCGCGGGATTTTGACGGTGCCGGAAGGCGCAATTCTCACGACGACCACCGGCACGCAGTTGGTGATCGTGAAGGATGGAGACGGGCAGGCGACGGCGGACTTCGTGCCCGTGCAACTCGGGTTGCGCGCAAAAGGCGTCGTGGAAGTGAATCCGTTGCGCGGGCAGCTGAGTGAAAGGACGCGCGTCGTGGCGTCGGGAGTGGGCGCGTTGATTTTGTTTCCCGGGGCAAAGATCGAGCCGCGGCCGCAGGTCACGGAAATTCGCACGGCGGCGCTGCCATGATTCTCTCCGACGTTTCCATTCGCCGCCCGGTCGTCTGCCTGGTGGCATCGATTCTGGTGGTGCTGGTCGGGCTGTTGTCGTTCAACCGGCTGCCGGTTCGTGAGTATCCGAACATCGATTCACCGATTATTTCGGTGCAGACGACGTATCCCGGGGCATCGGCCGAGGTGATAGAGTCGAAGATCACGGAGCCGTTGGAAAAGGAGATTTCGTCGATCGACGGCATTCGCGTGGTGCGCTCGGTTTCGCGCGAGCAGGTGTCGGAGATCACGGTCGAGTTCACACTCACCCGCGACGTGAACGAGGCAGCCAACGACGTGCGCGACCGCGTGAGCCGTGCCCGTGGGCGGTTGCCCGATGAAGTGCTCGAACCGCAGATCACCAAAACCGAAGCCGACGCGGATCCGATTCTCGGGTTTTCGCTCAACTCGGACCGGTATTCGCGCCAGGAACTCTACGATATCGCGGAGCGGTTTGTGGTGCAGCGGATCCAGACGGTGCCAGGCGTGGGCGCGGTGCAGATCCGCGGGCCGCGTTACGCGATGCGGCTGTGGATCGATTCGGATCGCATGGCGGCGTATGGGTTGACGGTCGCGGACGTCGAGCGCGCGTTGCACCAGCAGAACGTGGAGATTCCGGGTGGGCGCATCGAATCGGTCACACGGGAGTTCACGGTGCGCACGCAGGGCAACATGACGGAGGTGTCGGATTTCGAGAATCTGATCCTCGCGGTGCGTGGCGGTTATCAAGTGAAGTTCACGGACATCGGCCGCGTGGAGCTCGGGAAGAACGATTACCGCGGTGAAAGTTTTTTTCGCGGGACGCCGACGATCGGCATCCAAGTTTTCCGGCAGTCGCAATCGAATTTGCTGAATCTCGCGGACGGCGTGAAGGGGCAGATCCCGCACATCATGGCGGACCTGCCGGAAGGCGTGAGCATCGACATTGGCTTCGACAGTTCGGTGTTCGTCGACCGGTCGGTGAAGGAGGTTTACAAGACGTTGTGGGAAGCGGCGGCGTTGGTGATCCTGATGATTTTCGTGTTTCTCCGCGATTGGCGGGCGACGTTCATTCCGTTGCTGGCGATTCCGGTGTCGGTGATCGGATCATTCGCGATCATGAGCTGGCTCGGCTTTTCGCTCAACGTGCTCACGTTGCTCGCGCTGGTGCTGGCGGTGGGTCTCGTGGTGGACGACGCGATTGTGATGTTGGAAAACATCTATCGAAGGATCGAAGAAGGAGAGGAGCCGATCGCTGCGGCGTTGCACGGAGCGCGTCAGGTGGCGTTTGCGATTATCGCGACGACCTTGACGCTCGCGGCGGTGTTCTTGCCGGTGGCGTTTCAATCCGGGCAGACGGGCCGGTTGTTCTTCGAGTTCGGCGTGACGCTGTCGATTGCGGTGATGGTGTCGGCGTTTGTCGCGCTTACCCTCACACCGATGCTCAGCTCGCGCATGCTCAAGGCGCGAGCGGTGGGAGGGAAGGCAAAGCACAGCTGGCTTTACGAAAAGACGGAGCCGTTCTTCGAGAAGATGAACGGCATCTATGCGGCGATGCTGCGCGCATCGCTGAAGGCGAAACTTTGGGTGATTGCCGGCTCGGTGGCGGTCGTTGCCCTCGGTCCGGTGCTTTATCTCAAGCTCCAGCGCGAACTGACGCCGCTGGAAGATCGCAGCCTGTTTCGCGCATCGTTCATCGCGCCGGTGGGATCGACGCCGGCGTATGCGCATTATTACGCGGGCAAGATGGAGGAGATGATTCTCGCGATTCCAGAAACCGAGCGAACGTTTCGCCGCAGTGGCGACGGCAATCGGGCGTTCATGTTCGTGACTTTGAAACCGTGGGAGGAACGCGAGCGGAAGACACAGGACATCCTGCTCGAATTGCGAAACAAGTTCCGCAACGAGATCACGGGCGGACAGGCGGCTCCGATTGCGCCGCGACCCTTTGGACAGCGGGGCGGCGGGGCGGGCGTGCAGATGGTTCTGCAAGGATCGGATTTCGAGAAGCTGCAGGTTTACGGCGAGCAGATGCTGAAGGCGATGCGCGAGAGTCCGATGTTCTTTCAGCCACGGCTCGATCCCTCGCCAACAAAGCCGCAACTCGATGTGCGAATCGATCGCGCGAAAGCGGCGGATTTGAATGTGCCGGTGTCGGCGGTGGCTTCGACGCTTGAAACGCTCTTCGGGGGAAAGCGCGTGACGACGTTTCAACGGGGCAGCCAGGAGTTCGACGTGGTGGTGCAGGTGGCGGATCAAGACCGGGTGACGCCGTCGGATCTTGGCCGCGTGTATGTGAAGTCGGAGTCGGGCCATCTCGTGCAACTCACGAACCTCGTGCAGGCGAACGAGAATGTGGTGCCGGAGAATTATCCGCATTTCGCGCGGCTGCGAGCGGTGACGGTTTCGGCACAGATGTCGGGCAACGCGACGATCGGCGACGCGGTCGATTTCCTGCGCGGGCAAGCGGAGGAATTGCTGCCGGCGGGCTACACGTATGCGTGGGATGGCGAGACGCGCGAGTATGTCGAGAGTGCGAGCGACACGTGGATGTTGTTCATCCTGGCGCTTGTATTCACATTTCTGATTCTGGCGGCGCAGTTCGAATCATGGCTGCACCCGCTGACGATCTTCACGGGTATTTTCCTCGCGCTGGCGGGCGGTGTGATCGTGCTTTATTGCACGCGCTTCTGGGGTCCGGCGATGACGGACAATCTGTATTCGCGTTTTGGGCTGATCATGCTGATCGGGCTCGTGGCGAAGAACGGCATTCTGATCGTCGAGTTCGCGAACCAGCTTCAGCTCGAGGGGAAGAATGCGTTCGATGCGGCGTATGAGGCGGCGATCCTGCGGTTCCGGCCGATTCTCATGACGGCGATCGCGACGATTCTCGGCGCGGTGCCGATCGCGTTTGCGACGGGCGCGGGGGCGGAAAGCCGCAATCCGATGGGCATCGTGATCGTGGGCGGTTTGAGCATCGCGACTTTTCTCACGCTTTTCGTCGTGCCGATTTGCTACATCGTGGTTGATCGGCTGTGCGTGAAGTTCACGGGACATTCGAGCGCGCACGGGTTGAAGAAGGCGCAGGAAATCGAGCGCGCGACCACGGTGGAGCCGGTCGCGGCGGTGCAGGAGCCGGTGGCTTTGGTGAAGTAAGGGTGAGAAACGCTCACCCCGACGCATCGGGGGGGGAGCGCGTTCCGCTACGACGAGGCGGGCACGAAAAAGCCCGCGGGCGCGTGCGCCGGCGGGCTGATAGGAAACGAAGGTGACGTCGCTTACTGTTGCTTGTTGGCCTTCGCGGCCTTCATGCGGGCGCCGTTGTCGAGGATGCGCTTGCGGAGGCGGAGGCTCTTCGGCGTGACCTCGAGCAGTTCGTCCGCCGCGATGTATTCGATCGAGCGTTCGAGCGAGAGCTTCGTGGGGGGCGTGAGGCCCGCCGCGACGCCTTCACCCTGCGAACGGAAGTTGGTCAGCTTCTTTTCGCGGACGGCGTTGATCGCGATGTCTTCGTTACGCGGATTTTCGCCGACGATCATGCCTTCATACACCTGCTCGCCGGGACCGACGAAGAGCTTGCCGCGTTCCTGGCACATCACGAGTGCGTAGGACGTGGTTTCGCCGGCTTCGGTCGCGATGAGCGTGCCAGTGACACGCGTGAGCACTTCGCCCGCGTAGGGGCCATATTCCTTGAACAAGTGCGAAGTCACGCCGCGACCGGAGGTGGCGTTGATGACGTCGATTTCGAGACCGATCAGACCACGCGTGGTGATCGAGGCTTCGATCATCGTCGAGTGCGCCAGTTTTTCCATGTTGGTGAGCTGGCCCTTGCGGTTCGCGAGATTCTGCATGATCGAGCCCACGCATTCGTCGGGCACTTCGATCCAGACCGTTTCGTAAGGTTCGAGGCGTTCGCCGTTCGGGCCTTTCTTTTCGATCACGGTCGGGCGGGAAACGAGAAGCTCGTAGCCTTCGCGGCGCATCGTTTCGACGAGCACGGCGACCTGCATGGCGCCGCGAGCGCGGACGTTGAAGACACCGGCTTTTTCCGAGTCTTCGATGTGAATCGACACGTTGGTCTTCAGCTCGCGCATCAGACGTTCGCGGAGCTGGCGCGAGGTGACGAGTTTGCCTTCCTGTCCGACGAGCGGGCCGTCGTTGACGGAGAACTGCATCTCGAGCGTCGGCGGATCGATCTGCGTGAAAGGGAGGGCATGCGCGTCGTCGTTGATCGCGAGCGTGTCGCCGATATCGACGTCCTCGAAGCCGGAGAGACCGACGATGTTGCCGGCGGCGGCGGACTCGACCTCGCGCTGACCGAGACCGGTGAATTCGAAAACCTTGGTGATTTTGGCGCGGACCTTCTTGCCGTTTTCGGCGTGGCGGACGACGAAGATGGGATCGCCGACCTTGATGACGCCGCCGAGGATCTTGCCGACGGCGATACGGCCGACGTAGTCGCTCCAATCGATGTTGGAGACGAGCATGTGGAAAGGCTCGTCCGGTTTCGCGAACGGCGGCGGCACGTGGTCGATGATCGTTTGGAAGAGGGGCGTCATGTCCTTCTTCTCCTCGCCGAGCTTATACATCATGTAGCCGTCGCGGCCGGAGCCGTAAACGACGGGAGCGTCGAACTGCTCCTCGGTGGCGTTGAGCTCCATCAGAAGCTCGAGCACCTTGTCATACATCTTGGCGGGATCGGCGTTGTCGCGGTCGATCTTGTTGATGACGATGACGACCTTGAGACCGTGCGCGAGAGCCTTGCGGAGCACGAAGCGGGTTTGCGCTTGCGGCCCATCGTAGGCGTCGATGACCAGCAGAACGCCGTCGACCATGCGGAGGGCGCGCTCGACCTCGCCGCCGAAGTCGGCGTGACCGGGCGTATCGAGGATGTTGATGATCTTATCCTTCCAGTGAACAGACGTATTCTTCGCCTTGATCGTGATGCCCTTCTCGCGCTCGAGATCCATGGAATCCATGGCGCGCTCCTGCACCTGTTGGTTGGCGCGATAAACGCCACCTTCCTTGAGAAGTTGGTCGACCAGCGTGGTTTTGCCGTGGTCAACGTGAGCGATAATGGCGATGTTACGGATGTTCTGATTCATGGAGCGGACGCGTTCATTTCTTCGAAAAAGGGGAAGAACGTGCGGACCGCGTGAATTGAATGCAAGGACGAAGCAAAGTGGCGTCGAGGTGTCGGAGAAAGGGCTCTGGATAACGGAACGGGTGAGCGTTCCGCGAAAAGGAGAAGGACGAAACGCTCACGCGTTCCGCTACGAGCTTGCTGTTTTCGAAAACAATAAGGCCCGGGAACCTTGCGGTTCCCGGGCCAAATTGGGGAGTGGGCGTTCGCCACGCGCTCTTTCCCGGTGCACGACGTTGGGCGCTCTCGCTTTCGCGGGCCGTGTGCTTCCCGACGCCACTCTCCGCGGCATGCGGATGTTTCGGTCTCATGGCGGGACCGTTCCGACCGTTTCCGGTTGGAATCTATCGAGTGAGGCCTCTTCGCCCGGTTCGGACACTTCCTGCCGGAAGCGGCACGCCGGACGTGGTGCGGACACGCCTGCAATGACTGTCTCTCGCGTCGGCACCGTTGCCACGGGGACGGCTCCAGCTTTTGGCCGGACGTTGGCCCCGCGTTACGGGTCTGACCTCTTAGCTCTCAGGTTGCGTTCGCTTTTTGCAGTGGGGTGACGCGTTTTTCGGGCCGCCCCAATCGAGGAGGTTCGCGGGCTTTGCCAGGCTCGCTCTCTCCCCGCAGTCGTGCCTCCCTTGCGCGCCCTGCTCGTGCGAGCGAACGGGGCCTTTTGGCGGGGTCGTCCCGCCGGGAAACGCGACTGCGTTCTGGTCTTGCGCAGTAGCAACCAAAACCCTCTGGGGTAACTGCGTCCGCGCACAGGTCGAAACGTCCTGTGGGCGTGACTCGGCTCGCGTGCGGTTTCTAATCGCCGCTCACCGCTCAGCTCCTGGTTCGTGTTAACTGATCGGACACGACTCCGGATCAGAGGAGCTGGTGATATCTGCCTGCCACATCGACTCGCGCCGCGTAGCAGGGGAGGGCGACACCAGCTGTCGCCCACCATTCCCCGGTCGCCCGGGATTATCCCAGTCGCGCTTTCGAAGGGTTTTTCAGGCCTTCGCGCTGCGACTGTTCTATCAAGGAACGAGGACGAGCGTGCGGGGCGCGGGCGAAAATAGAAGTCATTGTTCTTCACAATCGATGCACCCGAAAAACGGTGAATAACTTGGGAATAGAGAAGTTCGCCGGTTGTTCACCGCCACCGCCACCGCCGTGGAGCGGCGGTGGAAGATCCAAGGACCAAGATCCAAGCTCCAGGGAAGCACCAAGGAGCAAACATCAAACGGGTGCGGAGGACGAAGCGCCGAGGAGGTGGAGCGGAACTTGGAATGTGGAGATTGAGATTTCTCTGGAGCTTGGAGTTTGGAGCTTGGAGCTTTGCCGGCCGCTTATGCCCGCACCGAGAGAACTTCCGATCTATGAATTAGAGAACGCGGTCGTCGCTTCGCTGCGCGCGCAAGGCCGGCTCATCGTGCAGGCGCCGACGGGTTCGGGCAAATCGACGCAGATTCCGCAGATGCTGCTGAATCATGGGCTGGCGGGCGAGAAGGGCGAAGTGGTGGTGTTGCAGCCT
Organism: Verrucomicrobiota bacterium; assembly: GCA_023391285.1. Lineage (GTDB taxonomy): Bacteria > Verrucomicrobiota > Verrucomicrobiia > Opitutales > Opitutaceae > Opitutus. Next base: position 118,940 of record JAEWBF010000039.1, read on the forward strand.
CGGCGATTGGCGGCGCGGATGCTGGCGAAACGCGTGGCGGAGGAGGTGGGAACGAATCTCGGCGATGTCGTGGGATATCAAATACGGCTCGAATCGCGGGTGAGCGCGCAGACACGGATTCGCTTCGTGACCGAAGGGATTTTGCTGAGGCAGATGTCGTTCGATGCGTCGCTACGCGGGGTGAGTGCGGTGGTGTTCGACGAGTTTCACGAGCGGCATCTTTACGGGGATATCTCGCTCGCCCGCGCGATTCAGATTCAGCAGAGCACGCGGCCGGATCTGAAAATCATCGTAATGTCGGCGACGCTCGATGCGGGGGCGTTGAAGGAGTATTTGGCGCCGTGCGATGTATTGGTTTCCCAAGGACGGAGTTTTCCCGTGCGGATCGAGTATCTGCCCAAGGTAGTGAACTTCGAGAATGAGCCGGTGTGGGAAGTGGCGGCGCGCGAGTGCGAACGGATCGCGGGGAGCGTCGAAGGCGATATGCTGGTGTTCATGCCGGGCGGGTATGAAATCGGCCGCACGGTGCAGGCGATCGAAGGATCGCGGGCGCTGCGAAATTTCGTGTGTTTTCCGTTGCACGGGGAATTGCCGCCGGAGCAGCAGGATCGGGCGGTGGCGCGTTACGATGCGCGGAAGATCATCGTGTCGACGAATGTCGCAGAAACCTCGCTGACGATCGAAGGCGTGACGGCGGTGATCGACAGCGGACTCGCGCGCGTGGCGCGCTTCGATCCGCACCGGGGGATCAACACGCTGTTGATCGAGAAAATCTCGGCCGCGAGCGCGGACCAACGGGCGGGGCGCGCGGGACGAACGGCGCCGGGTGTCTGCGTGCGGTTGTGGACGGAGCGAGAGCATGGGCAACGCGCACCGCAGGAATTGCCGGAGGTGCGACGGCTGGATTTGGCGGAGGTGGTGCTGACGCTGAAGGCGAGCGGGATCGACGACGTGTTTGCGTTTCCGTGGTTGGAGAAGCCGGATGTGAGGGCGTTGGAGCGGGCTGAGCGGTTGTTGGCGGATTTGGGAGCGATTGCTGCTGAGGGAGGGGCTTTACGCCCTGACGGGAGTGCCGAGTCAGGGCATAAAGCCCCTCCCACAACGATCACCGAAGTCGGGCGGAAGATGCTGCGGTTTCCGGTGCATCCGCGGTATGCGCGGATGTTGCTGGCGGCGCAGGAACGCGGGTGCGTGCGGCCGGTGGCGTTGATGGCGGCGCTGACGCAGGGGCGGAATTTTCTTCTGCGCGGCGTTTCGCGCGACGTGGAAAATGCCCGGGAGGATGCGCTCGGCGAGGAGCACGAGAGCGACTTCTTCCTCTTGATGCGGGCCTGGCGGTTTGCGCATGAGAATAGCTACTCGCTCGATGCGTGCCGCCGGCTCGGCATTCATGCGCAAGGGGCGCGGCAAGTCGGGCCGCTGTTCGCACAGTTCCTGGAGATTGCCGAAAAGGAAGGCCTCGATGTGGGCGAGCAGCGCGTGGACGGAGCGGAGGTGAGGAAATGCGTGCTCGCGGGCTTTTCCGATCAACTCGCGAAGCGGCTCGATGTTGGGACGCTGCGGTGCGAGTTGATTCATGGACGCCGCGGGGTGCTGGCGCGGGAAAGCGCGATTCAGAAATCGCCGCTGCTGGTGGCGGCGGAGATCAGCGAGATCGGGCGCGGTGATGGAGAAGTGAATACATTGCTCTCGCTGGCGACCGCGATCGAGGAGGCGTGGCTGAAGGAGGTGTTTCCCGACGGCTACTACGAGACGCGGGGCGTGGTTTACGACGAGCAGGCGAAACGCGTGGTGTCGCGGCGCGAGCGTCGGTTTCGCGATCTGGTGCTCGAAGCGAAAGCGAGCAGCGAAGAGGCGTCCCTCAACGAGGCAGCGGCGTTGCTGACGAAGGAAGTGCTCGCGGGGCGGATCAAACTCGAGGCGTGGGACGAGAGCGTGGAGCAGTGGATCACACGGGTGAATCGGATGGCGGAATGGTTCCCTGAGTTGGAAGTGAATCCCATCACCGATGCGGATCGGGCGACGCTGATCGAACAGGTGTGCTATGGCGAACTCGGAGCGCGAGCGGTAAAGGACAAGCCGGTGATGCCGGTGCTGCGCGACTGGCTGACCGCGGAGCAACTCGCAGTGCTCGACGATTACTTGCCGGAGCGCTTGGTGATGGGGAACGGTCGGAAGTCGAGGCTCCGCTACGAGAAGGAGGGCCCGCCGATATTGTCCGCGCGGATACAGGAACTCTATGGGATCGAGGGGAAGTTCACCATCGGACACGGCCGCGTGGCGGTGAAGTTCGAGATTCTCGCGCCCAATCAGCGGCCGATTCAGGTCACGGACGATCTGACGAATTTCTGGCGCGAACAGTATCCGAAGATCAAAACGGAGCTTTCGCGGCGTTATCCGCGGCACGAGTGGCGGTAGGCCGATTTGCTCCGCCATGGGATCGAGGATTCTGTTGGGCTGATCAACGAGGATCAGGATTCATCCATGAAGCACGAAGATCGACATTGTGGACACGGGTGTCATGGGCATCACCAACACGCCGAGGCGGTGAAGCCGTCGGCGACGGCGAAGTATTTTTGTCCGATGTGCGCGGGCGTGGAGTCGGACGTGCCAGGCGATTGCCCCAAATGCGGAATGGCACTCGAGCGAAACCCGGCATGGGTCGGCCGCGGGCAAACGGTTTACACGTGTCCGATGCATCCCGAGGTGCGGCAGGAACATTCGGGAGATTGTCCGATTTGCGGGATGCCGCTCGAGCCGGTCGCGGTGACGGCGGACGAGGATGAGGACGAGGAAGATTTGAGGCGGTTGGCGCGAAAGTTGTGGGTGGGCGCGGTGCTGGCGTTGCCGGTGTTTCTTTCGGCGATGTCGGGGATGATCCCCGGATGGTCGACCAACGATGAAGCTGCGCCCGCGTGGCAGCGATGGATGGAGTTTATCCTGGCGACGCCGGTGGTGCTTTGGGCCGGCGACTTCATCTGGCGCCGCGCGTGGAACTCGGTGCGGCACCGTAGTGCCAATATGTATACGCTCCTGGCTCTGGGCATCGGTGCGGCGTATGCGTTTTCTGTCGTGGCGTTAGTGGCGCCGCAGCTCTTTCCGCACGAGATGCGGCACGGCGGAATGGCCGGGCTTTATTTCGAGGCGGCGGCGGTGATTACGGTGCTCGCGGTGTTTGGGGAATACCTGCAGGAGCGGGCGCGTCGGCGCACGGGGCAGGCGGTGAAAGCGTTATTGGGACTCGCGCCGAAAACGGCGCGCCGCGTGCGAGAAGGCGCCGAGGAGGATGTCTCACTCGATCGGATACAGGTGGGCGATTTGCTGCGGGTCAGACCGGGCGAAAAGGTCCCGCTCGATGGCGTTATCGTTGAAGGCCGGAGCAACGTCGATGAGTCGATGCTTACCGGCGAACCGGTGCCCGTTGAAAAATCGGTCGGCGATCGAGTGATTGGCGCGACGGTGAACCAAACCGGCGGATTCGTGATGCGGACGGACAAGGTCGGCGCCGATACGTTGCTCGCGCAGATTGTGCAAATGGTGGCGCAGGCGCAACGGAGCCGCGCTCCCATTCAAGCGTTGGCGGATAAAGTTTCATCCTGGTTCGTGCCGGCGGTCATCGGAATCGCGGTGGTGACGGCGATCGCTTGGTCGGTTTGGGGGCCGGAACCGGCACTCGCGTATGCGTTAACGAATGCCGTGGCGGTGCTGATCATTGCGTGTCCGTGTGCGTTGGGGCTTGCGACGCCGATGTCGATCATGGTGGGCGTTGGCCGTGGCGCGCAGTTCGGCGTTTTGATTCGTGACGCGGCCGCGCTGCAGCGCGCCGAGAAAGTCACACACCTCATCACGGACAAGACGGGCACATTGACGGAAGGGCGTCCGCAACTCACCGAGTTTTACGCGGCAAACGAGGTTGGCGAAGAAAAGCTCGTGGCGTGGGCTGCGGCGGTCGAGCAAGGGAGCGAACACCCGTTAGCGCACGCGGTCGTGAAGGCGGCGCAGACGCGGCAACTTGCGTTGCCGCGCGTGGACGAGTTCGCGTCGGTCACGGGCGCCGGAGTGATGGGACGAATCGACGGGCAGCGTGTGCGCGTGGGAAAAAAGACGTGGCTTGGGAACGAAGGTGTGCCGATCGCGCGGGAGTTCGATGAAAGCGCCGAACGTTTTTTGAAGAGCGGCGGGGTGGTGATCTGGGTGGCGATTGAGAACGAGGTGGCGGGTGTGCTCTCGCTCGCTGATCCCATCAAAACGACATCAGTGGAAGCGGTTCGGAAGCTGCACGAACTTGGGCTCAAGGTGGTCATGTTGACGGGCGACAATCGTGTCACGGCTGCAGCGGTCGGGCAGAAACTCGGAATCGACGACGTGCGAGCCGAGTTGGCGCCGCAGGACAAGCAGCGGATCGTCGAGGAACTGCGGCGCGAAGGTGCGGTGGTGGCGATGGCAGGAGATGGCATCAACGATGCGCCGGCGTTGGCGGCCGCGGACGTCGGCATCGCGATGGGCACGGGCACGGATGTCGCGATCGAGAGCGCGGGTATCACACTCGTGAAGGGCGACCTGCGCGGGATCGTCAACTCGCTCGCGCTGTCGCGGCGCGTGATGAAGAACATCCGCCAGAATCTCTTCCTCGCCTTCGTCTACAACTCGGCCGGGGTGCCGTTGGCGGCGGGCGTGCTGTATCCGGTTTTTGGATGGTTGTTGAATCCGATGTTCGCCGGCCTGGCGATGGCGCTCAGCAGCGTATCGGTGATTGCGAATGCGCTGCGGTTGCGGCGCGCGCGACTCTGAGGGCCGGCGGATGCAGTTGAACCACGAATGGACACGAATGCACACGAATGACCATCCGTTGTTCGCAAAAACGACCGCGGTGTAGCTGAAGCTTCTAGGCGGGCGAGGGTGCGGTGAAGGCTGACGCGCGCGCCTCGGCCTCGCGGGCGAGGCGGCGTTCCCAATACCACGTGTAGAAGACCGGGACGGAGAAGAGGGACACGACGTCGAAGATCATTCCGCCGACGACGGGCAACACCATGGGAACCATGAGCTCGGAGCCGCGGCCGGTGGACCAGAGGACGGGGATCAGCGAGAGCAGTGTCGTCATGTTGGTCATGATCGCGGGACGCCGGCGGCGCAGGCCGGCGATGAAGACGCGGCGATTTACTTCGTCCAACGTGCCGGGGTGCGTCTTGAACTGCTCCTGGATGTAAGTGCCGAGGAGGATGCCGTCATTGAACATCACGCCGAGCAGCACGAGGAAACCGACGACAACGGCGGTGGTCATTTCGACGTCCCAAAGCCAGACGAAGAAGAAGCCGCCGGCAGTGGTGACGATGGCGTTGGCGAGAAGAATGATCGCGGTGATGAGCCAGGAACGCGTGCCGATGTAGATGAGCACCACCATGATGGCCAGCGAGACGCTGATGATGATGCGAAGGGTTTTATCGGCTTTGATCTTCTGCTCGTAACGACCGACCCAGCGATACGTGGCCCCGGCGGGCAACTCGAGTCGTCCGTCGGCGAGCGCGGCTTGCAGGCGGGCGTCGGCGTCGCGAACGACTTCGACTTCGCCGCGGCCGAGCGCGTTGAGGAGGACGTATTGGGTGCGTTTGCCACCTTCGGAACGGATCGCCATGGGACCGACGGTGTAAGTCAGTCCGGCTTCACTCGGGCGCGTGCCGGTGAGGCGTAGTTGTTCTGCGGTTACGGCGGCGGCGATTTCATGGGGCAACGACTCGCCGGCGGGCAGCGTGAGTTCCGCGTGGCGGGGATCGAGGATCGTGAAATTGCGCTGATAGGAAAGTGGAAGGCGGTGGAGCAGTGCGGTGGCGTCGGGGGCGTTTTCCGCGAGCTCGAGCACGTGCACGGTCGGAATCGCGAGCAGACTGGTCAGAGGGACGGAACCCATCCCGGAAGGGAGTGGAACCTGGAGTTGCAGGAGTTCGTCGGGGTCGTCGCGGCGCTCCCGCAGGTAGCGGATGCGGATGGGGTAGCGGAGCGCGCCCTCGACGGAATACGAAACGGCCATGCCGCCGAGCGCGGTTTCGACGGAGCGCATCACTTGTTCGTTGGTGAGACCGAAGCGCGCGAGTTTGTCCGGATCGAGACGAACCTCGGCGTAAGGTTTCCCGCCTTCACGCTGCATCTGGACATCGACGGCGCCGGGTGTGGGTTGAAGAATCTTTTCGGCCGCCTCGGCGAAACGTTCGAGTGCGTCCGTGTCGTCGCCGAGCAGTTGCAGGGCGATCAGACTGCGAATGCCGGTCGAGAGCATCACGACGCGCGTTTCGATCGGCTGGAGCCAGCTTGGGGCGACGCCGGGAATATCGGTGATGGCGGCGAGCGCGGAGCGAACCTCGGCGAGCGTGCGCGGGCGACGTTCGATCGAGCCATCGGCGCGAGGAATCTCGTGAACGGGCCACTCGTTATAGGGCTTCAGCAGGACGACGGTTTCGATCATGCCAATGGGCGCGGGATCGAGGGCGGTTTCGGCGCGGCCCATTTTTCCCATGACGCTGGCGATTTCAGGCACCGACTCGATGAGCCGGTTCTGGATCTGCATGACGCGTTGCGTCTCGCCGAGTCCGCCGGACGCGGGAAGCGATGGCATGAAAAGGAGGCTGCCTTCGTCGAGCGGCGGCAGAAAACTGGAGCCCACGCCGGGGAAAGCGCGCGTCATGGTTTGATCGATACGCGTGTGGGCGAAGTTGCCACCCGCGGCGTCGAAGATTTTTCGCAGCGGCCAGCTCACGGTCTGCCAGCCGGCGCCGAGCAGATATCCGCCGAGCGCCATCGTCGCGATGGTGACGGTGAAAGCGACCTTGTGCCGTTGGATCCGCGCATACGCCCATTCGTAGGCGACGTGGATCGCGTGGCTCATCGGGTTTTCCTCGTAGTTTACGAGACGTTCGCGGCCGATTCGCCAGACAGCGGATCCGACGAGCGCGGCGAAAAGCGGAGCGAACAGCCAGCCGGGAATCGTCAGCGCCCAGCGACCATGCTCCAGCGGCAGGGACCAACCGTCCCGGATGAACCAACCAAATGCGACGCCGGCGGCGATGCCGGCGAGGGCGAAAAGCACAGGCTTGCGAATGTGCCAGGGCGGAAGGAGGAAGCGGCACAGCACCGGAACGAGCAGCGTGCCGAAGAGCACGGCGCCGGAGATGGCGAGGGATTTGGTCAGCGCGAGCGGTTCGAACAAGCGACCGGCTTGATCGGTGAGCGCGAAGATCGGAAGGAAGCCGATGACCGTGGTGGCGGCCGATGTGAGCAGGGGGCGCGCGACCTCGCGGGCGGCGTGGATGACCGTATCCGTAATTTCAGGACTGAACGGCGACGTCGGCATCGGGCGGCCCTCGCGGCGGCATTTCTCCTGCAGATCGACGAGGTGCTGCGTGATGTTCTCCGTCATGATGATGCCGAAATCGACCATCACGCCGATGGCGATCGCGATGCCGGCCAGGCTCATGATATTCGCGCCGACACCGAACAGGTGCATGACGAAGAACGTGAAAAGCATCCCGAGCGGGAGACTGATCGCGACGGCGAGACTTGCGCGCACGTGCAAGAGAAACAGAACGACGACGAACACGGTCGTGATCACCGCTTCCTTGAGCGTGTCGGTAACGGTGTCGGTCGTTTCACGAATGAGCTGTGAGCGATCGTAGAACGAGACGACGCTCAGCTCCTCGCGCGCGAGCGTGGGCTTCAAGTCGACCAAGCGCTGCTTGACGGCGTTGATCACGGTTTTCGGATCTTCGCCGACGCGCATGCCGATGAACGCGCCGACGTGCTCCTGGTAGCCATCGGCAAGAAGTCCCTGGCGGAATTGTCCGCCGAGTTGGACGTTTGCGATGTCGCCGAGCTTGAGGCCGGCGCCTTTCGAAGGATTGCCGCGGACGACGATGTTTTCGACGTCTTCAACCGAGCGGACGAAGCCGACGCCGCGGATCATCGTTTCGATGCCTGACTGTTCGATGCTCATGGCGCCGACATCGCGGCCGGCCTGCTGCACGGCCATCATGAGCATGTCGAGGGTGAGGCCCTGGGCTTCGAGGCGGGTGGGATCGACGTCGATTTGATATTCGCGGACGACACCGCCGGCGGGGGCGACCTCGGAAACTCCGGGAACGGCGCGCAAGGCGGGGACAACGATTTGGTCGAGCAGGTAGCGTTTCGTTTCGATGTCGCGCGGCCCCTGCAATGTGAACGCATACACCTGGCCCATGGCGGTGGCGTCGGGGCCGAGGCGTGGCGTTACTCCGGAAGGAAGGATTCCCTGGAGTTGCGACAATCGTTCGAGCACGCGCGTGCGGCATTCGTAGAGGTCGCGGCTTTCCTCGAAGATAACGTAGATGTAACTCGCGCCGTAGAGCGACATGCCGCGCACGGTCTCGACGCCCGGAAGACCTTGGAGCTCACGCGCGAGACGCGACGTGACCTGCTGATCCATGTCTTGCGGACTCTTGCCCGGCCATTCCGCCCAAACGATGACCTGGTTGTCGCTCAGGTCGGGAATCGCGTCGACGGGCACATTGCGCCAGCCCCAGATGCCCGCGATTCCGAGCGCGAGTGCGACGGCGAAGGTCAGGAAGGAATTGCGGATGACGAAAGAGAGCATCGGTCGGCTGCGTTGGCGGCGTCGCGTCAATGCTGGTGTCCGCCGGCGGCGGGTGCGACCGCGCCGGTGGGGAAGAGCAAGCTGGGGGTGCCCGCAAGTTGCGCCTGGCTGTCGATGAGGAACACGCCTTGCGCGGCGACTTCATCGCCGGGCTTCAGACCGGCGCGAACGATATACACATCGTTGCCGGATTCGTCCTCGATCCGCGGCCCAAGTGCAAGCGGAGCGAGTTCGAAACGGAGACGACCATCACGTTGACGCTCGGCGACCTGCCAGGCGACGTGGCGAACGCCGGTGGAGAGCACGGCGGTTTTGGGCACGAGGGCGAAGCGACCCCAGGTGTCAGGGTTGTCCGCGTCCGCGACCTCCAAGTTGGAACCGAGTGCGGTCTCAAAGCGGGCGTTGACGAGTCCGCCGGGAATGAGGCGTCCGTGCGGATCGCTGAGGTGGATATGAACTTCGCGAGAGCGGAGTTCGAGATTCAGTTCAGGTGCAAGCCAGGCGACGGTGGCGTGAACGTCGGGCAGCTCGCCGCGATCGTCCGACGCGAGCCGAACGGGTTGATTTTCGCGAACCCAATGCGCGCGATTTTCCGGCACCTGCACGACGAGCATGTAGGCGTGCGGATCGACGAGGCGAAGGAGCGGCGCGTCGCCCATCACTTCCTGGCCGACTTGGGGAAGTCGTGTGTTCATCGCGTCGGCGTCGCCCTGCAACGCAAGGACCACGCGACCGGCGAACGGACTTGTGATCGTGACGGTATCCTGCGGAGCGTCGCCATTCAGGATCGCGTCGGCGACTTGCGTGAGGTTCCAGCGCTCGAAACGATCACGGATTGCCTTGATCGTGGACTGGTCGCCGAGTGCGACGGCGGCGGCGAGTTCGCCTTGGGCGGCGAAAGCCTCGGGGCTGTAGAGATCGACGATGGGATCGCCAGCGTTCACCAGCGTGCCGACGTGGCGGATGGCGTTGTGACGTTTTACGATGCGGCCGGCGACGCGGGGAATCACGACCTGCAACGTGCGATCGTCGTAGCGAACCATACCGTAGGCGCGAACGATGGGACGAGCATGGCCCTCGACGACCTTGGCGAGTTGGATGTCCATGCGGCGCTGCTGCTCGAGGGTGAGTTCGCCGGCGGTGACTTTCGTCATCTTCATGCCGCAAACGGGACAATCGCCGGGCTTGTTGCCGATGAAGTCCATCATGGGGCAGGCCCATCGCTCACCGGCGGTAGATTCCGCCGCGTGGTCATGCTCGTGCGGAACGTGGAAGAGCGCGCTTTGCGGAAGCAGAGCGACCAGTCCCGCGCCGAGCACGAGTCCGGCGGCGGCGAGAACGAAAGGAGGAAAACGCATGAAGATTATTTCTTCGCGACCTCGTTGCGGAGGTAGATGGGACCCCAGCGGTCGGGATCCGCTTTGAATTTCGGCGGGCACATGCGGCAGCCGAAACCGATGGTTTTGCCCTGATATTCGACGGTGGGCAGTGAGGGATCGACGTCCATGCCGCAGATGGCGCAGACGGTATTAACCGGTTGGCCGGCCGACGCAGCGGGCGCGGGCGTGGACGCGCGATGAGCTGAAAGGGGATCGTCGGGGGATGTGTTGCTCGGCGGCGCGAGGGTGTTGGTCACCATGGAGGTGTATTCGCCGCCGTTGGACGACACGTCCGAGGCGTCGGAATGCGGTTCGAACATGGCGGAGCGAGCGACCAGCGCGATCAATGCACCGACGACGAACGGGCCGAGGAAGAGGAAAACGTTACGGGTCATGGAAGAATCCTAGTTGTTAATCGGAAAGTGACTCGCAGGGACATAGCGCCACAGCTCGGCCCGCGCGGTGCGGACGGCGGTGTCGGCGCGGATGACCTGCAGTTCGGCATCCGTTGCCTTCTCGAGGATTTCGACCGTTTGCAGGACGGTTGAATCGCCCATGGCGCCGCCGATGCCGACGCCGGCGGAGCGGACCATCGAATCGTATTCGGCATTGAGCCGGGCGAGTGTATCCGTGCTCAACTTACGCGCCGTGGCGGCGAGGCGTTCCGCGCGATCGACGCGCGTCAATGCGGCGGCAATGCGGTAGCGGATGGCGGTGGCGTCGGTTTGCGCCGCGGCGCGCTCGGCTTCGGCGGCACGGGTCTCGGAGCGCGCGTAGCGCCGGCTGCGAAAAGGGATGTCGGTCATGAACGCGAGACCCAGGGAGTTTTCGTCCCCCATGGGACGACGCTCCTGTTCGAAGCGCACGCCGACGGCGGTCATTGGACGGGCGGAGGCGCGGGCCATTTTCACCATCGCGTCCGCTTCCGCGGAGCGGGCGGCGGCGAGTTGAATCGCGGCGGCGGCTTCGGCGCGAATTTCGTCGACCAGCGGGGCAGCAAAGCGGGGCAGCGGGGCGTCGGGGGCGAGTCCGAGACGGCCGCGGGCGTCGGCGAGAGCATCGGCGCTCATGCGGCGTTCTTCCTCGATCATCAATTGCATGTCGGCGACGCGCGTCTGGACCGTGAGACGATCGGCGATGCGTCCGCTGCCGGAGGCGATGCGGGATTCGACGCTGCGGAGAACGGCATCGAGGCGCTTGATTTGCGTCTCCAAAAGCTGGATCCGTGCGTCGGACCCCTTGGCTTCGGCAATGGCCATGGCGACGTCGGCGGCCATTTCGCCCGCCATCATGGCGTAGTCCGCTTCCGACATGGCGACGACGGCGCGAGCGCGAGCGCGATCGGCGGCGCGTTCGCCGCGTTTGGGGAGGGGCTGGCGGACATTGACCTCCCACATCGTAGCGCGTTCGTCCATCGGACCGATCATGCGCGAACCCATGCCCTCGACTTCGAGGTCGGCGAGTTTGCCGGAAGCTTCGATCCGTTCGCGCGCGGCGCGGGTTCGCTGTCCGGCCGCGGTCAACGCAGGAGCCGCGGTGATCGCCTGAAGAAATTCCGTGTCAGTGGAGGGAGCGTTCGTGGGTTGCGCGTCACTCCAGAACGGAAGAACAGCGATAAACGTGGCGAGCGAGCATCGGAAGAGGCGCATCGGATCAGGAGACGAAGGCAGCGCGTGCAACCTGTTGGGATCGCGTAATGGACGAAACGCTCACCCCGACGAATCGGGGCGGAGCGCTTTCGGTTACGAATTGCGACTAGACGGTTTCGCTTTGGCGGCGTCGATTTTCGCGAGGTGCGCGGCGGGATCGTTCAAGAAATCCTCCGAGCAGCCGCTGCAGCAGAATACCACGAGGCGGTCCGGCTGGCCGGCGACGCGGTAGATGTATTCGGGCGACTTGCCCATGCTGCCGAGCTCCTCGTCGGACACGACGCAGGTTTTCAGCGGATAGCTGGCGCGTTCCTTGGCGGCCCAGGCGGCTTCCTTTTCGGTGATTTCTATGAGTTGGCCGCGCGTGGCGGACGCATCGTTTTTCGCCGTAGGCGTGCGATGATCATTCTGCGCGAGAGCAGGCGCGCCGAGGAGCAAAGCACCAAGGGCGAGAAGAGAAAAGAAAGAGGAGGCCGAGTTCATGAGGAGTGTTCATGGGCTATAAACTCGGGCGGGCGAAAACCCTCGGGATTTCTCAGACTTTTCTTTTGGAGGCGGGATGGTTGCGCGGCGAGCGCGCAACCTACGGATCGATGACCGCGTGCGACGGGCGCCTTGGATCTTCGCTTCGCTCAGCATGGCAGAAGGAAAGAAATTTCCAGATCCTGATCTTAGTGAAAATCGTGGGACGCTTGCGTGGGGAGAGCGGGCTCGGCGAGGGGCTCGATGGTTTCGGCTTTTACGTGGATGACCTTCGAAACGTTTTGCACGGGGCCGCTGATGCGGAGCGACGGTTCTTGGGTAATGATTAAACGGAGACGCTCGAAGAGGGCGGGTTCGACGATCGCGTTGGCGATGCCGGTTTCGTCTTCGAGGCTGATGAAGACGACGCCGGAGGCGGTGCCGGGGCGTTGACGGCAGATGACGGAGCCGGCGATGACGACGCGCTGGCCGGTTTTGATTTCGCGAAGATCGATCGCACGGGTGACGTCGGGCAGACGATCGCGCAGGAGCGCCATGGGATGGCGACCGGCGGTGACGCCGGTGCCGCGGAAGTCGGCGTTGATTCGCTCGGTGAGCGTCATGGGCGCAAGCGGCGCTTCGAGGCGTTCAGTGTTGGCGAAATGCTTGAAGAGCGATTCGTCGTCGGACCACGCGGCTTCGACCTGCCACATCGCGGCGCGGCGGTGTGTGCTGAAAACATTCAATGCGCCGACGGCGGCGAGGGCGCGGCGTTCGGCGGCGGAGAAGTGCGTGCGACGAAGGAAGTCGTCCATCGAGGCGAAGGGAGTTTGGCTTCGTTGCTCGAGAAGGAGTGTGACGCTGGCTTCGCGGAGACCTTTGACGTAGCGCAGGCCGAGGCGGATGGTATCGGCGTCGACAACGGTGCAGGACCAGTCGGAGTGTTGCACGCAGATCGGGAGGACTTTGAGATTTCGGCCCTCGCGGCGGGCGTCTTGGAGAAGTGTGGCGGGCGAGTAGAAGCCCATCGGCTGATTGTTGAGGAGGCTCGCGTAGAATTCGGCGGGGCGGTGGACTTTCAGCCAGGTGCTTGCGTAGGCGATGATGGCAAAGCCGATGGCGTGCGATTCGGGAAAGCCGTAGGCGGCGAAGGATTTCGCGGAGGAGACGACGCGTTCGATGACGGCTTCGTTGCGGCCGGCCTTGCGGAGGGCGACGGCGAGTTTGGCGAGTTCGGGATTGAGGCGGCGCGGATCCTTGAAGCCCATCGCTCGGCGGAGCTGTTCGGCTTCGCCGCCGGAGAAGTGTGCGAGCTTGATCGAGAGTTCGAGCATCTGCTCCTGGAAGAGAATGACGCCCTGCGTGCGCTCGAGGATGGGGCGAACGATGTCCTCGATGCTCGGATCGATGAAGTCGGGATCTTCTTCGCGATTGCGGCGACGGATGAGCGGGTGGACGAGATGGCCCGTGATGGGGCCGGGGCGGACGATCGCGACCTGCATGGCGAGGTCGTAGAGGTTCTTCGGTTTAAAGCGCGGGAGCGTGGCCATCTGTGCGCGGCTTTCGATTTGGAAAACACCCACGGTGTCGGCGGCGCGGATTTTTTCGTAGGTGAGCGGATCGTCCTCGGGGATGTCGTTCATCGTGGGCGGTCCGTCGGGACGTTTCGCGCAGAGTTCGATCGCGTCCTGCATGACGGCCATCATGCCGAGACCGAGGAAATCGATCTTCACGATGCCAAGATTTTCGCAGTCGTCCTTGTCCCATTGGCAGACGCTGCGGTCGGGCATGGTGGCGGGTTCGAGCGGGACGACTTTGTCGAGCTGGCCCTGACAGATGACCATGCCGCCGGAGTGCTGGCCGAGGTGGCGCGGAAGCGCGGCGCCGCGGATGTAGTGTTGAAGGCGGACCATGGTTTCGGCGCGCGGGTGATCGCGAGCGATCCCGGCCATGGCGAGCTGTTGCTGGAGTTGAAGCGTTTCGGGAAAATCGCCGTTGGCGTAGAGGCTCGAGAAACGGTCGAGGGCGTCCTCGCCGAAGCCGAGGACCTTGCCGACCTCGCGCACGCTGTTGCGGCCGCGGTAGGAGATGACGTTGGCGGTCATCGCGGCGCCGCGCCGGCCGTAGCGCTCGTAAACCTTTTGGATGACGCGCTCGCGGCGGTCGCCGCTGGGGAAGTCGAGATCGATGTCGGGCCACGAGGGGCGTCCGTCTTTGCCGACGCGGCTGTCGTTGAGAAAACGATCGAAGAGCAGCCGGTGTTTGACGGGGTTTACGGCGGTGATGCCGAGCATGTAGCAAACGGCACTGTTGGCGGCGCTGCCGCGGCCTTGGACGAGGATTTTTTGTTCTTCGCGCGCCCAGCGGCAGATGTCCCAAACGATGAGGAAATAACCGGAAAACTTCAGGCGCGCGATGAGCTCGAGTTCCTTGTTGAGCTGTTGTTCGAGGGAGGAGGGAAGTGAAGGGAGTTTTTGGCGGGCACAGGCGAAGGTTTGCGCGCGCAGGTAGGTGTCCATCGTTTCGCCCGGAGGAACGGGAAACGTCGGGAATTCGTAGCCGAGATTTTCGAGGGTGAAATCGAGGCGCTGGTCGAGGCGGACAGAGTTGGTGACAGCTTCGGGCAAATCGCGGAAAAGCTCCGACATCTCGGCGGCGGATTTCGCGTGGCGTTGCGAGTTGGCCTCGAGCAGACGGCCGGCGGCGTCGAGGGTGGTGTGATGTCGCAGGCAAGTGAATACATCGGAGACGATGCGATGTTCACGGACGGCGTAGTTGACGCCGCCGGTGGCGAGGAGCGGAAGGTTTTGCGCGGCGGCGAGATCGCGGAGGAACGTGATTTCGCGATCTTCGCCACGGACGCGGTGACGCTGCAGTTCGACGAAAAGGCGGGCGTGAGCGGGGTTGGAATCGCGGCCGAAGATGGCGGTGAGGTTTTCGAGGGCGCTGGCGGCAGCGGCGGGGCCGTGCATGCGCCAGGCGCGGCGGACGGGGCCTTCTTCGTCGCCGGTGAGGGCGACGAGACCGTCGTTGAAGCGGGCGAGTTCTTCCCAGGTGGCGAAGCAAGGGCGTTTGCGATCGCGGGGATCGGGGGCGTGGGGGTTGTTAAGCTGACTACTGGACGGGGAGCGTTGCGCGGCGAGCGCGCAACCTACGCGGTCGGTGAGTTTGGCCTCGGTGATGAGCTGGCAGAGATTTTGGTAGCCGGCACGGGAGGTGGCGAGAAGCGGGACAACGGTGCCGTCTTCCATCGTGATCTCGGCGCCGACGCGGGGTTGGACGGCGAATTTGTTTTCCTGGGCGCTGCTGTAGAAGCGCGGCGCACCGTAAACGCCGTCACGATCGAGGAGAGCGACAGAGGGGAGATCGCGTTTCATCGCGGCGGCTACGAGATCTTCGGGCAGGGAGGCGCCGCGGAGAAAACTGAAGGCGCTGCGGGCGTGGAGTTCGGCGTAGGCGCTCACGGCATTCGCGCAGTTAAGAGTTGAGGGTTGAGAGTTGAGGGACCGGACGGCGTGGAGTCGTTTTCAGTCATACTCGCCCTCCAGGAAGTAGGTGTTGGCGGTGAGGAGGAGGCGGTAGAGGCCGCCAGTGGAGAGGGCGATGTCCCATTCGGTGCGAGACCAGGCGCGGTCGCGTTGCCACCATTCGCCGCTGCAGGGAAAAGCGGAGCTGCGGAAGGAGATGTCGCCGCTGACTTTCTCGGTCCAAAGATACGTGGGGCGGCCGTCGGTGAATTCGACCCGGGCGGGCAGAGGTGGACGGAAGCGTCGCAACGGTGCACCGAGTGGAGGATGAAGCGGCGGCTCGGCGGCGGGAGGAATGACGGGGAGCGGCGGAATGAGTTTGGCGGAGTCGGGACGATGCGTGTCTTGAAGTTGGGGCGTGCCGATGCGATCGGGGCCGACGAGCACGGAAATACGCGCGAGGGTTTCGGCGAAGCCGTGGGGATCGCGCAGGCCGGTGTCGAAGAGACCTTGTTGGCGGACGAGAGGACGCGCGGGAGTGAGTTGGAGTTCGATCGCGCAGATGGAAGCGTCGGTCTGCAGCGATTCGAGATGCGTGTGCAGCGTGCGGAAGAGGATATCGACGTCGGCGGTGGGCTCGGGCAGGCGGAAGCTGCGGGTGTGTTGGGTTTCGTCTTCGAGGCGAAGCGTGAGATGGATCTCGGTGGCGACGTGCTGGCTCGCGCGGAGTTCGAGGGTGAGGCGATCGAGGAAGCGGCGGAGAAGAAAAAGGAGCGGATCGAGGGTTTCGATTTCGTGTTCGAGCTCCATCGCGGCGGCGAAGGTTTGCGCGGGTGCGAGGGTGTGCAGCGGGCGAGAGGAGCCGCCGGACGCGCGTTGGTAAAAGGCGAGGCCCTCGGCGCCGAAGCGACGAACGATTTCGTCGCGGGGAAGCGCGATCAGGTCACCGAGGGTGCGAAGTCCCCAGGAATTGAATACATCGGCGAGTTCGGGCGAAGGATCGGCGGCGGAGAGGGGGAGCGGAGCGAGGAAGGAGGAAGGATCGGTGACGAGGAGGAGGTTTTGAGGCGTGCTTGTGATCGAAGGATTGGGGGACCGATCACGAGCACGATTACGATCAGGAGCACGATCGGAAGCGGTGCAGGAGAAAGATAAAGAGAAAGAGGAAAGAGAAAGATGGCGGGCGGCGTAGAGGGCGAGGAGTGGGGTTGGGGCGATGCCGGCGGTGGCGGGAAGGCCGAGATGCGTGAGTTCGGCGATGGCGCGAGAGGCGGCGGTTTCGCGTTGGGCAGGAGGAAGGCCGGATACGTCGGCGGTGCAGATGCCGGGCGCGGTGTCTTCGATGATGGGCGAAAGCGTGAAGCCGGTGGCGAGCAAGGCGGAGCGAGCGTCGGATTCGGCGGCGGGTTGAGGGGTGCGGATGACGAGCGACGGGCAACGTGCGACGGCTTGCGGAGCGGTCATGCCGAGTTCGACGCCGGCAGTCCGGGCGAGCGCGTTGAGCGAGAGGACGATGGATTTTTTGCTCGAAGTCGCGAAGAGTGCGGCGGGTTTGGTTGCGACGTCGGGCTCGAGCCGAAGGACGGCGTGAAGCGGAAAATCGGCGATGTGAAGAACGGCGAACACAGATGGAGTTCTGGGTTTTGAGTTTTGGGTTCTGGGTTGGTGGGGAACGCGAGCACGGGTTTTGCGAGCGGTAATGGGGTTAGGCGCTGGCGGAGTGCAGGCGCTGGCGTTGCAGCGTGGCGGGAAGATTTTCGATGAGGGTCGCGCGATCGTGCTCGAACGCGGAAAAATGGTGAGACGCGTCGAGCGTGAAGCGCACTTGGGCACTGGGAACGGACGGGCGCGGGGTTTCGACGACGAGGGCGAGATCGGTGGGTTCGACGGCGCGTTGCAGGCGATACCACTGTGGACCCGGGATGCGACGGAGGTCGGCGGCGGGGGCGTCGCGAAGATCGAGCAGGAGCAGGGAGAAATTGGCGTCTCGCGCGAGGAAGTCGGTGGCTTGCAACGCGGCGGCGGTGTCTCGACAGCGAACCCACACCAGATGCGTGAGGAGGTCGTCGGGATAAGAAGCGGGATCGAAGGAGTCGGTGCTATCGATCAGTGCAACGCGTTGACGTTCGCGGCGGGTGATGGCGAGGAGTTGGCCGAAAACCAGATGACCGCCGCAGCTGGGCGACGCACAAACGACTTCGGTGATGGCGCTGAGGGGCAACCCGCCCGTCGATTCATCGATGGTGGAGATACCGGTGGGCAGCAGGCGTCCCGCCGTGCGGGGCACGGTGGGAAAGCGCTCGGCGAGAAGATGCCGGAGCGCGGCGAGTTTCTCGGTCGCGGCTGCCATTGAAATGATTGTCTCTGTTCAAGTGAACACATGAGGCGGCGGACGCAATCCGGCAGACGCGAGGGATTCGAAAACGCTTTTAAGCGAGAAGGTTGGAAGCCGGGAATTTCTGATCGCGGATCGCCGGCGTCTTTAACCACGGATGGACACCGATGGACACGGATCGAGGTAGGGGCGGATCCGTTGCGGAGGTAAATTCGTGAACCACGAATGAACACGAATTCCGGTCGAACCGCCTTTTCGCCAGAAAGTTATTCGAGTGACGGGGTGAAGACGACGATTTCGCCGGGGTGGGTTTCGCGGATGATCACGCGGTCGCCGTAGCGGATACGGCACTCGCCGCCGAGGGTGGAACGGATTTCGGCGCGTTCGAGTTTTCCTTCGCGCCAGGAAAGATGCGTGAGTTCGAAGCCGCCGCGGGCGCGCAGGCCGCGGACGGTGCCGGTGGGCCAGGCGGAGGGGAGCGCGGGGAGAAGCTGGATTTCGCCGCCGTGTGACTGGAGGAGCATTTCGGCGATGCCGGCGGTGCCGCCGAAGTTGCCGTCGATTTGGAACGGCGGGTGGGCGTCGAAGAGATTTGGATACGTGCGTTCGGGACGAAGCAGGAGTTTGAGGATGTCGTGGGCGCGTTCGGCGTCGTGCAGACGGGCCCAGAGATTGAGGCGCCAGCCGATGGCCCAGCCGGTGGCGTCGTCGCCGCGGAGTTCGAGCGAGCGGCGCGCGGCGGCGGCGAGTTCGGGCGTTTTGAGGATGTCGATCTGATCGCTGGGATAGAGCGCGTAGAGGTGGGAAACGTGGCGGTGATCGGGTTCGGGCGCGGCGGCGTCCCAATCTTCCAGCCATTCCTGGAGTTGACCTTGGGCGCCGATTTGATCGGGCGGGAGACGACGACGCGCGGCGGCGAGGCGATCGCGGAAGTCGGTGTCGATGCCGAGGATTTCGGAGGCGTCGATGCAGGCGGCGAAGAGATCGCGCAGGATTTGCGAATCCATCGCGGGACCCTGGGCGATGGAGATATCGCCGCGGTGGGCGTTTTCCGGAGAGATGGAAGGACTGGTGACGAGCCAGCCGTGCGTCGGTTCGGCGACGAGTGTGTCGAGGAAGAACTGGGCGGAGCCCTTCATCAGAGGATACGCGCGAGCGAGAAAGTCGCGGTCGCCGGAAAAAAGGTAGTGTTCCCAAAGGTGATAACACAGCCATGCGCCGCCGGTGGGCCACAAACCCCAGCGGGCGCCGTCGATCGGCGCGGCGGCGCGCCAGATATCGGTGTTGTGATGAGCGACCCAACCGGACGCGCCGTAGTGTTCGCGGGCGATTTTGGCGCCGGTTTCGCTTAGTTCCTGGACCATGGTGAAGAGCGGTTCGGCGCATTCGGCGAGATGCGTGATCTCGGCCGGCCAGTAGTTCATCTCCGCGTTGATGTTGATGGTGTATTTGGAACCCCAGGGCGGATTGAGGCTGTCGTTCCAAATACCCTGAAGATTGGCCGGCTGGGTGCCGGGACGGGAACTGCTGATGAGCAGGTAGCGGCCGTATTGAAAATACAATGACGCGAGCGCGGGATCGTTGCCATCGGCAAAACGACGCACGCGTTCGTCGGTCGGCAAATCGGCGGCGTCGGTGCGTCCGAGATCGAGGGAAACGCGGCGGAACAGCCGCTGATGTTCCTGCGTGTGGGCGGAAAGGAGTTCGTCGTAGGTTTTGTCGGCGACGGCGCGGAGCGTGGCGTCGTTGAGTGCGGCGGGATTGCCACTGACGTCGTCGTAACGACGGAAACTTGTAGCGGCAGCGATGAGAATAACCGCGGAGCGAGCACCGCGAATGTGAAGCTGCTGGCCGTCGCTTTGCAGCGAGCCACCTTCGAGGACAACTTTCACTTTCGCTTCGAACGTGAGGGCGCCCGCGATGTTTTCGGCGCTGCCGTTGCGGCCTTCGAGAATGAGCACGTCGTCACCCTCGGTGCGGCTGCGGGCGTGTTGGGGGCTTTGGGCGCCGAGGACGAAGTTGAGATGAGCGGGCTGGTTGGGTTGATTGGGGCGGTCGGCCGTGAGACGCACGACGATCACCTGATCGACCGGACTGGCGAAGACTTCGCGGGTGTAGCGAACGGCCCAGGCGCCGCCCCCGCTGGTGTATTCGGTTTTGGCGACGGCGGTATCGAGATTCAGCTCGCGGCGGTAGCCGTTGACGGTGTCGCTGCCGGAAAATGTGAGCATGATGTCGCCAAGAGTCTGATACGGCAGCTGGCGAAGCGGGCGCGCCATCAGCTTTTGTTGGGCGAGATTTTGCGCGGCTTCGTAATCGCCGGCGGCGAGGAGCTGGCGAACCTGCGGGAGGGCGTCGCGCGCTTCGGGGTTGGCGGGGTCGTAGGGACCGCCGGCCCACAACGTGTCTTCGTTGAGTTGCAGGCGCTCCTGGTGAATGCCTCCGAAAACCATTGCGCCGAGGCGGCCGTTTCCGACCGGCAGCGCTTCGACCCATTCCGTCGCCGGGCGTGTGTAGTGCAAGGTGAGGTCGGCGGCGGGAGATCCGAACAGCGATTTGGCGGAAGCACTGACGACCAGAAGAGCAACGGAGACGAAACGAGAGATCGACATCATAGTGGGGGATCGACGCGGGGAGGCGCCGGCAGGAACCGCCAGAGAACTAGTGCGCGCGAGCACGTGCGCAAATGACGGCCGAGTTTACCGTCACTCGCCGCAAATGAAAAATGAAACGCGGTGAGGGCACCGCGCGTCCATGGGATGAGCCTTCGCAGAGGAAGGTTACGGGTTTCGCATCGACTAGTTCACCAGGAGTTCGTTGCGATCGCTTCGGGCGAGCAGAAAGTCGCCGGGGACGAAGACTTCCTCGGCTGCGGTGGCGGCGGAGAGTTGCTGCAGGTCGGCGTTGGAAAGTCGCAGTTCGGCGCCGCGGATGAGTTCCTGAAGTTCGGCGGCGGAGCGGACGCCCACGAGGGCGGACGAGACCGTGGGGTTGGTGATCACCCAAGCGAGGGCGATCTGAGCGAACGAAGCGTCGTGACGGGCGGCGACATCATCGAGCGCAGCGAGGGCGGCGTCGCCGTAGTTGTTTTCGAAGCGCCGATGCAGCCACTGGCGGGGCGACGCGATCAGGTCGGCTTCGCGTGTGGGCCTGCGAGTGAGAAAGCCGCGGGCGAGGGGCGACGAGGCGATGAAGCCCAGCTTTCGTTCGTCGCACAGCGACATGGCTTCGGGTTCGAAGCGCGCGCGCTGCATCAGGGAGTAGTCGCCCTGCAGCACCTCCATGCGGGGTTGGTTGCGGCGAAACGCGAGCGCGATGCTGTCGACCACGCGCCAGATGGGGAAGTTGGCGGCGCCGATGTAGCGGATGTTGCACTGGCGAATCGCGACGTCGAATGCCTCGAGCGCCCGTTCGATGGGGAGCAGGCGGTCGTTCCATTCGAACATCAGCAGATCCAAGTAATCGGTGTTGAGGCGGCGCAGCGAGTCGCGGACGCGTTCACAGACGATCTGGGCGAGACTGATGCCGGTGGTGCGCGGCGGGCGGACGTTGATGCGGGTGCCGAGCACGAGATCGCGCCGGGGAATGCGGCGAGAGACGATCCAGCGGCCAATGATCTCCTCGCTGGCGCTGGTGGAAATCGTGGGAAGCGTTAGCGCGGGCAGAATGGCGGCGGCCTGCAGGAAGTTTCCACCGGCGGCGTAGAACGCATCCAGAATGGCGAACGACGTTGCTTCGTCGGTTCGCCAACCGAAGTTCATCGTCCCGAGCGAGAGCTGGGAAACCTTGAGGCCGGTGCGGCCGAGTGTGCGGTGATGGATCATGATTGTAGAGGGGGAGAAAATGCAGGGAAGGGCGTGTGGCGTTCGATCGATGCGCGGGTAGGGCCGCGCCGCGGACGAGAAGAAAACCGAAAGAGTGAGGTTTGGGTTTACTCGAGCGGAGGCTCCGCGTTGTGGTGGGCCGCGGCGTCGGCCCGAGGGCTGGACTGGGCGAGGGAGAGCGCACGGCGGCGAAGCATCCGATCGAATTTAACGACGAGAAGATCCACCGCCTGCGCGGCATCGTCGCTCATGACCGCGGCAGCGAGGTCGAAGCCCTCAACGTCGAGGTGTCCTTTGGCGACGAACTCCTGGCGCGAGCCGCGGTTCTCGCCGACGACCTCGATATGGAGTTGGTTGATGGCGGGCTCGAGCTGCAGCAGACGTTCGGCTTTGGCTTGGAATAGCGACGTCATCGCGTCGGTGAGGACGATGTCGACACCGCGAATGACGAGCTTTTCGACGGACGGAGAGAAGGGTGAAGTGTTCATGGGCGCTTTGGGGTAGTGAGGACGATGCGATCGCCGCAGGCGGAAGGGCGGTGACAGGGGAAAACGCCCACGCTTGAAGGCGGAGCGGAATGCTTCGGGGTAAAGTGCGGCACCTCGGCCGCGGGGGAAAAACTCTGCGGTTGCCGGCGAGCCCAAGCAGCACGAGCCCGGGACGCCTGGTGGCAGAGGACTCGTTAGCTTGTCCTGCCGGCGAAGGCCGGACAGATGACAACCGCAAAGGCGGAATATTCGCTTTGTATATAGGCGAAAGGCATGACGACGGGCGGACCAACGGCCGGTTCGAAGCTTCTGTCAAGTTTTATATGGCATTACATATTGACAAAAACGAAAACGTGAACAGCGGTGGCGCCGTGAACCCCCCGTGCGCATCTCTTTATGCCCTTGCTGCGATCATGCAGGCGCGGTGGCTCTACGCGCTCCGGATCTTCCTTGCCGGAGCGGGCGGCGGGACTGCGGTCTAGCCGCCTGAACAAACACAGCGGTCGCAACTCGAACGATGCGAGTTGCAGCTGCCTGTGACCGGGACGCGCCTCAAGGGCTGCGATCCCGTTTGGTCCCAGAGGCGCGCCTGGCGGCGGCCATCACTCCTAACCCCACCTCAAAACCGTGCGCCGATTGCCGGCGCCCTCATAGCCATGTCGAATTCCCTGCTCTCGCGTTCCAAACTCATCACCAACGACGCGGTCGAATTGTTGCGCCGCGATGTCCGCCTGCCGGCGGAAGCCTTGCGCTACACTCATCCCGGGATTCGCGGCCTGTTCGGCGGCGTCTGGCGAACGGGACGAACCTACGTGGTCGACGAGCTCGGTTACTGTTTCGGCCCGGAGATATTCTTCCTTTTCGGCGCGGATGAACGCGAAGCGCAGGAGGCGTTTGAGCGTCCTCGAGCGGAAGTCAGGGCCCGCGAAGCGGCGGCGGCGCGCGAAGCGTTATCCTTTCTCGAACCCTTGGCGCGGGAGTTCGGCGGCGAGGCGGAGCTGCAGCTGGTGGAGGATGCAGGCGATCGTCACATCGTGCAGGCGTTCATTCCCATGAAACGCGCGATGGAACGCTTTCGTCCGCACGAGTGGTTCCTGTATTGGAAAGACAAGGACGCGCAATTCCGGGAGCGACGCCGCGCGAAGCGCGCGGCGTCCGCAGAGGTGGTGCGGGCGGCGTGAGGTTAACGCCCCAGTGAGCGCCTTTCCCGTTGACAATACTATTTCGCACTTCACAGGTCTGCCGAGAATGAACCCCTACACGCCGAGGAAATATATTTTCCGCGTCCGCCGGCAACCGGCTGACGAACCGGCGCTGTATATCTTCCCGGAGCAACCCGGGGCCGTCTCCTGAAGGAGGGCGCGCTTTCAAGCGCGTTGCCTCCGACCTGAGAAACGGATTCCCGGGGACGGAAGCTGCAATACGGCGGCGCGTTCCGACGAGAACGCGCGCGCTTGAGAACGAGCCGCGCCGGCGCGCGATCGTTCATCTTACCTCCCGGATGCGGAGACGGTGTGCGCGAGAACCTCTGGAGGGGTTCGTCCCGCGAGCGTTCAACCCCGAAAGCCAAAAACCCACAAGACCATGAATCATACTCCTATCTATATCACTCCGGACGACCACGCGAAGCTGCGCCTGCTCGTGACAACCGCGTTGTATTCAAATGCCAGCGCCGCGTTGAAGAAGCTCGGCGAGGAACTCGACCGCGCCTTCGTGATCGCGCCCGAGGCGATTCCGCCGGGCGTCGTCGCGATGGAATCGCTCGTGGAATTCGAAGACCTCGATAGCGGCGAAATCGAAGCTTATACGATTTCTTTTCCGGAACGGGCCAACTTCGAGGAGAAGCGAATCTCGATTCTCGCTCCGATCGGAACCGCGCTCATCGGCTGCAAGGTCGGGGACGAAGTGAGCTGGTCGACGCCGGGCGGCATTCGTCGCTTGAAGGTCAGATCGGTGATCTCGGCGCTCGAGGCAGATGCCTCTGTTTCCGCGGGCCCGTCCGGAGTTGGTTTCGCGACCCGCTAGCGTCGGACACCTGAATCATGAACAAACGAAAACTCGGACGAACCAATGTGCACGTGTCGGAACTCTGCTTCAATGCGGCGAAGCTAGGCTGGGCTGCTGACGAAGAAGGTTCGTTGTCGCTCCTCGACGCTTATCGCGAAGCCGGCGGCGGCTTCGTGCAGAGCCTCGGACGCTGCTGGAGCAACGATCCCGGCGACGCGGCGGACGCGCGGTCCGAGGAGATCGTTGGACGGTGGCTGAAAACCAGATCGGTGGCGCGGGAGCAGGTCGTGATTGCGACGCGCTTCCCGCTTCGCCGGCCTACCGCGGGCGGAAGCATTTCGTTTGTTAACGTGATTCGGGAATGTTGCGAAGCCTCGTTGCGGCGCTTGCGGAGCGGGCACATCGATCTTGCCGTCATCGAATGGGACGAAGGACTTGCCCCGGTCGGGGACGTGCTTGAAGCGATCGACATGCTGTTTCGCGCGGGGCTGGTGCGTTACGCGGTCGCAAGCGGATTTCCATCGTGGCGGATTGTGGATTCGCTGCATCGATCGAGTTTGCGCAACCAGTGTCGCTTCGAGGCGGTGCAGGCGGATTTCTCGCTGCTGAAGAGAAGTCGCGACGAGACTGAAACGCTCGCGCTGTGCCGGGAGCATCGACTTGGTTTCATGGCCCGTTCGCCGCTCGCCGGCGGGTATCTGGCGCAAGCAAGTTTGCTGGACGGCGCAGAGCGCGACGCCGGCGACCATTGGTTGACGGAGCGATTCGGAAGCAGCATGGCCGAGCGACTGCGGAGCATTGTGGCGGAGATTGCGGAGCGGCACTCGGTGTCGCCGGCGCAAGTGGCGCTAGCATGGGTGCTCCGTCATCCCGAAGTGGCTTCGGTGCTGATTGCGCCGACCAACCGCAATGAACTGCAGGACTTGGTGCAGGCGCGAGATTGTGCACTGACCGAATCCGATCTCGCGGCGTTGGCGCACGTGCCGGCGTCGGTCGATGACACCTTGCAATTGCGACATGCGTAAGCGGAACGGCTTTGACGACAAGTTCGGGGCCGCACGCTACGCGGGATTGTTGCGCGCGGTCTGCCCGCTGTAAGCGGCGGCGTGAGGCGCGTTCGTCGTTGGCGGTGAGTTTCGCACCGTCGTGACGGAAAGCGGCATGTCGCTGGAGACCTTTAAACAACAGTGACGCGAGGCGTTCCGCGCCCGCGCGCTTGGCCGTTCGCTCGCATGAAGCGGGTGCGCACGGCTCGGTCCTTCAACTGGGGCAACGAAACGCTCCTTCTTCAATATATGAGCCAAACAACGAATTCTGTTCTGAGTAAAAACAACGTCCGCCGATTGCATGGCTGGGCTAGCGCCGTTTATCCGGGCGACTGGCAAGATCGCTGCGCGGTGGTGATCGAATACCTGTCGCAGCAGGCCGAAGAGACCTGCAACGACCTGATCAAGCGCGGCTGGCCTGATGTGTTCGCGGTGGCCGAGCGCGAATGGCCGGAAGCGTTTGCCGGTTGGAACAAGGAATCCAACTAAGCGTTTGAGCGGAGGTCCTGCCTGAAAAGGCAGGACCTTTTTTTTGGGGGGAAGGAGGCTGCGTCCGGCTATAAGAGCGAGAGAGCGTCGCCCGAGACAGGGTCGAAGAGGTGAGCGCGCGTGAGATCGAAGCGGACGCGGATGCGGTCGTTGGCGTTGAAGTGGACGTCGGGACGCACGCGAGCGACGAACGGCGTAGCGCCGGTGGAAAGATGAAGAAAGGTCTCGGAACCCATCGGTTCGGCGACCTCGATGATGGCTTCGGCGGAGTCGGCCGTGGCGGAAGTGACGTCGTGGATATTTTCCGGACGAACGCCGAAGATGATTTCGCGATCGATGTGCGAAGCGGCTTTGCGCGAAAGTTCCTCGTTGAAGGCGACGGTGAGTGGGGTGGCGGCGGGACTGGTTTCTACGAAGATGAGGGTGTTGCCGCTTCGGCGCACGGTGCCGCGAAAGAGGTTCATCGGGGGTGAGCCGATGAACCCGGCGACGAAGAGGTTGGCGGGTTGGTTGTAGAGCGTGAGCGGTTCGGCGACCTGCATGATCTTGCCCTCGTTCATCACACAGATGCGATCGCCCATGGTCATCGCTTCGACCTGATCGTGCGTGACGTAGATCATCGTCGCGGCGAGGCGGGCGTGGAGCTTGGAGATCTCGGCGCGCGTGGAGACGCGCATCTTGGCGTCGAGGTTGGAGAGCGGTTCGTCGAAGAGGAAAACCTTGGGTTTACGGACGATGGCGCGACCGACGGCGACGCGCTGACGTTGTCCGCCGGAGAGAGCTTTCGGACGGCGATCGAGATACGGTTCGAGACCGAGCATCGCGGCGGCTTCGCGCACGCGCGCGTCGATTTCGGGTTTGGGCATTTTCCGCAGCTTCAAGCCGAAGGCCATGTTGTCGTAGACGGACATGTGCGGGTAGAGCGCGTAGTTTTGGAAAACCATCGCGATGTCGCGGTCTTTCGGAAGCACATCGTTCACGACGCGGCCATCGATTGAAATCGTGCCGCCGGAGATTTCTTCCAACCCGGCGATCATGCGGAGCGTGGTGGATTTGCCGCAGCCGGATGGGCCAACGAAGACCATAAATTCGCGATCTTCGATCGTGAGGTTGAGGCCTTTGACGACGGTGGGCCGGGACCGTTTTTCTCGGGGTAGGTTTTGACGAGGTTTTCGATGACGACTTTGGCCATGGCGTGAAGCGATTCGGTCGGGAGATCAGCGCGGTGACAACGACGGTGTGTCGGAAACGGGCATGCCCATGGTTGCGCCGGCGAAAAGGTAGGTGGCCTTCGTTGCGGTTTTGTTAGCAGCATCGGTAACCGTCACGTTGTAGAGACCGGGGGCGAGGTCCGTGATCGTTTGGGTCGTGGCGCCGTTGGACCAAGCGTAGGTATAAGGTGCGTTGCCGTTGATGGCGGAAGCGGTGATTGCGCCGTTGTTGGCGCCGGTGACGGGCGGTTTCGCGATGAGGAAGAGCGAGAGCGTGCCCGATTCGGCGTAGCCGGAATCGACGCGCGCACCTTTGCCGTGTGGACGAGGGATGCCTTGGAAATCGGTGCGCACGTAGTCCGGCAGCGGCACGCCGGCGTCGATTCCGCGCGCGGAGGAGTTCAGGAGGCGGAAATCGTAGCGATCGGGATCGGCGAAGCGGAGACCGGCGGGGTCGCGCAGAAACGTGTTTCCCTCCACGACACCGGTGGGCAGCGGGTGATCGGTGCGGTGAGGCGGTTTGTCGAGATGAACGAACCGCTCGTCGTCGTTGGGGCCGGCCGCGAGGACGAGGTTGTTTTTGAAATGGTTGTCGGTGTGTGCGCTCATGGTCCACATCGCGCGGCCGGCGATGTTCACGAACGTATTGTGATAAACGTAATACGGCGATCCGGCCTGGGTTTGTCGCTCGGGAAGATCGCCGGGGCGGACGGGATCGGGGCGGTTGTCGAGGAAGATGCCGGTGCGGGCGCCGACGATGAGGTTGTTGAAGATGATGTTGTTTCCGATGCCGAACATCGCGATGCCGGTGTTGCGGCTGTTGAGGATGAGATTGTTGTAGAGCAGTCCGGTCACGCCGGCGCCGAGTTGCACGCCGACGCCGGTGTCGCCGGACTTGCCCGTGCTGCCGCCGATGCCGGAATCGACGATGACGTTGTTGAAGATTTCCACGTCGACGGGAGCGGCGCCGACTTGAATGCCGTCCCAGAGGCAGCGCTCGACGAGATTATTGTAGATGCGCAGGCCTTCGATGTTGTGGGCGTAACCGCCTTCACCGTCGGGACAGCGGTCGTCGGTCCAAAAAGAGAAGCCGATGTAGAGGCCCTCGCCGCCGCAGTCGTGGATGTAATTGTCGTGAACACTGATGTTGCGATAGACGAGGTTCGGGTGGGACGTCGCGGGATCGCAGCGCGGATCCTCCTTGATCATGATGCCGGCGAAGGAGACCTCGCGAATCTCCAGAAAACTGATTTCGACGTCGGTGCTGAGGCCGGTGACCTCGACCCCGCGCTTGCCGCTGCCGCCGAGTTTTCCGCCGGCGCGGGCAATCTCGATCCCGTAGCGATTCGCGGAATCGTTGTCGCCGCGGAGTTGAACGAATTTGCAGTTGTGAAGGTGGATGCCGTTGCGATGTGGAGCGGAGGCATTGTCAGGATCGAAATCGCTGATGGAAACGCGCCCGGTGCCGTGACGGTTGGTGATGACGATCGGGAAATCCGGCGTGCCGGACCAGTTGCGGAATTCGATTGGGTTGCGGGTGCCGCCTTCGATGCCGATCACAAAACTGCGATCGGAAGGAATACTTATGCCGGTGCCGTCCACCACGGTGACGTCGCTCGGAGCGGCGGCTTTGGTGACGATCAAGTCATACTGCGTGAAGGTTTGAGCCAGAGCGGTCGAGGTGGCGACCGCGAGGGCAACGGCGCAGACGGGAAACAACCGCGAGGACAGACGGAGAAGAGAAATCATGGCGAACGCTGGCATGGACGCGGTGACGTATCCGGAAAGTGGAGGCATGGATGCGTGTTGCGCCCGGGGCCGTATAGGATCGGTTGACGGGCGCGGCGGGGACATGGACGCGCGGTTCAAGCGCATGAGCCAGCGGGATGGCTGCGCGCGACGCTTTGCGCGGTGAGGGCACCGCGCGTCCATCGGCGGAGAGAAAATGAAGCGCGCTGACTGCGTGACGCAATCAGCGCGCGATTGGGTTTGGCGGCCGGCGGAGCCGGCTTCGCTTTCAGTTACGGCACGATGTAGCCGACGAAGGCGAATTCGTTGGGGCGATCGTCGGTGGTCGCACCGACGCTCACGACGAGGTAGCGGCCCAGTGGCGTGATCGGCGTCGCGGTGAAATCGCGGTCCTGCACCCATTGCTGCGTGCCGACGTGCGGGACGCCCTGGCCGGTGTTGAAGTTCATCGTCGCGGCGGTGACGCCGTCGTTGATGTTATCGTTGTCGTCGTCCCACCACATCATCGCAAAACCCGGATGATTTCCGCCGCTGCTGGGACGGTAGCGCGTCCACATCTGGGTGATGCGCAGATCGGCGTAGTTCGCGCCGAAATCGATATACCAGTGACGATTGGCGTAGGCGGTCGTGGTCGACGCGTGAGGCGAAGCGGCATTCCCGGTTGGTTCGCCAGCAAGCGCGTCCCACGTTGGCTGCTCGTTGAAGGCGCCAGTTGCGGCACAGTAAGCGCTGCCGGTCGCAGTGCCGGTGGCGACGGGCGTGAGGATCGTCAACGAAGGTGAGCCGACGTTGAGGGTGGCGTTCGCGCTCGTGACTGAGCCGGAGGCGTTGGTGACAACCACGGAGTAGTTGCCGGCATCGCTGGTTTGAATGGAGGTCAGGTTCAGGATCGGGCGAGTGGCGCCTGAGATGGGCGTGCCGTCCTTGCGCCACTGATACGTCGGTGTGGGTGAGCCGGTGACGCCAACG
This sequence comes from Verrucomicrobiota bacterium, assembly GCA_023391285.1. Classification (GTDB taxonomy): domain Bacteria; phylum Verrucomicrobiota; class Verrucomicrobiia; order Opitutales; family Opitutaceae; genus Opitutus. The sequence goes on from JAEWBF010000039.1 coordinate 148,632, forward strand.
GTGAACATGACGCTCGAGTTAACCGGCACGTTTTGCGACACGGGCTGCTGCACGATCATCGGCGTGGCGGGCGAACTGCCGTTCTCCATCCAACCGACGAGCGCGAACTCGTTCGGGCGGCCGGTTGTCGTGCTGCCGGTGCCGAGCACGAGGTATTGAGCGAGTGGCGTGATGGGCTCGGCGCCGAGATCGCTGTCGCGGATCCATTCCTGTTCTTCGGTGCCGGTGGACACGTTGGCGGCGGTCTGGAAGTTGAGCGCCGGTTCGGAAGGACCTTCTTGGACGATGTCGTTATCGGCATCCCACCAACGCGTGGCGAAGCCGGGTTGGGCGCCGTTGCTGCTCGGGCGATAGCGCGTCCACGTTTCGGCGATACGGTAGTTCGCGAAGTTGGCGGTGAAGTTGATCACCCAGAAACGATTGGCGTTGCCGGTGTTGGTGCCGGCGTGAGCGGAGGCTTGGAAACCGAGCGGGGTTTGCGCGGTGTTGTCCCAGCCGGTCGGAGGCGAATCGAACGCGCCGGATCCGGAAACGCTTTGCATGGTGGTGGGTCCGGCACTGAAGCCGCTGAGGATCGTCAGCGGAGCGGGCGGCGGAAACGGCGTAGCGGTGACCTGGTGCGACTCGGGGCTCGTGCCGAACAGATTCGAGGCGTCGATTACGTAGTAGTAAGTGGTGCCGTTGGTGAGCCCGGTGTGTGTGAAGCTCGTCGTGGTGAGAACGCCGAGCGACGTGTAGGGACCGCCGCTCGAGGTGGCGTATTTGAGCGTGTAGCGATTTGCGCCGCTGATGGCGTTCCACGACAGATGCACGCGGCGATCGGCGACATGGACGACGCTGAGATCGGGAGTCGCGGGAGCGGAGCCGATGAAGTAGGTGGCGACGGACACCGTGCTATTGGCCAGGCCGGTTTTGTAGGCGATGGCTTTCAACGTGCCGGTGCTGCTCACCGTGACGGGGCTGCTGTAAACGGTGCCGTGACTCGGAGTCGGTGTGCTGCCGTCGGTGGTGTAGCGGATCGTCGCGCCCGACGTGGCGGTTGCGATGGTGACTGCAGGGCCGGTCGCGTAGGTGCCGGACGGCGCGGTGAAGGTGGGAGCTGCGACTTGCGTCGACGGTGTAACGGAGACAGGCATGCCCATTTCGGCGCCGGCGAAGAGATACGTTGCTTTCTTCACGACCTTGCTGGCGGCATCGGTGACGATGACGCTATAGAGTCCAGGCGTGAGGTTCGAGATCGTCGCCGTCGTCGCGCCGGTGGACCATGCGTAAGTGTAAGGCGTGGCGCCGTTGATCGCGGAGGCGGTGATCAGGCCGTCGTTGCCGGCGCTGGTGGGCGGGCCGACGACCAGGAAGACGGAGAGCGTGCCGGATTCGGAATAGCCGGCGTCGTAGGCGGCGCCCTGTGAACGAGGGATGCCCTCGAAATCCGCGGTTCCGTAGTTGGAAAGTGATACACCGTCGTCGACCCCGTTGGTCGAAGAGTTGAGCAGACGGAAATCGTAGTTGGCGGGGTCCGCGAAGGAGAGGCCGGTGGTGTCGCGTTGAAAGACGTTGCCGCCCTCTTCGCCGGTGGGGAACGCATGGTCCTCGTTGGGGCGGTTATACCAGATGAAGCGGTGCTCTTCCTCGGGCTCGGGCGCGACGGCGAGGTTGTTTTTGAAATGATTGTCGGTCTCCACGCTCATCGTGTGCAGCACGTGGCCGGCGATGTTCATGAACGTGTTGTTGTAAATGTAATAGGGCGTGCCGGGCTGCGTCTGGCGTTCGGCGGGATGGCCGACCGGGACAGGCGAGGGGCGGTTGTCGATGAACATGCCGCCGCCCGCGCCGTAGATCAGGTTGTTGTAGACGATATTGTGGCCCAGGCCGAAGAGAGAGATGCCGTTGTTGCGGCAGTTGATGATGAGATTGCTGTGGAGCAGGCCGGTGGTGCCGCCGCCGATTTGGACGCCGACGCCGGTGTTGCCGCTGGCGGGGGTGCCGCCGAAGCCGGAATCGATGATGACGTTGTTGTAGATCTCGACGTCGGCGGTCGCGGCGCCGACCTGGATGCCGTCCCATTTGCAGCGCTCGACGAGATTGTTGTAGATGCGCAGCCCTTCGATGTTGTGCGCGAACCCGCCGACGTCGGTCGTGCAGCGATCGTCGGTCCAGAACGAGAAGCCGATGTAGAGGCCTTCGGCGCCGCAATCGTGAATATAGTTATCGTGGATGCTGATGTTGCGGTAAACGAGGTCGGGATGTGAGCTCGCAGCGCTGCAACCGGGATCTTGTTTCACCATGATGCCCGCGAAGCCGACCTCGCGAATCTCGAGGAAGCTGATCTCGACATCGCTGCTGGCGCCGGTGACCTCGACGCCGCGGACACCGCCGCCGTTGAGCGAGCCGCCGGCGCGAGCGACCTCGATGCCGTAGCGGAAGGCGGGATTGTTGTCGCCGCGGAGTTGGATGAATTTGCAGTTGAAGAGATAGAGCGCGGTGCGGCGCGTGGCATTGGGATCGTTGGGATCGAGATCGCTGATGGAGCTGCGCTCGGAGGCGTTGTGGACGTTGGTGATGACGATCGGGAAATCGGAAGTGCCGGTCCAGTTGTTGAAACGGATCGGATTCCGCGTGCCGCCTTCGAGGCCGATGACGAAACTGCGATTGCTCGGCAGGGTGATGCCGGTGCCGTCGACGACGGTGATGGCGTTGGGAGTGGAGGATTTTGGAACGATCAAATCGTAACCGGTGAAATGTTGAGCATGGAGGCCGGCGGCGGGACAGAGTGCTGCGGCAAGGGCGCAGCCTCGGAGTATCCAGGCGGGTAGACGCGGGGTCAGTTTCATAGGGTCTTTTGTGGGCCGCGGCGAAAACGTATCCGAAAAATGGGGTCACGGATCCACGCTGCGCGCGGCCCCGGAGGATCGCCTCGATACACCGGAAACGACACTGAACTGCGATTCAACCGCATGAGTCGACGATCGAGGGTTCCGAAGGCGAATGGGCGAGTGATCGCGATTGCCAACTCGGCCAGCGGTGCGCGAGCGCGTGTGTCAGGCGCGTGGATACAAAAACGCCAACAGCCGGGAGAGCTGTTGGCGCGGATGGTTGAAGTCGGGCGTAAAGCCCCTCCCACAGCTGTGGCTAGACGTTTTGGGGACGCGCGGGGGCGTCGATGTGCAGGACCTTGTAGCCGCCGATCGATTTGAAATAGAGCAGGAGCAAGAGGTAGACCGCGGCCATGATTGCAGGAACGAAGGCGTCGGCGCGAAGCGTGCGACGGTCGCCGGCGATGCTGGCTTCGTGGACGGTGCGTTCGGTGGGCGTGAGGGCGTTGTAGGCGGTGGAAGGGTCGGCGTCGTTGCGATCGGCTTCAGCGCGGGCGGCGGCGAGTTTCTCGGAGACGACGCCGAACTTGCGGCCATCGAGACCGGTGGCTTCCGAGAAGAAGAGGAACTTCGACGGTGTCGGAGATTTGTATTCGGCGTAGATCGCAGGGTCGGCCTTCGCGAGCTCCTCGCCGGCAAAGCGGTCCTTGGCGTAGCCGAGTCCCGGGCCGCCGATCACGCCGGCGGAGAGCATGCCGATGCCGCCCATGATGGAAATCGCAAGGGCGCCAGTGCGCGGGAAACGGTCGGACGCGACGGCGAGCATGGTGGGCCAGAAGAAGGTTTTGCCGACCGCATAGACGCTGAGCGCGAGGAGCGCCATGCCGAAAGAGTTGATGCGGCTGGTGAGCGTCAGGCCGATGCAGGCGAGAATCGCGCAAACGAGCAGGAGGCCGACGGGGGAGAGCTTGAGGTTGCGCTCGATCCAGTGAGCGGAAAAGCGGAGCGCGAACATCAGGGCGGACGTCCAGATGAAGAGCCATTTGCCCTGCTCGGAACTGAAGAGATTGCCGGTGATGTTTTGAATCCAGCTGTCGGTGCCGAGTTCGACCGCGCCGACGAGCAGGTGGGTGGCGAACAGAACGAAGAGCAGGAAGGAGCCGATCGAGAAGCGCGTGATCACGCCGACGGCGACGAGCAAGGCCCCGGCGATGATGTATCCAGTGGCTTGGGACAGACCGAGGGCGTTCGCGAAAAAGAGCGAGAGAAGGTAGCAGACGACCAGCGAGCCGAGCAGGCCGACGTCCTTGAACATCTCGGCGAGGCCGATGCCTTTTTCCGACGCTTCGGATTTTGGCGATTTCTGGCCGAGGAACATGAGCCCGTAGACGAGGGTGGGGATGAGGAACAGGCTGAGCTGGATTTTCCAGCTGAGGTGGAAGCGGTCGTCGAGGATCCAGCCGAGGGCGGAGCCGAGCACGAGTCCGGCGGGCCAGGCGGCGTGGAGAATGTTGAGGTAGTGCGTGCGGTTGTGCGGGAAGATCGTCGCGACGAGGGGATTGGCGACGGCTTCGAGCGTGCCGTTGGCAACGCCGAAGATGAACGTGCCCCAGTAGAGCACCGCATAGGCGTTTTCGACGCCGGCGCTGAGCGTGACGACCGCGGACAGGATGTGCAGCACGAAGGCGGCGATGACGAGTTTGCCGTAGCCGACCTTGTCGGCGACCAGGCCGCCGATGATGACGCCGAAGCAGAAGCCGGAAAGGCCGGTGCCGCCGATGGCGCCGAGTTGGGCGGCGTTGAAGCCGTATTCGCCGGCCCAGTTGTCGAGGATGCCGCCGCGGATGGCGAAACCGACAGCGGTGGCGAGGATGGCGGCGAAACCGGCCCAGAGGAGCCGTTTGGCGTTAGGGACGGTGCCTTGATCAGGTGCGTGGGATGCGGTCATTGGGTTTGGGGAACGGGGGGAACAGTGTGGATGTTGGTGCTGGGGCTGAGCGCAACGAAGATCTAGGGCGCGGCCTGCCAGGCACGCGCAAAGGGATTCTTCGCTGCGCTCAGAATGACAAGAGGGGACTAGAGCGTGAAGGCGGGGAGTTTCACGATTTTACCGCCGGCGAGGGCGGACTCGTGCGCGCAGAGGCCGACACAGGTCCAATTGGCGGATTTTTTCGCATTGGGGTAGGGATCGCGATCCTCAACCAGCGCGGAGATGAACTCGTGCGCGAGATGGGGATGCGAGCCGCCGTGTCCGGCGCCCTGGGTGAAGCTGAGATGGGTTTTCTTTCCGAGGTCATAGACGCCCTTCGTCGTGAAAGGACGGATACCCTTGGGGAGACGATTCGCGTAATCCGGCACTTTGATCTTTTTCGGAATCTTGTGCTCGGGGAGCTTGGCGGTGTGGAGCACATGCGGTTCGTTTTCGATCAGCGTCCACTCGAAGGATTTTTTCGAGCCGTAGACATCGATCGACTCGCGATATTGCCGCGCGGTGTCGAAAAGCGAGCGGATGATGCGGGCGGAAAGGTCGGAATCGCGGAACTTGATGTGCGCGGTTTCGACGGCGAACGGTGAGCCGTAGTGTTTGACGAGCTCGGGGCGGATCGTGCCGGAGCCGAAGCAAGAGACGTATTCGGCCGCGGCGTCGGTGAGTGCGAGCATGGGGCCGACGCAGTGGGTGGCATACCACATCGGCGGAAGGCCGGGCCAGTAGTTGGGCCAGCCGTCCATGTCCTGTTGGTGGCTGGCTTGGAGGAACTGGATTTTGCCGAGTTCGCCGCGGTCGTAGAGATCCTTGATGAAAAGGTATTCCCGCGCGTAAACGACGGTCTCCATCATCATGTATTTGCGGCCGGTCTTGCGGGTGAGATCGACGATGCGTTTGCAGTCTTCGATCGAGGTGGCCATCGGCACGGTGCACGCGACGTGTTTGCCGGCTTTGAGCGCCTTGATGGTTTGCTCCGCGTGATCGGGAATCGGCGTGTTGATGTGGACGGCGTCGATCTCGGGATCGCGCAACAGTTCGTCGTAGTCGGTGTAACCCTTGGCGATGCCGAACGCCTTTTGAAGCGACGCCAGCTTCTTGGGATCGCGCTGGCAGACGGCGATGAGATGGGCGTTCGGGTGCGCCTGATAGATGGGGATGAACTCGGCGCCGAAACCGAGGCCGATGATCGCGATGTTTATTTTCTTAGCCATGGGAAAAGGGTTACTGGGAAAGCGGCACCTGGGTGGGGCTGCGGAGGTAGGCGATGAGGTCGGCGACCTCGTCGTCGCTCATGCCTTGGAGCAAACCGGGGGGCATGAGAGACATCTCGAGCTGCGTGACGGTTTTCACGTGGTCGCGCGGAAGCGTCGTCGACTCGACCTGATTAACGAGCGTGATGCTCGCGGCATTCTGGCGCTGGAGGATGCCCGCGGCGGTGCGGCCGTCGTTGGTCTCGACCGTGGTGAGCAGGTAATCTTTTCCGATGACGGCGTTGGGATCGAGAATGTTGACGAGGAGATAGTCGAGGTCCGCGCGGTTCGAGCCGGTGAGTTCGGGGCCGATGGGTTTGCCGGAATCGAAGAGTTCGTGGCAGAGCGCGCAGCTCTGCTCGAACTTTGCGCGGCCGTTGGAAAGATTCGCGGCGGCGAGTTTTTCGGGCGTGAGGATCTTTTTCCAGCGCGCGATTTCCTGCGCGGTTTCCTCCGGGGATTCGCGGACGACGCCGAAGAGCTCGGCGGAAGCTTCGGAGATCGCGGGATCGTCGAGGAGCGCGAGTTGGCGCAGCACCGTGGCGTCGACATCGGACTTCGCGACGGTGCCGGCGCGGACCGCTTCGATCAGCGTCTGGGCATAGGCGGGGCGAGCGGCGAGGACGGAAAGGGCGGCGCGCTTTTCTTCGTCGTTGAAAGTTGAATACACCTCGAGGATGGCCGGCGGCGTGCTGGCGACGTCGTAAGCGGCGAGACCGCGGAGGGCAGGGAGACGAAGCGCGGGTTCGGGGAGGATTTTTTGGTAAACGGGCGTGAGTTGGAAATTCCGATGATCGAGAAGAACCTGCAGCGCGGCGAGGCGCGCGGGGAGCGGCGCGAACGTGTCCATCACGACGCCTTGTTTTCGCCACACGATGTTCTTGTCGCCGAGGCGGGCGGCAAGGGCGTCGGCTTTGGCGACGATCTGCGGATCTTCGCTTGCGCTCAGCTTGGCGAACACGCCGCCCCAGGCCGGGGGCGGAGTGAGGTCCGAACGCCCCTCGGTGGCGCGCATGATGCTGTCGAGAATCTCGTGCTGATAGCTGATGTCGGTCGTTTCAGCCAACGCGCCGAGAAGGCCATCGAGCGAATTGCCGCCTTTGGCGTCGGTTTGCGCGATGTCTTCGGAAAGGGAGGCCTGACGACGAGTGACCCAGCCGCGAATGGGCGTGAGTGGAGTTTTTCCGCCCAAGGCCAGGGCGCGCGCCGGATCGACGGGAACGAGTGGCTCGAGCGCGAACCAGTAGAGCAGCGGAAGATTGTGGTCGGAGGCGTCCTCGCCGTGAGCGAGCAAGGCTTCGACGATGTCCCAGCGTTTCGCCGGAGCGATGCGTTGCGCGGCGGAGGCGAGGAAGCGGCGCACGACGGGCGAAGGATCGCTGCGCGCGAGATCGGCGAACGCGGCGAGAAGCGCGGCGGAGGGCGACTTGTCTTCGCAGGTGAGTTGGATGGTCCAGCCGCGGACGTGGGCTTCGGGATGTTTGAGGAGTTCGAGCGCGAGCGATTCGTTGAGACCGCGCACGGCGTGCAGCGCCCAGAGCGAACGGAGCTGGCGGGCAACGTCGGTTTGAGCGCGCAGCTGTTTGATGAGAGCTTCGGCGATCGCGGGATTGGGGCCGCGCTCCTGAAGGAGAATTCGCGCGCGGCGAACCCACCAGTCGTTGGCGTGGAGTTGGAGCTCGACGAGTTCCTCGCTGGAGTATTTCGCGAGATCGACGCGAACGGGCTTCGATTCGCCGTAAGAAATTTTGTAGATGCGGCCGTTGCTGCGATCGTGCGGACGCTGTTGGTGGCAAGCGCGGGCGTCATACCAATCGCTGTTGAAGAGCGAACCGTCGGGGCCGACCTCGAGGCGCAGACCGCGGAACCAACCATCGTTGGCCTTCATGAAATCCGGCGCGTGACGGCCGATGTAGCCCGAGCCGGACGGCTCGAGGATGTCGCGATTGATGCGACTGCCCATGATGTTGTGCGTGAAGAGCGAACCGCGGTATTCGGCGGGGAAGCTGTCGCCGAGATAGATGACGGTGCCGGCGTGAGCATGGCCGCCGCCCGCGGCGTCGGTGCCGCCCTTGCCAAGACGCGAATCGACCCAGTTTTGGCCGCGATCGTAGTGGAAGTGATCGGCGATGGTTTTGATGTCGTCGTAAACGTGGGGGTTGGCGTGCGGGCCGGCCTGGCGCTGGTAGCTGGCGCCCTGGATGACGTGATAGAGATGCGGAATCACGCACGCGGTGACGAAGGCGTCGCCGACATCGTTGAAGTCGAGACCCCACTGGTTGCTCATGCCCTCGGCGAAGACCTCGAAGATTTTCTTCGTGGGGTGATAGCGCCAAATGCAGGCGTTGAGATGAGTGCGGCCGGAATCTCCGGAACCGGGGCGACCAACGTTGGAGTAGGTGAATACGCCTTGGTTGCCGTAGAGCCAGCCGTCGGGGCCCCAGATCAGACTGTTGAGCGTTTCGTGTGTGTCTTGATGGCCCCAGCCATCGAGCACGACTTCGGGCGGGCCGTCGGGAACGTCGTCGCGGTTTTTGTCGGGAATAAAGAGCAGATACGGCGCGCTGCCGACCCAGACACCGCCCATGCCAACGGCGATGCCGCTGGCGAAGTTGAGTTGGTCGTAGAAAACCTTGCTCGTGTCGAAACGGCCGTCGCCGTCGACATCTTCGTAAACGAGCACGCGATCGCGACCGTAGGGCGACCAGTCCGGATACGAATAGTTTTCAACGACCCAGAGCCGGCCGCGTTCGTCGATCGTGAACGCGATGGGCTGATGAACGTCAGGCTCGCCGGCGAAGAGCGTGGCGCGAAAACCGGGCGGAAGCGTCATCGCCTTCGCGGCTTCTTCCGGCGTGAGGCCGGTGCCGGCGGCGATGGGGAAGCCCTCCTGGGCTGCGAGCGAGGCGGTGAGTGCGAAGCTCGCGGTGAGAGCGGCAAAGGGTGAGGCGAGGCGTTGAAGCAGCGATCGAGCGATCATCGAAAAAAATTGCATCGGGGTTAACCGCAGAGAACGCAAAGGACGCAAAGAGAGTTGTTGGGCGGAGGAGATGCTTTGCGCTCTCTGCGTTCTTTGCGGTTGAAGCATGGATTTTCGGTCAAGGGCGTTCGGTGAGGAACATCAGGAGCTCGACGACCTGTTTTTCGGTGAGCGTTTGGAGCAGGCCGACGGGCATGAGAGATTGCTCGAGCACTTCGCGGTTTTTCACCTGGGACTTCGACACGTTGACGGTTTCCGTCGCGGTGCGAACGACGAGGGCGGTCTCCGATTCGCGCTCGATCATGCCGGAGACGACGCTGCCGTCGGTTTTCGTGATGACGTTGAGCTGAAAGTCGGTGCCGACGACGGCGTTGGGATCGACAATGTTTTCGATGAAGTAGTCGACGCCGTTGCGCCAGGAACCGGTGAGGTCGGGGCCGAGATTACCGCCCTGGCCCTCGAACTTATGGCAGGTGGCGCAAAGCTGCTGGTAGGTTTCGCGTCCGAGGCGCGTGTTGTAGATCCACCGCGGCGCGCCGGCGAAGGCCTTTCGATAACGCTCCATCTCGGCTTTGATTTCGGCGGGCGACTCGGCGACGCGGCCCCACAGCTGGTCGAGCTGCGTATCGACTTCCGTGTTACGCAGGCTGCGCAGTTGGCGGACATGCAGCGCGGTCATGTGTTTGCGGTCGAACGTGCCGGCGCTGACGGCATCGAGGAGCGCAAGACCGAGGCGCGGGTGACTTGTGAGGGTGGCGAGAGCGGCGGCGCGGTCGCCGTCGTTGAGTGAGTTGAAATGGCGGAGAATTCCCGTGGCGGCTTGCGGCGTGTCGACGCCGGCGAGCAAGGGAATCACGGCGCTGCGAAAAGCGTCCTCGTCGAGCAGGCGGATGTAGACGGGAATCGAGGCGGGATCGCGCGCGCGCTCGAGGAGCGCGAGGGCGTTCTGGCGATCGGCGAGCGTCGCATGAGTATCGGCGAGCACAGAACGCATTTGCGCGAGGACCTGGGCGTCGCCGAAAAGGACGGAAAGTTGGAGGGCAGCGGCGCGTTGCGGTGAATTCCCGGATTGCGAAAGAAGACGCTGGGCAAGCTCAGACCAACGCGGCGGCATGGGGAGATTACTTTCACTCTGGAGGGCGAAGGCCATGAGCTGCACGCCCCGTGCAGCGACGTCGGGCGAGGCGGAAGCAAGTTGCGCGACGAGCTGTTCGCGTCCGCCGGCGTTCTGCGCGGCGAACCAGCGAATCGAGTCGGCGAGCGACGGCAACGGAGTGCGAGCGGCGATTTCGAGACCGCGCGCAGGATCGGCGGCCATGAGCGGCGCGATCCCGAACCAGATCATCTTCGGGAGGAAGCGGTCGTGGGCGTCGTCGGCGTGTTGCGCGAGCGCGGCAGCGATGCTCCAGCGATCGGAGTCGGCGAGCGCGGGCAATGCGGAGGCGAGCGCGAGGCGAACGGTGGGTGAGGGATCCTTTTGGGCGAGCGCGACGAGTGTCGCGGCGGGCAACACGGGAGCGAGACGGCGCTCGGTGGCGAAGTAAACGCCCCACGAACGAACGACGTCGTTGGAGTGTTGGAGCAGCGCCGCGATTTGAGAGGCATCGAGCGCACCGACGACGTGCAAGGTGAAGAGTGCGCGCAGCGTTTGAGACATCTCTTTCGAATCGGCGGCGAGGCGGCGAAGCTCACTGAGTGCAGCGGGAGCGATGGGCTTGGAAGCGGAGCGCTCCTGGAGCAGGCGGCGCGCGGTGCGGACATACCACTCGTTCTTGTGCGTGTGGAGCGCGGCGAGTTCGGCGTCGGACTTTTCGGCGAGATTCACCTTCGTCGGTTTCCAGGACTCGGACCACGACATGCGGTAGAGGCGGCCGTTGGTGCGCTCCCAGATGTCGTCGCGCGGCGAGTGGCAGTGTTGGTGATCGCACCAGTCGATGATGTAAACGGCGCCGTCGGGGCCGTATTGGAGATCGACGCCCATGAACGTGCGGTCGGAGGCGAAGAGCAGATCGAAGCCGGCGTGGAAGGTTTCGTATCCGGAACCCTGACGCGCGTTGTGCTGCTGGTTCAGCTGATGCCCGTGGAGATTGAGCGTGAAAAGATGATCGCGGTAGATGTCCGGCCAGTTGTCGCCGAGGTAGATCATCGTGCCGACGTGCGAGTGCCCGCCATAGACGGCGGTCGTGCCGGGTTTGCCGGCGCCGCCTTCGCCGCTGTCGTAGCGGGCGGACGAAGGAAGATAATTCTTCAATGCGGGCGCGAAATCGGGACCGCGATTCGAGACGAACGACGCGTAGTCGGAGTTGGCCTGATTCCAGTAATGGCCATTGCGAATCACGTGCGTGGTGCCACCGCCGCCGTGGAAGCTGCGGCAATGCGTCATGAAGAGGTGGCCGGCTTCGTTGAAGTCGAGGCCCCACTGATTGCTGCCGCCGCTGGCGAAGATTTCGAATTCGTGACGAAGCGGATGGTAGCGCCAGACGCCGGCGCGCAGACGCAGACGCTCGTTGTCGGGAGTGCCAGGCTTGCCGACGTTGGAGGTGGTGAACACGCCCTGCACGCCGTAGAGCCAACCATCCACGCCCCAAGTGAAACTGTTGAGCGTTTCGTGGGTGTCTTGATAGCCCCAGCCGTCGAGCAGGATTTGCGGTTCGCCGTCGGGGCGGTCGTCGCGATCGCGATCGGGAATGAAGAGCAATTCGGGCGCGGCGCCGACCCAGACGCCGCCGAAGCCGACTTCGAGGCCGCTGACGAGGTTGAGACCTTCGATGAAAACGTTGCGCGTTTCGAAGGAGCCGTCGCCGTCGGCGTCTTCGAAGATGAGAATACGATCCTTGCCTTGGCCGGCAGGTTGTTTGGTCGGATAACTGTAGGCCTCGGCGACCCAGAGACGCCCACGCTCGTCGATGGCGAACGCGATCGGTTGATGGATGTCGGGTTCGGCGGCGACGAGCTCGGCCTGGAAGCCCTGCATTACCTTCATGTCGCGCACGACCTTTTGCGCATCCACGTTCGGGATCGCGGTCGGTGCGGCGGGGTTTGGCTGAAGGTGCCAGAGGACGGCGCTTTCCTGCTGGCGAAACGCGTCGGGATTCGCGGCGAAGTTGGGCTCGCGATCGTGAAAAACGAAATCGTCGAAATCGATGTGGCCGAAAAGACCTTCCGTCGCGTTATCGACGAGCCGGAGGAAAACCTGACGGCCGACGGAGCTGCTGAAGTCGATCACTTCGCGGCGAAGGGCGTCGCTGCCGCGGCCCGAGGACGAGTGAAGGATGGCGTTGGTTGCCGCATCCACGAGTTCGATACGCGTCTGATTGATGTCGCTGCCGCCGCCGACGAGATAGCTGGCCCAGCGATGCGTGACTTCGAATGTGGGCGAGGTGAGGCGGCCGGTGCCGGCGGGGCCGGGGCGTTTGCCGGGTCCGATCCAGAAATTGCCGATGGGATCGCTGGGAACCTCGCCTTTGCGACGCGGCGTGGACGGTTCGTAGTAGCGGATCGGCTGGCCGTTCCATGCGTCGCCTTCGACGGTCCAGCCGTCGAGATTTCCGGTTTCGAGGCCGAGGTTCAGCGGTTGGCCGTTGGCGTCGGCGGGTGAAATCGAAACGACGGGTTTGTTGTTGGCTTCTCGGGGTGACGGGGGCGGCGGAAGCGCGGTGCGGCCCAGGTGGGCGACGCGGATGTTGCGGAATTGGACTTTGGCGGGGCCCTTGCCGCTGTGGAGTTGGAGCGCGAGTTTGCCGGAGAATTCGGCTTCGCCGGCTTGGTGGTCGTCGAGAACGGAAACGAGCGTGTCGTTGATCCAGATTTCGACGTGCGAGGCTTTGGCCGTGATGCGGTAGGTGTTCCAGTCGCCGGGTTTCGAGAGGGATTTGAAGCTGGCGGCGGGAGCGAACTCGTCGACCCAGCGGCGTCCATCGGGAGCGATGGAGACGCGCGTGCCGCGTTCGACGATCAACGCGCGGCCGTGTTCGTCGTAGATGCGGCCGAGCCACACGGCGCCGTCGTCGAGATCGGCCTGATAGCCGACGGCGTGGCCGTCGGGCTGGCGTTGGGAGCGGAATTGAATGCCGGAGTTGGCGGAAGGATCGCCAGCGATGCGGAATTCGAGCTCGAGGATGAAATCGTGAAGTTCGCCGTCCCAGTAGAGGAATTCGTTGTTGGGGAGGTTTTCGCCGGCGCGAATTTCGCCGGTGATGGCGCCGTCCTCGACGCGCCACGATTGGGGATTTCCTTGCCAGCCGGAAAGCGTTTGGCCGTCGAAGATCGGCTGGGGAGGAGGTGGATCGGCGCGGAGAGGAAGGACCAGGGCGAGCGTTAGAAACGCGAAAAGAAGGCGAGCGATCATGGACGAGCTCCGGCAGAGGAAGGTTGAGAAAGGAAGACGAAGGTGCCGCGTTTGTTGACGGTGATGACGTCGGGGCGGCCGTCGGAATTGATGTCTTGCGCGACGATCTGGGTGCCGAGACCGGAGTCGTCGTCGATCAAAGCGGGCTCAAAGGAGACCTTGCCGGTGGCGGAGCGGCGGAGAAGAAACGCGTAAACGACGGCCGCGGCGTTGGGCTCGGGATCTTTGGTGGGACCGTGCGCCCACCAGCGTTTGCCGGTGAGGATATCGGGGAGACTGTCGCCATCCATGTCGACAATCGTGACGGCGTGGAGTTGGGAGAACTGAACGCCGTCGATTTTCTGGTCCGTTTTCGAGAGGATCGGGTGTTCGCGGAATTCGATCGCGCCGGAGTCGGAGCGGATTTGTTCGAACCAGCTGAGACCGTAGCCGTGGGCGTTGAGAGAAGTCACAACGTCGGGAAGCGAGTCGTTGTTCAAGTCGACGACGTGGATGTGGGCGCCGTTGCCGAAGGAGGCGGGATGGTGCTTCCAGAGCGGATCGCCGTCGGGCGAGGCGGGTTGTTCGAACCAGCCGTCGGGAGCAAGGAGGTCGATACGGCCGTCGGCGTTGACGTCGCCGAAGCCGAGACCGTGCGTGAATTTGCCCCAGCCGCGGGGCTCGCTGACAGGATGAAATTTCCAAGGCATGGACGGATCGTCGGCGTGGGGCGTCGCGTATCCAATCCGGCCGTTACTCATGCAAATGAGCACGGGCGGCTGACCGTCGACGAGTTGACCGAAGGTCGGCGATTCGTTGTCGACGGGAGCGTAGGCGAAGTGGCGTTTCCACGTGCCACCGGTCGCGCCGGGGTTTTGGAGCCAGAAGGCGTCCTGACCGGGAAACCCGATCGCGAAAACATCGGGCCAGCCGTCGCCATCGAAGTCGTGAACCCACGCGGAGAAGTTATCGGAGTAGCCGAGGGGATCGAAGGGCTTTGGTGGATACAACTCGTGACGCTCGGTGAAGTCGGGACCGGCATACCAGAACGGGCCGGCGATGGCGTCGGCGTGACCATCGCGGTTGAGGTCGCCGAAGGTGCCGCCCTCCGCGAAGAACTCGGAGTTCAACTGCAGCTTGCGAAACGAAAGCGAAGCGGGCGACGCCGCAGCGGACCTCGTCGCTGCAGCAGCGAGAACGGGCGACGGAACGATCGCAGCAAGCAGGGCGACGACGAGAGGCGCGGAAAAGCGGGGCATGGGGCGCGAGAAGGAGAAGTTAACACAGGTGGGAGCGGAGGCCCATGAGAGTTGGCGCAATAATTCTGAGTTTTTTCACCGAAAGCCCCCCCGGTTTTTCAGACGGATATCGGAGCGGAACCCAGGCGGCGGGGAGGCGGGAGTTGATTTTTTGCGAAGGCGAAAGCATACCGGCTGGGTGAGCTCGTCCAGCCCCCGTCGAAAGACCCTACGCCGCCGGCAAGTGGCGTTGTTGATCGAGACTTCCAACGCGTATGGCCGCGGACTGTTGCAAGGGGTGATTCATTACGTGCGGGAGCATCAGGCCTGGTCCTTTCACCTGATGGAGCAAGGGCGCGGCGACGATCCGCCGGCGTGGCTGAAAGGATGGAAGGGCGACGGAATTCTCGCGCGAATCGAGACGCCGAGAATCGCACAAGCCGTGGCGGGCTCGGGTGTTCCCTGTGTGGACTTGAGCGCGGCGCGTTTGCTGCCGGTGCTGCCCTGGGTGGAAACGGACGATGCGGAAATTGCGGCGGTGGCGGCGGGGCATTTGCTCGAGCGCGGGTTCAAGCACTTCGCGTTTTGCGGGGATTCGCGGTTCAACTGGTCGTTGTGGCGGGAGCATCATTTTGCGAAACGCGTGCGCGATGCGGGATACGACTGCCAGATTTACTCGGTCAAAGGCGGATCGGGCGATCTAGCGGCGGAGCGACGGAAGCTGGTGACTTGGTTGCGGCGATTGCCGAAGCCGGTGGGGATTCTGGCGTGTTACGACATTCGCGGGCAGGAGGTGCTGGATGCGTGTCGCCAAACGGGATTCGCGGTGCCGGACGAAGTGGCCGTGCTGGGCGTCGACAATGACGAGTTGCTGTGCGAACTCGCGGCGCCGCCGCTCTCGAGTGTAGTGCCAAATACACGACGCGCGGGTTATGAAGCGGCGGCGTTGCTGGATCGCATGATGAGTGGCGAGAAGGTGGGGCCGGAGCCGCATATGATTCCGCCGCTGGGCGTGGCGGCGCGGCAGTCGACGGATGTGCTGGCGTTGGACGATCGCGAAGTGGTGCGGGCGGTGCAGTTTATTCGGGCGCACGCGTGTGAGGGGATCAATGTGGCGGACGTTTTGAACGCGGTGAAGATGTCGCGCCGCGTGTTGGAGCAGCGCTTTCGCAAACTGCTCGGACGCTCGCCGCACGAGGAGATTTTGCATCTGCGGCTCTCGCGGGTGCAGCAGTTGTTATCGGAAACGGATCTACCGCTCTACGTGATCGCGGAGCGCGCGGGTTTCGAGCACGTGGAGTATCTAAGCGTGGCGTTCAAGCGGGAGATGGGAATGACGCCACGGGCTTTTCGGATGCAGGCGCGAGTGTGAGGAGTGGGTGGGTTGAACCGCGGATGGAAACGGATAAACACGGATGGAGTGTAACTTATTGTTAACCACGAATGGACACGAAGGGACACGAATGGAGGTGAGGGGATTCGTGTGCTTTTGTGTCCATCGAATCAGGTGCTGCCGCGAACGCGGCGGCGGAAGGCGCGGGGGGATTGGCCGAAGCGGCGCTTGAAGCAGCGGGAAAAATAGAACTCGTCGCAGAACTCGAGCTGGCCGGCGATTTCCTTGATGGTGTGGCGACCTTGATGGAGGAGCGCGGCGGCGCGATCGATGCGAGAGTCGAGGTGAAAGCGGCCGGGCGCGAAGCCGACGGCTTGGCGAAATTTTTTTCGGAAGGATTCGTAGGAGAAGCCGAGTTTTTTTGCGACCTCGGCGGGCTCCAGGCCTTTGACTCCCTCGTGGGTGGCGAGCAGTTCGCACGCGTGGTTGAGCCAGTCGTCCGCGGGCGCGGGCATTTCTTCCGGCGCCGCGCTGCCGGCGAGAAGTTCGGTGAGCACCGCGATGAAGCGGCTGACGATGACCTGTGGCGGCGTTTTCTCGCGAAGGTGAACGGGCGGGATGATTTGGAAAAAGCGGCGGAACCACTGATCGCTCTCCTGGGTATGATACAGCGGACGTTCCGGTGAGAGCATGCCGGTTTTGCGCATGAGATCGAAGGCGGGGCCTTCGCATTCGAACCAGAGCTCGTCCCAATATTCGCCGGGCCGCGTGTAGCACTGGTGCGGACGGGAAGGAAAGAAGATGACGAGGTCGCCCTTTTTCACGGGCGTTGCGGGAGTGGAAGCGTCCGCATACACACCCGTGCCGTTCATGATGTAGGTGAAACCGTAGCAGTTGAGTTTCCGGCGGGGATCGGGTGGGCGGCCGATCCCGAACCCGCCCTGGTTGATGCCGCCAAGGCGAATGGTGCCGATGGGGGATTTCACGGGACGCAGCAGAAGCCGCGTTTTGATGGTGGGATCGGAGCGGTGGGGCATGGAAAACGCGATGCCAGGAAACACATGTTTTCTACCATAGCTCTCATTCTGCAACGATGAAAATAGGACTACAGTGTCGCATCACCCCCCCCCCCCAAGGAGTTCATGTCCCCCGCAATCCCCATAACTCAGCGTGATGTCGCCCGTGCTTGTGGAGTGCATCCGAGCACAATTTGTCTGGCGTTGAAAAATTCACCCTCGATCCCGCTGCCCACGCGATTGCGGGTGCAGGCGGTGGCGGAGGAATTGGGCTATCGTCCCAACGTCGCGGCGCGAAACCTGGCGTTGTTGCGCGGCGACAAGCAGGGCGCGGGCAGCCTGCCGATTGCGTGGATCAATCAGGAGCCGCAGCGCAATCACTGGCGTGTGGACGCGGAAGCGCAGGTGTTGTTCGAGAGCGCGAGGCGTCGGGCGAGCGAGCTCGGCTATCATCTGGAGGAAATTTGGACCCGCGAGCCCGGCATGAGCACGGGACGGCTGGTGCAGATTGTGCGGGCGCGGGGGATCGAGGGCGTGATTTTTCCGGTGCACCGCAGTTTCGAATTTTCGCTGCTCACGCCGGCGTGGAACGACTTCGCGCTGGTGGGGCTGAACGACCACCGGCTCGGCGAGTGGGTCGACGTCGTGTGTCCGGATCATTACCGGAATGCGGAGTTGATTCTGCGTCAGTTGCACCGACTGGGTCAGACGCGCAGCGGGCTGGCGATCGGCACGCGACTGGATGCGGCGAGCAGCGGATTGTTGCACAGCTGCTTCCTTCGCGCGCAGGCGGATGTGTCGCCGTCGGATCGCGTGCCCGTGTGTTTTCTTCCGGACGACGCCAGGGGAAAACAGGCGGTGTTCGAAGAGTGGTTGAACGCGTATGAGCCGACGGCCGTCATCTGCGCTGAGCCTCACTTGGTGGCGGACGCGCGAGCCAAGGGGTTCGATGCGCTGTGGCTCGGGCTGGGATCGTCGGCAGCACCTTTCGATGGCGGGATCGATCAATCGGCGAGTGACGTCGCTACGGCGGCGGTCGAATGTGTGGTCGAAAAGATGCGGCGGTTCGAGAAGGGCCTGCGCGAATCGACGCGAATGCATCTACTGCGCAGCACGTGGACCGAACCGCGTGTCGCACGAGAAGTAGAGACGGTGGTGGCATGAACGTGCCCGGAGTTTGGATACGCGCGACGCTGACGCGCGGCGCGTTGATTGCGGCGTGTTGCTGCATGGGCGGAGTGAAGGCGGCGGTGGGAGCGGAGGCGTTGAGGGCGACGTTTTCTCCGACCGAACGCGTCCTGGAAATTTCGGTAGCGAGCCAGGGTCACGGCGAGCGCGAGCTGCGGATCGAGACGGAGGGTTTGAAGAACGTCGAACTGGGCGCGGATGTCGGAGAGCCGGGAATCATTTACCTGCCGCTGCCGAAGGGTGTCGCGACGGAGGACGAGTCGAAGAAAGGCGCGGAGAATGTTTTCTTTTTCAATGAACTGCGCGCCGCGGACGGTTGGGAGCTGGTGGCGGACTTCGACGACACCGAACGCGGCACGTGGAAGTTGAACGGTCGTTTCTCGGAGTTGGGAGGCGCGATCGAACCGCGCATCGTGATCCCGGTGGTGCGACTGGAGTCCGGCGAAAATCTGCTGCACGTGCGGAGCGCGAGCTTGCAGCCGCCCGAGATGTATTTTCGCCGAACGTTGAAGGACGGCGAAGCATCGCTGCGCGTCGAGCTGACGAGTCCCGAGTGGGGTGGACGCGTGACGCTGTGGGCGCGTGAACGCGAGCGCGCGTGGAACAAAGTTGCCGAATCCGTCGTGGTGTCGCGTCCGGCGACGCGCGCGCCGCTGCGGGTGAGCGAAAGGTGGTGGGAAGATCGCGGCTTCGTCGACGAAGCGGCGCTGGTTGTCGGTCGCAATCTGCTCGCGGCGCAAGTGCGTGAGCCGGGAAGTTATTTCGAAGGAGGCTTTCATCTTGTCTATGATCCTTCGCGTCGTGCTCACCGCATGGCGCATTGGGTTTGGTCATGGGGACCGACAATCGACCTGCTGTTCGCGCTTTCGGATGGGAAATCCGCGCGAGCAGCAGGTCTGGCGGGTTCGTTTCGCAGCGCAGCGATCGCGGCGGCGGAGCGGAGTTTGAATTACGGGATGAACGAGGCCGGTCATCCGGCGCGCGGGGTTTCCACGGTGCGTTGGGAGCCGTCGCGAGCGACGCCGAACGGCTGGGCGGAATATATCTCGACGGCGGATTCGTTGTTCCTGGCGGGCTGGGGATGGATGTCAGCGTATCGCGAAACGGAGCGGCCGGAATTTCTGGAGCGCACGAAGTTACTCGTGTCCGCGGCGGAGCGTTTGATGAGTCAGTATGCGGTCGTGCCGCAGGATTGGATCGTCGAACGCAACGGTTGGACACCGCACACGTTGGACGAGTCGGTTTTCGGAATGATTGGTTTTCGACGGCTTTATGAGGCCACCCAATCGCGCGACGTGGCGACGGCGGGGAAACGTTTTCTCGACAGCCATCTCGAGCACGTGGGGCGCGAGTCGGGGTTGTTGATGCGCGCGTGGATGCGCGAGGAGGACAAGGAAATCTGGGATCCCGACATCAAAGGTCACGCGTGGGTGATCGAAGGTTATCTGGATGCGTATCGATTGTCTGGTGACACCGGTTACCTGGCGCTCGCGGATGAACTCGCGGAGAAAGTGATGGAGTGCCAGGCGGAGCACGGCGGCTGGACGTATTTGTTCACGAAGCCGCAGGGCAGCGATCCAATCGACGACAAGGGCACGGCGATCTGGGCGTATCTATTCTACGATTTGCACAAGATCACGAAGAACCCGGCGCACCTGGCGGCGGCGCGACGTGCGCTTGGCTGGTGCCTGCTTCATCAATATCGCGGCGAGGATCCGAATCTCGACGGTGCGATCTTCAACGAGAACAGCATGGCTTATGTGCGCCGGCGTCCGCTGACGATTTTGTATTCGACGACGTTTTTCGGATTGGCGCTGCTCGAGGAGCTGGCGCTGGGCGAGAACGAGCGGTGAGTGGACGGGCGGCGAAGCCGCGAAAGAGACGCGAGAGGCGGGGGTCGGAGATCCCGCCCTACATGGCTAGTTTTGGCGGGGTGTGAGAGCTAGATGAGGCGGTTTTGGCGCATGACTTCGGAATACCAGCGGGCGCTGAGTTTCGGGGTGCGCTTCAGGGTTTTGTAATCGGTGTAGCAGATGCCGAAGCGGCGCGCGTAGCCGTCGACCCATTCGAAGTTGTCCATGAAGGACCACAGGAAATAGCCGCGGATAGGCGCGCCGTCCTGGATCGTGCGGTGCAGTTCGCCGAGACATTGCCGGACGTATTCGAGGCGGTGGAGATCGAACACCTCGCCGTTCACCGGCGGTTCATCGTCGTAGCCGGCGCCGTTTTCGGTGATGTAGATGGCCTTCGGTTTGTAGAGATTCGTGACGTGCTGCGGCCCCCAATACATCGCGCGCGGGAGGAGTTTGAGCCACCAGGAGTTTTCCGGCGCGGGATAGCCTTTGGGAAACGGAAGCTGCTCGGGTTTGCCGCGGCGTCCGGCGCGGACGAACACGCCGGTGTAGATGTTGAAACCAAAGAAATCGGTCGGCAGCGAGATGAGGTCGAAGTCGCCGGACTCAACCCGAGCGCGGTCTTTGCCGTAGAGGCGATGATAGACGGGCGAGTATTCGCCCCGGAAGATCGGGTCGATCGAGCGGCAGTTGAGTTCGACGAATTTCGCGCGCGCCGCGGCGATGTCGTCGGGCGTTTCGGTGAGGGGAACGGTGATCGTGGAGTCGTCGGTGATGCCGACTTGGGAGCCGCGGCGACCGTGTTCGCGCACGGCGCGAACGCCGTGGCCGTGGGACAGAAGCGCGTGGTGATAGGTTTGGTTGATGATCTGCGTGGACTCGATGATGCCGGGCGGACGAATCGTGTCGCCATAGGCGAGCACGGTGAAGCAGCGCATTTCGTTGAGCGTGATCCAGTGTTTCACGCGGTCGCCGTAGGCTTTGACGATGGTGTCGGCGTAGATGCCGAAAGCGTCGGCGGTTTCGCGGGAGCGCCAGCCGCCGATGTCTTCGAGCGCTTGCGGCAGGTCCCAATGGAACATTGTAACGTAAGGCTGGATACCCTCGGCGAGCATTGCATCGATGAGCCGGTCGTAGAACGCGACCCCCTTGGGGTTCACCGCGCCGCGTCCGTCGGGAAAGATGCGCGGCCAGGCGAGGGAGAGCCGGTAGTTCTTCACACCGAGTTTTCGCATGAGTGCGAAGTCCTGTTTGTAGCGGTGGTAATGATCGCAGGCGACGTCGAGGGTGTCGCCGTTGCTGATCTTTCCGGGGATACGCGCAAAGCGATCCCACACGGACTCGCCCTTGCCGTCCGTGAAGGCAGCGCCCTCGATTTGGGGAGCGGCGGCGGCGACGCCCCAGGTGAAGTTACGAGGAAACTTGTAAGCCATGATGGAGTGATGACGCGTTCGCCGCGGAAAACAAAGCCCGGCGGCAGTCAACCGGTTGAAATGGTTGCGGTGGGTGGGAGCCGAGTCGGGGCGTAAGGCCCTCCCACCGTTCGGGCGACGTGGCCTAGCATGGCGGCCCGGAGATCACTTCAACACGCGGTCTGTCAGTCTGAGCGCAGTGAGGAATCCAGTGAACGCTTTGTCGTCACGGCCAACGCAGTAGCTCAAAATGGATCTTCGCTGCGCTCAGAATGACATCACTATTTTGCACGCGAAGTCCGAGAATTACTTGCGGGACACCCTACTAGTTGGCGTGTGCGGCGGGGCGGACTCCCGGTCCGGGAGTGCCGTGGCCCAGATCGCGGATCATTGCTTCGGCTTGCTGCTGCAGGCGCGTGACGATCTCGGGATGTTGCGCGGCGACGTCCGTTTGCTCGGCGATATCGGTATCCAAATTGTAGAGACGCAGTTTGGGCGAAGACGCGTCGGCGGGGAAGTGCTTGTCACCGAGGTTCTCGATTTGTGGTGCAAGCGCCAGTTTCCATGGGCCCGAGCGAACGGCTTCGAGCCGGTGATCATTGTAGAGGAAATAGGCTTCGTGCGGGGAGGCTTCGGATTTACCCAGCAGGAGAGGCGAGAGATCGCGTCCGTCGATTTCGGGTGTGGTGGGGACGGGGGCGCCGGCGAGCGAGAGGAACGTGGGCAGGAAGTCGATGTTGCCCGCGACGGCGTCGCGCACGGTGTTGGCGGGGACATGAGCAGGCCACCAGGCGATTGTGGGGACGCGCACGCCGCCTTCCCACGTGGAGCCTTTACGTGGCGAGACTTCGAGGCGCAGTTTACGCGGCAAGGCGAGGCGTATCTGAAAATCAATGACGACCCCGAAGACGGGCCGGTGAAGCACACGCCGCGTCCGGGGATTCTGATATTGGTGAAGGGATGTCGCGATGTGCTGGTGAGCGACATCAAGCTCTTGAACGCGCCGAACTGGTGTCTGCACGTGGCGTGTTGCACGGACGTGCTGCTGACCGGGCTGGATATCAAGAGCAGCTTGTTGATGCCGAACAGCGGCGGTCTGGACGTGAGCCTGACGAGCAATGTGCGGATCAGCGATTGCAACATCGAGGCGGGTGACGATGCGATCGCGTTTAGTCCCTGCGCGGATGGGTTTGGCACCGGTGCAGCGGAGAATATCGTGGTGCAGAACTGCGTCCTGCTTTCGCGGTCGGCGGCGCTTCGGATTGGCTGGGGCGCGCACGATTTTCGAAATTTGTTGTTCAACAATATCGTGATCCGGGATTCGAACCGCGGGATTTTGATCAACGCGCGTTATGGCGAGACGATCGAGAACGTGGTGTTCTCGAACATCGTGATCGAAACGAGGCTCTACAAAGGCAAGTGGTGGGGCAAAGGAGAGCCGATTCACATTTCGGCGGTGGCGGAATTCGAAGATGAACGGCGGGCGCGCGCGGTGCGAAATGTCACGTTCAGCAACGTGACGGCGACGGGCGATCACGGCGTAGTGATCTATGGCGAAGGAAACAGCGCCATCGAAGACGTGACGTTCGACAACTGCCGGCTGACGCTGCGGCCGGGTGCGCTGCAGGAGTCGTTTGGGGGGAACTTCGATTTGCGTCAGTTTTGGGATCCGGCGCGAAAGGTGTTCGCGCATGACATTCCCGCGCTGTTCGCGCGCGGGGTGAAGCGACTGGCGCTGCGGAACGTGACGGTGGTGCGGGAGGAGGGATTGCCGGATTTCTGCCGGCATGCGTTGGAGATCGAGAGGTTCGAAGACTTGGTCATCGGTGGATTTTGCGCGCGGCGAGCGCCGGTGAGCGCAGGCGAACCCGAAGCGGAGATCATGTTGCGCGATGGATGCGAGGCGGTCGTGAGACACGCGAAATTCGCTCCGGGTGGCGGAAAGCTGCTGAGCGCGGAGAGAGTCGAAAACTTACACGATGAAACGTCACAGTCTGTTTGAGCGCCGGAGAAACTGGGAGGTTGCGGTCGCGTTCGTGGGTGCAGTGGTGCTGTTGTCTGGCTGCCAGACGCCGATGAAACCGATAATGCGACAGGAACCGCAAATCACCACGATCACGATGACGCAGGAGTATCAGTATCTCAGATACCTGCCGCCCGGCTACGACGCCAACGCGGAGAAGCGGTGGCCGCTGGTGTTATTTTTGCACGGCGCGGGCGAGCGCGGGAGTGACATCGAGCTGATCAAGAAACACGGGCTGCCGAAGCTAATCGAAGCCGGGAAGGATTTTCCATTCGTGGTGATTTCGCCGCAATGCCCCCCGGGCGAATGGTGGAACATTCTGGCGTTGGAAGGGCTGATTGAGCAGACCGCGCGCGAACTGCGGATCGACCGGGATCGGATTTATCTGACGGGGCTGAGCATGGGCGGTTTTGGCACGTGGGCGCTGGCGGTGCGGCGTCCGGAGCGCTATGCGGCGATCCTGCCGATTTGCGGCGGAGGCGAGCGGCAGTTGGCGCGCGGGTTGCGCGACATGCCGGTGTGGGCGTTTCACGGCGACGCGGATGCGGTGGTGCCGGTCGAGCGTTCGCAGGAGATGATCGATGCGATCAAGAAGTTTGGAGGATCACCGCGGCTGACCGTGTATCCAGGAGTGAAGCACGACTCGTGGACGGCGACGTATGAGAATCCGGAGGTTTACGAGTGGATGTTGGCGCAGCGGTTGAGCGATCGCGGGGAATCGAAGTAGAGGGGTTCGCCTGGAACATTGGCCGCAAAGAGGCGCAGAAGGCGCAAAAACGGCCGTGTCGTAGCGGGAGACTTCGCCCTCGCTCGGGACGTTTAGTCGGAGGCGGCGTGGGATGGTGCGAGGTGGCGGGCGAGGAAAGTTTCGATTTCGGCGTAGAGCTTGGTGCGGTTCTTCTGGTGTTTGAAGTTGTGGCCTTCGTTGGAGAAATAGAGCACTTGGGGTTTGTTGCCTGATTTCTCGAGTGCGGAGACCATCTTGCGAGCCTGCTTGGGTGGAACGATGCGATCGTCTTTGCCCTGAACGATGAAGACGGGGGCTTTGATCCGGTCGGCGAAACTCACCGGCGAAATCGAAGCAAGGAAACTCGCTTCGGTTTTCGGGTCGCCGATCCATTCCTGGAAGTGGAGGAACGCGAAACGGTATTCTTCGCCTTTGCGCTCGCGAACGATGTCGGTCCAGTCAGTCACGCCGGCGATCGAAATTCCGCAACGATAGAGATCCGGGCTGTGCGCGAGCGCGTAGAGGGCCGAGTAGCCGCCGTAGCTTCCGCCGACGATGGCGATGCGGCTTGGATCGGCGAGGCCCTGAGCGATCGCCCATTGCGTGCCGTCTTCGATGTCGGTTTGCATGCCGCGGCCGATCTCGCGTTTTCCTTTTTCGTAGAACTCGCTGCCATAGCCCGGCGAACCGCGATAGTTGACCTGCAGCACGGCGTAGCCGCGGCTGGCGAGAAACTGAACCAGCGAGTTGAAGACCCAGATATCGCGCACGGTGGGGCCTCCGTGCGGCAGCACCACCATCGGAAAGTTCTTCTTCTGATCTCCTTGCGGCAGGGTGACGTAGCCGTGGATCGTCTCACCATCGCGCGCGGTGAACTTCATCGGGAGCATCGCAGCCATCCGATCGACCGGGATGTCCGGTAGGCGTTGGCCGAGGCGGGAAAGCGACGGGCGGCCCGAGCTAAGATCCATCAGGTAGTAGGTGCCGGGATCGCGATCCGAGAACGCGAGAAAGATGAAACGCTTTTCATCTCGCGAGCGGCTGACGATGAGATTGACCGTATCCGGCATGCGCCGATCGATGGCTTGCTGCAGCGAGGCGAGTCCTTCGTCGAACCAGCGAATTCGCGGACCTTCCGTGAAATAGCGGATGCCGACGACGGTAGCGGCGAGGTCGGAACTGATGGGGCCGGCGACGGCGATGCCATCGATGACGGCGGCGCCTTTGTCGGAGACGATGTCGTAGAGTTGGTGTCCCGCGATCATGTCGCCGAGTTTCCCGGTGGAGAGATCGTAGTAATAAACGGAGCGGCGATTGTGATCGTTGCTGGCCGCGACGATCAGGCGCTGATCTTCGTAGTCGAAGCCGAGCGGCGTGATCTTTCCGAGCGCGGCGTCGAAAAAGGGCAGCGTGCGCCACTCTACCTGCTCGCTTTCGCGATAAATGGCACCGAAACGAAGACCGTCACGCGTGATGCCGAGGCGCACCACTCCGGCGCGATCGACGACCCAGTGAACGACGTTCCCCGGGTTCTCGACCACCTTCCGAAAGGAGGCGGTGCGTGTGTTGACTTTAACCACATCCGGAAAGACGACGTCGTTGCGGCTCACGCCGTGGTCGAGCATGAGGACACTCTGGTTGGGATCTTGGAACGCGTAGATGATCTGTTGAGCGCGCAGGGGTTTGAGGTTCGTAGGATCGACGTCGGGTCCGGAGAAGGCGGCCCAGTTCTTCCCGTCCGAATCGACGGCGGTCATGCCGGTCCAGAACGCGCCATCCCAAACCGTCGTGAGGAAGCTGATACGGGAGTTGCTGATCCAGCGAAAGGAGGAGACCTCCTTCGAGAGACCACCATGGGTTTTTCCAGGGCGAATATTGATCGCCTTGTTCGTTGCGAGATTCATCACGACGAGCCGGGTATCTCAGTCAGACTCCACGAGGGACACGAGGTGGCTTCCGTCGGGGGACAAGCGGGGATGCGAAATCTGAAGCGGGGCGGTGAACGCTTCGATGGGGATCGATTCGGCGGCAGTTAACGATGCCGTTGTTGCGAGACTAAAGGCGGCGACTGGGCGGACGAGGTTTCTGAAAAATCGGCAAAAGACGGAGCGGGATGGCGTCGGCATGGGGAGGTCTAAAGAAGCAAACGGTTGGAAATAGGATGAGCGCGTGGGTGGTGCGGGGCGTCAACCCTTCACCGCGCCGACGGTGAGCCCGGAGACGAAGAACTTCTGGCCGATGAGAAAGAGCGCGATGACCGGTAGAAGAATGAGGAGCGAGGCGGCCATGAGGAGGTGCCACTCGGTGCCGTAGTTGTAGGAATTTTGGAAAGCGAGGAGGCCGAGCGGGAGCGTGGCGAGGTCGGTCGTGTTGGTGACGATCAGCGGCCAGATGAAACTGCCCCACGTGCCAAGGAAGGTGAAGACGGTGAGGGTCGCGAGACCGGGCAACGCGACTGAGCGATCACGACCTATGGCTGGTTCTCTCTGGAAATGGAACGCTCACCGTGAATGGCGTTCGTCGAACGCTGAACGCTCCCATGGCGACGTTGTTGGTTCCCGGCGACGAAGTGGAGGGCGCGCATGATCCCAAAGCGCCGCTGGAAGTGATCGCGTTGCACTTTACACCGCTACGACTGCAGGGGAAACGGGGTTCGAGATTGGATTGGGCCGCGCGGCTTGCGCTTGTCCCGCTGCGGCCCGCGAGACGTTTCCGCGAGTTGGGAGAGCAGTTGGCGGCGGAATCGATGATGGGCGACGACGTCGGGGCGCAGACGGGGCCGGCGCTCGCGTTTGCGCTCCTCGGTGCGGTGTGGCGGCTGGCGCACGGCAGTCCCGCAGAAGAAGGCGACGATCGCGTGGACGAACTTGCTCGCAAAGTTCAACGCGAACCGTGGCAGGACTGGACGGTGGAGCGCATGACTCGAGACGCCAGCATGGGTTCGACCCGGTTGAACGAACGCATGCGGGAACTGACGGGGCATTCGCCAGCGAAGTGGGTGATACGATGTCGATTGGACCACGCGTGCATTCTGCTCAACGAGACGGATCTGAAGTTAGCCTCCGTTGCCGACGCGTGCGGGTATCGCGACGTGTATTTTTTCGCGCGGCAATTTCGACAGATCCTTGGAAGACCTCCCGCGGCGTGGCGAACGGAGCGTCGGACACCAAGAGCTACTTAACATAACCGTCATTGTGGCGGATGGCTAGCCGACGCGACAAGCTAGATAAATGTCGCGCGGAAGGAAAACTGACACATTTCGGAAGTGAAAATCGCCGTCACGCACTGAAGGGTCCATTTTGAAACTAATGATGGGAATCAAAAGTGATCCTTTAGGCGGCCGCGTTCCGCAAGCACGTCCTCAATCACCGTGATCGGAGCCTTCGGAACTGAAAAACTCCTGCCCGAACGAAAGCTCAGCTCGGTGCCGCCAGATAACCACATGCCGACCGTCTCTGATCTCTTTAATCAAGATCGCCGGCATAGGCGTGTTAATAATTTCCTCGAAAGACATCGCTCCTCCGATCCTGTTTCTGCAAAGCCCGCATGCGTTGGCGAAGGTGGCCCACAGCACTTGCGATAGGACTATCAACTGCACCTCCCTCTCGATCTTCGCGCCCCCTCTGGTACCCGGTAATGTCTGCCGAGCAAAGTGTCTGGCGAACAAGTCCGTCACCGACGCTTGCGCCCTAATCTTGTTTCTCTCGGTCGGGAGCCTGATGCGGGTTTCCGCCTCCCAGAACTGCCGCCACGCAACGAAAGCCGACGCCTCAGCTATAGTACGCGGTGTTTTATGATCTAGCCCGCGGTCGCCTAGATGCCACCACAGCAGGGTTTCCTCCCGCAGCCCAATTCGATGGACAATATTACTCAGCGTGCGCAGATATACGACCTCCTCGGCTGCCATCTCGTGTTCCATGGTGCCGTCAGTCGAAGCCTGACCACACCAGCGGCCACGAGCGGCGGCATTCTCAAAAGCGGCCCAAATACACAACGCGTCTCTCTCGCAACCAACGTGTTCTTGGTGCACAGTATGTTCGGTAAACCATAAACGGATGGCGTTGCCGTCAGTTCCCGGGCGGATCATCTGATTGATCCACTTACTCGAGGCACTAACCAAGTGCTTCATGCACTCATCCCGCTGCACATTACGTGGTGCGCGCATTTGCTGCGGCACCCACAGTGAAGCGCTACATCGACAACGGAATGCGCGTAAACCTTGGGTTGGCCACGCATAATCGATACTACAACCGCATATAGGACATCGGCTGACGAGGTCTTCTGAATGGACCGGGCACCGCGCGAACAGCGGATACTGCATTAACACAGAGTGAAAACCATCACGTGCGCATGACTCACAGAATCTAAGAGATTTATATGCCAATGAATCCAATAAGACAATATCGTCTGTTAGGCAACGACCGGTGCCACCGAGGAATACATCGGACGCAATACCCGTCATGTTTGCGATTTTTGAAAAGTCCCCGTGCTCTGCACAAAGTAGCGGGTGAGACTTGAGGTGGACCCCGAAAGTTGGACAGGACGGATCGTTAATCCAAACTCAGAACAACGATCCCCATGTCCAAGAAGCGACGTCAGCACAGTGCCGATCTGAAAGCCAAAGTTGGTCTTGAAGCCCTGAAGGGCATCGAGCCGGTCCACGCCATCGCGGCGAAGTATCAGGTTCACCCGGTGCAGGTGAGCCAATGGAAGAAGGAGGCAACCGAACGGTTGCCGGAGGTGTTCGCCCGGAAGGGCAGCCATGATCATGACGCGGAGGCGGCCAAGGAGCGGGAGAAGGAGCTGTTCGAGGAGATCGGGCGGCTGAAGATGGAGCTGGAATGGCTCAAAAAAAAAGCTGGCGAGCTCGAGCGTTGAGGAGCGTCGCCGCATGATTGAACCGCAACATCCCGCCCTGCCGATCACCCGGCAGTGCGAACTGCTGGGGCTGGCGCGGGCCAGCTATTACCACCAGCCGGAGCCGGAGACCGATGAGAACCTGCGGCTGATGCGGGTGATCGACGAGACGTATCTGGCGTATCCGGTCTTTGGCTCACGGCAGATGACCCGCTGGCTGCGGCGGCAAGGTCACCGGGTGAATCGCAAACGGGTGCGCCGGCTGATGCAGCAGATGGGCTTGGAGGCGATTTATCGGAAGCCGAACCTGTCTGGGAAACATCCGCAGAATCCGGTCTTCCGGTATCTCTTGCGCCGGCTCGTCATCGATCGCCCCAACCAGGTCTGGGCGATGGACATCACCTACATCCCGATCCAAGGCGGCTTCATCTACCTGTGCGCGGTGATCGACTGGTATAGCCGGGCGGTCCTGGCGTGGGAGCTGTCGAACACGATCGACGCGAGGTTCTGCGTGCAGGCCGTCGAGCGGGCCATCGCCGAGCACGGTGTGCCGGAAATCTTCAACACCGACCAAGGTGCGCAGTTCACGTCGGCTGAGTTTACCCAGCCGCTGCTGGCCCGCGGCGTGAAGATCTCGATGGATGGTCGCGGCCGAGCTCTGGACAACGTCTTCGTCGAACGGCTCTGGCGCACGGTCAAATACGACGAGGTCTACCTGAAGAGCTACCGCTCGCAGATCGAAGCCTACACCAACCTGGACGCCTTCTTCCGCTTCTACAACGAGCGCCGTCCCCACAGCGCCTTCGGCGACGCCGCGCCGCTGACGCCGATGGAGGTCTATCGCCAGACCGTCCCGCTTGCCATCAACCAATGAGCTTATATCAAACCATCCGCCATCGGGCCGACGCCTGCGGCAAGCTTGATCGCTCCTGTCCTCGGCGTCGGCCAAGGCATCTCACGAGAGTGCGTCTATCCTAACTTAATCTCCCCGATCCGCTGTCCAACGGATGGGGTCCACCTCATTCTGACCCCACTAAGGTGGAGCCAATCTCCCCCAAACCAACGAAACCTTTCCACGTCAGCTAGTCGTAGGCTCGCTCAGTTCAGTCCCTCCATGTCGGTACTCCCGGTTCATCACTTCCGGATAATCACCGGACGCCATTTTTTGGGAGCGTACAAGACAGATGATCAGTTTTGGTTCCGAGTTGCTTCCAATTTAGGGGGCCGTCGATGCCTTCCGTAACAAATATGATACTGTCACTTCTGCGGACGAGTTTTGCTTCCAGTGCAATAGGGCCGGCTCCAAAAACAATAAGGAAGTGAAAGTGCGACCGAAAACTCATAAATGTCTGTTGATTCGGACCAAACGAGATGGCTCCGAGTGCGCCACATTCACTTCCGGATGCCAATAAACAACCGCCAAATCGCTACTTGGCTACTTGGACGGGCCCCAACGGCGCGTGAACGGATAATAGATCATCAGCGGGCGGCCGATGACATCTTTCTCCGGCACGAAGCCCCACACACGTCCGTCTTCGCTATTCGGAGAATTATCGCCCAGCGCGAAGAACTCGTTCGGTCCAACAGAAACCGTTTCTCCCGGCGCCAACAGACCGGACGCTTGATAGCCGGGATAACGCCCCTGCTGCTCGGCGTTGGCTTTGAACGCTTCGGAGCCTTCGATCGGCTCGCCGTTTCGGACCAAGGTCGTGCCTTCGATCTGCAGCGTGTCACCAGGCACGCCGACAAGGCGTTTGATGTAATACTGATCTCCGGCGCGGTTCGCGATGTAAGGAATTCCGCCGGTCCGAAACACGAATCCACTGCCCACCTTCGGCGGCATAAAGTGATAGCTCACGCGATCGACGAAGAGCTGGTCGCCGGTCATCTCGTCGAACGAGAACATGCGCTCGCCGGCGTTCACGCGTTTGCCGGTTTTGACGCAGCGCACGCGTTCGCCGTTGATCACGCGCACTTCGAAATTCCCGGCCTGCCAGGCCCGCTGGAGGATATCCCCGAGTTTCCGCTGCCGATAAAAATCATCCGGGCCGTTGCGAAAGAAGGCATCGTAGATCGCCCAGTCGAAATCGAAGTCGAGCGGCACCTTGATCTTCACCGGCGTATCTCCGACGAACAGCGTATATTCGCGCAGCGTCGTCGGAAAAATCAGCCAGCTGCGGCCTGGAGCGGAATCCCAAGCGACATAGCCGCGACCTCCCTGGCCGATGGGAATCAAAACCTCTCCACTTGCCGGCGCATCTACTCGATGCGGCCAGGCGCCGAATGCCAGCAATCGGCCCGCGGTCGCCAAGGCGCCCGGCTCTTCTTCGGGCGTCTGGTAGACCTCCGGCGTCATGCCATTATACGTCGGCCACATCGAGTTCGTCGGGATCTTGAACGGCTGCACGAAATACGTGCGGATGCCGAGGATCACGATCGCTGCGACCAGGAAGAATTCCACGTTTTCGACGAGCGAGGTTTTCGGATACATCGCGCCGCCGGTGCGCCGCAGCACGCCTTCGAGCGATTCGATCGAAAGTTTGAGTTTGGCGGCGTCAGCCCGCGCCTTGAGTTGCGCGCGAAGTTCACTCGTGCGGCCGAGCAGTTCGTTCGACTCCTTTTCGTTCAGCAGATCGCGGCGGAAATGCCACACTTTGTCCGCGAGTTCGATCCAGTTGGCGGCGTTGGCGCGCATCTTCTCTTCGTTCGAAAAGAAGCGCGCGATCCAATGGAACGGCGCCGTCACGGGCCAAGCGAGAGCATCGAGAAGCGCGGACACGAGAAGTCGGGGCTAATTGGTCTTCAAGACCTTGATGAAGGCATCGGATGGGATCGAAACGCGACCGAATTGTTTCATCTTCTTCTTTCCCTCCTTCTGCTTGTCGAGGAGCTTGCGCTTGCGGCTGATGTCGCCGCCATAGCACTTCGAGGTCACGTCCTTCCGCATTTCCTTCACGTTGTCGCGCGCGATGATCTTGCCGCCGATGGCAGCCTGGATGGCGACTTTGAACATCTGGGGCGGGATGATTTCGGCGAGCTTTTCGCAGAGCTCGCGCCCCTTCCCTTCCGCCTTTTCGCGGTGAACGATGCTCGCAAAGGCATCCACCGGATCGCCGTTGATGAGGATTTCCATCTTCACCAGATCCGCCGCGCGATATTCGCCGAGTTCGTAGTCCATCGAACCGTAGCCGTGCGTGATGCTTTTCAGACGGTCGTTGAAATCGACGAGGATTTCGTTGAGCGGCAAGAGACACGTCAGCATGACGCGGTTGGCGTCGAGGGTGTCGGTGTGATCGACCGTGCCGCGTTTTTCCATCACGAGCGACAGGATGTCGCCCATCGCATCGTTCGGAATGTGAATCGCGGCTTTGATGGTCGGCTCGCGGATTTCGAGGATGGTGCCGGGATCCGGCAGATTGACGGGATTGTCGACCTCGATCAGGTCGCCGCCGTGTTTCACGACCTGGTATACAACGCTTGGATACGTCGAAATGATATCGACGTCGTGCTCGCGCCGAACGCGCTCCTGGATGATCTCCATGTGGAGCAGGCCGAGGAAACCGCAGCGAAAGCCGAAGCCGAGCGCGACCGAACTTTCCGACGAGTAAACGAACGCCGCGTCGTTGAGGCGCAGCCGGCCGAGCGCGGCCTTGAGTTTCTCGTAGTCCGACGTCTCCACGGGATACAGGCCGCAGAACACCATCGGCCGCACTTCCTTGTAGCCGGGCAGCATTTCCTGCGCGGCCTTCTGCGAGAGCGTGATGGTGTCGCCGGTTTTGATTTCCGACGTGTCCTTGATCGTGGAGACCACGTAACCCACGTCCCCGGTGCCGAGCGACGCGACCTTCTCCATCTTCGGAGTGAAGACGCCGACTTCCTTCACTTCCGATTTCAGCCCATTGCTCATGAGCATCATCATCTCGCCGGCCTTGATCGCGCCGGAAAACACGCGGACGTAAGCGATCACGCCGCGATACGAATCATACAACGAATCGAACACCAACGCGCGCGTCTGCGGGTAATCCGCCCAGCGCGGCGGCGGCACGCGGTGCACGACCGCCTCCAAGATGTCCTCGATGCCGATACCGGCTTTGCCGCTCGCGAGAATCGCCTCTTCGGCGGGAATCGTGAGGATGTCCTCGAGTTGTTTCAGGCAGAGATCGAGGTTCGCGCTCGGCAGATCGATCTTGTTGATCACCGGGATCACCTTGAGGTGCTGGCTGAACGCGAGGTGCGCGTTGGCGACCGTCTGCGCTTCGACGCCCTGCGCGGCGTCGATCAACAGCACCGCGCCTTCGCAAGCCGCCAGACTGCGCGAGACTTCGTAGGAGAAGTCCACGTGCCCGGGCGTATCCATCAGGTTGAGTTTATAGATCCGGCCATCTTTCGCCGGATACGACATCGTCACCGGATGCGACTTGATCGTGATGCCGCGCTCCTTCTCGAGATCCATCGAGTCGAGGTGCTGGTCCGTCAGCACGCGAGCAGCCACCTGATTGGTGTGCTCGAGCAAACGGTCCGACAACGTCGTCTTGCCGTGATCGACGTGCGCGATGATACAAAAATTACGGGTAAGTTCGGCCGACATGTTCAAGCGGTCACGTCGGAAAATTCCGCGAAACTCTTCACATTCCAACTTTTGTCCGTGCGACGCGCGAGACCCGCGAGCACGCCGCCCGGCCCGAGTTCCCAGAACTCCGTCGCGCCCGCGGCCACCGCGCTGCGCATGCAGTCTTCCCAGAGCACCGACGACACAACTTGCCTCACGAGCGCAGCCTTCAGCGCAGCGGGATCCGCCACGGACTGGCCCGTCGTGTTCGTGAACACGGTGAACTTCGGCGCGGCGAACGTCACACTCTCCAGAAACGTCGCGAACTCCGCGCGCGCCGGCTCCATCAACCGGCTGTGATACGCCCCGGCCACGTTGAGCGGCATCGCTTTCTTGATGCCGCGATCTTTCGCGGCAGCGACGGCGGCTTCCACTTTCGCCTTTTCGCCGGAGATGATGATCTGGCCGGGCGCGTTGAAATTCGCCGCTTCGATATCGAATTCGCGGCAAAGCTCCGCGACCTTCGCGCGTTC
Source organism: Verrucomicrobiota bacterium (assembly GCA_023391285.1). GTDB lineage: Bacteria > Verrucomicrobiota > Verrucomicrobiia > Opitutales > Opitutaceae > Opitutus. The sequence continues at coordinate 182,718 of JAEWBF010000039.1, forward strand.
TTCGCCGATGATGGCCGCCATCCCGCCCGTCGTCCGCTCACACGCCTGTTGCATCAAGCGCCCGCGCTCAGCCACAACGCGGAGCCCCGTTGCAAAATCGAAGACCCCCGCCGCCGTGTAGGCGGTGATTTCGCCCAGGCTCAGCCCGAGCGCGAACTTAACCTCCGGCAGCTTCTGCGCCTCCCGCAGGGCCGCGAGCAATGCCAGGCCATGCACGAACAGCGCCGGCTGGCACACCTTGGTCTGCGTTAGTTCCGTCTCCGGACCTTCGAAGCTCACGCGAGCCAAGTCCCAGCCGAGCACGGCATTGGCCTCGTCGTAAACCGCCTTCGCGGCAGCCGACTGCTCGTAAAGCGAGCGGCCCATACCGACCTTTTGTGCGCCCTGTCCGGCAAATAAAAGTGCCAAAGCCATGGTTAAAACACGCGAGACAATCGCCCGGCCTCACGGAATCCAAGCCCTAAAAACGCTTCAGCTGTTTGAAATACTTCGCGTCGTCCTGCGGCCGGAAACGTTCGCTTGGGACATCGCGTCTCTCCTGATTCGCAGCAGGTTGAATTTCCTGCCGGGCAGGCCCGGAGAAATCAGACACAGCGGGTGCGAACGTCGATGCACCGACAGGTGTGGCCGACTCCGCGGGTGCGAAGCTCGGGAGGTTTTCCAAATATGGATTCGTCCGCTCGGGTGCGAATGACGTCAGCGCCGGCGAGGAGTCGACGACCGGCAGCGACACGATCGACGGTGCCGAGGTCGTCACGGCGCCCGCCGGCCCATGCGACCATGATTGTATCGCGTCGATTCCACTCACGGCCGGACTCGCGGCAGTCGGAGCGCGTCCCAGCAGTTCGAGATCTTTCGAACTCATCCACGACGCCATGAACGAATCCAAGGGATTCAATCCGCTCGCGTCGCGATGCCGCTCGACGCGTTGTTGCCGCTCTTCGCTCGATTTGCGTTGGGCGGCTTGCTGTTTCTCCAACGCCAACGCGGTTTCAACGAGATCGCCTTTCTCGATGTGACTCTCCGGCTTCAGCGTCTGCTCGAGCGTCTTCTCGGCGCTGGTGGCATGGGTTTCGGTTTCATCGCGCATCGCCTCCAGCAGCCAGTTCGAAGATCTCTCGCGCCGACGTGGGTCGGATCGTGACGCGTCCGTTCGTTTCTTCGCCGTTTTAGGCAAGAGGTCGGACGCCGACGGAGGCGCCGCCTCGAGCAGCGGCAATTCGGCTCTGGGTCCCGCTTTCTGTTCTGGACTGCGTGCGTCCGCCGCTTTCAGCGCCTCGTAGTCGCGGCGCGCCGACTGCAAACCCGTTTTCGTGGCGCCCTCTTCGGCCGCAACGAGACCCGCTCCGCTGCTCGCAATCGCGAGCAGCCAAGCCGACATCCAACGTAGCACGCGAGAGCCGGACGGCATCACGACTTGATGAAGATTCCCTTCAAATTCATATCGAGCGCCTGCGGGTTTGGCGAGAAGCGCAGGCCGTCGGCTTTGCTGATCTTGCCGGCCTTGATGAGCCGGTAGAGATCCTTGTTGAACGAGAAGCTGTTCGAATCGCCCGAGCCATCGAGGATGCCTTGAATCTTGTCGAACTGGCCTTCGAGTATCAGGTTTTTAACGACAGCGTCGGCCGTGAGGATTTCATTGGCCGGCACGCGTCCGTTGCCTTCGAGCGTCGGAATCAGCTTTTGGCAGATAAACCCGCGCAACGACCCCGCGATCGCGCGCCGCGCCTGAATCTGTTCCTCCGGCGGGAAGAATTCGAACAGGCGCGTGAGCGATTGCGCGACGGTCGCGGCGTGCATCGTCGAGAAGACCAAGTGGCCCGTTTCCGCCGCGGAGATGGCGGTCTCGAACGTCTCGCGATCGCGCATTTCGCCGATGAGAATGATGTCCGGATTTTGCCGCAGCACGGCTTTGATCGCCAATTCGAAGCTTGGCACATCGAGGCCGATCTCGCGCTGCTGGAAAAGCGATTTGTCGTCGATGAACGTGTATTCGATCGGGTCCTCGATCGTGACGATATGCTTGTCGAGGTTTTGATTAACCCAGTTCAGCATCGCCGCCATGGTTGAACTCTTGCCGGAGCCCGTTGCACCGCAGACGAGGAGAATGCCGTCCTTCGCCTGCGAGAGTTTCATGAGCGCGTCGGCGGTTTGCCCCAAGCCCAGCTGATCGAAGGTCGGAACGGTGCTTTTGATGTGACGCAGCACGATGCTCACGAGGCCGCGTTGATGAAACGCGTTCACGCGGAAACGCCCGATTCCTTCCACCGCGTAGGCAAAATCGATTTGTCCCACGTCTTCCCATTTCTGCCGAAACACCGCCGGCACGTGCTCATCGACCCACGCTTGCGCCTCGGGGCAAGTGACGGGATCCATCTCGACCGGCTTCAGTTTTCCCGCGAGGCGAACGTAGCCGGGTTTGTTGGATTTGATGATGACGTCGCTGACACCGCTATCGACGGCTAGCTTGAGCAAGTCGTTGATTATTTCGGTGTGTGTTGTGAGAGCTGGCATGGGAAAAAAGCGTTGCGGATTCCCTAAATCGCCCTGCTTTCTTCAGCAAGGCTACTTTGCCCGCGTTCATGAAACACCGCCCGCTCACCGGCACGATCACCGCTCTTGTCACGCCCTTCCGCAAGGGCTCTATCGCCTACGACGATCTCGCGAAACTTGTCGCGTATCAGATCAAAGGCGGAGTCGACGGCGTCGTCCCGGTCGGCACCACCGGCGAGTCGCCCACCCTGAGTCACGAGGAACACATGGAAGTGATCCGCGCGACGATCGCCGCCGCCCGCAAGCGCGTGCCCGTCATCGCCGGCACCGGCTCCAACTCGACGCTCGAAGCGGCCGAGCTCACTCGCCTCGCCCACGCCGCCGGTGCGGACGCGATGCTCGTCGTTGCGCCGTATTACAACAAACCGAGCCAGGAAGGGCTCTTCCGGCATTTCTGCACGGTCGCGGAGGCGACCGATCGCCCGGTGATCCTGTATTCAATTCCTGGACGCTGCGGCATCGAAATCAGCGTGCCCGTCGTCGAACGCCTGGTTGCCCGTTACAAACACGTGCGCTGGATCAAGGAAGCCGGCGGAAGCGTCGATCGCGTCGACCAGCTCAAGCAGGCGCTCGGCTCGGACATCACCGTGTTGAGCGGCGACGACTCCCTCACCCTCCCCTTCATGGCGGTTGGCGCCGAGGGCGTGATCAGCGTCGCGTCCAATCTCTTCGTGCGCGAAGTCGGACAAATCGTCCGCGCCGCAGCGGCGAACGATTTCGCCAAAGCCGCGAAGGTGCACCGCCGCATGTATCCGATTTTCAAGACGCTCTTCATCGAGCCCAATCCGGTGCCGGTTAAAATCGCGCTCGCCCGCGCCGGCATCATCGGCTCGGCCGAAGTGCGTGCGCCGTTGTGCGAAATGACCGCCGCCAATCTCAAGGTGCTCGAACAAGCGCTCGCCCAACTCCGCTGACCATGGCCTTGCGTATTCAAATTGTGGGTTCGCGCGGCCGCATGGGTCAGGCGATTGCCGCGGCGGCGAAGGAGATGGGCTTTGTCGTCAGCTCCGCGATCGACGCCGGCGAAGATCCTCGTCCCGGCATGGACGCATCCGACGTGGTGATCGATTTCAGTGCGCATCACGCGACCGAGAAAATCCTGACGCTCGCGGTCGAACGTCGCAAACCGCTGATCGTTGGCACGACCGGGCATAGCGCCGACCAAAAGGAAAAACTGCAAAAAGTCGCATCCGCCGTTCCGTGCGTCTGGGCCGGGAATTACTCCGTCGGCGTCAATCTCCTCTTCGCGCTCACGCGCCGTGCTGCCTCCGTGCTCGGCTCGGACTACGACGCCGAGGTCATCGAGATGCACCACCGCTTCAAGAAAGACGCCCCCAGTGGCACGGCGGCGCGGCTGCTCGAAATCATCCTCGAAGAGCGGAAGCTCGACGCCAACGCGCTTCGTCACGGCCGCAGCGGCATCACCGGCGAACGCACGCCGACGGAAGTTGGTATCCATGCGCTACGCGGCGGCGATGTCGTTGGGGATCACACAGTGATGTTTGCCGCACTTGGCGAACGCCTCGAACTCACGCACAAGGCGAGCGATCGCGGGATTTTCGCGCGCGGAGCGTTGCGAGCGGCCCAATGGGTCGTCACCCAGCCCGCGGGCGTCTACGACATGCAGGACGTGCTTGGGCTGAAGTAGCCCTTGCATCGTTTTCGATCGCGATGATCACTTCGATTCAAGGCACGCTCACAGCTGCTTCACCGCTGCACGCGGTCGTCGAACTGAATGGCTTCGGCTACGAAGTGAACATTCCGGTGACCACCGCTGAGAAATTACCGCAACCCGGAGCGACCGTAAAACTCCACACGTTGGTCATCTATCGAGAGGATTCGCAAACGCTCTACGGCTTCGCCGACCCGGCGGATCGCGACTTCTTCCGATTGATGATCGAGCATGTGACCGGCGTCGGTCCCAAGGTCGCACTCAGCATCATGAGCCGACTCTCGCTCCCAATGCTGCAAAGCGCGATTCGCATGGGCGATGTCACAACGCTCGCGAAGTGTCCGGGCATTGGGAAGAAAACCGCCGAGCGACTGATCGTCGAATTACGCGCAAAGGTTGGCTCCTCCGAAACGCCCGCCTCGATCACCTCCCCTTCCGGCGAAGGCGCCGATACAAGCAGTGCCCATCGCGACGCGGTCGCCGCTCTGGTGGCCCTTGGCTACAAGGCCGCCGACGCGGACCAAGCTGTTCGCCGCGCGAAAGTCTCTCTCGGCAGCGATGCGACGACGGAAGCGCTGGTGAAACGAGCGCTCGCCCAGTGACGCGACGCAACGCGCGGCAGTGCCGCGCGTGCGAAATTCGCTCGTTGCCCCGTCAGCGTTGGAAACGCCAAGCCACGGGGAGCACTTCGTTCTCGCGCTCCGCGGGCTGGAACGGCGCTTGGATCATCAAGTTCTCCGTCCGGAACGCGGGTTGCGTTTCAAAACGAAGCTTGTCGACCGCCACCGGTTGCAGGTTCACCTGGCTCACCCAATCCAACGTCGCGCGTTCGGCGGAATCGTTGGCCGTGGCGTCGCTGACCAATCCTGCGAACACCGGCTGCAAGGGCTGACGCGCGGGCGCGGGCTCGACCGCCAGGACTGACACAGGAGCGCTCTGTGCGACTTCAAGCGAAGCCGGAGCTTCGACAGCGGCCACCGCCGTCGGCGATTGCCCTGAAGTCGACTCGCCAAGTCCGCTTCGATTCACCACCACCAGAGCCACACAGGCTGCAGCGGCCATCGCTCCCATAACATAAGTCGCCGCGTTCCAGCGGGACCGCCGCGGTGGAAACTCCACCACCTGTCCGCCCCCCGGCTGCGTTTGAGGACGAAAGCTCTCCGCGAGGATTGCGCATGCTTTCTGCATTTGGCAATACTCGCGGTAAACCTTTCTACGTTCGGGATTCCGCTGGATCTCGGCCTCGAGCAAGGCTGCGTCTGACGCGTTGATCTGATGATCTACGTAGAGATTCAGCAGCTCGATGAACTTGGACTCTTTCATTTGAAATCTTCCCCCAATCTACTGCGCAGGCTCTCGCGAGCGCGCGCGATACGGCTCTTCACCGTGCCAACGGAGATCTTCAGGATAGCCGCGATCTCTTCGTAGGACAGGTTCTTCACGTTGCGGAGGATCAGGATCTCCTTGTGCTTCGCACTGAGCTTTTCCATCCCCCGCCCGATCCGCGAAACGAATTCCTGCGTGACGGCGATGTCATCCGGCGTTTCGACTTCCGCCGGGATGACTTCGGCGAGCGTCGTGGTGTTGTCGTTGCTGACCGGCGCATCGATCGAGACCGACTGGTCGCGTTTGCGGCGCCACCAATACCAGTAGCGATTGCGCGCGAGATTCGTGGCGATCTGGTAAAGCCACGTCGAAAACGCGGAGTCTCCGCGAAAATGAGTGAGCCCGCGATGAGCGCGGATGAACGCGTCCTGCGTCACCTCTTCGGCGTCCTGCGAATTGCGCAGGAGCTGGTTCACCATCGAGTAGATGCGATCCCAATATCGGGTGACCATCTCGTCAAAAGCGGCGGTGTCGCCGGCTTTGAAGCGGTCCACAAGCATACGATCGAGGGCAACTTCCTGCGCTTTGGAAGACATACGTTCTTCCTCGGTGTGATGGGTGTATGTCTGGATTGTTCCCACGATTTTCGCTCAACGATGTCTCCTTACGCCCCAAGCGGGGTCCGGTCAACCGTCGCACCCGAATTGTCCTAAAAACTGCTTGCCTTCGCTTGGAGCCGAAACCCATTTTGCTTGTTCCGTCAGCGAGGGTTGGTAGCTCAATGGTAGAGCAGCGTCCTTTTAAGTCGTTGGTTCTGGGTTCGAATCCCAGCCAACCCACCATTTCTAACTGTTCCATTTCCGTCATTCCGGGCTTCGGCCCCATCCATGAAACGTCTCGTCATTGTCGAAGATCAGACCGCCATCCGTGAGATGCTCGTCGAGATCCTTCGGCTCGACGCCAACTACCAATTGGTTGGCGAAAGCGGCGACGGCCAAAGCGCCCTCGCGCTCTGCCTCGACGTCAAACCCGACTTGCTGGTTCTCGACGCGAAGCTGCCCGGCCTGAACGGCGTCGATCTTCTCCGGCGGATCAGCAAGAAACTGCCGGACATGCGCGTGCTCGTGTTCTCCGGTCACGAAAATCCCGTGCTGATTCGCGAAATGCTCGAGTCCGGCGCCCACGGCTTTGTCGAAAAAACCGCCGGTCTCTTCGAGTTCAAGAAAGGCCTCGAAACCGTCGCCAATGGCGGCACCTATTTCGGCCCCGCGGTCGCCGCCCTGCTCCGCAACGTCGTCGCCAATCCGTCCGCGAGCAACACCTCCGATTTCCTCACCGACCGCGAACGCGAGATTCTTCAGCTCGTCGCCGAAAGCCACAGCACGAAGGAAATTGCCGCGAAGCTCGGAATCAGCATCAAGACGGTCGACAACCACCGCACGAATCTCATGCGCAAACTCAATCTCCACGACGTTGCGAGTCTCACTCGCTACGCCTTGGAAGTCGGCCTGATTGAGCCCAAGAAATCGCTGTAAAAGCCTTGCCGGTCCAGAGGCTTTGCCCAATTAGTCCCGCCCGGACTCCCCGCTCTTCCATGAACATTGCCTCGAAGAAGTTTTTCCTCGTTCTCGCCAGCGCCGCCTTCCTTCTCGCGGGCTGCACTAAAAAACCCAAGCGCCCCGATCCGAGCGCGACCGTGCTTGGCCAGCAACCCGGCGGCGGCAGCAGCCAGCTCATGACTCAAGACATCGGCCTCACCGCCGATCCGATGAGCGGTCTCGAGTCGCGCGGGCCGGGCGTCATCGAGGACGAGAACACCATTCGTGGCCTCCTCCAGCCGGTGTATTTCGATTTCGACCAGTCCGCGATCAAACCCAGCGAGCGTCCGAAACTGCAGGAAGCCGCCCGCTATCTTTCCGAAAATCCCCAGCACCGCATCCTCCTCGAAGGTCACGCCGACTGGCGCGGCACGGCGGAATATAACCTCGGCCTCGGCGATCGCCGCGCAGCCTCAGCTCAGCGCTACCTCGCGACTCTCACCTCCGCCGACAAAATCGAAACCGTTTCCAAGGGCAGCCTCGAAGCCACGCAAAACGGCGATGACGCCACCATGGCGCAGGATCGCCGCGTGGAGATCGTCATCCTGAAGAAATAATCACCGGCATCACTCGCGTGAATCGCAACAGGCCCCGGCAAACCGCCGGGGCTTTTTATTGGCCGTGCGGGCGCTTCAGCCCGCGCGTTCTCTCCTATCCTTTCGCCAACTCCGCCAACACACGCTTCGTCGTCGCCGTGCCGCGTTTCATGATGTCGAGATTGAAGCTCTCGTTCGGCGCATGGAGATTGTCCTCCGGCAGAAACAGCCCGAACAGAATCGAATCAAGCCCCGTCACGCGCTTGATATCTGCGATGATCGGCACGCTCCCGCCTTCGCGCAAATACAACGGCGGGCTGCCCCAAACTTCCGCGACCGCCTTCTCCGTCGCACGAAACGCCTTCGCCAAGACAGGCGACTGATCCTTTGGCGTGTTCGACTTTCCTGGCGGCACGACGACATACGGGTCCGCCTTGTGCTGATCGACGAAATCGATCTTCACCCCGCTCGGCGTCCGCGCGCGAATCGCCTCCATCACAAGTTTCTTGATCGCGTCCGGCTTCTGATTCGGCACCAACCGGCAGCTGATCTTCGCGAAGGCCTTGCTCGGGATTACGGTCTTTGTGCCTTCGCCCTGATAGCCGCCGCCAATCCCATTGATCTCGAGCGTCGGCTGAAAACGCAGCGATTCAAACGGCGAGAATCCCGGCGGCGTGTAGAACGTATCGATCCCGAGAAATTCCTTATACGCCTTTTCGTCCGCCCCGAGTTTCTTCAGCTCCTCCCGTTCCCACGGATGCACGTCCAGCACCTCATCATAAAAACCAGGGACGTTCACGCGCCCATCGGCCGTGTGCAGCGTCGCCAGAATCTCGGCCAGCGCTTGTATTGGATTTCTGAGCACGCCGCCGTGCAACCCGGAGTGCAGGTCCCCTTTCGCTCCCGTCACGTGCACGTCGAATAGCGCGAGTCCGCGCAGACCGGTCGTGATCACCACCCGATCCGCCGAGGGCAAAACCGTGTCCGACAAGTAAACGAAATCCGCTTCCTTGAGCCGCTCTTGATGGGACTCGAGAAATTCCGGGAAGCTCGGGCTGCCCATCTCCTCCTCGCCTTCGACCAGAAACGTGATGCGCAACGGCAGATCCGGCTGCTCCTCCAACAACGAGGCCACCGCGGCGATGTTCGCCATCAGCGGTCCCTTGTTGTCCGCCGCACCGCGACCGTAAATTCGGTTGCCCACAATCGTCGGCTCGAACGCCGGCGTCTTCCACAATTCCAACGGATCCGCCGGCTGCACATCGTAGTGCCCATAGATCACCACGTGCGGCCACGCCGGATTGTCGCCGCGCTGCGCGAATACGATCGGATGCAGCTTGGTTTTCACCACCTCCACCTTGAAGCCCATCGAGCTCAGCAGGTCCGACACGAACCGCTGCGCCCCCTGCATGCCTTCCTTGAACTTCGAATCGGCCGAGACGCTCTGGTGACGAATGAACTCCTTCAGCTTTTCAACAGGATCGAACATGCCGCCAACCTGCGCACGTCGCCCGCATCCGCCAACCGCAAAACTTCGCGCCGACCTTCAATACTTCGCGCGGTTCGCCTCGTAAATCGGCAGGACTTCCGGAATCTGCGCCTCCAGATTCGCGATGCGCCGATCGTCCGACGGATGCGTCGACAACAGCTCCGGCATTTTTCCGCCTCCGCTTTTCTCCGCCATTTTCCGCCAGAACGTCACCGACGCCCGCGGGTCGTAGCCCGCGTAAGCCGAAAATCTCAGCCCAATGTAATCCGCCTCGCTCTCGTGCGAACGCGAATACGCCAGCGTCCCGCCCGCCGCGCCCACGCCATAGGCCGCCAAAATCAAATCGCGATGCTCGCTGTTGCGCGTCAGCAGCTCCGTCGCAAGCGCGCCCACCGTCGCCCCCACCATCGCGGTCGCCCGTTGCGCACTGTGCCGGCTCGTCACGTGCGCAATCTCATGGCCCATGACAAACGCGAGTTCGTCATCCGTCGCCGCCAGATTCAACAATCCCGTGTAGACGCCCACTTTCCCGCCGGGCAGCGCAAACGCATTCACCGTGTCCGGCGCATCGAACACCACGAACTCCCACTGCGCATCCGGCATCCGATCGCCGACCGCCTGCGCGATGCGTTGCCCCACTCGGCGCACGCGATCATTCGCTGCCTTGTCGGTGGAGACTTTTTCTTGCGCACGGATTTCCGCGAACGCCTGAGTGCCCATCTGCACGTCGTCGAAGATCGGCAGAATCAGCGCCTGCCGCCCCGTCTCGGGCACCGTATAACATCCCGCCAGCCACAGGACCGATCCCACGAGGAGCGCGCGCAAGTATCGTTTCATGCGCGCATTCCTACTCAGCTCGCGTTGGCCCGCAAGCCGCGAGGGATCGGGACATCCCTGAGTCCGATCAGTGCTTAAAGTGACGCACGCCGGTGAACACCATCGCCATCCCGCGCTCGTCCGCCGCCGCGATCACTTCCGCGTCGCGCACCGAACCTCCCGGCTGAATCGCCGCCGTCGCGCCCGCATTCGCGGCCGCGATCAATCCATCCGCAAACGGGAACAGCGCTTCGCTCGCCACCACGCTGCCCTTCAATTCGAGTTTCGCCTCTCCCGCTTTCCAGACCGCAATGCGCGAACTGTCCACGCGCGCCATTTGCCCCGCCCCCACGCCGAGTGTCTGCTCGCCGCGGCAGTAAACGATCGCGTTCGACTTCACGTGCTTCGCGACTTTCCAGCCAAACATCATTCCCGCCCATTCCTCCGCCGTAGGCTCGCGTTTCGTGACGACTTTGAACTCGCGCACGTTGCCGAGCGTCCGGTCGCGATCCTGCACGAGCACACCGCCGACCACCGACCGAACTTCCCGCAACGCGTCCGCGCCGATCCCGCCTTTCGCGATCATCAACCGCAAATTCTTCTTCTTCGAAAAGATCGCCAGGGCCTCGTCGCTGAATCGCGGCGCGATGATCACTTCGGTGAAGATTTCCGCGATCGTCTTCGCCAGTTCGCCGCCGAGCGTCTGGTTCACGATGATGATGCCGCCAAACGGCGCCTGGCGATCCGTCGCGAAAGCCTTCTCCCACGCGTCTTCCAACGTATCCGCACTGGCCGCACCGCACGGATTCGTGTGCTTCAAAATCGCCACCGTCGGCCGCTCGAATTCGCCGATCAGATACGTCGCCGACGTGATATCCAAAATATTGTTATAGCTCAGCTCCTTCCCCTGCAGCTGCTCGAAGTGCTCGTGAAACGTCCCATACAACGCCGCCTGCTGGTGGGGATTCTCGCCATAACGCAGCGCCTGCGCCTTCTTCCAACTCATCGTCAGCGTCCCCGGAAATCCGCTCAGCGCTTCCAAGTCCGGCTCCGCCGCCTGCGCCTCGAGATAACGCGCGATCGCCGTGTCGTAGCTCCCCGTGCGCTGAAACACTTTCAATGCCAGCTTCCGCCGCAACTCCTGCAACTTCTCCGGCGCACTTCCTTCGTTCGCAAACGCCTGCAACACCGCATCGTAATCTGCGGGATCGCACACGACGGTCACGCTTTCGTGATTCTTCGCCGCGCTGCGCAGCATCGAGGGTCCGCCAATGTCGATGTTCTCGATCGCTTCTTCGAAGCTCACGTTCGGCTTCGCCACCGTTTCCTCGAAGGGATACAGGTTCACCACGACCAGATCGATCAGCGCGATTTCGTTTCGCGCCGCTTGCGCGAGGTGCTCTTCCTTGTCCCGCCGGCACAATAGCCCGCCATGGATCTTCGGATGCAGCGTCTTCACGCGTCCTTCCATGATCTCCGGGAACCCCGTGTGCTGGCTCACCTCCGTCACCGGCAGGCCTTTTTCCGCCAGCAGTTTCGCCGTGCCGCCCGTCGAGAGCAGCGTGTAGCCGTGCTGCTGCACGAGCGCCGTGGCGAAGTCCACGAGTCCCCGTTTGTCGCTGACCGAAAGGAGCGCGAGTTTGGCCATAAGCCGCGAGTTTTTGCGTCGTGGCACTCCACGCATCAAGCCGATAACCACGCGATCTCGATGAACCGTCTCGCGGAGCGACCCGCATTTTCGCCGCTTGCCCGCCGCGGAATCCCTCATCTGTTAGCCGCGTGTCAATCGCTTCCAGCGAAGTTCCCGGTCTCAGTGCCCGACTCGACAAACTCGCCTATCACCATGGCGGGCCGTCGCTGCCTGCCGATAAACCTCACGCCTTCGTCTACTTCATCACGATCCAGAATGCCTCCGAACGCGTCGTCACCTTGCTGGGCCGCAAATGGGTCGTTGTTCACGCCGACGGCAGCCAGCTGGTCGTCGAGGGCGATAAGATCGTCGGCGAAACCCCGCGCCTTTCCCCCGGCGAACAATTTTCCTACAACAGCTATCACGTCACCGGCACCGATGCCACCGCCTATGGCTGCTTCCACGGCGTCGACGAAACGGGACAGAAAATTCATGTGCGGCTCCCCCCTTTCGAGATGCACATTCCCCGCGATTGAAAATCCTCTCGTTCTCCCCGGCTTTCTCGTTCTCTGTCTGCGCGATTCATGAAGCTCATTGACCTGAATCGCGACGGCGGCATCGGCGCGAATTCCCTTTTTGTCCAGATCGGCGATCTCCGCATTCTGATCGATTGCGGACTCCATCCGAAAAAAGTCGGCCGCGCCGCCACGCCCGATTTTACGGCGCTGCGCGGATTCGAACTCGACCTCATCGTCATCACCCACTGCCACCTCGATCACATCGGCAGTCTCCCCGTGGTGATGCGCGAGCATCCCAACACGCCGGTCGTCATGACTCAGGGCAGCCGCATGCTGATCGAGCGCATGCTCCACAATTCCGCCAATGTGATGCTGCGCCAGCGCGAGGAGAACAACATCCCCGACTATCCGCTTTTCACGCACGAGGACATCGATCGCTGCGCCCCCCGCCTGACCGGCCTCCCTGTCGGTCACGTCAAACGCTTCCGCGGCGCCCGCGACGAAATCGAAATCACCTTCCACCACGCCGGCCACGTTGCCGGCGCCGCCGGCGTCGAAATTCGCCACAAGCACCGCTCGATTTTCTTCACCGGCGACGTCCTTTTCGAAAATCAGCGCACGCTCACCGGCGCGAAGTTCCCCGCCGGCCACTTCGACACTCTCATCCTCGAAACGACGCGCGGCACCACGGAACGTCCCGCCGGCAAGGAGCGCGTCAACGAAGTCGCCCGCCTCATCGACTCGATCAACACCACCATCCAGCGCGGCGGGTCGTTTCTCATTCCGGTGTTCGCGCTCGGACGCATGCAGGAAATCCTCGCGATCATTCACGACGCGAGGAAGTTCGGCCGCCTCGTCGACTGCCCGATCTTCGCCTCCGGCCTCGGCATGGATCTCGCCGACTACTTTGACGAAATCAGCCGCAAGACCCAATCGCTCCAGTTCAGCCGCAGCATCATCAAGGAGCTCCGCATCAAGCCCACACCGCGCAAGCTCACGCCCGGCGAAGACCCGCAGCAAAACGCGCTCTACATCCTTAGCTCCGGCATGATGGTGGAGCGCACGCCCAGCTACGCCCTCGCCTCCGGCCTCATCGGCCACGCGCGTAACACCATCGCGTTCGTCGGGTATTGCGATCCGGATACACCCGGCGGCCAGCTGCTCGCGAGTCGCCCCGGGGACGATTTCCTTTTCGCCGACGCCCATGTGAAATCGAAGATCAAAGCCCACATCGAGCGCTTCGAGCTCAGCGGCCACGCCGACCGCGAAGAACTCCTGGAGTTCGCCGTGCAAACCGACGCGCGCAGCATCGTCCTCACCCATGGTGATCCGCCTGCCCGCGCCTGGTTCGCCGAAGCGCTCGCCGCCCAACTTCCCTCCGCCAGCGTCATCGATCCGATCCCGCTTCAGAGCTATCAGGTCTGAGCTTTCCGGTTCGTATCTGCGGCTCGGCTGCACGTTGAGATGCAGGCGTCCGGCGGTGCGTTCATCCGTCGCTTCGGCTGCATGAATTCGCACGCGTGAGGTCATCGTTGCATTGCCTCGGTGTGAGTGGATCCCACCCTGCTTCTTCGCGTATGACCTCCTCACCGAGCCTTTTGCACACGTGGAAATTTTTCCGGTCCGGCGGACTTGATCAGGTTCTCCTGGAGAATGGCGACGATCTGCGAGCCCTGCCGGCACTCGACCAAAAGCTGTGGGTCGCCCTCAGCTGCCCGGTCAAGGGCATCGAACTCGACGAGAAAACACTCCAGCTGATCGACACCGACGGGGACGGACGCATTCGCGTGCCCGAACTTCTCGCCGCGGTGAAATGGGCCGGCGACCGCCTCAAAGATCCGGGCACCTTGCTTCGAGATGGCGACGCGCTCCCGATCGACGCCATCAATCCTGCTTCGCCCGACGGCCAAATCATCATCGCTTGCGCGCGACGCGTTCTCGCCCGGCTCGGCCGCAAGGAAGCCACCAGCATTTCGCTCAACGAGGTCGGCGATACGACAAAGATCTACGCCGCCAGCCCGCTCAACGGGAGCGGCGTTATTCCACCGGAAGCCAGCGAGGACGCCGCCGTCCAGACCCTCATCAAAGACATCATCGCCAGCACCGGTGGAGCCGTGAGTCGTTCGGGCGCCACGGGCGTCACCGCAGCCCAGGTCGATACGTTTTTCGCCGAACTCACCGCCTACCTCGCGTGGATCGAGCAAAGCGGCAACAAGGACATCGCTGTCCTCGGCGACGCCACCGAAACCGCCGTCGCCGCGATCCGCGCCGTGCGCGAAAAGATCGACGACTACTTTGCGCGGTGCGCGCTCGCCGCATTCGATCCTCGAGCCGCGAGCGCGCTCAATCGCTCGGAGGCCGACTATCAAGCTTTCACCGCGAAAAGCCTCACCACCAGCACGCACGAAATCGCCGCATTTCCTCTCGCGCGCGTCGAGCCCGACCGTCCCCTGCCGCTCCTCGAAAGCGTGAATCCCGCGTGGGCCACTGCGCTGGCGACCCTTCACGCCAACGCGGTCGCGCTCATTTTCGGCCCGGCAAAAACGACGCTCACGGCTCGCGAGTGGAAAGACCTTGTCGCGGGATTTGCCCCTTACGAAACGTGGCTGGGCGCCAAGCCCGGCGGCATCGTTGAAAAACTCGGAATTCAACGGCTGCGCGCCATCGCAGCGGGGCCGCAACGCACTGCCCTCATCGATCTTCTTCAGCGCGATCAAGCCCTCGCTCCGGAGTTCAACGCCGTTCACGATCTCGAACGGCTCGTGCGCTACCAACGCGACCTCGCGACGCTCCTGCGCAATTTCGTCAACTTCGCCGATTTCTACTCGCCCGAACGTCCCGCCGTTTTCCAGGCCGGCACGCTCTACCTCGACAGCCGCTCCGCCGATCTTTGCATCCGCGTCGACGGCCCCAACCCACTCGCCGCCATGAGCAAGGCGTGCATCGCCTACTGCACCTGCACCCGCGGCAGCGCCACCTTCAACATCGCCGCCTGCTTCACCCAGGGCGACAGCGACTACTTGTTCGTTGGACGGCGCGGCGTGTTCTACGATCGCAAGGGTCAGGACTGGGACGCCGTCATCACGCAAATCGTCGATAACCCGATCAGCCTCCGGCAGGCGTTCTTCTCTCCTTACAAAAAATTTGTCCGAATGATCGAGGAGCAGGTCGCCAAGCGCGCCGCTGCCGCCGAAGCCGAATCGTCCAGCCGCGTCGCCGCCGCCGCGGAAACCACCGCCAACATCGACAAGACACCGAAGCCTCCCGCTCAACCGAGGAAAATCGACATCGGCACCGTCGCCGCCCTGGGCGTCGCCGTCGGTGGTATCACCGCCGCGTTCGGCACGATTCTCGGTGCGTTTCTCGGCCTGGGCTTCTGGATGCCCGCCGGCATCCTCGGCATCATGCTCGCGATCTCCGGACCCTCCATGCTGATCGCGGCCATTAAGCTTCGCCAACGCACGCTGGGACCGATCCTCGAGGGCAGCGGCTGGGCGGTCAACGGACGCGTAAAGATCAACGTCCCGCTCGGCACCGCGCTCACCAAGTTGCCGAAGCTCCCGCCCGGTTCGCAGCGGATGCTCAACGATCCCTACGAGGACGTCGCCGCCCGCCGTCGTCGCCGCCGCGCGATTTTCCTCTTCGTGGTCTTGGTGCTCGCGCTCGCCGCGACCTTGATCCGCTGGCATCGGCTGAAGGCCGGCCACTATTTCTGGCAACCCGCTCCGGCAGCGACCGCCCCGGCTCCCGAGGCCCCGGCTGCGCCAACCGCGCCCGCCGAACCGGCAGCCTAGCCGGTTCGCGTCTCCACGATTCCACTACGCACCCGGCGCTTCGGGTGCGTTGAGGAGTTCGCGCAATCGCGCACACACGTGAGCGTTGCCTGCGATGTAGAAAATTCTCCGCATCCGCAGATCGAATTGCGTCATCGGGAACTGCTCCGCGCTCAGAAACTCAACGCGCCCCCCACCCGCTAGGCACAGTGGCACCGCGGCTGCGATGTCCCAAATCTTCACATTGTGATCGACCGTGCCGCCGAGAATTCCCACCGCCACATACGCCAGGTGCAGCGTGCTGCTCCCGAGCCCCCGGATTTTGAAGTTTTCCACCAGCACCGACGCATGCGCCACAAACTTTTTGTCATGCGGGCTGTGAAACCCGAGTAGCATCTGCGCATCGGGTGCCCCGCTTTGGACTTGCGCCGGCCGATCGCCATCCATCAGCCCCAAGCCCGGCCCGCCATGAATCAACGAGCGGCGCGCCAAATCGTAGACGACGCCATAAACCGGACGACCATTCTCGAGCAGCCCGAGCGAAATCGCACAATGCGCGATCCCCATCGCGAAATTGTTCGTGCCGTCGATCGGATCGAGCACCCACGTGAAGCGCCCGCGCAGCGGAATCGGCGCATCCGCATGCGTCAGCTCTTCGCTGAAATAATCGTCGTCCGGAAACTGCGCACTCAACTCCTTCACGATTGCGTCCGAGATCGCGATATCCACCGGCGTCACCCGCGTGCCATCCGCTTTCCACATGCTTTTCGCACGGCCAAACTCCCGGTGCAGGAGATCGGTCTGTGCCAGCACCGCGCGTTTGGCGGCTTCGATTCGGATCAGTAATTCAGGCGACGTCGACATAACCGCCCGCGAATGGACGCCATTCCCCGCGAATGACGAATCGAAAATGCCACCGCCGCGCCCCGGCCCTACTCGAAATCGTAAAGCTTCGGATCCCTCGTCGGCGCCCGCCGCTTTACCCGAAACCGTTGCTTCGGCTCCTTTGGATCCACGTCCGGCTTCTCGCCGCCCATTCCCATGCCTTCGCCATACGGGTCGTCCGCATCCATCCCGCCCGCGTCGCCGCCCATTTCTTCCTCGAGCGATTCCGGGTCCGCGCCTTCCTCGAGCTTGCGCACGACTTCCTCCATCTCGCCGTCGATCTTCTCTCCCGTGAGCTCTGCCATCCGACGCATCATGCGGGCCATCGCTCGCGGATCGTTCTCGTCGACATTGGAGAACTCGCGCTCCATCGCGTTCATCGCCGCCTCCATCCGAGCATCTTCCGCCGCCTCTCCCACTCCTCCCTGCTCCCCGCCGGCCGCCCCCTGCTCTTCTTTCGCGCGTCCCGTCACCGCAAAGGACGACATGACTTTCCGCATCCGAAAATTCGGATTCTGCGGGCACTTCGGCACCGTTTGCCCCTGCGCGAGCGTCTTCGCGTAGAACTGGTAGATCGTGTGATTGTCCGGACAGTAATACTCGTAGATCGGCATACGAAAACCGGGAGTTAGCGGGTCGGACGGCGCTTGGCAAGTTGGTGTCCGTGCTGCACCACCGCCAGCCGTCCGCCTACGTTCAACTGGTCCAACACACTCGCCAGCCGCCGCCGTTTCTCATCGGTCTGCGCGAACATTTCCAGCTGCGCCGGCCCGTCCTCCACGCTTGAAAACCGCACACTCACCAGCCGCAGCGGCCGCTTCTTCCTCCAGGCTGCGCGCAGCAACGGCTCCACCAACGGATAAAACGGCGCCTCGATGTCCGACGCTGCCGCCAGGCTCCGCCCGTGCGACTCGTGCGTGAAATCCGGATACCGCACTTTCACGGTCATCGTTTTCACCCGCTTTCCGTCTTCGCGAATCTTCGGCAACAACTCGTCGATCATCCGTTTCACCACGCGCTCGATTTCCGCGAACTCGCCGATGTTTTCCCCAAACGTCTCCTGCTGCGAATAACTCTTCGCGTCCTCGCGCTCCGTCTCGACCGGCCGATCGTCGACGCCGCGCGCGCAAGCCACCATCTCCCGCCAGCCATTGCCGAAGATCGCCCGCAGTTCGCTTTCGCTCTTCGCCAGAAGATCGCGCACGAGCTTGATCCCGTGCCGCTTCACGAGCGTTTCTTCCGTCTTGGGTCCCACGCCCGGCAGCTTTCCGATCGGCAGCGGTTCGAGAAACTCCGCCTCCGTTCCGGGCAACACCGTCACGAACCCCTGCGGCTTGCGCAGCTTCGACGCGATCTGCGCCACCAGCTTGTTCGTGGCCATGCCAAACGACACCGTGACCTGCAACTTCGCCCAGATCTTCTCCTGCAATCCCCGCACCGCCCGCTCGATCTCCGCCACGGACCCGAATCCGCAGGGCGTCACATCCAGATAACCTTCATCGATCGAATTGCGCTGCACGATCGGCGTCAGCGTTTCGCACAGTTCAAACATCTGCCGCGATACCCGGCTATAGAGCCCCGCCGTGTGCGGCAGCATGATCAAATCCGGACAAACCCGCATCGCACTCACGGTCGGCATCGGCGTGTAAACTCCACACGCCCGCGCCTCGTAGCTCGCCGACGAGATGATCCCGCGCTGCCGTCCGCCCACCGCGCATTTCGTTCCGCGCAACTCCGGCTTCAGCGCCAACTCGCACGACACGAAAAACGCGTCCGCGTCGAGATGGACGATGTTGGGCAGAGTCACGCCGCGGATCTTCCGGGCGTTCCGCCAACACGCAAAAACGAAAAGCGCCCGCCTTGCGGCGAGCGCTCCAAATCGCATCCGGCCGGGCGAGAAATTCCCCCGCCGGACCGCTTCAGTCTTCTTCGTCTTCTTCGTCGTCGCCGCCTGCGCCCACAGCTTCGACATTCAGCTCCATCGCAATCTCGGTGAGCAGCTTGTCCGTCTCGCCTTCCTCATCGAGCGTCTCCTGCAGGATCTCGGCGATATCGTCTTCGCCCGCGATCTCCGCGAGGGTCCGCGCCGTGCCGTAACCGGCGATTTCGTAGTGCTCCACTTTCTGCGCCGCACCGATCAACGCCAGGTCCAGCATCACCGGCTCGGCATCCTCCTCCATCGTCTCTTTGCCTTCGGCGATCAGGCCTTCCATCGCCTTGCACTTCTTGCCCTTCATCGACTCGTCGAGCTGCTTGCCGATTTTTTCGAGCCGCGCGATCTGCCCTTCGGTTTGTTTCAGGTGATTCAAAAAAGCCTCCTTCAGCTCACCGCTGCTCGCCGCCTTCGCCATTCGCGGAAGCGCCTTCGTCAGCTGATTTTCGGCGCTGTAAAGATCTTTGAGTTCATGGACCAGCAGGTCACGGGGGGATTTGATTTTAGACATATTTGTCGAGGGTTGAGGTTTCCGTTTGGGAACCTCGACGGACTGCCACGCTAGCAACAGGTTCGGATGACCGATTCCCTCAGCGCGACTCGGATGCCCAACGCCCGCCTTCATCGGGGAAGCACCGATGCAAGCACCCACTCAAAGGCCCAATACGCCCCGCAACTCGCCCAAACCCCGCACGTGTGCATCCACGTCCTCGCTTCGTTCGACCCCCGGTCGCAGAATTTGAATCGTCCGCATCCCCAACTCCCGCCCGGCTGCCAGTTCTGACGCCGCACTGTCGCCCACCACCGCGACGTCCTCGGGCCTTAACGCGTGGCGCTCGACCATGTCTTCAAACCAGCCGCGCTTGAATCGCCGTTCGGCTTCGTCGATCGCGTCCACGTGACATTCGTCCATCCAGCGTTCGACGCCAAGCGCCCGTATCTTGCTTTCCTGCAATCGGCGAAATCCAGAGGTCACCAAAAACTTCTTCACGTCGAGCCGGCCTAATTCCTCGAGATCTCCATAGCCGCGCATCGGCGTGGTCACTTCCGTTTTTAGAAACTCCTTCCATCCCGCCGCCCGCATCTCCGCACTAAATCCGTGCCGCTCCGCAACCCAATCCAGCGGATGCCGCCACATATCGGCGAAAGCCACCTCGAGTTCCCGCTCGCTCAACCGTCCTCGATTCTCCGCCCGCATCGCCGCAAACGCGGCCGCATACAATGCTTCTCCCGGCTCATCCGCCGCCGCCAGACAGTTGTCCAAATCGAAGATGATCGCGCGAATCATCGAGCCAAGAGAGCGCCGCTCTGGCCAATCGCAAGCGGTCCGGGCGCTCGTAGCACTCCACGAAATTCGATGTTCGCCCCCGTCACCGAATCTTCGATACGCGCATTTTCTCGGATTGCGCCCGTCTTTCGCATTCCCAGCCTCCAAAGGCGATGTCCCTTCCACTCCTGCTTCGCCTCATTTTTCTTTTTGGTCTCACCGTCCCCGCTTTCGCCGCCAAGACCGCCCTTCCCCCGGCGGTCACCGCGCTCCCTCCCTCAAAAGCAAAATCCGGCTACGTGCAGGGTCGCGTCACCGATAGCGCCGGTCAGCCCCTCGCCGGAGTGATGATTCACATCTACGGCACCACCATGGCCGGCGCCAACACCCGCTTTGAACGCCCCACCGGCGCCGACGGCCGTTTCAGCCAGCGCGTGCCCGAAGGCATCTACGGTGTGCGCGCCGAATACGTGCTCGAGGGCGAAACCAACTACACGCTCGCCCTTCATCCGATCGACGGCATCACCGCCCGCCAGCACGACTCCGAAGAAGGCATTGCCAAAGATTTTGTCTGGCTCATCTCGGGCCTTCGCCCCGGCTCCACCCCCGGCGAACCCGGCACACACAACGAACCCAACAAATACTACGGCGGCTCGCTCCAAATCTCGGCGCACGAAGACGCGTCCACACCCACTCCGCCGTTTGCTGACGGCTCCACGCTGATCGCCGAACTCACCCCGCGCGGTCCATTGCTCGATGGACGCCCCGCCCAACCGCTCACCTTCCGTCGGACGTTCAGCCCATCCGTCCGCAGCACGAGTTACTGGTATCCATCCGACATCCCGCTCGGCCGCTACACCCTTCGCCTGAGCCTCGAAAAACCCGGCCAGCCCGCCAAGCCGCTCACGCTCAAACAAAGCCTCGATTTCAACGGCGACTTCAAGCCCACCGTCGACGTCGACGTGCTTCCGTCGACCACCACCGGCACCGCGCTGCCGATCCAAATCACCGTCAAACCCTGACCTGAATCGCGCGTAGCACGGTCAACCTGACCGTGCTATTTGGCACACCTCCTTAGCAGGGGTTCATTCCCGCGATAGAACCCGCCCTTCAGATCTTCGGCACGCGCATCGTGCTGATCATCGCACTCCCGCTCGCTGCATAAACCAGCGCGAGCGGGTGCAGCACCAGCCCGCCAAGCTCCCACGCGCCGAGCCACAGGTCGGCGCCAAGCCTTCCGGCGAAATGGAGCACCGCCAGCAGGACGACAATCAACACGCTCGAAGGAATCGGCGTCCCTTCGAAATACTTCACCTTCCCGCTTTCATCGGCGAGCACCGCCGCGGTGGCATTGAACCGCGCCAACCGGCTGATCCCGCAAGCGACGAAATACAACAGCACCGCGACATCCAGCGCGCCGCGCAAGCCCGCCGCGAACCCCAGCGCCGCCGGCGCCAGTCCGAACGAAATCACGTCGGCCAGCGAATCGAGATCCGCGCCCAACATCGACGATTTCCGCCGCCAGCGCGCCACGCGGCCGTCCGCAAAATCGAACACCAGCGCCACCGGCAACAGTGCCATCGCCGTCTCGAGCCAGCGGTCGTCTCCAGAAACCAAATACTGCATCGACGCGAGCACCGCTCCGCTTCCGCAGAAGCCGTTTCCCAGCGTCAAGACATCCGCCAGCACAAACGACCGAATCATCGAAAACCGCCGCCGCTTGCTCATTTCTGCTTCGGAGGAACTCACAGCGGCCTTGGTCAATACTCCTCCCGATCCGTTCCGCCGCGCGGTCGTCTCCGCTGGTCCGGATGGAACTTTTAGGTCGCTATCTTGCTCACATCGATTGCTTTCCAGTCGCCCCTCCTATGCCTTCCTTCCCGCTGCTGCGCGTGCGGCGTTGCGCCCGCTCTCGGTGTCTTTCGACGCTTGTTCTCATCGCCTCATCTGCGGCTTGCTTCTTTGCCAATGCCGCCGATTCGAACGAATCCTTCTCCGCTCTTCTCACGTTTGAGGCCTCGTCGTCTCCAGGATTTCCCGCCGGTTGGTCCGGAGGTCCGGCCGACACGATTTCGATCGACACACAGCTCGCCCGCAGCGGCGCCGCCTCCGCCCGTATCGACCTGCCGCCGGGGAGCGAGCGCCCGTTTTCCTCGCTCACGAAAAAACTGCCGATCGATTTCAAGGGGAGTCGCATCGAACTAAAGGGATGGATTCGCACCGGCGATGTAACCGGCTTCGCCGGCCTGTGGATGCGCCAGGATGGTCCGTCAGGCGTCCTCGAGTTCGATAACATGCAGCGCCGCGGTCTTCGTGGCACGACGGACTGGACCGAATATTCCATCGAACTGCCGCTCAATCCGGCGGCGCGCGAATTGTTCTTTGGCTTTCTCGTCAGCGGGAGTGGCCGCGGCTGGGTCGACGACCTTCAACTACTCGTCGATGGTCGCCCGGTGTGGGAGGCGCCCAAGCTCGAGCGCGCCCCACTCATTTTCGACCGCGATCGCGAATTCGTCGCTGGTTCCGGCATCGGCCTCACCTCGCTCTCTCCGCTCCAAATCGAGAACCTCGCCGTTCTATGCCGCGTCTGGGGATTCCTGAAATATCATCACCCTGCCATCACCTCCGGCAACTATCACTGGGACTTCGAACTCCTGCGCATCCTGCCGGCTGTGCTGTCCGCCCCCGATCGCCTTTCGAACAATGCGACGTTGCTCAAGTGGGTCGAGCGACTCGGCCCGCTTCCCGAGGATCGTGTTCGTTCACCCGATTCCAGCGACGTTCATCTAGCGGCGGATCTCCAGTGGCTCAGTGACGAATCCGCACTTGGTCCCGCGCTGAGCGAAGCGTTGAAAACGATCCATGCGCGCCGCTCGCACGGTGCCTCTCAATTCTACGTGTCGGTTGCGCCAAACGTCGGAAATCCGATTTTCAATCACGAGTTCGACTACCGCGACATCGCACTTCCCGACGCCGGCTACCAACTGCTCGGCCTCTTCCGCTACTGGAACATCATTCGCTACTGGTTCCCTTATCGCGATCTGATCGAGGAGCACTGGGACGATGTTCTCGTCCATTCCATCCCGCGGCTCGGGCTTGCCGCCGACGCCAATGCCTACGCTCTCGAATTCATGGCGCTCATCGCCAAGGTCGGAGATACGCACGCGAATCTTTGGGGCTCGCTCCGTCTTCGGCCCCCGGTCGGCGACAGCCAGTTGCCTATTAACGTTCGCTTCATCGAAGAGCACGCGGTGGTGACAAAAACGTTTCCGCTCCCCGAGAATGAATTCAACCCGTTCGAACGCGGCGACATCATCACCGCGCTTGACGGCACTCCGATCCGCGAACGTCTGCGCGAATGGTCTCGTTATTACGCCGCCTCCAACGAACCAACACGCTTACGCGACATTGCTCGTTCGCTCACGCGCGGACCTGTCGGCCCGGTCGACGTTCAGCTCCGGCGCGGCTCCGAATCCATGAACGTGCACGCCCAGCGATATCCCGCGTCGACGCTGCCCCCGCCGCCCAGTTCGCACGACCTCCCCGGCCCGACGTTCCGCCTGCTCACTCCCCAAGTCGCCTACCTGAAGCTTTCCTCCGTCAAATCCGCCGACATCGCCGATTATCTCGCGCGTGCGGCAACCACCGACGGCTGGATCGTGGACCTGCGCAACTACCCGGCGGAATTCGTCGTGTTCGCGCTCGGCTCGCTGTTCGTCGATCGGCCGATCGACTTCGCGCGTTTCACCCGCCCCTCGCTCAGCGATCCAGGAACCTTTCACTTCAGTGCGCCGCTCGCGCTGCGTCCCCCCGCTTCGCGTCCTCTTCCGCCACCGCCGGTCGATGTCAGCGATGCGACGTTCGCCGACCGGCCGGATTTCCCCGCGTCGAAAAATGCGTCTGTCGAGTGGACGCCTCCGAACACTGCTCGCTATCCGGGCAAGCTCGTGGTCCTCGTCGACGAAACCACGCAAAGCCAGGCGGAATATACGGCAATGGCATTACGCGCCACGCCTCGCGCGTTGATCGTCGGCAGCACCACCGCCGGCGCCGACGGAAACATATCCGCCATTCCACTACCGGGCGGGCTTCGCACGCTCATCAGTGGAATCGGCGTCTTCTATCCGGACAAGCGCCCCACGCAGCGCGTTGGGATCGTTCCCGACATCGAGGTGAAACCCACGCTCGCCGGCATTCGCGAGGGTCGCGACGAAGTCATTGAAGAAGCATTACGACAAATTCTTGGCCCTTCCGCGCCCGCCGCCGAGATCCTCGCGCGCGCAACCGAAGCAACCGCTCGCCTCGTCGACAAGTAACTCGCCTCCCCATTATTTGGCCTCATGCGCACCCTTATTGCCCCGCTGGTGTCTTTCGCTGCATTCGCTTCCATCGCAATGGCGGCAGCTCCTTCCTCCACACTCTCGCACCTGACCTGCGAAGGCCTGGTCGAGCCGATGCTCATCGACACGTCGAAGCCCCGTGTTTCCTGGCGCATCGAGTCATCCGAACGCGGCGCCCGACAAACGGCGTTCCAACTCCGAATCGCCGAACTCGCGCCCGACGGCTCCGCACGTCCCGACACTCTCGAGACCGCCCGCATCGCCTCCGACCAATCCCAGTGGGTTGCCATCCCCGATTTCTCCGCCAAACCCAAGACCCGTTATCAATGGCAGGTTCGCGTCTGGCTCACTCACGATGCCACGGTCGCCACCTCAGCCACCGAGACCGATCTCGGCTGGAGCGATCCCGCTCATTTCGAAACCGGCCTTCTCCACACCGGCTGGCCGCGTGCCGCCGCTTGGATCAGCGATGGAGTTCCAACGCCCCGCGACGCCGCCCCGCCCGCCCGCTACCTCCGCGGCGAATTCGACGTCCCCGCAAAACCCGTCAACGCCCGCCTCTACTTCTCCGCCTTCGGCCTCGTCGAACCCTGGCTCAACGGCCGCAGGGTCGGCGAAAACGACTTCTTCACGCCCGGTTGGCCCGACTATCGCGACCGCACCTACTATGTCGCCTACGACGTCACCGACCGCATCCAAACCGGCCGCAACGTCCTCGGCCTCATCCTCGCCGACGGCTGGTTCAGCAGCACCTTGATGGCCGGCACGCAATTCGGCTCGCAACCGCTAGCCTCCGCCTTCCTCGAACTCACCGACGCCAACGGCAAGATCACCACCGTCGCCACCGACAAATCCTGGCAAGTCGCCGAAGGTCCCATCCGCGCCCAAGGAATTTATTTCGGCGAAACGTTCGACGCCCGTCGCGACGATCCCCGTTGGAGCACCGCCCAAAACGCTTCGTCCTGGCAGTGGCGTCCCGTCCAAGTCCACGGCACTTCCACCGCCGTCCGCGGCATCACCGCCCATTTCGCTCCACCTGTTCGTCGCATCGAAGAACTCCAACCCATCTCGCGCCGCGAACTCTCGCCCGGCGTTTTCCTCTACGATCTCGGCCAGAACATGGTCGGTTGGGTTCGCTTGAAAATACGCGCCCCCGCCGGCCAGGAGGTGACCGTCCGCTTCGCCGAAATGCTCGAATCCGACGGCACGCCGCATTTCCGCAATCTCCGCCGCGCCCCCGCCACCGCCACCTACATCGCTCGCGGTTCCGACACTCCCGAAATCTGGGAGCCTCGCTTCTCCTTCTTCGGCTTCCGCTACGTCCAGCTCAGCGGCATCGATCAGCCTTCCGACGACGCCATCGCCGGCATCGTCCTGCATTCCGACCTCGAGCGCATCGGCACGTTCGAATGCTCCAATCCTCTCCTCAACCAACTTTTCTCCAACACCGTCTGGGGCCAGAAGGGCAACTTCCTCGAAGTGCCCACCGACTGCCCGCAACGCGATGAACGTCTCGGCTGGACCGGTGACGCCCAGGTCTTCGCCAACACCGCCCTCTACAATTTCGCCAGCCACCCCTTCTATCGCCAATGGCTCATCTCGCTTCGCGACGGCTACCGCGACGAACCCGGCGGCCTCAGCGGTTTCCCCGATGTGTCCCCCGACACCGGCCTTCGCTACGGCAGCGCCGGCTGGGGCGACGCCGGCGTGATCGTTCCCTACATCACCTGGCTGCACACCGGAGATCGACGCGTCCTCGAGGAAAATTTCGACGCGATGCAGCGCTGGGTCGACGCCCAGGCGCGCGACTGGCCCGACGGCATTCGTCGCAGCGACCGCAGCTACGGCGACTGGCTCGCCCCTGGCTACGAACCTCACGCTGCCCCCACGCCCTACGTCCTCATCGCCACCGCCTATTTCGCGCGCACTGCCGATCTCACCGCGCGCGTCGCCGCCGAGCTCGGTCGCTCCGACGCCGCGCAACGCAACCGCGACCTCTTCGAAAAAATCAAAGCCGCCTTCCGCCGCGAGTTCATCGCCGACGACGGAAAAATCACCAGCGACGAACAAACCGCCTACCTTCTCGCTCTCGGCTTCGATCTCGTTCCCGACGAACTCCGCGCCGCCACCGCCGCTCATCTCGAACGCACCTTCGCGGAAAAGAATCATCACCTCGCCACCGGCTTTCTCGGCACGCCGCTGATCGCTCCCGTCCTCACCGAGCTCAACCGCGCCGATCTCGTTTATCGCGTGCTGCAACAGGAAACCTACCCCGGCTGGCTCTTCAGCGTGAAAAACGGCGCTACCACGATCTGGGAACGCTGGGACAGCTGGACGCCCGAGCACGGTTTCAACTCCGAAGGCATGAACTCCTTCAACCACTACGCCTACGGTTCCGTGATCGAGTGGTTTTACGACACCATCGCCGGCCTGAAACCCGACGCGTCGGTTCCCGGCTGGAAACATTTCCACATCGCTCCCCACCCCGGCGGCGGCCTCACCTCCGCGAAAGCCACCCTCGAAACCCCCTACGGCCCCGCCGCCTCCGCCTGGAAAATCGTGAACGGCCACTTCGAACTCACCGCCACGATCCCACCCAACACCACCGCCGAAATCGCGCTCCCCTCCACCGACCTCTCCTCCGCCACCGAATCCAACCAACCGCTCTCCTCGCTCGCCACTGAAAACCTCCGCGTCGTCGAAAACCGGATACGTCTCACCCTCCCCGCCGGCACCTACCGTTTCAGCACGCCCGCGCCACGATAATTCAATCTCTCCTCTTTCTCTTTCGTCAGGAGGCTCGGTCCGGAAAGCGTGTGTCGGTGGAGAGAACGATCAAGAGAAGGAAA
The DNA here is from genome assembly GCA_023391285.1 of Verrucomicrobiota bacterium. Taxonomy (GTDB): domain Bacteria; phylum Verrucomicrobiota; class Verrucomicrobiia; order Opitutales; family Opitutaceae; genus Opitutus. The sequence continues at coordinate 209,903 of JAEWBF010000039.1, forward strand.
AAGGGAAAGATCATGTGCAGGCTCCACCCTTACTCACACCGCAACGCCACCATCGGATCCACCTTCGCCGCCCGCCGGGCCGGCCACCAGCACGCAAGCATTGCCACGCACAACATCAGCAACGCCACACCGGCAAATGTCGCGCCATCCAGCCTCTCCACCTCGAAGAGCAAATTCCCGATAAACCGCGTGAGGTAAAACGCCGCCCCTAATCCCACCGCCACACCCACGCCCGTTTTCCACATCCCCTGCCGCAGAATCATTCCCACGATCTGCCCGCGCGTCGCCCCAATCGCTGCACGGATGCCAATCTCCCGCGCGCGCTGCGAAACATCATACGCCAGCACGCCATAAAGTCCCACACCCGCCAGCAGCACCGCGAGCGCGGCAAACGCCGAGATGAGCAACGTGATCCCCCGCCGCCCCATCATCATGCTATCGAGCCCTTCCTCGATCGTCGCGACACCATACAGCGGCAACGCCGGATCGATGCCACGGAGCTTGCGCCTAATCTCGCCGAGCAGATCGCCTTGTGGTCGCGCCGAACGAACCACGAACGTAAATCCTCCCGACGGCCACTGCACCAGCGGCACGAACACCAGCGGCATCCCATCGCGACCTTCGAGCCCCATCAATTCCGGCCGGCGCACCACGCCCGCGATCCGTATCCACGGCTGTCCTTCCGGCGGCGCATGCGCGCCCAGCACCAACTCCTGCCCGACCGCGCTCGCCCCGGGAAAATAACGTCGCGCGAAAACATCGTCCACCACCGCCACCGGCGCGCGTCGCGGATCATCGGTGTAGCTGAAGCCGCGTCCTTCCAGCAGCGTAATGCGCATCGTGTCGAAAAATTCCGGCGAGACCGGATTCATGGCGACCAGCGACCGATTTTCTCCCGCGCTTACCGTTCCATTGCGCAAGAGAAACGGCTGCGGCCGAAACGTAGGCGACAGTGCGTAATCGATCAGCAGCGCCGCGTGATCCACTCCCGGGATCTCCTTCAGCCCTTCGATGATCCTGCGCTGCAATCCCACATTCTGCTCCGGCTGCTCGTAACCTTTCGGCACCGCGAGCCGCCCCTGCAGGAGATTCGAAGTCTCGAAACCCGGATCGATCGCAAGCACGTGCGCGAAACTTCGCGCCAACAACCCCGCTCCGATCAGCAGCACCAGCGCGATCGCCACCTGCGCAATCACGAGCGTTCCGCCGAGAACACGCGCCCGCGTGCCCGCGGAAGCAGTCCGCGATCCCGCTAGCTTCAAACCCCTGCGCCACAGCAACCCGAATGGCACCACGCCCATCAGCCCCGCCAATCCCGCCGAAATGCTAGCCACCACGCCGATCGCGGCCAATTCCATTTCCACCGGATTCGCGGTGACCGCGACCCCCGGCAGATACGTGTTGATGACGCGCAACGAAGCCCACGCCAGTCCGGTCCCCACGCCAACCGCCGCCGCCATCAGCAACAGACTTTCCGTCAACAACTGCCTCAGCAATGTCGCCCTTCCCGCGCCGAGCGCATGCCGGATCGCGAGTTCGGGTCGTTTGCTGTTCGCGCGCGCCAACGTGAGGTTCAGCACGTTGACCACGCCGATCAGCAGCACCAACGCCGCGCCACCCTGTAGCAACGCGAGCGGCCTCTGCACGGCGCCAGCGACTTTCGCGCCCAGTCCTTCGATCGCCATCCGATGCCCCGACGACTCGAAATGCGCACGCATTTGCGCCGGCGCATGATCCTCGAGGAAAGCTCCATCGATGGCACTGAGTTGCTCCAGCGCGGCCAAGCGCGAAACGCCCGCATTCAGCCGGCCGAAAAGCGTGGTCCTCCCTCGATAACGCGCCGCCAACGGATCGATTTCCTCAGGCCGCGGTTCGAAGGGTTTGAAGAATCGCGTGTAGGGATCGAGTCCTTCAACGCTGCGCGGCGCCACGCCAATGATCGTCAACGGCTCGCCGCCCAGCCGCACCTCGCGCCCGATCGCCGCCGGGTCGGCAGCGAAATGCGCCTCCCAAAAACTCCGGGTCAGCACGACCACCTTGTCGCGCCCGACCGCATCCTCCTCCGCGGTTCCGAATCGCCCCAACAGCGGTTTCACTCCGAGAAAGTCGAAGAAGCCCGCGTTGACGCGCATCCCGGTCAATCGCTGCGGGCTTCCGTCTTCCTCGATCGTCGTGCCCACGTATTGCATGATCGCGAAGTCCTCGAAGAGATCCGCGTTGTCCTTGAAATCCCGATATTGCGGCACGCTCGCTTCCTGCCGGCTACGCCCACCGCCCATCTTCTCAAATGCATTGTAAACCTGCACGATCCGGTTCGGCTCGTGAAACGGCTGCGACTTGAGCACGAGCGCATAGAGCGCCGTGAAGATCGCCGTATTGGGCCCGATTCACAGCGCCAGCGTCGCGATCACCGCTGCACTAAACAGAGGCGCCCGCCGCAGCGACCGCGCCGCGAAGCGAACATCGCGTATCACATTCTCGACCGCCGCCCACCCCCGCTGCTCCCGACAAATCTCCTTCACCTGCTCCACGCCCCCAAGCTCCCGTCGCGCCGCAAACCGCGCCTCCTCCTCACCCATCCCCGCCGCCCGATTCCGCTCCTCCAACATCTCCAGATGCAGCTGCATCTCCTCGCTCATCTCCGCTTCGAGCTTCCCCCGCCGAAACACCGCCCGCAGTTTTCTCAGCAGCTTCATCCGCCAAATCTTTCTCTTTCGTCAGAAGGTTTGGCTCAAAACAGGCGGCACGGTTGCGAGAGAAAGATTAAGAAAAAGAGGAAAGAGAAAGATGGAGCCTCACCCATTCCCCAGCACCAGATTGATCGCCGTCGAAAGCCTCGCCCAACTCTGCTCCTCCGCCTGCAATTGCTTCTTTCCCGACGCCGTCAGCGAATAAAACTTCGCTTTCCGGTTGTTCTCCGAAACACCCCACTCCGACTTGATCCAGCCCTGATCCTCCAGCCGATACAGCGCCGGATAAAGCGAGCCCTGCTCCACCGTCAGCATTTCCTTCGACATCTGCTGAATCCTCACCGCCACCCCAAAACCGTGCATCGGCTCGTGCTGCAGCGCCTTCAAGATCAGCAAATCCAGCGTTCCCTGCAGTAAATCCGCCTTCGATTTCGTCATGACATTCTCTCCTAGAATTTCTAGGAGAGAAGCCCGCTTCCCCTAGAATGTCAAGGAGACGCTTTTTTAGTAGCGGAACGCGTGAGCGTTTCGCCCCCGCGCACCCCAAACTTCGCGCATCTTCGCGCCCTTCGCGGTTTCCATCGAAACCTCCGAGTTGGCGATCGCCCGCCTCGGCTGGAAATTGGTGTGCATTCGTGTCCATTCGTGGTTCACATCCTTTTTCCTTAACCCATGTTCGAATCGCTCACCGAAAAACTCGGCAACGCCCTCCGCAATCTCCGCGGCGTGGGCACCCTTTCCGAAGAAAACATGGCGGAAGCGCTCAAGGAAGTGCGCACCGCCCTCCTCTCCGCCGACGTCCATTTCAAGGTCGCGCGCGAATTCGTCGAGCGCGTCCAACAACAAGCCGTCGGTCAACAGGTCACCAAAGGCATCGCCCCCGGCCAGCAGGTCGTCAAAATCATCCACGACGAGCTCGTCCGCCTCCTCGGCGAAGGCACCACCGGCCTCTCCGGCGCGCGCCCGCTCAAGATCCTGATGGTCGGCCTCCACGGCTCCGGCAAAACCACCTCGACCGCCAAGCTCGGCAAGCTCCTCAAGAAGCGCGGCTATCGTCCGTTCGTCGTCGGCTGCGACATCTACCGCCCCGCCGCCATCGACCAACTCGAAATCCTCGCGAAGCAGGAAGAACTCGGCTTCTACGCCGACCGAAACTCCAAAGACGTTCCTAAAATCGGCGAAGCCGCGCTCAGCGCCGCGCAAACCGCCACCGCCGACTGCATCATCTTCGACACCGCCGGCCGTCTCCAAATCGACACCGACCTCATCGAAGAGGTCAAAAAACTCCGCGCCCGCGTGCAGCCCGACGAGGTCCTGCTCGTCGCCGACGGTGCCCTCGGTCAGGAAGCCGTCAACGTCGCCAAGGCCTTCCACGACGCGCTTCAACTCACCGGCCTCGTCCTCACCAAAATGGACGGCGACGCCCGCGGCGGCGCCGCCCTTTCGATCAAATCGATCACGGGCGTTCCGATCAAATTCGTCGGCACCGGCGAAAAAACCGCCGACTTCGAACCGTTCCACCCCGATCGCCTCGCCTCGCGCATCCTCGGCATGGGCGACGTCGTTTCGCTCGTCGAAAAAGCCCAGGAAACGATCGATCAGAAGGACGCCGAAAAGATGGCGGAGAAACTCCGCAAGGCCGACTTCAACCTCGAGGACTTCCTCGCGCAGATGCAGCAGGTCAAAAAAATGGGCTCCATGCAGTCCATCATGGGCATGATCCCCGGCATGAGCGGCATGCAGCTTCCCGACGGTGCCGACAAACAGATGGCCCGCACCGAAGCCATCATCAAATCGATGACGCCCCAGGAGCGACGCAAACCCGAGATCCTCAACGGCAGCCGCCGCAAGCGCATCGCCGACGGTTCCGGCACCAAAATCGTCGAAGTGAATCAGCTCCTGAAGCAGTTCGGCGAAATGCAAAAGATGATGAAGATGTTCAAAGGCGGCGGCGGCAAAAAGATGATGCGCCAGATGGAGGCCATGCGCGGCAAGGGCGGCTTCCCCGGAATGTGATTCGCCATGCGCGCCGGCTTAATCCTTGCGGTCCTCTTTCTCTTCCTCGGCTCCATCGCCGCCGCTCACGCCGCGATCAATCCCGAGGAATATAAGCGGATCGCCTCCGACGCGCTCCGTCTCCGCGAGATTGCGCGCGTCGTCGCCTCCGAACCCGAGCATAGTCCGAAAACGCGGCGCACCACCATCGTCGCGGAAGTCCTCGAGGTTTTCACACCTTCGCGCGCCCGCGCGAAGGTCGGCGACACGATCGTGATCGACTACACCGTCGATCTCGCGGCACTCAAAAAACGTCTGGACAAGTTCAAAGCTCTGCCGCCGCGTCCCGGCCCTCAATTCCTCCACGAACCCGATCCGCCGAAACTCAACGACGACCGCGAGTTCCTCGCCTACCTCGCCCCCGCGTCCACTCGCCTCGCCAACGTCAATCGTTACGCCGGCGCCAAAGTCGATTTCACCGTCGCCCACTTCTCCGGCCCCGTCTTCGTTCCCGTCGCCGCGCAGTATTCGTTCGAACTACCCCGTTCTCCGCTTCCGTCCGAGCCCTGATCCGTCCTCACAGTCTCCTCAATTCAGCGCGGGCCAGGGTGTATTCGACGAACGTGCTGCTCCGCGTTCCCAGCACGCGCTCGAAAAACACTTCCCCGGCGACGATATCCATCTCCACGAGACGCGTCGCCCCGATGTAGTAGTAGGCCTCGCAAAGCTTTCCGTCGCGTTCCTCCTGATCCTTTGTCGCCTTCGCCTGCTTCACCAACTCCCGGTCACTGAGCGTGCCGAGCAGATAACGGCCGAGTGCCTGCGTCCACCCCGAATCCCACCCATCGATTACATCCCGCAGCGGACTTTCGCTGACCGACCGTCCGGCCCGGCGAATCGCGGCGTGCATCACCAGATACGCGAACGGCGACACCGCCGGCCTCGCCGCAATCGCTTCTTTGAACGTCGCGATCGCCTCCGCATCCTTCCCCTGGGCAAACTGGGAATAGCCGATCCATTTCAGCATCTCCACCTCATCCATCTTCAACTCGCGCGCACGCCGATGGCTGGCGATGGCAGCCTCGAATTCCTGAAGCCCGAATTGCGCCCGCCCCAACATGTAATGCGCCCATCCATTCTCGGGATGATGCGTTGCGAGGGCCTTCAGCTTCAGCTTGGCCGACGAATAATCACCCAGGCTGAGTTCGCATTCCGCGCGGGCGGCGCGCACCTCGTCGCCGTCCACCCGGGTTCCCGCCAGACGTTCGTAATCTTTCAGCGCTTCCTTGTAGCGCCCGTGCGCCCGCAGCGCATGCGCCCGCACCAGCCGCGCGCCTTCGCGAGTGTCGCCCGTTCGGAGCGCCGCATTGGCATCCTCCAGGGCCCCGGCAAGGTTGTTTCGCTTGAATCGAATGAGGGCGCGGAGTTCGAACCCGTCGAGATCGCCCGCGTTGAGCCTTAGGTAAGTGTTGATGTCCTCCTCGGCCCCTTCAAGCAGCCCCGCCTGCGACCGAAACCGCGCCCGATTGTAATACGCGCTCGGCTCCTCCGGCGCCAGCGCGATGGCGGCCGTCATCTTCGCCTCGGCTCCCTTGAAGTCATTCCTCTTCTCCAAGGCCCCCGCTTCCTCGATCAACCGGTCGAACTTCGCCGCCGTCCCTTTCGACATCGCCGCAGCACCCGCCGCCGAATTTACGATCAACACCGTCCAGAACAGAACGCCACCAAACCGCAGGAATTTCTTCATAAGCCGGAACCGCGCAGTTTCGGCCGTCTCCGGTCGCGTGCAAGCTCAACCCGGGCCGCGCCGGCCGATGTGTCCGATTTTTCGATACGCCGCGACGGCGTCTGAACGAATGCTCGGCCCGCTACGGTTTTCGCGCCAACTCGGCCTGCGCCAGCGTGTATTCAATAAAGGAAGTGCTCTGCGTGGCGATCGCCTCCGCCAGCAGCGCGCGGCCGGCGATCTTGTCGCCCGACCTCACCCGCATGGCGCCAAGATAGAAATACGCTTCGCACAGCCGTCCGCGTTGCTTCTTCGGATCGTCGACGGCAGTTGCCTGCTCGATCAGCTCGTCGTCGGTAATCTGTTTCAGCAGCGCCTGGCACACCGCCTTGCCCCAAGGATCTTCGATGCGGTCGATCAGCCCGGCAAGCGGGCTTTCCGTCTCTCGTTTCTCGCTCAGCCAAGCCAGATGAAGCACCGCCGCCGACCACGGAAATGTCACGCTTTCCGCCGCAAGCGACCGCTCCATCGCTTCGATCGCCCGTCGATAATAGCCGGCGGCAAAATGGCTGTATCCGATTTTTCGCCACGCGCGCGCGCGGGGTCCGTCGAACTCCGCCAGCCATTCATACAACTCGGTCGCCGCATGAAATTCCAGAAGCCGGAAGCGCGCGTCACCGAGCTTCTCGATCGCTATGCTCGATTCCGGATGATACTCTAGGATTTCCTCGAAATCGGCGCACGCTTCCTTCAGCCGTCCCAGGTTCAAATAGCAGCTTCCGCGCGCGAATCGCGCGTCGTCGTCATCCTCATTGGCCTCCAGCGCACGCTCCAGATCGTTCAGCGCCTTTTCGTAATCGCCCATCTCCGTCAAAATCTGCCCTCGCAGGGTGCGTAGTGCCGGCTGGTCTTCGACCCGCAGTCCCGCACTCGCATCCGCCAACGCTCCCGCTACATCGCTCCGCTTCAATCGTAGCATCGCCCGAAGTTGAAATGCCCAGGCCGACTTGGGCTCCATCCTCAAAAATACATCCAGATCCGATTCGGCTTCTGCGGATTTCCCCGCCGCGGCCCGGGCCAATGCTCGGTTGAAATAGCCTTCCTTCAAACTCGGCTGCCGCTTGATCAACTCCGACAGCTTCTTCTCCGCGTTCGTATAATCGCCCTGATTGTAGTCGGCGATCGCTCCTTCCATCAGCTTGTTGTCCTTGGATGTCAGGCCGTTCGCCGCAGAGACGGCACTGACCATTGCGGCAAAAAACAAGACGAGCAGGAATCGGCCGGGAAACGGAAGCATGGAGCCGCCGAGTTTCGACAACCGCCGCCCGTCCGCAAGCTCAACGCTCCCGGCGCCCGCTCTCCTCAGGTCGCGCTACCTCACAGCGGCTTCAACCCCGCCTCGATCTCCTTCCGCCTCGATTCAAGAAACGGCGGCAGCGCCAGCTTCTCGCCTAGCGACTCGATCGGCTCATCGACCGCGAAACCCGGCTCATCCGTCGCGAGTTCGAACAAAATCCCATTCGGCTCCCGAAAATACAGGCTCTTGAAATAAAACCGATCGACCGGCCCGCTCGACGGCACGCCCAATCCTTCCAGCCGCACCGTCCACGCATCGTAATCCGCGACCGTCGTCCGAAACGCCACGTGATGCACCCCGCCCGCGCCTTGCCGCGCGATCGGCAGATCCGGCTGCACGATCACATGCAATTCCGCCGCCGCTCCGCCCGGCCCCATTTCGAACACATGCACCGCGTCTCCATCGATCGGATACTCGCGCGCTTTCCGCATGCTCATCACCGTCGTCAATAATCGCTCGGTGGGCTCCAGCCGCGGCACGCTGATCGTAATCGGCCCCAGCCCGAGAATCTGATGCTCCGGCGGCACCGGACTCTTCGCCCACGGTCGCGCCGGCTCCCTCGGTTCGGCGTCCACGATCATGGCGCAGCGCTGCCCTTCAAAATCCTCGAAATCCAACGTGAGCCGCCCATCGCGCGTCTCGATCGTTCCCTGCGTGACCGCTTCCGCCGCAAACCGCGCGGCCCACCACCGCAAGCTCTCCTCGCTGGGCACGCGCAGCCCCGTGCGCACGATACTATGCGTGCCACGTTTCTCCCGCGCCGCCGGCCAGTCGAAGAAGGTCAGATCCGTCCCCGGTCGGGCATCGCCATCCGTATAAAAGAGGTGATACGCGGACACATCGTCCTGGTTGACCGTCTTTTTCGCGAGCCGCAGCCCGAGCATCTGCGTGTAGAACGCATGATTGCGCGCCGCCTGAGCGGTGACTGCCGTGAGGTGATGAATCCCGTGAAGTTCCATCGTTCCCCTAATCTGCACGCTCCCGGAACTTCGTCCAGCCAAGGTGCGCGGTCTCGCTTGTTGCGCGTCAACTTGCACGCTCTCCCCAGCAACTTTCCCCCCGCTCCCTCCGTCCTGCCCTCATCCCTACCCCATGAAGTTCGCGCTTCCCGCCTCCGCATTTGTTTCGATCCTCACCGCCGTGACTTTTGCCGCCGAGCCATCGAACACTCCCGCAGCGGTCCTAGGATCCACCTTTTATCCCTGGACCGAAATGGTCGTGAAACCCACCGGCGTCGGCGCCCGTCGCGATATCCACGACGGTCCTACCGCCACGCTCAACCGCTTCGAGTGCCACATCAGCACGCTTCAACCCGGCCTGCCGTCGCACCCGCCGCACCAGCACGGACAAGAGGAACTGATCATCATCAAGGAAGGCACCCTCGACGTTCACATCAACGGCAAGGATCGCCGTCTCGGCGCCGGCGGCGTGTTCTGGTTTTCTTCCAACGATTGGCACGCCGTGCGCAACGTCGGCGAAACTCCCGCCACGTATTTGGTTTTCAACTTCGCCACCGACGCCACGCGCAACGTCCCGAAAACTCCCGCCGCCGACTCGGCCTCGCCCGACAAACTCCGTTCCGGCGTGTGGGCGTGGGAGGAAATGAAGGTCCAGAAAACCGAGAAGGGAGAGCGCCGGGAATTTTTCAAATCACCGACGGTCACGTGCGAGAACTTCAGCATCCACGCGACGACCTTGAACGCCGGCGAGATTTCCCACGCTCCGCATCGCCATCCCGACGAAGAAATCATCGTCGTGAAAGAAGGCACCGTCGAAGCCACCGTGAATGGGCAGACCAATAAAGTCGGTCCCGGCTCCATCCTCTTCTTCGCGTCCAACGACCCACACGGTCTTCGCAACGCCGGCGACACACCTGCCACCTATTACGTGCTGCGCGTTGTCACCGAGAAGACTCCCGCCCCCCTCGCCGCCAAATAATTCCTCTCCTTTTTCATCCCATGCACGTCCGACTCGCTCTCATCCTTTCATTCGTTACCGCACTCGCCGCCGCGACCACTCTCACGGCCAACATCGGCGTGGGGGCCAAGCCCGAACCGGGCGCCGAAATCCTCTTCGACGGCACCCGCGAAACCCTCGACGCGAAATGGACCTACTGGGAAGGGCCGCGCTTCTCTTCCTCGCTGCCGATCAAATGGCAAATCGTCGAGGATCCCGTTGACGGCGGCACCGTCGTGCAGACCTCCGACCCCGCGGCCGTCGGCGGCAAATACGGCGCCGCCGACATCATCACCAAAAAGGCTTACCGCGACTTCCGCCTCCACGTCGAATTCCTCGTCAACGACGTCAACGGCAACAGCGGCGTGTATCTGCAAAACCGCTACGAGATTCAGATCTGCGACTCCGACGCGACCACGCACGGCATGGGCGCCGTCATCAATGAAACGCCGTCGCCCTATTATCTCTACCGCGGCCTCAAAACCTGGAACTCCTACGACATCGTTTTCCGCGCGGCCCGCTTCAAGGACGGCCAGCGTGTCGAGCCCGCCCAAGTCACGCTCTACTTCAACGGCGTGAAGGTTCACCAGAACCAGCCTATTCAGCAGGTCTGGGGCGGTCCCAACTCCGGTTTGGATGGCGGCAACGATCGCGGCCGCGGCATCACCGACGTCCCCGGCCCGCTCAAGCTCCAGGCCGAGGGCCACGACGTTCGCTACCGCAACATCTGGATCAAGGAACTCGATCTCGGCGATCGCGGCACCAACTTCTGAACGACCCGTCGCGGAAAGCGTGAGCGTTTCGCTCACCGGCCCGTCGCCCGCACCCGCGCTCGCTCCATGCGCTCGATCTCCGCTGGCAATTCGCGCAGTCCCAATTCGCGAACCATCTCGCCGATCGTGATCTTCGGGTCATTCGACCAGAAGATTCCCGTGTCCTCGCGCGACGAATACGTTCCGCCGATCTTCGCGCCATAGCGCTCCGTCAGCGCCCGTCCTTCGTGCAGCGTCGGACTCCAATGTAGGATCGTATAGGACAGATCGATTTCGTGCACGAGCATTCCGGGCTGCGCCACCTGCGCGATCGTTCGCCCGATCGGATCGAACAACGACGCATTGTCCCGCTGCGTGCTCGTCACGACGTGATACCGATGCCGCAACGCTTCCGCCGCCGGCCGCAGCGTCTGCGGCGACGCACTCGGCAATGCGACGATCTCCGCCCCCGCTTCCGCCAGCGCCGCCCAGGCTTCGGGATACGACATATCCCAGCAAATCAGAATGCCGACCTTTCCGAAGTCGCATTCAAACACCGGATACGCGTCGCCCGGCGTCACGCCCGCCTCGAAGCGCCCATCGGGATCCTCGACCGGATGCATTTTGCGGAACACGCCGGCAACCTCGCCTGCGCGATCGAAGAGCACCGCCGCGTTGCTGCAGCGCCCGTCGTCCTCCCGCAGCGTCATCGGCACCACCGTCCAAGCGCCATGCTCGCGCACGAAACCTTTCAGCTGTTTCACTGCCGACTCTTCCAATCCCACCGCCTGCTCCGGCGCCGAGTTTCCTTCGCGTTGGATCGCAAATTCCGGAAACACGACCAAATCCAGACCGCGGTTCTGCGCCCGTTCGTGACGCGATGCCTCTTCCAATCCACGCTTCACCGTTTCCATTCGCTGCTCGAGCGAACCGTCGAAACGCAATTGCGCCGAAGCCACCACCACCTTTCGCGGCGGCTGGTTTGCCCGGCTCTGAAACGGATTCTGTCCCGCCGCGACGCTCGCGAGCATGCTCCACAGCAACAACACGCCCGTCTTCCACCCCAATCGGTTTGCCGCTCGTCCATTTGTCATGCGGCCAACGTAGCAGCACTCGCGGACGATTCCAGCCTCCGCCCGGCGAACAGTTGCAGACGGCACGCCTCCCGTTCATCAACCACCTCGTGCCACGCGAAACCTGCTACCGATGCTTCTGGCCCAAGCCGCTCTGCTGGTGCGCCTCGATCCACCCGATCGAAACGCGCACGCGTTTCGTTTTCCTGATGCACCCGAAGGAGTTCAAACAGGAGAAAGCCGGCACCGGACGCCTCACTCACCTCTGCCTCGCGAACAGCGAAATTCGCATGGGCGTGTCCTTCGACCCTGACGAAACCGTCCAACAACTCCTCGCCGATCCCGCCAACTTTCCCGTCGTCGTCTACCCCGGACCATCGGCGCTCAATCTTTCGAACGGTGAACTTTCGCCCGCCGCGCTTCACCACCGCCGTCTCGTCGTGTTTCTGCTCGATGCGACGTGGTCCTGCGCGCGCAAAATGCTGAAACTCTCGCCCACGCTTCAGCGCCTGCCGCGCATCATGTTCACCGCCTCCGCGCCGAGTCGCTTCATCATCAAACAACAACCCGAGCCCGGCTGCCTCTCCACGCTGGAAGCCACGCACGAGTTGCTGCTGTCACTCGAACGCAGCGGCCTCGACCGCTACGACCGGCCCGACCAGCTCCTCTCCCTTTTCTCACGCATGCAGGACTACCAGATCGCCTGTGCGCTCGACCCCCATCGCGGCGGTTATCGCCGTCAGCCCTACTCCGCTCCCGCCGAGCGCACCCCTACCCGCACCGGCCGCACCCGCTTCATCCCAACGGCCTGACGCTCACTCAATTCGTCCGCGCCAACAACAAGCTCACCGCGAATCCAAGAAACACCACGCCGAGCGCGCGATCGATCCAGTGGCCGCGCGTCCAAAACGCCCGCCGCAGCGGCTCCCGTGCAAACACCACCGAAACCGCGCAAAACCAGAGCGCCGTCGTTCCCACCATCCAAAGCCCATACATCGCCTGAACGCCCTTCGGCGTCTTCGCGCTGATCACCGTCGCAAATAACGCGACGAAGAAGATCGTCGCCTTCGGATTAAGCGCGTTCGTCAGGAACCCGGTGACGAACGCCCCGCGCGCACTGGGTCTAACGCCTCCGGCTTCGGCCAACATCGTTTCCGGCGCGCGCGGCCGCGAGCGCAACGACTGAACGCCCAACCACGTGAGGTATCCAGCTCCCGCATACTTCAGTATCGTGAACCACGTCTCCGAACCGGCGATCACGAGTCCGATGCCGAGCAGCGAATAACCGGCGTGCAGCAGGACCCCGGACCCTATCCCCACGCTCGTCCAAATCGCCGCCCGGCGTCCGTGCCGCAGGCTTTGCCGCAACACGATCGAAAGGTCCGGGCCAGGGCTCGCGACCGCCAGCGCGTGCGCGAGCGCCACCTTCGCAAATTCGCCCCAATACTCGTCCATCGTGGGGCTCTCCTGTCCGCTGCAAAGCGGTCTTACAGGGCGATCTCCTTGAATCGCGGATCCTTCGTCAGGCTCTCGATTTCATTCCGCTCTTCAAACAGCCGGAGATCGCGATTGTCGGGTTGACGCTTCCGCGCCTTGGCCAACGCATCGCGTGCATCCTCCACTTTGCCCAGCATCACGAGGATCTGCACTTCCTGCAGCATCGCACCGACGTCGGACGCGTCTTCCTTATAGGTTTCGCGACACGCCTTCAGCGCTTCCTGATACGCGTCCTTCGCTCCGCCCGTGTTGCCCTGTCGTTTCCGGGCGATACCGAGATTCACCCAATACTCGCTGGTGTCGGGGCACAGTTTCGCCGCCTGCTCGAACAGGGGCTCCGCTCGCGCGAAATCGCGCAGCGTCATGGCGAACTCCGCTTCGCTCACCAGGCTCGCCGCCTGCTTCCGCTCGAGATCGGTGATCTCGCGCGTCTTCTTGCCACACCCGGCGACCAGCAAGGCCAGCAGCGCGAGCATTGAAACTGGAATCAACTTCATGGTGGGTGGAAAAACTCCCGGAGCTACAGATCCGGCGGCACGGTCGCAATCGCTTCCTCGAGCGTCGTGATGCCGTCCTTCACTTTGTAGAGGCTATCTTGATGCAGGGTCTTCATCCCGCCGCGCACGGCGATCTTCTTCAACTCCGCCGTCTCCATCTGCTTGTTGATCCCGTCGATCAATTCCTCGTTGGTGACCATCAGTTCATGGATGCCCACGCGCCCTTTGTATCCAGTATTTCCGCACTTCGGGCAGCCTTTCGGGTTGTGCTTGAAGATCTGCCCGCTCCAGCCGATCGCCTTTTCCAGCACTTCTTGCTCCCGGCCCTGCGGCACATAGGGCACGCGACAGGTCTTGCAGACGCGGCGCATCAGCCGCTGCGCGCACACGCAGAGCAGCGACGACGAAATCATGAACGGCTCCACGCCCATGTCCGTCAAACGCGCCACCGTGCTCGGCGCATCGTTCGTGTGCAGCGTGCTGATCAACAAATGGCCGGTCAGCGCCGCCTCGACCGCGATGTTCGCCGTCTCCTTGTCGCGGATTTCGCCGACGAGAATGATGTCCGGATCCTGCCGCAAAAACGCCCGCAGCGCCGACGCAAACGTCAGCCCGATCTGGCGGTGCATCTGCATCTGATTCAACCCCGGCAATGTGTATTCGATCGGATCCTCCGCCGTGCGGATCACGACTTCCGGCGTGTTGATTTCGTTGAGCGCCGAGTAAAGCGTCATCGACTTGCCCGAACCCGTCGGGCCGCAGTGCAAAATCATCCCGTAGGGCTGCCGAATGCACTCGCGATATTTGCCGAGATTTTCCTCGGAAAATCCCAGCGCAGGCAGCGGCAGCGTCGTCTTCTGCTTGTCGAGAATACGCATCACCACGCCTTCGCCATGGTTCAGCGGCGCCGTCGAAACGCGCAGGTCGAGATCCAATCCACGCTTGTTGTATTGCTTGAAAACGATGCGTCCATCCTGGGGCAACCGGCGCTCCGAGATGTCCAGGTTGCACATGATCTTCAAACGCGCGACGAGCGCCGGCCCCACTCTCGGCGGCAGCCGCAGCTTTTCGGAACAGATGCCGTCGATCCGATACCGCACGACGATTTCCTTCTCCTGTGGCTCGATGTGAATGTCACTCGTGCCCGAGAAATACGCGTCTTCGATAATCCGATTCGCCAGCTGGATAATCGGGCCCGACTCCTCCGTCACTTCATCGGAATCGCCCTCGACCGCAATCGTCCCGAACTCCGCGCCGATTTGTTCGACCACGTCGTCGAACCCCGCCGTGCGCGGATCGCCTTTGTTGAATTTCTCCCGGATGTCCTTCTCGCGCGCGAGCAGTCGGATGACCTTCTTCCCGGTCATTTCCTGGATCTTCGCAGGGATCGAAACCTCGAAGGGATTCGCAAACGCCACGAGCAGGAAGTCGCCCACCTGCCCCACCGGCAGCACCAGGTTCTGCTGACAAAAATCCTGCGGCACCTGCTCGAACGTCGTCCCCGTGATCTTGAAACGAGCGACGTTGAACGGCGCCAGCCCGAGCGCCTTTCCTTTGGCCACGAGCAACTGGAGCGGCGTGATTCGATACTCCTCCTGCAGCATCTTATCGAGCGCTTCGCCCGTCGGCTCGCCCGGCACCGCCGCGATCGTCTCGCGCTGTTCCTCCGTCAGCCGGTTCATCTCCACCAGCTTCGCCACGATTTGAGTCTGAACTTTTCCGAGCGGCATGGCTTAGGCGGTTTTCACTGCGTCGCCATCCTTCGCCACCGCGGGCGCGCGCTCCGCTTCGAGTTTCTCCAAGAACTCCGCGATGCCCTCGAGCGTCGTCCCAAACCACAACACCGGTCCGCCGCATTCCTTTTCCCAATACGTTCGCACCGCGGGACTGAGATAATACGCCGTCGCCACGAAGTGGAAATCCTCCTCGCGATCAAACCGCACCGACCACGTCGCCCAACTCGCCGCCGGATCGATCGTCTTTTTCAGCTCGTCCGGCACCTCGTAGTTTCGCAAATCGATCAACCCCACGCCTTCCGCGTCCACGATGTGCTGCAGGACATCTTCCTCGCGCAACACACGCAGATCGTAAGCCAGGATGCCCAACACCGTGCTCTGCCGCGGCTGCCCGTCGGCCACGACCGCCAGCAGCTTCTCGTTTGCCTGCTCCAGATCCTCGATCTTGACCAAGTTCGTTTCGACGAGGTTCGCGCCCAGCAAGCGGTTGGCGCGCATCAACAGGGAACGATTCGGTGCAGCCATGGACGCCGGTGAAAATGATCAGGCCGCGGTTTGACGCGATCTCTTTTCTTTTCCCCGCAAAACCGTCACCCGCTTTAACAGTTCTTTCTTCAGTGTCTCGATTCCGTCGCCCGTCAGGCACGAGATTTCCAGCACGTCGACCGTCTTGTAACGCCGCTTGAACTTCGCGAGATTCGCCTTCGCCTCCGGCACGTCCATCTTGTTCGCCACCACCACGCGGGGCTTCTTCAACAACGCTTTGTCGTAGAGCTCCAGCTCGCGCAGCAGGTGCTTGTAGTCGTCACGCGGATCGCGCGCGTCCGTTCCCGCCATGTCGACCAGGACTAGCAAAAGCGCGCAGCGTTCGATGTGCCGCAGGAAACGATGGCCGAGCCCGCGATTCTCGCTCGCGCCTTCGATCAAACCGGGCACATCCGCCAGCAACAGCCGGCGATGGCCTTTCACCGTATCCAGAAACTCGATCACTCCGATCTGCGGATGCAGCGTCGTAAACGGATAGGCCGCCGTCTTGGGCCGCGCTTTCGTGATAAGGCCCGTCAGCGACGATTTGCCGGCATTCGGAAATCCGACCAACCCGACGTCGGCGATGCTCTTGAGAATCAAGCGATAAGTCCCACCTTCGCCCGGATGCCCTGGATTCGCGCGCTTCGGGGCACGGTTGGTCGACGTCTTGAAATGCGTGTTACCCCACCCACCGTTCCCGCCTTTGCACAACACGATCTGCTGGCCGTCCTCGATCACCTCCGCCACGGGCTTTCCCGTTGCTTCGTCAATCACGACCGTGCCCAAAGGCATCTTCAAAATCCGTGGCGCTCCGTCTTTTCCATGCTGATCCGACCCTAGCCCATGTTCGCCGCGCTCCGCTTTCCAGTGCGGCTGATACTTGTAATCCACGAGGTTGTTCGTGTCGTCGTCGCCTAACAAAATCACATCCCCTCCGCGGCCGCCGTCGCCGCCATTGGGTCCGCCCCACGGTTCGTATTTTTCCCGGCGGAAGCTCACGCAGCCGCGCCCGCCGTCACCGGCCTGCAGTTTCACTACGCACTCGTCGACAAACATGCGCGTGACGATGCAGAACGCCGGACCTTTGCCAAGGGGGCGATTGAAACGCGCACCGCCAGCGAATGACATCACGACTCCAAAACAATAATAGGCTTAACCACGCGCGACGGTGGCCGTTGTATTCAGAGATCCAGTGCGGTCGTTCCCGCTTCATCTCTCCGGTCGCGCCTGTTGGGTGCTCTGGTTGCCGGTCCTCATCGCCAGCGCCTTGGGGATTTGTGCATCCGAACCGGCCGCGCCGGTCACCTCGCCGCTGCGCATCACCTCCGCCGGCGAGTTCTGGACCGTCCCTACCGCGCTTCGAGATATACCCCATGAACTCGATGCCGAGCTGACGGTTACGTTCTACGATCCGCATTGGAAATTGCTTTGGGCCGCGGATCGCGACGGCCAGTCCTACTGGCCGCTCTCCACCACCACCCCTCAGCTCAAAGCCGGCCAACGGATCCACCTGGCCGGCAGCGTTATCCCCTCGGTCGGCCTCGAATTCGAAAAGACCCGGATCACGCTGCTCGAAGATCGGGTTGCGACGGCGCCTCTCCTCACCGCGGACGACTTCGACGACACGAACCGCTTCAACGCCCGCTTGGTCACCGTCGACGCGTTCGTCAATGCCCAGACCGAAACCGATCCCAATCACATCGAGTTGGATCTGACCGTCGACGGCGTTCCCACCCGCGCCTATCTCCTGCTGGACGAACAGAGCCCGATCCCTCAACTGAGCGGCGCCTTCGTGCGGCTCACCGGTGTTTACGACGCCAACCTTCTGCCGCAGCTCAACGTGACCATCTGGGTGGCGCGAGCAGACGACATCGTCGTCACCGGCTGGCTCGACAGTGATCCGAATTTCAAACTTCCACCCACGTCCATCGAGCAACTGACCGAAACGGGTCATTCTCGGGTGCGCGTCATGGGCGAGGTGCAATCCCAAAAACCAGGAGAAGAGATCGTTCTGCGCGACGAGACCGGGCAGATCACTCTCAAAACCACGATGAAGCGCATCGTGGCTCCCGGCGAACGCATCGAAGCGGTCGGTCTCCCGTTGGTTCGCGGAGTGGAGGTCTCGCTTCGTCAGGCGATCTTCCGAGTGCTATCCGATCCAGCGCCCCAACCGCATTCGCAGGGCCTGCCTCTCCTTCGTCTCGCCGATCAAGTGCGGCAGCTTCCCGCCGATGCAGCGCAGAAAGGCTACGCGGTTCGGCTTGGCGGTGTTGTGACGTGGTCACACCCCACGGAGCGCATCATCTATTTGCACGACGCCAGCGGGGGCATCGCGCTCACGCTGCCACCCGATGTCGGCACCCCGCCACCTCCCGGCATGGCCATTCGAGCCGTCGGCCACACGATCGCCGGTTCCTTCGCCCCCGGCGTGCAGGCCGAATCCATCGAAGCGTCGAAACAAGTGCCGCTCCTCGATGCGCGATCGATCACCCTCGAACAGGCGATGACCGGAGTCGAAGAGAGTCAGTGGGTAACGCTCTCCGGCTTCGCGCGCGAGATCACGCGTGACGGCGAATGGAGCCGCTTGCATGTTTCAACGCCCGGCGGCGACTTTGTCACCGTCGTCCCGCACAGCCCGCGCATCGACACGCTCGCCGGCGCCATTATTCGCGTGAGCGGGGTATGTCGGGCCGAGACCGACCGCGACCTTCATCTCACCGGCATCGAAGTGTGGGCGCCGTCCGGAAACGAAATCACTGTCGAGGAGCCCGCGCCGGCCGAGCCCTTCCTGGAGCCGCTTCAACCCATCACGAGCCTCAGCCGGTTCAATCCTCTCGCCGCGTTCAACCGTCGCGCCCGCGTTGCTGGCATTGTTCTTCATCACGAACCAGGCGCCTACATCCATCTTCAGGAGGATCAACAGGCCCTGCTCGTTCTCAGCCGCGATTCCCTTCCGATCCGCCCGGGTGATCGCATCGAAGCCGTCGGATTTCCCGGTCGTCAGGGAAGCCGGATCGTTCTTCGCGAAGCCACGTATCGGCGAATTGGAGACGGCGCCGAACCCGACGCTCTTCCGCTCGATAACCCCGGCAGGCTTCAACCCGGTTTGGATGGTCGCCTCGTCCAAATCGAAACGACCATCGCCGATGTCGCCCGCCAAACCAAAGGCGTTCGCCTCATCGGCCAATCCGACGGCGTGCTGCTGGAAGCGCTGCTCGACGATCCCGCCGCTTCGGTGGAGCCGGGCTCCCACGTTTCGCTTCGCGCCGTTTACGTCCTCCAGTTCGACCAGGACGGACTCCCGCGCACGTTCCAACTTCAACTTCGGTCCATCGACGATGTCATCGTGCTCAGCCCGCCCAGCTGGTGGACCGTTCGCCGCACCATGGGTTTGGCCGGAGGTCTGGCGCTCGCGATTCTGCTCGGCCTCGCCTGGTTGGTTGCGCTGCGCCGCCGCGTGACCCAGCAAACCGCGCAAATCCGCGAACAACTCGAGAAGTCGGCGCGGCTCGAAGCCGAACTTGTCCGCTCTTCCCGTCTCGAATCGCTCGGCGTTCTCGCCGGCGGCATCGCGCACGATTTCAACAACCTCCTCACCGTTATCCTTGGCAACGTTTCCCTCGTTCGCAGCGGAAGGAACCTCGACGCCGAGGACGATCGCTTCCTGCGCGAAAGCGAGCGCGCCGGCCTGCGCGCGCGCGATCTCACGCAGCAGCTGCTCACGTTTTCCAAAGGCGGAGCGCCCGTCCGCAGCGCGGTCCTCTTGCCGGACATCGTGCGCGAGGCCGCCGGTTTCGCGCTGCACGGTTCCAACGTCCGCTGCGATTTCGATTTTTCCCCCAAACTGTGGCCCGGCCACGTGGATCGCGGGCAGATCAGCCAGGTCGTTCACAACATCGTCATCAACGCCATGCACGCCATGCCCACCGGCGGCGTGGTGCGCATCACTCTGCGCAACGAACAGATCTCCGAAAATTCGCAGAGCACGCTCGCGGCCGGCCGCTACCTTCAGCTTTCCATTCGCGACAACGGCACCGGGATCAGCCCGCAACATCTCGCGCACATCTTCGACCCCTACTTCACCACCAAACAGCAGGGCAGCGGACTCGGCCTCGCCACGGTTTATTCGATCATCAAGAAACACGGCGGCACCATCGACGTCGAATCGGAGCTCGGTCGCGGCACGGCGTTCCACATCTGGCTGCCCGCCGCCGAACGCGAAACGTCCTCGGCCTCCGCCGAACCTGCGCCTTTGCCCCGGCTGCGCGGCCGCGCCTTGGTGATGGACGACGAAGCTCCCGTCCGCGAAATGGCCGCCTCCATGCTTCGCCGCCTCGGATTGGACGTCACGACCACCGTCGATGGGCACGAGGTGGTGCGCGCGTATGCGGAAGCGCTCTCCGCCGGCCAACGCTATTCCTTGGTGATTCTCGATCTGACCGTGCCCGGAGCCATGGGCGGAAAAGAGGCGATCGCCGAGCTGTTGAAACTGGATCCCGACGTGCGCGCGGTCGTGAGCAGCGGCTATTCCAACGATCCCGTGATGGCGCACTACCGCGAACACGGCTTCCGCGCCCGCGTGCCCAAACCCTACGAGTTCGACCAGTTTGCCCGCACCATCGCCGGGATCGATTCTCCCGAAAAGACCTCCGCGCTTCCGACCGCCTCTTGACCGGCTCCGGCTTCCTGAAAAAGTGCGCGTCATCCTCATGCCGCACTTCGCCAACGCTTCCCGCTACGATCATTCCGCTTTTTTCCGCCGCTGCGGTCGGAGCGGGCTTAAACTCCCCGCGATCTCCCTCGGTCTTTGGCACAACTTCGGCGATGTCGATCGCCACGAAAACAGCCGTGCGCTGATCCTGCGCTCGTTCGATCTCGGGATCACCCATTTCGATCTGGCCAACAACTACGGCCCGCCGCCGGGTTCCGCGGAGCGCACCTTCGGCCGCGTGATGCGCGAGGATCTCGCCGCCTATCGCGACGAACTCATCCTCTCCACCAAAGCCGGCTACGACATGTGGCCCGGCCCTTACGGCGAATGGGGCTCGCGCAAATACCTGCTCGCGTCGCTCGACCAAAGTCTGCGCCGCATGGGACTCGATTACGTCGACATCTTTTATTCGCACCGACCCGATCCCGACACGCCGCTCGAGGAAACGATGGGCGCGCTCGATCATGCCGTCCGCTCCGGCAAGGCGCTCTATGTCGGCATTTCCAACTACTCTGCCGAACAAACCGCGCGCGCCGCAAAAATCCTCCGCGACCTCGGCACGCCCTGCCTCATTCACCAGCCTCGCTATCACATGTTTGATCGTTGGATTGAAAACGGTCTCACCGACGTGCTGACGAAGGAAGGCATCGGCAGCATCGCGTTCTGCCCGCTCGCGCAAGGCTTGCTCACCAATCGTTATCTCACCGGCATCCCCGCCGATTCCCGCGCCGGCCACGATCCGCGTTTCCTGAAACCCGAGCACATCACCGCCGAGAAACTCGCGAAGATCCGCCAACTCGACGCCCTTGCGAAACTTCGCGGCCAAACCCTCGCGCAACTCGCGCTCCTTTGGGTGCTGCGCAATCCCGTCGTCACCAGTGCTCTGATCGGCGCGAGCAAAGTCTCTCAAATCGAAGACAACGTCGCCGCGTTGAAAAATCCCACCCTCTCGCCCGACGAGCTCGCCGCCATCGAACGCATCCTGGCTAGCGCATGATCGTAGCGTGACGCAGCCTGCCCAGATAAGTCGGGGTGAGCGTTTCGTGCCGCAAGCACACTCGAAAAGCTCACGTCTTCGCTACGAGCTTAATGTTCGTCGCTAGGTTGACCTCGAGGCAAAGTTCCAAGCGCCCGCGTCAGCTTGCGGCTGTTTTAGAAACCGACTGTTCCCGTTCGCAGCCACTCGCGGTTTGCTTCCTTTGCGCCGCCCCATGCACTCCGTTGCATGGCTGATCAGGGTGTCGCTCTACCGTCCGAGAATATTCCGCCGTCTTCGTCGTCGGCCGAGACCACGGCGCTGCCCGTTATCCTCGCGCTCAGCGTTTCGCATCTGCTCAACGACACGATTCAAGCCATCATCCCCTCGATCTATCCGCTGCTGAAGGAGACTCACGCGCTCACCTTCACCCAAATCGGCCTCATCACGTTTGCGTCACAGCTCGTCGCATCGCTGCTCCAACCGCTGGTGGGTCTCTACACCGACCGACGCCCTTTGCCCTACTCTCTCGCGATCGGCATGGCGGTGACACTCGTCGGCCTGATCGCACTCGCATTTGCAGCGAATTATCCCGCGATCCTGATTTCAGCGATGCTCGTCGGCGTCGGTTCTTCGGTGTTTCATCCCGAAGCTTCACGCCTGGCGCATCTCGCCGCCGGGCGCCGTCGCGGTTTCGCTCAGTCGGTTTTCCAAGTCGGCGGCAACGTCGGCACCTCGCTCGGGCCGCTCGCCGCCGCGGCCGTCATCGTGCCCCGCGGACAGATCTCGATTCTCTGGTTCACTGCTCTCGCTGGACTCGGTATCGCCGTGCTCGCCCGCGTCGGCCGGTGGTATGCCGAACATCTTGCGTTGCGCGCGACTCGCCGGGCCGCCGCGAAAAGCGACATTCCTCCGCTCTCCCGCGCGCAAATCCGTTGGTCGATCGCGATCCTCGTCGTCCTGATCTTTTCGAAATACTTCTACCTCGTTTCGTTCACGAACTATTACACGTTCTACCTCATCGAACGCTTCGGCGTGTCCGTCCAAGCCGCGCAACTACAGTTGTTCGTCTTCCTGTTCGCCGTCGCCGCGGGCACGATTCTCGGCGGCCCGCTGGGCGATCGCTTCGGCCGAAAATACGTGATCTGGTTCTCGATTCTCGGAGTGGCACCCTTCTCCCTGATCCTGCCGCATGTGTCGCTCGTCCCCACCATCGTGCTCAGTGCTATCGCCGGCGCGGTTCTCGCTTCCGCCTTTTCGGCCATCTTGGTTTACGCCCAGGAACTCGTGCCGGGTCGCGTAGGACTTATCGCCGGACTTTTCTTCGGAGTCGCGTTCGGCGTCAGCGGGATCGCTTCGGCCGTGCTCGGGCGGGTGGCAGATCGAATTGGGATCATCGAGGTTTTCTTCCTCTGCGGCTTTCTGCCGTTGCTCGGCATCGTCACCGTCTTTCTGCCCAACCTGCGACGACGATAGCGCGGGGGCGAGTGCCGCCTCTGAGCGTTTTGCCGACCGGCCGGCCAGCACGTTTCTCGCTTCCGATCCACGGTAGTTTTCCGGTCCGGGCGGTCAGGGTGCGTTCACGGAACTCTCCTGATATGATCGCGCAAGTGGCGACGCCTCCGGTTGCACGCGCATTTCTGCTCGTGTGCGGGAATCCAGCCACTCCGAACCAAAGCAGTCATGAAACTCAATCGTAGCACGCTCTTCCCGTCGTTGCTGGGCCTCGTCCTGGCAACGTCTGCGCACGCCCAACTCATCCGGATCGCCTCCGGTGATTTCACCCCCGAAGCCTCGGTCATCACGTTTAGCGAAGTCGCCTTCGGCACGGTTAACCCGCAATTCACGGTGGCCACCGCCACGCTTGGCTCAGTCGACGTGAGTTTCGCGAGTCACTTCAACGGCCAATCCCGTTCCGGTGGCGCGGTCGTCACCTTGACCGGCAGCCCGACGGGACCGCTCTCGCTTAATCTCGGCTCAGGTTCCGTCTTCATCACCAACGACGGCGCCAATCCCACTTCTCCGGTTTTGAGCGGTTCGCCGACCTTCAATGGACCCATTTCCGTTTTCTTCTCCAAGCCGGTCGCAGCCGTCGGTCTCGATGGCGGCTATTTCAACGCCATCGGCGGCACGTCAATCGAAGCGTTCAGCGCCTCCGGTGCTTCCCTCGGGATCGTGCAGAACGAAGCCTTGGGGATCGAGTTCTTCGGTCTCGCCGATGCGAGCGGCGACAGCGTCATTTCCGGCATTTCTTTTTATATCACGGGGCCTGAGCCGGCGGGCTTCGCGATCGACAATCTGACCTTCGGCAGCGCCGAGGAAGTCACCTTGCCCGGCGGCGGTGGCGGCGGCTTCACGCCGGTGCCCGAACCGTCAACCTATGCCGCCTTTGCCGCGGCAGGTCTCATCTTCGCCGTTGCGGGCCGGCGGTTGCGTTCGCGCGCAAACGCTGCCGCAGCGGTTGCAGCCTGATCCTTGCCATCTCGCTGTCATGGACGCGACACCCCCTCCCGGGGTGTCGCGTTTCCGTTTAGAGCATTTCAACGAGAACTGTAGCCGATTGTAGGAGCCCGCTTGCGGGCGATGCCTTCTCGTTCGAACCGCGAAATCGCCTGCAAGCAGGCTACTACTTCCCGGAGAGAACCGGCTATCACACTGTTTGAATCGCTGCAGTGGAAGCGCGCCGTCACCCGACGCGTTTGCAGAGGTTCACGCTTCCCGTGCGGTCATCATCGCGATCGGCAGCGCCACGAAGAACGTCGCACCTTTGTCGACTTCACCCTGGGCCCACGCGCGGCCGCCGTGACGGTGGATGATGCGCTGAACGTTGGCCAAGCCCACGCCGGTCCCTTCGAACTCGCTTTCCGAATGCAGGCGCTGAAAAACCCCGAACAAGCGATCCTTGTATTTCGGGTTAAATCCGGCGCCGTTGTCGCGCACGAAGATCGTCACGTCGCGTT
Source organism: Verrucomicrobiota bacterium (assembly GCA_023391285.1). Lineage (GTDB taxonomy): Bacteria > Verrucomicrobiota > Verrucomicrobiia > Opitutales > Opitutaceae > Opitutus. The sequence continues at coordinate 234,357 of JAEWBF010000039.1, forward strand.
CCGAGATTTCGGATCCGATTGCGATCACGGCCTCGCTTCGGTTGCGCGTGTATTTCACGGCATTGCCGATCAAGTTGGCGAACACCTGGTGCATCATCGCCACGTCCACCCTCATCTCCGGCAATGGGCCAATTTGCCACGCGATCGAACGCCCGGCGATCTCGCCGCTCATCTGACGACGGACTTCCTCGACCAAACCGGATAATCTTACCGGCACGAAATTGAGATCGGCCCGGCCGTGTCGGGAAAAACTCAACAGATCGTCGATGAGCCGGCCCATGCGTTTGGCCGCGTCGGTGATCACTTGGACATAGCGCCGGCCTTTTTCGTCCAGCACTCCTTCCGCGTGCGCCGCGAGCATGCTGGCAAAGCCGTCGATGTGACGCAGCGGCGCGCGCAGGTCGTGGGAAACTGAATACGAAAACGCCTCGAGCTCCTTGTTCGCGCTCTCGAGCTGCTTGGTGCGCTCTTCGACCCGCCGCTCCAATTGCTGCGTCAACGCCTGCAGCTCCTCCTGCGCGCGCTTGCGATCCGTGATGTCGGTGATGAAGGCGCAAAACGTCACCACGCCGCCGGAGACGAGCGGCTTGATCGAGACTTCGACCGAGATCGGGCTGCCGTCACGCCGCTGCGCCGTCGCTTCCACGATGCCGCCGTCCTCGATCCCTTCTTCGCTCGACGGCAGATAACGTTTCATGCCGCGCGCTTCCGGCCGCTCGACCAACGGCGGCAGCACCACGCTCAAGTCGAGGCCCAACGCATCGCCTCGCGAGCGGCCGAACATTTTTTCGGCGCGTGCGTTCCAATCGATGATGCGCCCACGATCGTCGGTCACGATCACCGCGCTCAGCGACGAGTTCAGCACGGCCCGCAATCGCGTCTCGCTTTCACGCAGCGCTCGATCCTGGGCATGGATCTGCGCCAGCATTTCGTTGAAGGCGTCGGTCAACAACCCGACTTCGTCCGTGCCGTGCTTCACCGCGCGGACCGAGAAATCCCGCCGTTCCGAGACGGCCCGCGCGGTTTGCGCCAGCGTCAGAATCGGCCGCGACACTTGCTGTTGGAGCCGTTGGGAAAAGACGACTGCCACGAGCAGCGACGTTCCGAGAACCAGGAGAACCAGGATGCCGTAGAGGCGAAATCGTTCGCGCAACGCTGACATGTCCGAATGCAGATACAGCACGCCGAGTTCGCGGTCGTTTTGTTGCACGGTTTGAAACAGCGACAAGCTCGACCATTTCACCTCGTGGCCGGGAGGTGCGGGCGCCGCCGGCAGCGCCGTGTCGGGCAGGTCGGCCGGATACCGGGCGAAAATCTCTCCCGATGCGGAATAGAGCGCCGCCACCACGATCTGCCGCTCCGCGCGCAGTGCCGAAAGGATTTCTCGCGCATCCTCGGGATTGTCGAACGCCAGTGCGGCGGTGCTGTTGGCCGCAATGATCTGACCCATGGTCGCCACGTTGGCGACGGCGTTGCGCCGATAACTCAAGATGTCGTAGGCGAAGAACGACGCGCACGTGAACAGCAACGTCGCGCCCGTGGTGAGCAGAATGATCACCATGAGTTTTTTTCGAATGGGCGTATCGCGCAGTGCCATGGTGTTACTCCCGTTGCGAAATCGTCACCGTTTCAGCCGATCGCAGAAGCTTCGAACTGATCGTGAGTCCGGCTTCCTTGGCGGCATCGAGGTTGATCCGCAGCCGCACGCGATTTCGCTCCATGACGAACCACACGATTGCGCCCTGTCGCGCATACGCTTCCCAGTCGCACACCGTCAGCACGCTTTGGCCGCTTAGGCGCGCCACGATCCGATCGAGGTGCCGGCCTTCGGACCCGCTGACGAAGAGCACGTGGCATTGGCCCAATTCCTCGACCGTGCGATAGCGCTGCACCATCAGCGGCCGGCCGTTCGCTCGCTCCCCTCGCACCAGATCGTCGAGAAACGAACCGAAAGGGTCCAAGCCGAGCACCGCGATGATCAACGGACTTTCCGCCGTCTGAAAACTCGCGGGCGGCCAGTCGACGAACTGCGCGAAGTTGTAGAGGAACGCCGCCTTGATCTGAAATTCACGCGAAGGCGTTCCGTCCACTGCGCCCAAGACGTTGGACGCAAGAAGCAATCCCGCCGCCGCGCAAAGCTGCAGCCAGCTGCGCAGCGGACGAACCCAGCTGAAGCGGGACAGGACTCCGATTCGCGCCATAGGATAGCCCTTCATGACTGCCACCGGTGACCGTCAGCTCCAAGGGCCAAAACGCAACTGGAGGTAAAAATCGTGTATATCCCCGACCGCAAAATCGCTAGCCGAACCGATAGCTATCCAACAGGTTGCAAGTTCCGAGCATCCAACGGCGCGGACGAACAGTCCCCGCGGAATGCTCGAAGAATCAAGCCTCGGCGCGCGCCTTCGCGTCGGCCTCAATCGCTTTGCTGAGGCGATCGAGCGTGTTGCGCACCCGGGATTTCACCGCCGATAACGCGCCGGCGTCCGCCGCTTTCTCATTGGCGAAAAGATAGAACTTCATCTTCGGCTCTGTGCCGCTTCCACGCGCGGCGAAGGAGTATCCATTATCCAACGTCACGAAGTAGAGATCCTGTTTCGGAATCAGTTCGTTGTCCGCGTCGCGAATATCCTGCCGTCCGAAATCTTCGAACTTGGTCACTTTCGTGTCGCCGAACTCCGTCGGCGGCGACGAGCGATACGTGTCGAGAATGCGGCGGATCTTCGCGTTCCCGCTCGCGCCTTCGTAGTAGAGATTGATGGTCCCTTCGAGGTAGAAGCCGTGTTTGAGGAAGATTTCGTCGAGGTATTCGGGCATGGTGAGGCCGCGGCTTTTCACCCACGCGCAAACCTCGGCGAACATCAGGCACGCGGCGTTGCCGTCCTTGTCGCGCACGTAGTCGTTCGGCAGATACCCGTAGCTTTCCTCGCAGCCGAACGCGTAAAACGTGCTGTGCTGCTGCAGCAGTTTCACCCGCTGTTCGAACGGCGTGGCGTCATAGTCGAAACCCGGTCCCATCGCGGCACGGAGTTTCTCCTCATAGGCACGCATCTTCGCGGCGATCCATTTGAAGCCGGTCAGCGTCTTGATGACTTTCACGCCATGCGCGCGCCCAATCGTGTCCTGCAATTGCGAGGTCACGTAGGTGTTGATGATGCAAACGCGGTCGGAGCCTTTTTGCGGAATCCAGCCGAGCTCCTTGAACTTCGTCAGACGATAATCCGTCAGCAGCGCTCCGATTTGGTTGCCCGTGAGCAGTTCGAGCCGGCCTTCCTTGTTGCGCACGGCGCAGCCCATGCGGTCGCAATCCGGGTCGGTCGCGAGCACCACATCGGCCCCGGATTTTTCGGCCAACGCCACGGCGCGCGCGAGCGCCTCCGAGTTTTCAGGATTCGGTGATTTCACCGTCGGAAAACGCCCGTCGAACGCCAATTGCTCGGGGACTGCTTCCACGTCGCAGCCGGCCGTCTTCAACAGCGGCAGGGATTGCACCGCGCCGGTGCCGTGGATGTTGGTGAACACCACCTTCAAAGTCGTTTTGGCGAACACCGACGGGTCGATGGCGGCGGTCCGCGCGACCGCGAAATAGGCCGCATCTGCGTCGGCGCCGAGCGTCGTGACGCCTTCGAGGTTCGTCGTCACGTAATCTGCGAGCTCCGCGAGCGGCACGGCGTTCACTTCGGAGACGATGCCTTTGTCGTGCGGCGGCACCACCTGCGCGCCGTCGTCGAAGTAGGCTTTGAATCCGTTGTCGTGCGGCGGATTGTGGCTGGCCGTGATGACTGCGCCCGCATGCGCCTTCAACCAACGCAGGCTAAAGCTTAGTTGCGGCGTCGAGCGAGGTCCGTCGAAAATAAAGGCTTCGCCGCCCAGTCGCGTCCACGTCGACGCCGCAAGTTCGCAGAAATGCCGCGAGAAATGTCGGACATCATGCGCGACCACGAGCCGCGGCTTCGCTTTTTCGCCGCGCGATCCCAGGAACTTGCTCGTATAACGATAGAGCCCGATCGTCGCGCGAATGAGCGTGAAATCGTTCAGCATGTTGCTGCCGATCGCCGCGTGCGCCGGGGATCCCGTCGCGCTCAACGTGCCGGTCTCGGACGGCGCGGCGACCACGCCGATCGTCCGGCCCCGCATGCCGCCGGTGCCAAATTCGAGATAGCGATAGAAACGATCATTCAACTCGCTCCATGCTTCCTGGGCGGCGAGTTCCTCGATGCTGGCATGCGCCCAGGTGGGGAGCGGCGCGGCGAGGAAGCTCGCGATGTTCTCGGCCGAGGTCGGCAGCAGTTTGTCCGCGCGCGCGGCAGCTTGAATGCGATCGAGTGTGGTCATGGAGAGAAGCGAATCAGTCTGCCACCGCGCGGCCGTCAGGACAGCGCGGCCGGTCGGGATCATTCGAGATAAAGCCCGTCACGGATCTCGGGCTTGGGCGACAATTTTTTCCAACTGTCTGCGAACGATGCCTCATCGTATCCGAAGAGCGGCGACACCTCGAAGGTGATGGATGGCAATCCGGTCGAATCCGTTGCGACCTCCGCTCCATTCTCGCGCAGCCAGCGGGTGTATTGGCGGAGCTGATCCTCGCGCGAGGTCTTCGGCGAATCGACGCCTTCGGCGTTCTTGACGGGGGAGAAGTCGTCCGCGCGGCGCGTTTCGATGACGACTGGATTTTTCGCAAACGGCAGCGCATCGAATACGAACATCTCGAACTTCACGCCATTCGGCTTCTCGGGTTTCACCGCCTCGCCCTGGGTATCGATGGTCGGAATCTTTTTGTCCGCGCGATGAAACGGCAGCGCGAGATCCGAGCCCGCGCGGGCCATCCGCCGGATAAATTCGCGATCGAGCACGTGGATGGCGATGCTGCCGGCGATATAGCGGAGCTTTCCGTTCGGATCGGTTTCCCTCTGCATCGCCATCGGCAGATCGGAATACTCGACCACGACGAGCCGGCCGTTCTGCACACAGAAGTGTCCGAGTTTTTCCTCCGGATACGCTTTCGGCACCATCTTGCTCGACATTTCGGAGCCGCGCCGGATGTGCCAGCCGATGAAGGCAGGGTCGATGCAACGCACGAGCGGATTGTCGACTTGGAAGTAGCTGAGCACGTCAACGCCTTCGCTCTTCATCAGGTCGAGCGCGCCGCTGCGATCGAGCGCGCGAAGCGAACCGCCATGGCCGTCGGGCGACAAAGCCAGCGAGCCGGGCGTTTCCAGCAGGATGCGACCTTCGAAATCGACCGCCGGCATGCGGCCCTGGCGGAAGAAATGCACACGACCGCGATCCATGCCGAAGAATTTGTTTTCCTCGAAGAACGCTTCCGTGGCCGCGTGATTTTGGTGGCTCGTCATGATGAACCAATGCAGCGGCTTCCCGTAGCGTTGGCCGGCGGCGCGAAGCTTTTCGGCGAAGACTTGAAACAATGTTTTCTGCTTCAGGGGCGTAACGGGAAATGTTCCTTTCGGGCCGTTGTAACCGAGCCGCGTCCCCTGCCCGCCCGCGACGGTGAACGCGGCCACGCGACCGGCGCGCAGCGCTTCCTCGCCAGCCGCGCGAGCCGCCGTCCAATCGGCGGCATTGCCGCCGTTTTCCGGCAACGGTTCGTAAGGCGACGGCGCCAGCCCCTCGAGGTTCACTCCTGCCGCAGCGCCTTTGGCGAGCAGCGTTCGCGTGAGCCGGTCGATCTCGGCCAGATCGATTTCGGCGGCCTCTTCGAGCAGCCGCTGTTGCTGCGCCGCATCGAGGCGGTCGAAAAAGGCAAAGACCTGGCCTTGTCCGGCGCGTTTAAACGTATCGATCAGGGATTGCTGGGCCATTGGCAAAAAGAAGGGATTAGTCCTCGAAGCGGAAAATGAACTCGTCGGGCTTGGCATAACCGAGCCGGCGGCGGATCACCTTTTCGACGTAGACCGGATCGGTGCGCAGGCGTTCGAGGATTTTTTCCTGCTCACGCAGCCGCGCTTCGGCCTCGGCGAGCCGCCGTCGGTTTTCGGCCTCGATTCCGCGCAGGCGGTTATATTCCTCCCGCGCTTGGAGGAAATACACGCCCGACGCCGCGCCGATGGCGAGGAACACGATCAGATACAGCGCGATGACGAGGCGGCGGAGAAACACGGCGAATCCGAGATGAACGGCACCGGCAACAAGCGCGCAAATCTTTTCCAGGCATCGTCCTGCGGCCGCGGAGATCGTCCCCGGCCCGAAGCCGGTTTTTTTCGTGCCTTTTCCTCCGACGAACGCAGCCTAAGCGTTTCGCATGTATCAGGCGTATTACGGGTTCAAGGAGATGCCGTTCAACATCACCCCCGACCCACGCTTTCTTTATCTCAGTCCGACCCACCAGGAGGCGTTGCAACACCTCAAGTATGGCGTGGCGGAAAAAAAAGGCTTCATCGTCCTGGTCGGCGAAGTCGGTTGCGGGAAGACGACGCTGTGCCGGCGGTTCCTCAACGAACTCGATCCTGCGCATTACGACACCGCTTTGATCCTCAATCCGCGCGTGACGGAGACGCAGATGTTGAAGGCGATCCTCACCGAACTCGGTGAGACGAAATTCGGACGGAGCCAGCATGACCTCGTCGGGCAGATCAATCGCGTGCTGCTGGAGCGAATCGAGAAAGGGCGCGATATCGTGCTCATCATCGACGAAGCGCAGAACCTGAAGTTCGACGTCCTCGAGCAAATCCGCCTGCTTTCGAATCTCGAGACGGACAAACAGAAGCTTTTGCAAATCGTCCTGATGGGCCAGCCGGAGTTGAAAAGCGTGCTCGCCCGCGAGGAGCTGCGACAACTACGGCAGCGAATCCTGGTGCACTACGAACTCCACCCGTTGTCGCAAAACGACGTGCAGCACTACGTGCAACATCGTCTGACTCTCGCCGGCGGCACAGGACGGCCCACCTTCACGCGATGGGCGCTGCGGTCCATCCACCGCGTCAGCAAAGGGATCCCCCGCATCGTAAACAATCTCTGTGACAAAGCGCTGTTGGCCGCGTTCATTCGCGACTCCGACGAAGTCACTTACTGGGACGTCCGTCGCGCCGCCCGCGACATGCAGAACCTGACCGACTGATCCGATGAGCCTGATCAACGAAGCTTTGAAGAAAGCCCAACGCCGGCAGCACGAGCAGCAAGCGACGGCCGGCGGTGCCGATTCGCCGGCTGGATCGTTTCGGCCCCGCGGAAAATCAAACGTCCCGCAAACGCTCCTGGTGATTGGCGCCGGTGCTGCGGCGCTCGTGGTCGTCTCGGTTGTGATCACGGTGGTGCTGCTCAACCGCGCGCCTGACTCGCCTACCCCTGCGCCGAGTTCCAAGCTTTCGGTTGCTCCTGTGCTCCCCGAAACGGCCAGCCCTGTTATCGTCGCGCCGGTCATTTCCAGACCCGACGAATCGATGGCATCCGCTGCACTTTCTGAGTCGGCTGCTGCCGCCTCGAGCGACGCGATCAAATCCGAAGCAGCGCCGAACGTCACCGACGCAACTCCGGCCGCTTCCGCCGCGCCTTTGGCGATTCCTCCGGTCGCGGACCTGACCCTTTCGGAACAAGTGCAGGCTTTCGTCGATGCCGTTCGCGTGACGGGAATCCGGTCTTCCGGCGCCGACAGCAAGGTGCTCATGAATGACCGCGTTTATCGCGTGAACGACGTGATCGATCGCGCGCTCGGGATAAAGCTGTTGAAGGTCGAAGCGGCCCGACTCGTCTTCACGGACGCGAACGGCACGATTTACGAGAAGTCGTTCTGAGCGCGCCAAGAATGTAGGGCGGGAGACCCCGCCCTACACGTGTCTGGCCGAGGGGGTGTCCGTCTGCGAACGCTGCTCAGGAGGATCTGTTCTTGATCCTTCAAAGCCCTTCCAGGCTGCGTAGCGCAAACAGAAGCGTGATATCCGTGGTGACGTCGGAGGCATAGACCAGCAGCAGGCCGGAACTTGCGAGCGCACCGCGGAAAACGGTGAGGCCTGTGCCGGTGCTGAAGAGCCCGTGCCATGAGGTGAACGACAGCATCGACTGAATCGCCGCATGGGACAGCAACGCCGGCGACCAGCCGAGGTGGAGAAACACAAACGGTTGCGCGGCGCGCGAATCGATTTCCGCGGGACGAGTTTCCAACGGCAAGATCGCGAGGGCGATCAGACCCGAGACCGGCGCGAAGGCGGTGGCGTTGAGGCCGGCTAGGTCCGGGATCGGCGTAATCTCGCCGCCGAACTTCATATCGGTGATCGAGAACTCGCGATCGCCGACGGTCATACTCGCGCCGCCCAGTTCGATATACGCACTCGGCGCGGCGAAGAAGTTGAAGCTGCGACCGAAGGTGAGCGTGCCGACACCGTCCGCGTTGCTGTCAGCCTGGAAGCTCACGCCGCCGGCAAATGCGAGCGCTTGACCTTCGACAATTGTGAGATTGTCGCCGGCGGAGACCTTGATGTCGCCGTCGGTGGCGGTGACTACGAACGCGTCGATCGTCATTGAGCCGCCGGCGTGAAGTTCGGCCGGCGCGTTCGGCACGCGGAAGTTCGTGACGTGGAGCGAATCCGTTTCCTTCACGAACGCTCCGCTCGATCCATAGACGATCAGATCGAGGAGGCCGAAGGCCGTGTCGATGAGGTCTTCGCGTGTGCCGAAGTTGTCGTCGATCCGAACCGTTGCGGAAGCAGCGGTGAAGTTGTCGACATCGTCCGCGTGATTGTCGCGCACCGAGCCGTTCACCACCAGATCGAGGGCGCCCGCACCGGCATCGACGATGCTGACATCGAACGAGCCGACGATGAAGAGCCGGATATCGCCGTCGCCGCTGACGATCGTTGCTCCGCTGGCCATCGTGAGGTCGCCGTTTTCGATGGTGAGGTCGATCGAGCCGCCGGCCGTTACGATATCGGCGCGCGAGGTCATCGTAATTCCGCCGGGCACGGAGAGAGACAGCGGACCGCCGCCCGAGCGGAGGTCGGCGTCGAGCAACAGCGTGGCCGCCGCACCTTGAAGGACGAAGGATATCGTGCCGGAGCCCGTGCGAACATCGGCATGGATCGCGAGGATCGAATCTTCACCGCCGACCACGATCGTGACGGCGCCGGAGCCGTCGGCGTCAATGGAGGTGTCGTCGGCCGGACGCGTGCCGTCGTTGAGCGTGATGTCGCCGTCGATCGTTCCGAGTGAGATGCTGCCGCTGTCCGCGGTCGTGCGGAGATCGGATTGAGTGTCGATCACTTGCGAGCCGATCGAGCTTTCGGATACCCGCCAAGTCTTCAGCGTTACATCGCCAACGATCAGATCGTCCGTTTCCAAAATGTGGATACCGCCCGCGGTGGCGCGGCTCGTGAGGACACTCACGCGCAGTTCGAGGCGATCGTCCGCGGTGCCAACGCCGACGCCAGCGTTGAGCCACGCACCGTTCGCGATGATGTCTTCGCCGCCGATATTGCCGGTGTCGAAGATCCACCCGGTGGAGGCGTGCACGGAGGCGTTGGCCAGAGTAGTGATGCCGCCAAGGAACACATCGGTGAGCGCCCACACTCGAACGTCGCCGTGTTCCGTGATGAAGCGATTGTGATCCGTCTGCACCACTCGCCCACCTTGGGCGATCGCCTCGATGGAGCCGTGGCTGCCGGTGCGAACATTCACGGCGGCGGTGAACGTAATCGAGCCGCTCGCAATCAGCGTGATCGAGCCGGTGGTGGACGCGATGTCGGAGTTGACGATGATGTCGTAGCCGGTGCCGAGCGACTGGATGAGGATTTGGCCATTGCCGTGAGCACGCACCACGGAGTTCGGCTCAAAGCCATCCACGGTGCCGTTGTTGAGTGTGATGCGGCCGGCGAGCGTGCGCAGCACGATGCTGCCATTGCCCGAAGCGGTGTAGACATCGGAGCGAGTTTCCTCGACGACCGGGTGAACGGACGCGTTGTGCCATACTTCCCAGATGCTGGCGGTCACGTCGTCAACGATGAGGTCGTCGGTTTCGAGGAGGAAAATGCCGCCACCGTGGGCGCTGGCCGCGAGAACATCGATGCGTGTTTCGATGGCATCGAACATGCCGCCGATGCCATTGCCGGCGACGAGGCGCGCGGTTGACGCAATGATGTCTTCGCCACCGCGATCGCCTGCGTCGAGGATGGAGCCGTTGAGAGCAGTGAGGGCGACGCGAGCGTTCGTCGTGACGCCGCCGAGCACGATATCGCGGTAAGCGACCACGCGGATATCGCCGAGTTCGGCTTCGAAGCGGCTGAAGTCGTCCTGGCGGATGCTGCCGGTGTCGGACACGACGTTGATCGAGCCCAAATCGCCGGTGCGGATATCGGACGCGTAGTTGAACCAAATGTCGTGGCCGATGAGCACGCTGATGTGGCCGCGTTCGGAAACGATGTCGGCTTTCACGGACGCGACGCTCGTGCGGGAGCGTGCATCGATGAGGACGTTGCCCAAGCCGTGAGCGAAGATGGCGGTGTTGTCGGTGAGCGCGTAGCCGTCGTGCAGGTCGACGTCGCCGTCGAGCACGCGGAGGACGATCGAAGCGTGGCCGGCGGTGACGCGGAGATCGGATTGCAGGACGTCCGTGCGCTCGATGACGGTGGCATTGGATTGCACTTCGGCGATGGTCACCTCGACGTCGTCGATGACGATTGTATCGGTTTCGGTGAAGAACATGCCGCCCGACGTGGCGCGCGCGGTGAGGATCGTGACGAGTGTTTCGATATGATCGAACGGCTGGCCGATGCCGATGGCGGCATTGATGCGGAGACCGGTCGCGATGATGTCTTCGCCATGGAAGGCGTCGCCGTTGTCGAAGATCGAGCCGGTCAAGGCGATGAGGGAGGCGTTCGCGTTGGTGGTGAGGCCGCCGAGGAGAATGTCGATGTGCGCGTGGAGGCGGATGTCGCCGTCAGCGGTGACGAAGCGGCTGTTGTCGTGTTGATCGATCGAGCCCGTGGCGGAGACGATGTTGAGGGTGCCCGTGCCGGCGGTGCGAACGTCAGCGGTCGTGGTGAAGGTGATGTCGTGGCCGACAAGGATCGTGATGTGGCCGGTCGTGGAGACGATGTCGGCGTTGGCGGTGAACGTGGTGGTTGTCGCGGCGCCTTCGATGCGGATGTTGCCGGTGCCGTGCGCGGAGATGGCGGTGTTGTCGAGAGTCGCGGTGCCGTCGTTGAGGACGATGTCGCCGGTGCTCGTCCAGATCACGATCGAGCCGTTGCCCGAGGTCGTGCGGATATCGGACTGCAGGGCGTCGATGCGGGTGATGAGCGAAGCGTTGGATTGGACTTCGGAGATCGTGATCTCGACGTCGTCGACGATGAAGCCGTCGGTTTCGTGCAGATAGATGCCACCGGAGGTCGCGCGAGCGGTGACCGTCGTGATCTTGGTTTCGATATGATCGGTCGCGGTTCCGATGCCGATGGCGGCGTTCAGGCGGAGACCGTTCGCGATGATGTCTTCGCCGTGGAAGGCGTCACCGCTGTCGAGGATCGAGCCGGTGAAGGCGATGAGGGACGCGTTCGCGCTGGTGGTGATGCCGCCGATGTAGATGTTGATCTGCGCGTGGAGGCGGATGTCGCCGTTCGCGCTGACGATCCGGCTGTTGTCGTCCTGGGTGATCGAGCCGGTCGTCGCGATCAGGTCGATCGTGCCGGTGCCGGCGGTCGTGATGTCGGCGCTGTCGGTGAGCGTGAGATTGTTCGCGGCGAGCAGTGTGATGTGGCCGGTGCCGGAGGTGATGTCGGCGTTGGACGTGAGGTTCGTGCCCGCGCCGATCGCTTCGATCAGGATGTTGCCGGCCCCGTGCGCGGAGATGGCGGTGTCGTCGGACGCGGCGGTGCCATCGTTGAGGATGATGTCGCCGTTCAGCGTTCGGAGAACGATTGAGCCGTTGCCGGCCGTGGTGCGGACGTCCGATTGGTTGGCGTCAACGCGGGTGACGAGCGTCGCGTCCTGTTGGACTTCGGAGATCGTGATTTCCACGTCGTCGACGATGAGGCTGTCGGTTTCGAGGAGGAAGATGCCGCCGGAAGTCGCGCGGGCGCTGAGCGTGGCGATCTTGGTTTCGATGTGATCGGTCGCGGTGCCGATGCCGATGGCGGCGTTCAGGCGGAGGCCGTTGGCGATGATATCTTCGCCATGGAAGGCGTCGCCGTTGTCGAGGATTGAGCCGGTGAAGGCGATGAGGGAGGCGTTCGCGTTGGTGGTGAGGCCGCCGAGGAGAATGTCGATGTGTGCGTGGAGGCGGATGTCGCCGTCAGCGGTGACGAAGCGGCTGTTGTCGTGTTGATCGATCGAGCCCGTGGCGGTGACGAGGTTGATCGTGCCCGTGCCGGCGGTGCGAACGTCGGCGGTCGTGGTGAAGGTAATGTTCTGGCCGACAAGGATCGTGATGTGGCCGGTGGTGGAGATGATGTCGGCGTTCGACGTGAAGGTGGTCGTGGTCGCAGCGCCTTCGATTCGGATGTTGCCCGTGCCGTGCGCGGCAATGGCGGTGTTGTCGAGGGTCGCGGTGCCGTCGTTGAGGACGATGTCGCCGGTGCTCGTCCAGATTACGATCGAGCCATTGCCGGCGGTCGTGCGGATATCGGACTGCAGGGCATCGATACGAGTGATAAGCGAAGCGTTGGATTGGACTTCGGAGATCGTGATTTCGACGTCGTCGACAATGAGGGCGTCGGTTTCGAGGAGGAAGATGCCGCCCGAGGTCGCGCGGGCGCTGAGCGTGGCGATCTTGGTTTCGATGTGATCGGTCGCGGTGCCGATGCCGATGGCGGCGTTCAGGCGGAGGCCGTTGGCGATGATGTCTTCGCCATGGAAGGCGTCGCCGTTGTCGAAGATTGAGCCGGTGAAGGCGATGAGGGACGCGTTCGCGTTGGTGGTGAGGCCGCCGATGTAGATATCGATCTGCGCGTGGAGGCGGATGTCGCCGTTCGCGCTGACGATACGGCTGTTGTCGTCCTGGGTGATCGAACCGGTCGTCGCGATCAGGTCGATCGTGCCGGTGCCGGCCGTAACGACATCGGCGCTGTCGGTGAGCGTGAGGTTGTTCGCGGCGATCAGCGTGATGTGGCCGGTGCCGGAGTTGATGTCGGCGTTGAACGTGAGGTTCGAGCCCGCGCCGATCGCTTCGATCAGGATGTTGCCGGCGCCGTGCGCGGAGATGGCGGTGTCGTCGGACGCGGCGGTGCCATCGTTGAGGATGATGTCGCCGTCCAACGTGCGGAGGACGATCGAGCCGTTGCCGACGGTGGTGCGAACGTCCGATTGGTTGGCGTCAACGCGGGTGACGAGCGTCGCGTCCTGTTGGACTTCGGAAATCGTGATTTCCACGTCGTCGACGACAAGCGCGTCGGTTTCGAGGAGGAAGATGCCGCCGGAGGTCGCGCGGGCGCTGAGCGTGGCGATCTTGGTTTCGATGTGATCGGTCGCCGTGGCGATACCGATGGCGGCGTTCAGGCGGAAAGCGGAAGCGATGATGTCTTCACCGTGGAAGGCATCGCCGTTGTCGAGGATCGAGCCAGTGGTGGTAACGAGCGAGGCGTTGGCGTTGGTCGTCAGGCCGCCGAGGAAGATGTGGGTGTAGGCGTGAACGCGGATGTCGCCGTTCGCGGTAATAAGGCGGCTGTTGTCGTGCTGCGTGATCGAGCCGGCTTGGGCGTCGAGATTGATGGTGCCGGTGCTGCCCGTGCGGATGTCGGCGGTCGCGGTGAGCTCGATGTGCTGCGCGGCGATGAGGGTAATGTGACCGGTCGCGGATTCGATGTCGGCGTTGATGGTGATGCTGGTGTTGGCGCCGAGCGTTTGGACGAGGATGTTGCCGGAGCCGTGGGCGCTGATGGTGGTGTTGTCCGCGCTGGCGGTGCCATCGTTGAGCGTGATGTCGCCGTTGAGTGTGCGAAGAACGATGGTGCCGTTGCCGGCGGTCGTCTGGACGTCACTGAGGTCCGCGGACGTGTGCGTCGTTGTCGTGCTGTTGGCGAGAACCTCGATGACGGAGAACGCGATCGTGTCGACGATGAGGGCGTCCGACTCGAGGACGAAGATTCCGCCGGAAGTCGCGCGAGCCGCGAAGGTATCGACGGTGGTGTCGAGATGGTTGCTCGAAGTGCCGATGCCGAGAGCGGCTTCAATGCGGAGATTGGCGGCGGTGACGTCGATAAGTGTGGCGCCGGCGTCGAAGACGAAACCCGTGGCGGAAACGATTTGGACGGCGCCGGCGGCGGCGTGGAGGCCGGAGATCGTGAGATTGTTGTTCGCAGTGTAAGCGATGTTACCGCCGGAGGTGGAGACGGTGACGTTGTCGGCCATCAGCGCGGCGCCGGTGATGGCGCGGACATAGACGTCGCCGCCGGTGGTGAAGAGGTCGCCGTGGAGGTTTTGCGTGATGTCTTCGAGCGCGACGACGGAGATGTTGCCGTTCGTGGTGTAGAGGCCGGCATCGAGGACAATATCGCCGCCGACGCCGTTGGCGCGGAGGAGAATGTGGCCGGCGGCTGTCGTGCGGATACCGAAATCGTTGGCGGGCGTGGTGCCGTCGGTAACTGTAATCGAACCGAGCGTGGTCTGGAGGACGATGGTGGCGTCTTCGATACCAACGATGTCGCTTTGGGCGCTGTCGGTGACGGCGGAAACGGAGCCGTCCGTATTCACATTCTGGACCGTCACCTCGGCGGTGCCGACGGTGATGGTGCCGCTGTCGACGACGTTGAAGCCGAGCGCGCGGACGCGAGCGGTAATCGTGGTGACGTCGACCTCGAGGGCGTTGTCGATGCCGGCGCCGAGGACTCCGACGCTGCGGGCATCGAGGCGGAGGTTCGCGGCGCGGACGTCGAGGTAGGTGTCACCGTTGTCGAAGATCTGGTCGACGGCGGTGAGGCTGACACTGCCCTCCCCTGCATCGATGCCGCCGGCGTTGATGAAGCTGCCGGAGTTCAGGCGGATGTGGCCGTCGCCGGAGCTGGTGTCGAAGAGGACGTCGTCCGCCATGTCGATCGCGCCGCTGACGCTGGTGACGCTGAGCGTGCCAGCGGTGACAACGTCGGCGCCGGAGGCGAAGGTGACATTGTCGGCGGCGATCAGAGTGATGTGACCGGAGGTGGAACGGACATCGGCGTTGGTTTCGAAGACGAGGTTGCCGGTCGCGTGGAGGCGGATGTTGCCGGAGGTGGCGGTGCGCACGGCGATGCCGGATGCGTCGGCTCCATCGGAGACGGTAAGCGTGCCGCCCACGGTAAGGACGATGTTACCGGCGGCGGTAGCGGTGAGATCGGTGAGCGAGTTCGAGACCGTCGAGGTCGTGTTGTCCGAGGCGACGCGGTCGATCGCCACGGTGACGGCGTCAATGCGGAGCGTGAGCGACTCGGCGATGAACATGCCCTGGGCGCCGCTGGCGCGGGCGGCGAGCGTGGCGACGTTGATTTCGATGTGATTGAGGCCGGTGCCGATGTCGCTGCCGGCGATCAGGAGCAGGTTGCCGGCGATGACGTCGTCGGCATTGGCATCTTCGAGGTCGAGAATCGAGCCGAGCGTCGCGATGAGGGCGACGTTCCCCGCGCCGGCGTTGAGGGTGCCGAGCGTGATGTTGCCGGTGGCGGCTTCGTAACGGATGCCGCTGTTGATCGTGGTCGTAGTCGCCGTGAGGTTCATGGCGATCCCGCTGGCGGCGAGGACATCGATGGTGCGGCCGGCGGCGGAGGTGACGAGGTGACCGGCGGCGTTTTGGATGACGTTGTCGGCAGCGTTCAGGGAGATGTTGCCCAGCGTGCTGCGGATCGTGGCGTTGAGGACGAGGTTATCGGCGTTGTCTTCGGACGGCTCGCCGGATTCGCCGGCGGCGAGGAGGATGTCGGCCGACGCGGTCACGGCGAAGGTGTTATTGTCGCCGTCGTTGAGCGTGAGGCTGCCGTTGATCGTCATGAGGACGACGTAGCCATCGCTGACGATGTCGTGGCGGGTGTCGGCGGCGAGCGTTGAGGACGACGCGTTGGTGTCGACACGGTGAACGTTGGAAACGGTGACGCTGCCGGTGACCAGCGAGTCGGTTTCGACCAGGTAGATGCCGCCAAGGCCGGTCGCGCGCGCGGCCAGCGATGCAATCGTGGTTTCGAGCGGGTTCGCGACGGTGCCGATTTCGATGGCAGCGAGGAGGACGTTGCGGCCAAGGAGGTCGACAGCGCTGGTGTCGTCGAGATCGAGGATCGACCCGGCGAGCGCGATGAGCGCGATGTCGCCGCTGATGCCGGCGTTGATCTGGGCGATGACGATATCGCCGAGGATGGATTCGAGACGGACGTGGCCGTTGGTCGTTGTGATCGCGGTGCCGGCGGTCATGGAAATGCCGGATTGCGCGAGGTAGTCGACGGTGCGGCCGGCGCGGCTGAGGAGGACGGAGCCGGTGTCGGACTGCGCGATGGCATCGTCGGCGTAGAAGCTCACGTAACCGTTCGAAGTGGAAACGAGCCGTGTGATCGCGAGGTTGGCGGTGGTGGCTTCCGTGGTTTCGCGGGCTTCGAGGCGGATGTTGCCCATCGCACCGGTTGAGAGGATCTGGCCAGCGACGGTGAGCGTGCCGTTGACGGTCTTGATGACGACGGAGCCGTCGGCGCCGGCGGATACGATGCCGTTGTTCTCGCTGGAGATGGTGAGGGCGTCGGTTTCCTGGATGAAGATACCGCCTGTGAGCGTGTTAGTCGCGGAAAGGCGGTCGACAGCGAGGTCGAGGTCGTCGGACGAGGTGCCGATGCCGGCGGTCGCGGTGAGGAGGACGCGGGTGGTGACGCCGCGGAGGTTGGCGGCTTCGCTGGTGAGATTGTCGAGGATCGCTCCGGCGGTGGTGACGAGGCGGATGGTGTCCGGCGTTTCGATGATGGAGACGCGGATGTCACCCGCGGCGGTGAAGAAGATTTCGCCGGTGGCGGTCGTCGTGACGCCGTCGAGCATCGTGATCGCTGCGCCGGCGGTGAACGTGACGTCGGCTGCGCCGCCGGAGACGTTGGCGTTTTGGGTGATGAACGAGGCTGTCGCTTTGAGGATGATGTTACCGTCGTTGCTGGTGATCGCGGCGTCGACGGTGATGGAGGCGGCGGCGGTCAGCGTGATGATGCCGGCGTGCGAGACGATTTCCTTGGAGATCTGGATCCCACTGCCGGCGCCCTGCGCGGTGACGGTGATGTTACCGGAACCGGCGACGGAGATGCCGGAGACGTTGGAGATGTCGATGCTGCCGGCTTGGGCGATGAGGCGGATGTAGCCGGTTTCGTTGGCGTCGGACTGCGTGATGCCGTCGATGCGGATGTCGCCGCCCGCGGCGACTTCGGTGAGCTCGATATTGCCGGAGCCGCGGTTGAGGGCGGTGAGGCTGTCGACGCGGAGGAAGTTGAGGCGGATACCCGTGAGCGCGTCGATCTGGAGGTCGGCCGCGGTGAGCGTTTCGGATGCGAGCGCGTCGGTCGTGGTGTCGTCGGATTGAACGATCTTGCCGCTGAGCGAGTAGAGCGAGGCGTTGCCGGTGACGTTGACGGCGTTGCGGAAGGTGATGTCGTTGATCGCGTCGAGCGTGAGGTTGCCGTTGACGATGAGCGTCGAAGCAGTGTCCGCGAAATCGACGACCTCGATGCTGCGGCCGTAGATGCTGACCGGATCGCGGAAGGTGACCGTCGTGGAATCGCTGCCGATGCGGACGGACCCAACGCCCAGAGCCGCGGAGCCGCCCTGCTCGTGACCAATGGTGATGGAGGTGAAGCCGTCCGCAAGGGCCAGAATATCGGCGGCGGTAAGCTGCAGTCCGCCTGTGTTGCCGGTGGCGATTTCGATGGGAAGGCTGAGTGTGCTGGTGCGGAGGAAGAGAGCACCCGGGCTCGAGACGGAGGAATCGCCGCCGTTGAAGTCGATGCCGTCGGCTTCGATTTCGATGTCGCCGGCCACCGTTACGCTGCCATTGAAGACCACATTGGCAGCGCCGCGGACGACGAGGCGGCCGCCGTTGTTAAGTTTGACGTTGCCGTTGAAGGTAACAGTGCCGGTGGCGTCGATGATGAGATCGCCATCTACCGTGACGTCCTGATCGAAGGTTACGTTTTCAGCCGCTGACACGGTGAGGCTGAGCAACGGATCGGTGTTGCCGATGATGTTGAGGAATTCGACATCGCCCGCCGCGCTGACCGTGAGCCGGTCGATAGTGTCGATGTCGCCGTCGCCGTTGAGAATCAAGCCACCCGCAGCACCGATGATGAGGCCGCCACTCGGAGCGGAGAGCGTCCGGTCGCCGGAGACGATGATCGAGTCGCCCAGATCGATACCCGCTGGGAACGAAACGTCCGCAGCAATCGTGGTGGTGTGCCCGGAGCCGCGGATAATGAGGTAGGCGTCGTCTTCGCCAATCAGATTGTCGGCGATATAAATGTGGCCGCCGGCACCAGGGTTGGAGATGCGGAGCGGATCGTGGACGTAGATCTCACCCGTGGTGTCGGCCGCGTCGCCTACGTAGATGGTATAGCTGCCCTGGCTGCTGCCGATATGGATCTCGCGGAAGCCGTTCTGGAGGAAACCGAGTTCGGTTGTGTCGATATGGAAGCCAGTGACGGGGGTGCCGAAGTCACCGATGAAGATATCGACCGCACGGTCGCGGGGACGTAGGATCAAGTCGGCGCCGGAGCTGGCAATGGGCGCACTGATGATGAGGTCGTCAGCAATGAGCGAGAGGTCTTCCCCGCCCGCGTCGATTGGGGAACCAATGACCTGGCCGCCGCCGAGCGAAATGACGGAGGTGTTACCGCCCTTCGCGCCGGAGCCGCCAATGGACTCGGATTCAACAACGATGTCCGCGGTAGTGAAGATATAGATCGGCAGGCGGGTCGCGCTGGCGACGGTGGCCTTAGCAGCCCGGATAAGCAGGGACAGCGGGCTGTATTGGTGACCGGCCAGCGGAGCGCCGATTTGATCGCGGGCGCGCAGCGTGATCGTGCTGGTGGAGCCGGTGGCCTGGAGGTAGGCGCCGCCGGCGGCGCGGAGCACCGTGCCATTAGCGAGATGGGCGGCCTCTTCGGCCGCGGTGGCGTCGGAGACCGTGAGGAGGCCGGTAGCGGAAACGAGGGTAAAGAGGCCTTCGCTCAACGCCCAATCGAGGTGCGAGCTGAAGCCGGCGCTTTCCGTGAGCCAGTTGACCGCGTCGACATCGTTCAGAATCGAACCTTGCAGGGCAGTCAGCGCGATATCGCCGGGCGTGCGGATACCGGCCGCAAGCGTGATGTCGCCGGAATCGGCGGCGAGGCTGACGCTGCCACCGGTAGTGACGATGTCTGCCCCGACGCGCAGGAAGGCGCCCGTGTCGCCGCCGGCACGGAGCGTAACGTCACCGGAGGTGGCGGTGAGTCCGGAGCCGGTGAGTGTGAGCGAGCCGCCGATGGTGGCGACTGACACCGATCCCTCGCCGCCCTGCTGCAGGCGGGTGATGGCAAGGGCGTCGGCCTCTTCGAGTGCGATGACGTCACTGGTCGTGTTAATGACGTCGAGCGAGGCGACCTGGATCTCGATCGCGTCGGCGACGGCGCCAATACCGTTGGCAGCGCGGAGGACGAGATTGCCGTTCGGCGCAACGATGTCGCGATTGCCTTCGCCGCCATCGAGGATGGCGCCGTTGGTCGAGGTGATGGTGAGATCGCCGACACGGGTCGTGGCGAGTTTGCCGAGAGTGATGTTGCCGGCCGCGGTGAGCGCCAGCCGACCCGAGCCTGCGTTCACGGTCGTGTAACCGGCCAGGTTCAAGACTCCGCCCGAGGTGAGCGTGATGCTGCCGCTTGTGCTGACGAGGCGCGCGGTTTCGCCGAAGAGCATGTCCCCGCCAGACTTCAGCGCGACGTTACCGCTGGCGGTGACGATCTCGGAGTTGACGGTGAGGTGACCGCCGATGCCGTTCGTGGTGAGGGTAACGGTCGCAGCTCCGGTGAGCGCAATCGCCGCGTCCACCACCACGGGGCCTCCGGAAACCAGCGAGAAGGACGCGGCAGGATTGTTCTGGACGAGGCTGGAAAGGATGACGCCATCCGTCTCGGTGATGGCGATCGCGCCGTTAGCGGTGAGGTCGAGGGTGTCGGCTTCGAGTGCGGCCGTGATCGCGCCCGCAGAGACCAGCGTGACCGCACCGGCTGAGGCGGTATTATTAACAATCGTGATGTTGCCGCCGGATTGGATGGTGATGGTGCCGACCGTGCCGCTGATGGAATTGATGGTGACGGAACCGGTGGCGACGATGGTGAGGTCGCCGCCGTTCATCGTGAGGGAGTTGATCGTGATGTTACCCGTCTGATTGATGGTCAGACTGCTGCCGGCGCCATTGATCGTGGCTTCGAGGTTCTGCACCGCAGTCGTCAGGGTGAGATCGTTGCCGGCTTCGACCGTGAGGAGTCCGGCGGTGATGGTGCCTCCAATCGCGATGGAGCCACCGGCGCGGAGCTGAACGGTGCCGGTGCCGACATTGAGGGCATCGACGATAACGAGGTTCTTGCCGGCGATGAGCGGGCGACCGTTTACGCCGCTCGTGTTGTAGCCGGCGGTGAGATTGATGGTCTCGCCAGAGAAGAGAGGCTGCAAGGTCCCATCGACGGTCGGCAGCGAGACCACGGTGAGCTGGCCGGTGACATTAAGGCCGAAGTTGGCGCTCGTGCGAGTGGGCAGAATGAGGACGTAGTCGCCATCGTAGAGACTGCTGGCGCTGCCGGAGGTGACCGCGGTGTTTTCGGTCTGAGCAGTAACGGTGAAGGCGACGTTGGCCGTTTTGCCGGTGAGCGTCAGCGTGCGAGTCGCGGCGTCGTAAGTGGCGTTGGCAATGGAGCCCGCAGAGATCTGGCTCGCCAAGCTCGCGAGAACGGCATCCCACGTGTTGGCGACGCCGCCCACCCCAGGCTGCGCGGAATAGGTGGTGGCGTGGTTCCCGTTGAGGATGACGGTATACTTGTTGTTGGGATTGGTTGCGCCGTTGAACGTGATCACGGACACCTGCGCGACGGCCGTGCCGGCGTCCGTGCGAACGATCACGGTTGGCACATCGGGGACGGAGACCGTCTCATCGAACACCACCTCGACATTGGAAACGGTGAACGGCGGGGTGGCGTTCGGCGTTTTGGCCGTGAGGACTAAGGTATAAGATGCGGCATCGCCACCCTTGATTGCGGCGGTCAGAGGCAGGGTGGAGTCGGCGTTGATGGCATCTACCAGGGCACCGAGAACAGACGTCCACGAGGCGGTCACCCCACTCTTCCCGACCTCGACGGCAAAGGTCTTAGTGCCGTTGATCGTAATGGCGTAGCGGTTGCCGGTGCTAATGGCCAATTGGCCATTAAAAACAACTTCGTTGATCTGCGGCTGGCTGGTGCCCGCCGGAGTGGTCGTGGAACCACCGTCGGTGACCGCCGGGGCAGGCGTAACGCGGGCATCGGCAACCGTGAAGGACTCGCTGGTCTCCGTCGCGGTGAGAATGAGCCGGCGGTCGGCGTTTGGCGTGCTGCTGATACTCGCCGTTACCTTGAGGGGGGTGACCGAGAAGCTGTTAATGAGGGTGCGAAGCGCGGCGAGCACGGATGCCCAGTCGGCGGTCACGCCGCCCTCTCCCACGCGGACGCTGAACGGAATGTCTTTAATGGTCACGGACACACGGTCGCCGGTCTTGAGCGTGCCGGAATAAACCACGTGGCTGACCTGGGCCACGCCTGCGGCGGGAGCCGTCGGCGTGGTGATCGTCGCAGCGACGGCGACAGGGGCCGGCGTGACGCTGACGGAGTTGACGCGGAAGGCTGCGCTGTGGTCGCGGGCGGTGAGGATCAGCGTGGAGCCCGAAGACGAAATGGTGATGTAGGCGGACGGATTGGAATCGCCGCTCTTCACATTCTGCAGACGGTTTTCGATGATCGTCTTGAAGCTGGCGAAGAGCTTGGCCCAGGTGTCAGTATTGGAAGCGCCGCCGACGACACTGAAGCGCTCGCCATCGATGACGATGGTGTAAGTCGCACCCGCGATCGGAGCGTCGCCGGTGAACGCCAGGTCGGTAACTTGTGCGACGCCGGTGCTGGCCGGGGTTGTGGGAGCGAGGCTCAGGTCGGCCAGCGCGGCGATCTGGATGACGTTAACGGTGCTGACGATGAACGGCGTGTTCTTCGTGCGAGCCATTAACGTAAGGCTTCCGGCGGCCTCGTTGATCGAGACGTTGATGGCCTCACCCGCCTCGATCAGGGCCTTGAAGCGATTGAGGAGAGAATTCCAGTTCGGATTGACGCCGGCGGAAGTGGAGCTGGCCGAGTAAGTGACATGATTATCCACTTGGGCGGCCAGTCCGGCGGCGATCTCCGCAAGCGTTGCGCTGCCGTCTGAGACGTAGGTGAAGGCGACCCCGTTGATTCTGAGAACGTAGGTCGCGTTGTTGGCCACTTCGATCCCGGTGAGATGGACGAGGGTGTGGCTGGAGGCGCTGGTGGTCGAAATGGTGACGCGGTCGCCGCCAGCGATGGGTAGAGTGCCCGAGACCGAAAGGGTGGCTTCCGTGCCAGCTCCCTTGCGGAGGGTCAGCACGGTGCCGCTGGCGGTGGGATCGTAAGTGCCGGCCGGGATTGCAGCGACGAGTCCGCTCAGAACCTGGGCCAGCGTCTGGCCGGCGGTGGCGGTGTAGCTGTAGGTGTTGGCGCCTATGGTGATCGTGTAGACCGCCCCGGCAACAGGTGTGACGCCGTTGAAGTCGAGGGTGCGGTCGAAGTCGGCGTCGGGAGCATCGGGTTCATTGATGACCGCGCCGAGGTTGGAGGTCGCGGTGATCGCAAACGTGCCGGCATTGTTGGCGAGAGTGATGGTATTGCCGCTGCTGGTGGCGGCGTAGGTCGGCGCGATGGCCGCGGTCAGGCCGGCGACAATCTCAGCGTGCGTCGCATTGCCATCGGAGGTGTAGGTGTAGTCGGTTCCGTTTATCGTGAGTGTGTAAGCCGTGCTGTTCGCCACGGTGGCGCCGGTCAGGTCGATGGTGCGATCGTAGTTGGTGTCAGGAGCATGGGCGCCGTTGACGACGACGTTGAGGCCGGTGTTGGGCTTGGCGCCGGAGAAGCTAATCGTGGCGTTCGGCAGGAGGCCGGTGACGTCGATGAAGGCGTTGTCGCCGACCTGCACGCGGTAGCTGTTTCCGTTGATGACGACCTCGTAGATGTAATTCGCATCGGGAGCGCCGTTGCTGTTGAAGCCGACCGTGCTTTCCTGCTGCGAATCGGAGCCGGGCTGTTGGACGGGATTGGTGCCGTCGTTGATGACACCGCCGGGCACCTCGGTGCTGGTCTGCTGCGACACGCCGGCGGCGGCGGTGTAGCCAGTATTGAGCGGGCCGGTAATGGTGAGCGTGCGGTCGGTGGTGTCGATGACGACGGAGAAGCCTGCACGTTGTTCAACGAGGAACTCGAGGGCGCCAAGGATGGAGGCCCACGAGTTGGTGACGACGAGGCTGTTCACGATGTCGCCCGGTTGAACGGTATAATCGACGTCGTCGATCGTGACGGTGTAGATAAAGAGGGTCGGATTGTTAGCGGGGTCGGAGTTCATCGCCGACTCAGGATAGATGAGCTCGACCACCTGAGACGCGTTGGTGCCGGCGTCGGGTTCCGTTTCGACAATAACCTCACTCACGCCGCCAGCATCCTGGGCATAACCGCTGGTCAACGTGGTGGAGCCGGTGGCGAAACCGGTGCCGGTGGCGGTGTAGTTGATCTCGAGTTCGTTGGCGTCGTCGACGTCGGTGATGCTGGGGACGTTGACCAGGAGCGGAGCCTGATCGGCGATGTCGGCGACGCCGTCCCGGAGAATGATCTGATAAGCGTAGAGATCGACGATGGTGTTGCGGAGACCATCGATCGCAGCGGCAATGCCCGCCGCGATCTTGGCCGCCGTATCCCCGGCGACGGCTTTATACGAGAAGCGGGCGCCGTCGATGGTGACGGTGTAGATGGCACCGACCGTAACGCTGATGGCGCCCAGATTGATTGTGCGGGAGGCTGAGGCGTCGGCCCCCACGCCGCTGACGGTGCCGATGTTGGTGGGACTCGCCGAAGCGGTGCTGTTGGCGACGGCGGTGATGGTGGCCGTGCCGGCACCGGACGAAATAGTGATGATCGATCCGGCGACGGTGGCGGAATACGAGCGATCCGTGCCGGGAAGTTCGGAGATGGAACCGGTGGCGTCGATGAGGATGCTGCTGTAGCTCTTTTGTGCACCGCGGTCGGCAGCCGTTTCGACGTAATCGATGAACACGTTGCCGACGGCCCTCAGGGTGATGTGGTGGCCGGTAGCGGCGTTGGTGCCATCGCCGTAAGTGATAGCCTGATGAACGGTGAGGTCGCCGGCGGTGTTAATGGCGAGGGCACCATTGCGAGCGATCGCGGAAATAACCACGAGGGCGTCCGCTTCGCTGATGATCAGATCTCCTGCGGCGCCGGCGACCCAGCTGGCGGGGTTCGCCCAGGCATTGGTTGCGCTGAGCCCCCAGGGACCGGCTGCACTGGACTCGGCACGGACGACGGTGTCGACCAGGGTGTTGATGCGGATGCTGGAACCGGAAACGATATCGAGCTCGCGGGCCAGGAAGACGGAACTGCTGTCACCGGTGATGCCGCGAGCGGCGATGGTGAGGCGTCCGACGTCGGCAGGTCCGGAGGTGGCGGCGGCGACGATGGCGCCGGTGGCGGTGAGAACGCCCCGGGTGCGAAGCGTGACATTGCCCGCGGAGGTATAGCCGCTGACGCCTCCGATGAAGCCAGTCAAATCGAGGCCAGCATTCGCGTCGGTGGTCTCGACCGTGATGTCGCGCAGGGCGCGAAGCTCGAAATTATGGGCCGAAAGCGTGGCGAGACGGATCGTAAGATTGCCGCTGGGCTCCTCCACCAACGTCGGAGTGCTCTGACCCGGGAGGAGACGGCCCACGGTAATCGGACGCAGGCCACGAGCGATCGCCACAAAGGTGTCCAGCGTGCCGCCACCGCTTACGACGATCGAACCGGTGATGCTCACGTCGGCGTCGGACACGAGTTCGATGCGGTCACGAGCGGTGAGCGTTCCGGTGATGGAGAGAGAGTCGGCGGAATGGATGATGATCGTGTGCGACGTGAGATCGGACGGCAGGAGACCGGTGCGATTCGGCCCCACGCCGAACTGGAAGGCCGCGCCAGCTCGATAGTCGATGAGATCCGGGGCGTTGAAGAAGCGATAGAGGCTGACGGTCTGAGCGGCGTTGAATGCGACGCCGGACGTGTAACGGATACTGTCGCCGGACGTCGGAGCTTCAACGGTGAGGTTTCCGTGGGTGCTGATCAGGCGAACAGTGCCGCCTTCCACGATGGAGTCGGCCAGCACCCGCAAGTCGTTCTGCGCCTGAATAAGAACGTTTGTGCCGGCGTTGTTGGCCGTCTGGACAATGCCGACCGTCACGCCCGGATTGATCTCACCAGCTCGGTCGAACTGATAGAACGTGATGTCACCCGAAGTGGTCTTGAGCCGCACGATCCGGCGCACGCTGGCCTCCAGGCCGGTGATACCGGTGCCCGCGGTGAAGTCCACGGTGCCGGCAATGAGGTCGAGGTCGGCATCTGCGGCGGACTCGGTGATGCTTCCCTTGGCGCGCAGCACCACTTCTCCGTAAGACCCAATGAGGTCGCGATCAGCGCCCGTGGCTTCACCATTGAACCAAAGCTTGCGGATGAGAATGTCCCCTGCCCTGCCCACCGGGGCGCTGGTCGTGTCGATGATCGCCACGCGATTTATCCAATCGGTGTCCGTGGCATTGCGGACGCGATCGGTGGCGAGGACGAGGTCAATGACCTCGACCGTGCTGTCGGCGGTGAGGCTGAAGTCACCGTTGGCCACGAAGACTTCCTTGAGTGTGAGCTTATCGCGTCCGCTCTGGGTGAGCACTACGTTGCCGGCGGCGAGGGTCTGGATGGAGATGACGTTGGCGCTGATGGCGAGCTCAAGGCCCGCGGCGACGATCAGAATGAGTTCGTCGCCCACGAGCAGGCCGTCGGCCAACTGCGTAATGAGGCCCTGCGCAGCACGGAGGACGACGTCACCGCGGCCGCCGGCACTGACCTGACCAAGCGTGAGGTGGGCGGATTCGCCGGGCGTAGCGGGATAGACGACAAGGGAGATGTCGTTGTTTTCGGTGGTGCCGAGGGTCTTGACCAGAAGGGCGACGAGCGTGCCGGCGGCTTCGATGGTGATGGCGCCGTCGGCGGCGATGACGCGGGTGAGCGTAGCGGCGCCCGTGAGTGCGAGGGTAATGGAGCCCGCGTCGGCGAGTTCGATGTCCACCGTGTTCACCGTCGTGTTGGCGACGAGGACATCGGCGGTAGCGGCATTGGTGTCGTGATCGAAGGCTCCGGCAGAGTGGAAGCCGCGGTCGGCACGAGCGTAAAGGCGGTCGGCAACGAGGACGCCGCCATTGATGCTGACGAGACCGGAGGAAGCGGAGAAGGAGACCTGGTCGACCGCGATGATCTGCGAGTTGGTGAGGCGGATGTCGCCGCCGAGCGTGCCGGCGGAGAAGGTGATGTCGCTGCCGCTGGCGGTGGTGACGGCGCGGCCTTCGGCATCGCCGGTGATGCTGCCATTCTTGCCCGTGCCGGCGGCGGAGTCGCCCGCGCTCAGGGCGATGGAATTCGCTGCCTGAAGGATGGCGCTGAAGAGGAGGTTGCCGCCGGCGCGAACTTCGATGCGGTCACCCGCGGTCAGCATGGAAACCTGCGCACGGGCAGGACCGGGATCGGAAGAGCCGAAGCCTTCCAGGCCGAGGAAGACGTTCTGCGCGGCCTGGATGGTGATGACGCCGGCCGGATTGACCACCGGATCCGTGTCGGGATCGGAATCGAGATCCTTGAGCGTTTCGATCCGGGCGGAGTCAGCGATCGTGATGGAGCCGCCAGCGGTGAGGGAAACACGGTCGCCCGCCACGATCTCGGTTTGGGTGGGCAGCGTCGTTCCGGCGACGAGCTTGCCGGTGATGGTGATATTTCCGGCAGCGACGATATCGACCGTTTCCTCGGCGCGGATGATGCCAGTCACGTTGACGTTGCGGCCTGCGTCGATGGTGACGGTTTGACCAGCCAGGGTGTCTCCGGGGAACGCGCCTGTGGTGGGAGTGCTGCTCTCATAGTCCACCTCGGTGACCAGTTTGGTCTCGGTAGCGGTAACAGGACGGGTTTCCCAAACCGTCTGGTCGTGGAAAGTGACAACCTCGCTGCGCAGGGTGTTTTCCTGATAAACCGGGACGTAATTATAGATGTTCTCGTTGTAGCTCGTGACCTTGAAGGTCTGGCGAATGCGCTGGTCGTAGACAGCGTGCTGATCCGAAGTCCAGCGGTAGAGGTAATCCCGGAACTGTTCGTAGATGTAATTCACGTATTCCTGGCGGTAACGAACCATGACGAGCATGTCGTCGCCGCCACCGCCGTAGGCCTCGCCGCCAGCACGGTAGTCGTGAACGGTTTCGACCTGCGCCTTACCATCGTATTGCGTGTCGTGGACCGTCCTGCCTGAGGGTCTGTAGGAAGTCGCCGTCGCGATCGCAGTCAGATAATTGAAGTTCTGGGCGGAGGTCGGATAGAAATAGCCCGCGGGCAGGTCGGGGTGCCGCCACGTCGCATAGATGTCGCGGTGACTGGCGATCTGTTCGAGCACCCACCGGCTGTGGTCGTCCAGTGGACGCCAGGTGCCGGCGGTGGGGTTGCCCCACTGGTTGCCGCTTCCCCACTCGCCCACGTAACGGAACCAGCCCTCCTCGTCCCGCCCGCCGGGGAAGTCGCCGCTGTCGTCATCGATCCAGAAGGAGGTGAATAGCTGCCACTCGCCAAAGGTATAATATTGGCCCGCCCACTGGGTGCGGCTGCTGGAGCTCAGGAGCGCCAAAGACGCGGTGTCGTTGAGGAGAGTGCTGATGTAGGACTGGTTGGCGGTAAACCAGCTGGTAAAGCGGCCGAGCTGGAACTCGGAATTCTGCGTCTGCGCGGTGCCGGTATTCTGCCAATACCAATTGGGATCGCGCGTCGCGGTAAGGCTCCCGGTGGAGCCGGCACCGCTGGCGTTCGGATTCGTCGTAATCGTGTAAACACGCACGCCGGATCCTGAGGAATAGCTGACGCTCCAGCTCGCCTCACCGTCCTCGATGAAGTGATGAGGCGTGCCGGAACTGGTGGGATAGTCCCGATCCGGGAAGTAGTAGTCGGAGGTGGTCTGCCGGTATTGGGCATTGGCCTGATCGATGTAGTAGCCGACGAGTTCGCCAGTGCCGTTGCTCGTCACCCAGTTGCCATTGCTGTTGCCGTCCTGCGTGGTGTCCCCGGTGAGATACAGAGTCTGGCCGGTGCTTTCGACGCGGAAGACGTCATCCTTAGCGCCGACGGGCATGCGGATGTAGCGATCCCGCCAGCCGGCAACGTCAATGGAGTAGATGACCAAGGGATCGTTTGCCCACTTAGGTGTGGCATTCGTCACCTCCGGGGAGTTTACGCCCTCCGTCTTGTGGACCTTGTAATCTGCATAGGCGAAGTCGAAGAGAGGCTTGTAACCCAAGGTGGCAAGAACGGCAGCCCGCTGGGCGTCGCTCAGCTGGTTCCAGGCCTTGTAGTTGACGGTATCCTTGTAGTTGCCGGTGACCGAAGCGACGCCATAGGCGGCCCAATTCACGACCTTGTTGGCGTTATACGCGGAGCCGTAGTAGGAGCTGTTGGCCTGATTGAAGTAGTCGATGCCCTCGATGAAATACTCTTTGAACTTCTGGCCGTCCGGAGCGTTCGGGTTGTAGTAGCCGACTTGAGTGAGGGTGACATCCATCGTGTTATAGGTGTCGCCCACGTCGACGAGGTCGGTGCGGACCTGCTCGGTGATGGTGGTGGTTACCCAAGTGGTCTGCCGCACGGAGATCTGGCCCACGGCGACCTGCTGATAGCCGGTGACGACCGTGAACGTCTTGTAGCTGGTCGTCGTGATCGGCGTGACAAAGGTGACTTGGCCGATCGGATCGGCATCGGCATTGAAGATGATGTCGCCGCCGGCCTGAAGGAGAACGCCACCGGCGGCATAAACGACGGCCTTCTGAGTAACGGCCACGGTGCCGTTGCTGAGCTGGCTGCGCGCGATGGAGGCGGTCAACCGGTCAAGCGTCCAGGTCCGGCCCACCCCGGAGTTGATCTCGAGTTTGCCCGCCGAGTTGACTTGACCGGTGATGACGAGGTCGGTCTGAGCGTTGAGAAGAATGCGACCAGCGGACGAGGTCGTGGCAACCAGACCGTCGAGGCGTAGATTGGCGCCCGTCAGGTGAACGAATTCCGTAGCCTCGACGATGCCAGGCACGTGGGCAGCATGAGCGGTGATCGCCGCGGTCCCGGCGCCGCTGGTGATCGTGAGGACGGCGCCGTCACCCACTGCGGCGTAGGTGGGACTTGCATCGATGCTGCTGGCAAGCTTGGAAACCACCGTGGCAAGCGTATCGCCGGCAATCGCCTGATAGCTGAACGCGACACCAGCGATGGTCACGCGGAAGGTCACACCGAGCAGAACGTCGATACCGGTGAAGTCTACGGTGCGCGTGAAGTTCGCGTCGGCGCCAGAAGGCGAATTGACCGCCGCGCCCGGCGTGTCCGCCGCCTGGACGTAGATACCATTGGTCGCTTGGAAGAGGACCTTGGCCCCCGCCGCCCGCACCTTCACCCGCGCATCCTGCAAGACATAGACGTTGGCGCCCTGGATGGTGACCGAATCGGCGGCATCAACCAGACCTGCGACGGTGACATCACTGTCGGATTCGAGGGTGATCGTGCGAGTGTTGGCGACGCGGGCGTCGTTCGGGCCGCTAAGCTGGCCCACCACGCCCGCGAGGTAGATTTGATCTTCGGCGCGGACGGTGATCACGCCGCCAGGTGCCGTGTCGAGCGTTCCGCCGGAGACGCGATCACCATTGGCGTCGAGCACCACGCCAGTGAGGAGGACGCCGATGCGGCTGGGGTCGCGACCGCCAACAATGGCAAGGGAACTCTGAGCCTTAATGAGGCCATCGATGAAGATCTGGGCGGCGCTCGTGAGACTGACGGTGGAGCCGGCATCGCGTGATTCAACGAGTCCGAGGATCTGGATGTTGCCCTCGGAGTTGAGGATCACCGAACTTGGCGTCGAAGGAGTGAAGGTCCCTGCGCCAGTCGCATCAGCATAGATGGCACTGAGCGCGGAAAGCGACAGGCCGAGGAGCGTGGAATCCCGGCCCGTAGTGACGACGACCCGCCCCGACGCAGCGAGGTCACCACCGAAGCCGGCTGAAGCGAAGTTGGCGTCGAGTCCCGTCCCGCCAACGATCACAGCCTCGTCGGCATTGATCACGAGTTGAGCGCCTGCGCCTGTCCAGCGGTGCCCGGAGATCTCGTCATAGCTCGCGCCGGCGTAAACGCTGCCAACAATGACGATTTCGCGGGCGGAAAGTTCGACGCGGCTGCCTGCTCCGCTGGAGAAGATACCGCTATCATAGCCGAGCATGAGCTTGCGGCCGGCCGTGAGGCTCACTCGGGTTTCGCCCTGGAGGATGGTGGCGGTAGGTGTCGTATCGCCCGGCTGCGGCGCCACGCCGCCGATCAGCAGGTCGCGCTGGGCTTCGATGCTGAGGGCCTGGCCGTTGCCGACGATGATCCGGACGTTGGTCAGCGCGATGTCGAGGTTGCTCGCGAGCTTGAGCGAACCCGCGAGCGTGAGCGTGCCGCTGAGAATGAGACTTTCGGAGGCGTTGAGAACGACTTCGTTGTCGTTGGCGGCGGGCGTCGCGCGAGTGCTGATGATCACGCCGGCGATCTCGAGGATGCGACCGGAAAGATTGAGCTGCGCGCCGGTTTCGATGCGGCCCGACGCGTGGTCGATGACGAGACGACCGGCGGTCGACTCGATATTGATCTGGGCGAGATCGGCGCTGCCGACGCCGGTCATGCCCAGAATGGGGATGTCGATATTCCCGCCGCCGATGGAACTCTTGATGTAAACGTCGTTGAGACCGGTGATGCTGATTGTGCCGCCTGGATTGAGCACGAGCAGGTGCGAGCTGTCGTGCGTGACGATGCTGGTCGTGCCATACCCAAGCACGTCGCCGGCCGAGAGGTAGATTCCGTTTTGGGCGATGAGATTACCGTGGATCTCGAGAGAGCGGGCGGCGTGAAGCGTGAGCGTAGAACCAGGACCACGAGCGATGAGATTGCCGCGCAGGATGCCATCGAGTCCGAGATCGAAGTTCATCCCGCCACTGAGTGTTTCGAGCACGCCGGTGGCACCCAGATTGAGCGTCTGGAGTGAATCGGCGGCGCCGTTGTTGTAGAAATTGATGCCGGAGTGCGCGCGCACCCAGCCATCGATCGTAACGGGGCCGTTGTCGCCGGTGGTGGAACCGAAATTGACGACGGAGCCTTCGCCGGGCGCGTTGACGTTATACGTGCGGGTGGCGGCGACATTGCCCGAGGAAAGTTGGGTGAAGCCGATGCGAGCGGCATTGGCGGAGCCGCTGGCCACCAGCGTGAAAGCATAGTTGCTGGTGAGAAGCAGGCGGCCGTCACTCAGTCTAACATCCAATTCCGAAAGAAGCTGGGTGCTGCCGACGGCGGGTGATCCGGAGGCGGACGTGACCACGGTAAAGGCGGCGGCCTTGATCGCAGCCTCGAGGTCGGCGGCGAGATCGGCGAGACCGTTGTTGTTGGCGGTCGTGGCGGCGGTGAGCGTTACCGCGCCCTGCACGATATGAGTGCCGAGGTTGACGCGCAGAACGATCGTGGTGTCTCCGCTGAGGCGGCCGGTGGCGTATTCGGCGAATCCAGCCGCGAGAACCTCCTGCGTCCAAGCGGGCGCGAGCACCGCAAGATGGCCGGCGCCGCTGAGGGTGATGATACTGTTCGGTTGCGAGGTGGCGAGGTGGCTCGTGCCGTAGAGCACGAGGCCATAACCTTCCCACGTGGGATTATCGCTGGTGCCGTCGACCGGATCGACGCCGCCGCTGAGGGTAATGAACTTGCCCGCGTAGAGGTCGCGTCCGAGCCGGATCTGGTTACCCGCGGTGATGGAGATGCCCGAGTTGCCGTTGAAGCGGTTGATGGTGATGCCGAGCGTGAGACCGTTCGGGTCTCGGTGGGTGACGATATCGCCACCCGCAGCAAGCACGCCGTTCACCACCGCATCCTGGGAGGAAACGACGACGATCTGGCCGTCCGGTGAATGCGTCGAGATATAGGCTGAACCCGGCACCAGCACCCCGACGCCATCATCCGGGTGCGTCCCGCCAATGATGTCGATGCGGTCGATCGTCTGGAGGCGGCCACCCACTTCCACAGACTGGTTATTGATGTTCACGGTGCGGCCGCCGATCCAAGCCTGACCGGTCGTCTCAATATAGATGCGTGCCGCCTCACTGCTCCAGGTTACCACGTCGCCGACGCTCGTGCCGCCGGAGAGGATGCCGCCCATGATCTGGATATCGCCCTGGGCGAGGATGCGCACGAGAGCGCCACTATTATCGGATGTGACGCCGCGGGCGACGAGACCGGCGTCGCTCGAGAGGACCAGGCTTAGTCTGCCGTCGTCGAGGCCGGGTGTTCCGCCGGCGAGCTCGATGCTCTTGGAAGCGAGAACGGAGGTGTCGATGACAAGCCGCTGACCGGCGCTGATGTTGACGGTGGAATCGGGTCCGGCCCAAGCAACATCTCCAGAGGTCGGGCGGCCGCCGGCGAGAACCAGACCGCCGACCACGACATCCTGACCGCCGCGAATCGTGATGTTAGTGCCGGCTTCGGCTGTGGTGAGGCTGGAGGTCGGGTCGATCCAGACACTGAGGCCATGAGAATTGGCGCCACCGAGGTTCGTGCCGTCGACGCGCACGCCACCATAGATGCCGAGGTTGCCAGTGACGTTGGCAGTGCCTTCCCAATAAACCCATTTGTCGGACTGGACGGTGAGATCGGAAGAGGCTCCGCGGAGATCGAACGTGCCGCGAACGATCGAGTCTTGGCCGCCGGTAATGCTCATTGAGCGATTGTCTTCCAGCGTTGTGAGGGTGCCGGTGAGCAGGAAGCCAAAGCCGCGGTGACCAAAGAGCGGGTGGACATCGCGCAGCTCGAACTCGTTGAAGATGCCGTCCCCTTCAGGATCCGCGGCATAGATCATGTAGGTCTGAGCTCCGGCGGAAACGATCCAGCGGTTGTTGTTGAGAGCACCGGTCAGTCCAACACCGGCGTTGCTGTAGTCGACCCCGACGGTGAACGCTGTGCGCACGGGAGTGGACGAAGATGCATTGTAGTAGACCGGACCGTCGAATGTCGTGTAGCCGAGCTGGCTGGCAATGAAGCGCTTCTGTGCAGCCGTGAGCTGGTCGAAGGGCGTGTTATCGTTCGGGACCTCGAGGCCATCATTCCACGCGACGGCGTCGTTCGTATAATCCAGACCCAGCGTGAACTCGGTGCGGAAGCGATCCTCCGCTGCGGCCGAGCCGTTGTGGTAAACCGTGCCGAAGAACTCGATGAAGCCGAGTTCCTTCGCGGCGTCGCGACGCTGATCGAGGTCGAACGCGCTCCAATCGGAGATCGTGCCCTCGAACGAGTCGGTCCATGCGCCAGTGGTGGGATTGAAATAAACGGTGCCGGTAAACTCGCTGTAGCCAAGCGATGCGGCGACGCGAAGTTTCTGCGCAACGGTGAGGTTTGCGAAAGTCGTGCCCGCGGCCGGTGTGGGCACTCCGCCCCAGTTGATCAAGGCATTGCTGTAGTCGGGGCGTTCGCCTTGCAGGAAGGTCGTGACCACCTGTTTGCCGACCGAGGCGTTCGGATTGTAATAGATGGTCGCGCCCTCGATACGGGAGTAGCGGAGGAACTCGGCGACACGCTGCTGCTGCGCGGCAGTCAGGCTCTCGAAGGATGCGTCCGCGGCGGGCGTCCCCACCCCGCCCCAGTAAATCTGATCGTTGCTGTAGTCGGCCTTCGGACCTTGGGTGAAGGTGGTGCGAATGCGGTCGTCGTCGTTGACGGCGGCATAGTTGAAATACTTGCCGGTGTTTTCGTCGTAGCCGTAACCGAGATGAGCAGCGACGCGGAGTTTCTGCGCGTCCGTCAAGCTCTCAAAGCTGGCGTTGGCTGCCGGTGCGCCAGCCGTGTCCCAATTGACATCGGCGTTGCTGTAGTCGGCGCGTCCGCCCTGGACGAACGTGGTGACAAACTGCTTCCCGGGCTCGGCGTTTGGATTGAAATAAACCACGGGGCCAGCGATCGCCGTGTAGCCGAGGGTCTGCGCAACGCGCAACTTCTGGGCGCCGTTAAGGCTCTCGAACGAGGCGTTCGCGGAAGGAGCACCCACTCCACTCCAGTCGATGTTGGCGTTGCGATAGTCGGGCGTCGCGCCCTGGAGGAAGGTGGTGACAAACTGTCTTCCGGGGGCGGCATTCGGATTATAGAAGCTGACGCCGTTGACGATCTGGTAGCCGAGCGCGTTCGCGACGATGGCCTTCTGTTCGTCGGTAAGTTCGTCGAAGCCGGTGTAGTTGCCGACGGCAGTGACGGTGACGCCGCTGCCCAGAGTAATACTGGCCGAGGCGAAGAGTGCGAGGAGTTCGGCATTGAGCGTGCCAGCGTTGAGGGCGGCCAGCGCAGCGGGGGTCACTCCCGTGGCCGCGATTTGCGCCGCGAGGATGAGATCGAAGTAGTCGGCGTGATCAAAGAGTGAATCGCCGGCTTCCATCACGAGCTCACCGGCGGCGGTAACCGAGCCAGAGAGCATGAGTTCGCCATTCGTGAGGAGGTTGATGCGGGTGTTGTTGCCCGTCTTCACCGGCACTGGCGCTCCGGAGCTATAGTCGAACGTTGCGCCGCCCAGGATCGCCGAGCCAACATTGAGGTGGAGGAAGGTATCGGACTGAAGGGTGATCACACCTCCGTCGGCCGGCGCCGAGACAGAACCGCCGCCGAGAACGGCGAGGCCCGTGGCGGACGTGATGGTCGCAGTGGAATTCGCGCCGAGCACCTCGACGGCAGTGGCAATCTTGATGGAGCCAGAGGTGGTAACCGAAATGACGCCGTTGTTATTCAACGTGCGGAAGGTGCTGCCCATGTCCGCGGTGAGACTGTTTGCACCGTCGCTATAGCTGACCAAAGCGCCGACTCCGGTGGTCCCGTTTACATTTACCGTAATGCTATCGCCCGCCAGGAGCCAGCCGCTGACGAGCACCTGCTCCGTGGCGGTAATGGTGATCGCCTGCGCGGTAATGCCGGAATCGGGGATGCCGAGGGGATCGTTGATGTTGGAGCGATTTACCTCAATGACCCGACCGATCACATCCACCGAATTTGTGGCCTGGACGTCGCCAACAATGTTGATGCGGGTCGCAGTGAGTGTGGCCGGGTCGCGCAGCTTCGCGAGGAACGTGGTATTCGCGGCAACGACCTGCCGGTTACCGGAGACGCTGAGAACGTAGGCACCGTCGGCGTCGACCACCCCACGAAGATAGTTGTTGAAGGTGCGGTCCTCGAGGTCGCCCACCATCATGGTTGTGCCGCTGGCAGTAGCGTGGCCGAGCGTGAGCGAAGCGAAGCCGTCGGCGAGCGCGTCGATATCACGCATCGAGAGGTCGAACGAACCGTCGGGCGCGCCGGAGGAGAAGTCGTTGCCGAAGGCGTCGGAACCGGCGGCGCCAATCTTGTAGATGAGCGTGTCGCTGACGCCGCGGAGAACGAGACCACCTGTGCCGCGCACGGTGCCGCGGCCCGCGCGGAAATCGACGTCGTCGGCGACGATCGAGATGTTGCCGCCGCTCGAACCGGTGCTGATGACGCCGGAACGATGCGTGAGGAGCGCGTTGCGAGCGTTGAGGCGAAGGTCGATGCGGCCGTTCGGCGCGTAGAGGCCGTGGGCGTTGTTGTAGTTGCCGGCGATTTGGAGACTGTCGGCCTCCTCGATGACGATGTTGCCGTTGGTCCCGGTGCCGGTGTTAACGACCGTGAGGATGTCGACGGTGGTGTAGAGCGTTCCAGCGATGCCCACACCATAGAAGGCATAGCGCGCGGTGGGCGCGACGAACTTGGCGTTGCGCACGTCGATCAGCCCGCTCGCTTTGACCGTCATTCCGACGGAACCCCAGTTGTCGCCGTTGGCCGAGGTGCTGCGAAAGACGGTCTGCGCGGCAGTGTCGGTGAGCTCGAGCATGTCGAGCGAGTCGCGGACCTTGATGATTTGCGAGCGGTAATCGAGGCGATGGTCGCTGAGGACAATCTCCTGGTCGGTGTGCAGCGGGAGAATCGCGCGATCGTAACCGGCGCCGCCTTCGATCGTGACGTCGCCGTCGGTGAACGTGAGGTGCACGACGTCATCGCCCGCGCCGAGATCGAGATTCACCGTGCCGGCATTGATCGTGACCGTGTCGTTGTCGCTGCCGGTGTTCAAGGTCACCTTACCACCGTTGATCGTGACGGTGTCGCTGCCCGCACCGGTCTGGATCGTGTGATCGCCGGACGAACCGTTGATCGTGACCGTGTCGTTGCCGCCGCCGGTATCGAGGGTCGTCGTGTTGAGGCCGGCGTTGAAGGTGATGGTGTCGTTGCCCTCGCCGGTCGAGACGGTGTTGTCGCCAAACTGGAGCGTGACCGTGTCGTTGCCGCCACGGGTATGAATCTGGTTCTTGCCGGAAAGATCGGTGACGAACTCGTGGCCGTCGCTGCCGTTGAACGTATCGTCGCCCGAGCCGAGATCGAAGTAGAACGGTCCGGTCGCCGGGCCAGTGATATTACCTTGGTTGTCGCGCGGCGGATCGCCGGCAGTTGAGAACACGGAGTCGTCACCCGAGCCCATGGTGACGGTGCTGCCGGGCGCGACGTCGCGGACCACGACGACGTCGTCGCCATCGCCCATGTCGAACTCGACCTTCGCGCGGACACCTTGCTCGACGCTGATATAGTCGTTGCCGGCTCCACCGTCGGCGACGATGCGGGCAACGTTGTGGAAGGTCTTCGTTTGTCCAAGCGAGTGGACGTTGATCGAGTTTCCACCGGCGCTGGTGATGCGATAGGACTCGTGGAGGATGTCCTGGTAGAGATCCTTGCCCGGCTGGTCGCGCATGAATCCGCGCGAACCCATGTGCAGGTAAACGGTATCGCCCACCTGACTGGCGATGATCGGCGGCGCGCCCCAGCTCCATGAAATGTCACCGGAGAACTTGATCCCCATCACCGTGACGGTGATCCCCATCGAAGCACTAACCTCGGTGAGTTCGATGAAGGCCTCGATGCCCGCGAGCGTGATGTCGATCGAGAAGAGGCCGAAATCGATCTCGAGCGAGATCGAGCCCCACATGCGTCCACTGAAGCCCCAATCGGCGAACGTGAGTTCCATGCCGGCGCGGAAATAGAGCGGGCCGAGATTGAAGTTCACGTCCACGCGGCCCTTGATCTCGAACTCGCCGTTCGAGCGAATGTAGCCGCTGATGCCGACGCGGATGAAGTTGAAGAAGTTCAACTCGGCGCGAGTGAGCCTCAGTTCGAAGATCTTCGTGGTCGAGTCGTAGCTCATCGAGCCTTCGAACTCGATGTCGAAGGCGATGAGTTTGATCTCACCGACGAAGCCGATCAGGAAGCCCGGCCGGATGCCGAGGCGCTCGACGCTGTCGGTGTTGAACTGCACCGTCGCTTCCGCGGAGATGCCGATGATGCCGATGCCGAGCGAGGCGTGCGCGGTGATCGACATGGCGAACACGGGGCCGCTCGCCGTGTTAAGGAACGCGGCTTTCCCGTCGATGCCGATGTCACCGATGCCGATGTCGAGCAGCATGTTCAACTGGGCCTCCATGCCCTCGTTGTTGAACTTCAGCGCCGCCCTGCCCTTCATCTCGATCGCGCCGAGCAGCGTGATCGTGCCGCCGACCATGATGCGATAGGTGTTCGCATCAAGATACGCGGTCTCCAGTCCGATGACTTCGTTGTCGGAGTTAAACTTGAGGGTCTGGATCTGCTGCTGCGTGTTCGTGCTATTGAGCTCGAGTTGGAACGTGCCGGTGATGCTCAGTGCCGATCCGATCGAAAGCGATCCCCCCAGCTGCAAGCTGCCCACGAGACCTTGCTCGTTGATGCGCAACAATCCGGAGACGGCGAGCGTGCCGACGAAGAAGTGGGCGGTCGCGTTGACCTGCAGCTCCACCTCGGTGGCGCTGACCTTGAAGTAGAAATCGCCGTTGAAAGTGATGAAATCCAGCAGATCCATCGATCCGCTACCGCGCAGGACAAAGTAGCTGCCTGCCGGATCGTAGCCGCCATCGCTCCGCGGAGCACCGGCCGAGATCGTGATCGTGGAATAACCCACGTCGTCCTGCAGGCGCGTCGGAACGGTGTAGGTATAAGCCTTGCCGGTCGTGTTGATGTAGAGATCGAGCGCGACGTCGACCTCGAGCACGCTCGCGAGATCGAAGCCGGCATCGAGTTCGAGCATCAGCGCAAGACCGTCGCCGTTGATCACCAGGAGGCCTTTCGCGTCCGCAGTGAAGAGCTTCGAACCGGCGATCGTGATGGAGGCGTCGGCATCGACGAAGACGATCAGGTGCTCCGTCGTAAGCTCGAAGTCGAACGCGCCGTTCAACTCGAGGACATCCATGATGTTCACCTTCAACACGCCGCCGGCCTTGATCAGCAAGCTGTCGAAATCGAGGATGACAGGCTCGGCGTCATTGCCGGTCGGCACGGCGTAGTAGCCGTTGGCGAACTTGGTGAAGTCCACGACCGCGATGCCCGCGCTGATCGACGCGCCGACGTTGATCTCGACTTCGAATTCCGTCGCTTGCGCCGTGATGCCGGGGATTCCGACCAATCCGAGGAACGGCACGGAGAGTTTACCTGCCAGATAGAACGACGTGTCGAGCGGATCGACCGCCTGCATGATCATGAACCCGGCGTCGACGTTCTCGAGCGCGAGACCCTTGGCATTCGGATTCTTCGTGTCGTTTTCGTCGATGCGGTGATCGCCGTTGGTGTCGCGATAATATGGACCACCGATACCGGCGAACGCATACACGTCGTTCACGCCAAACGTCATCGTGCGGACGTTCTTCGTGCTGCCGTCGGACAACGTGACCGACTCGGTCGGCCCGAGCGCGAAGGCCGCGCTGCCGGAGAGTTGCACGACACCGGCGACCTGAATTTCGGCGTAGCCGATCTTCGCGCGGATGAGCTCCGTATCGAAATCTAGATACACCGGATCGCCGCCGGTATCGAGTTCGTAGCCGTTGGGACCGAAGCTCGCGATGAAGTCGACGCTCGGTGTCGGCGCGAGCAGGCCGGCGATGCCGAGGCCCGGCGCCATCATGTCGTTGAACTCGAGCGAGAGATCGTAGCCTTCGAGCGTGATGATGTCGCCCATCCCGACGAGGCCCACGAAGTCGGTGGTCGCTTTCAGCGCCATGTATTTGAGCGGCACGTCGCCGGGCAACGCGGTTGGACGCATCATCGCGAGGCCGAAGTCGAGATTCTCGAGCACGAGGCCAATCGCATCCGGATTGATGGGATCGAGGTGATTGACGACTTTGTCGCCGTTCGAGTCCTGGCGATACGGGCCGTCAAGGCCGACGAAAGCGTAAACGTTGGACGCGCCGATCGTGAGGAATTCGACTTCGTTCGTGTAGGTCTGGCCGGTGCCGCTGTTGACCGTGACCGTGTGGCGAGGGCCTTTCGTGAAGGCGAACGAGCCGGCGACGTAGATGAATTCGGCGATCTGAACTTCGGCGAAGGACGTCTCGAACTTCATCAACGCCGAATCGAAATCGAGGTAGATGGGCGCCCCACCCGTGTTGACCTGGAAGCCGGCCGGCTCGCCGATGCGGCCGTCGCCATCCGGATCCGTGCCCGCCGCTTCCGAGGGGAAGCTGGCTTTGAAGTCGATGTAGGGCTGGATCGGATTCGAGATCGAGCTGCCGTTGACCGAGACTTCGACGTCGTTCGCCTCGAGTTTGAAAATGTCGCCGCCGCCGACGAAGCCGATCCGGCTCGCGGTGGCTTTCAGCGCGTAGAACTTCGGCGCGTATTGCTCGATCTGCTGCGGGAAGACGGTCGGCTTGAAGATCGCGAGCGCGAAGTTGAAGTCGTCGATCGCGAAGCCGATCGCCTCGTCGCTGAGCGTGGCGTTGTCGTCGACGCGGCCGTTCGGCGTCGCGGGCAGCCAGGCGCGGCCGTTGCTGAGGCCGACGAAGGCGCGGAC
The DNA here is from genome assembly GCA_023391285.1 of Verrucomicrobiota bacterium. GTDB lineage: Bacteria > Verrucomicrobiota > Verrucomicrobiia > Opitutales > Opitutaceae > Opitutus. Next base: position 274,575 of record JAEWBF010000039.1, read on the forward strand.
ATTCGTCGCGCCGATCGTGAGCGATGCCATCTCGATGTCGTTGAAGCCGGTCGGAATCCCGAGCGCATCCGCGAGGTCCGCGCTGATGCCGGTCTTCATATCGAGGTTGTAACGCGGACCTTTCTCGAACGCGAAGGAACCGTAGATCTCGACGAAGCTCGCGAGTCGAATCTCCGCGTATTCGACGGAGAGCCCAATGCGTTCCTGGCCGTCGAGATTGAGATAAACCGGATCGCCACCCGTCTCGATCTTCAGGCCGGCCGGCGTGTCGCCCGATCCGGGGAAGCTGTGCGCGAAATCGATCACCGGGCGCCAGCCGGTCCCCGCGGCAAAGTCCCACTCGCTGCCGTAGTTGACGTTTACCGTGATGCCTTCCGCGCGAACCGTGAACCAATCGCCGAAACCATAAACGCCAACTTCATCCGCGGTGATCTGCAGTGCATACATGCGCGGGATCTCGATACCAAGGACCGTTTCCGGATCGAAGATGCCGAAAGCGACATCGACGTTGCGCATGCCGAAGCCGATAAGATCCTGCTCCGAGAACGGCTGGCTGAAGTCCGGCGTGCCGTAGCCGACGAACACGCTGACATTCGACGCACCAAACGTGATCGCGCGAACGGCGAGATTATCGAGCGTCTTCAGATCCTCGGCGAAGTCCGGCTTCAACATCTCCGGCAAGTCGATGATCTGGTCGAGAATCGCATCGAGCGCCGCGCCGGCCGCACCGCTGAGCGCCGACGGGAAGCCCGTCACGACATCGACTTCGTGGCGATCGCCGAACTTCACCGCAAAATCGCCTTGGATATAAACGAAGTCGCCGAGATTGAGCGTGATGTCCGGGATCTCCAAGAGACCCATCAGCGAGAAGCCGAAGTCGGGATCGAAACCGATCGAGAGATCGAGTTCGGATAGGAAGTCGAAGGCGCCCTTGAGGAAACCGAACGCGTCGGGGAGCTCGATGTCGCCGAGACCGCTGAGATCGAGATCGAGGAAGCCGGGGAACTCGAGCGAGATGCTGAAATCGAAGCTCGCGTTGATCTCGAACAGGCTGAGAAGGCCAAGGGTGCCAAGATCGATGCTCAGATCGAGCGACAGATCCGGCATGTCGATCGAGAGATCGAGGTCAGGCAGGTTGAAATCGAGATCGAGCCCGGAGAAGTCGACGTAGAATCCGGGCAGCTTGCCGAAGTTCAGCCCGATATCGATACCAAGCGCCGAGAGTGAAATCCAATCGGTGATGTCGAAGCGGCCGAGTCCCGGGAGGTCGATCGCGCCGACGAGTTCCGCGGAACCGACGTGGCCCTTGAACCCGTAGAACTGCATCCCCGTCATGTTCACGACGCCGCCAAGCGAGGGGGTCACGATCGCGAGCGCGAAATCGAGATCGCCGATCGCGAGACCGAGCGCCCCCGTCGCAACGTGGTCGTTGATATCGTCCGCGTCGGGATGCCAGTAAGGTCCGCCGATACCCGCGAACGCGTAAACGTTGCTGGCCGAGACGGTCAGCACTTCGGCGCCGGCGGTGACGTTGAAACCCGGGCCCTTGAAGTTGACCGCGTTGATCGTCTGCTTCTCGAAGGCGAACGAACCCTGCACGCTCACGAATTGCGAGAGCGTCAACCGCGCGAAGCCCGTGCGGGCCATGATGCGGTTCGAGTCGAAATCGAAGAGCACCGTGCTGCCGCCGACATCGATCGCAAAGCCAGCGGGATTGTCTCCCGCCGCCGGGAAGCTCGCGGCGAAATCCACATAGCTGCCGTTGGGGCCCATGTTGATCTCGACCGTGACATCTTGGACCGAGAGATCGAAAACGTCGGGATCGAAGCCGACCACGCCGAGGCCGTTGGCCGAGGCTTTGACCGCGAGATAGGACTGGTTGCCGACGATGGTCTTCATCAGGACCATCGCGAAATCGAGATCCGTGACGGAGAAGCCGAGCGCGTCTTCGCTCGTTTCGCCGGCGTCGACCTGTCCGTTATTGTTCAGGTCATTCCAATACGGGCCATTCAGGCCCACGAACGCCGAGGCGTTCTGCACCGCCAAATACATCGTGTTGACGGGCACATCGGAGAGCGTGCCGAGAGTTCCGAGATTGATATCGACGTTGGCCCGCTCCCCTTGCGAGAAGGCGACATCCGCCCTCGCGTAAACAAAACCGCCGATATTCAGCGTGGCATCGTGGACCGTGCCGCCGAGACGCGCCGAGGTGAAATCGATCACCACATCGTCGCCGCCGGTGCGGACCGCGAGGCCAGCAGGTGAACTCGGCGGACCGGTAACCGCCGGGAAGCTCGTGGCAAAATTGATGACCGCTCCGAGCGGGTTATTCGAGCGGTTCAATTCGAAGGTGATATCGGACGCGGAGAGTTGGAACGTGTCGGCGTCAAAACCGTAAATGGCAACGGACGTCGCGGCGGCTTTCAGCGAGGTGTAGGAGTGCCCGCCGGCTTGGATCTGGACGAGGCCGAACGTGACGCCCTCGACGCCGAAGCCGTAGAGCTTGTCGGCTTGATCAGCGAAGGACTTCGTCCGGTCGATCGTGCCATCGATGTAGCCGACGAACGCATCGATATTGCTGCCGCCAATCGCGAAGCCCTTTCCGCCGAGCACCGGCAGGCCGTTGCTGAGACGCAGATTGGTGGGATATTCCGCCTTCTCGAAGCCGAGTCCCCCGCGGAAATAGAAGAAGCGATAAACGGACAGAGTCGCTTCCTCGGCGAACAAACCGAGACGTGTGCCCGCATCGAAGTCGATCGTCACATCGTCGCCGCCTGTCCGCACGACGAGCCCGCCGGTGTTCTTGAAGCTTTCCTGGAAGTCGAGCGCCTTGCCCGGCAGCGTGCTCTGGTTGACCTCCACGGCGAAGCCGGTGAAGGACAGCTCAAAGATCTCTTCATCGATGCCGTAGAGCGCGACCGTTTCGGCGCGGAGCTTGAGCGCCGTGTAGGTCGCCCCACCCGCTTGCACCTGCAACATGCCGAAGTCGACGTCCTCGACGCCGAAGCCGTAGAGCTTTCCGGCCTGCTCCGCGAAGGTCTTGGACGGATCGATCGTGCCGTCGATATAGCCCACAAACGCATCGATGTTGCTGCCGCCAATCGTGAAGCCCTGGCCCGCGGCGAGGATCGGCAGACCGTTGTTCAACGTTCCCGCGGTGAAAGTCATCTTCTCGAATCCGACACTGCCGCGGAAATAAACGAAGCGATAGATCGAGAGCAGCGCTTCGCCGGCGAAGATGCCGAGGCGCTCGCCGGCGGAGAAATCGATCTGCACATCGTCGCCGCCCGTGCGCACCGTCAGGCCGTTCGCTCCAAAGCTTTCGATGAAGTCGAGTCCCTTGCCCTGCAACGTGCTCTGGTTGACCTCAATTCGGAAGTCCGACGCCGACAACGCGAAGATTTCTTCATCGATACCGTAGAGCTTAACCAAATCTGCCTGCACGCTGACCGCCGTGTAAGTCGCGCCGCCGGCTTGGATCTGCACCATGCCGAAGTCGATCCCCTCTGCGCCGAAGCCGTAGAGTTTGTCCTGTTGTTCCGCGAAGGTCTTCGACGGATCGATCGTGCCGTCAATGTAGCCGACGAACGCGTCGATGTTGCTCCCGGCGATCGTGAAGCCGCGACCCGCACTGGGAATCGGGAGGCCATTGTTCAACGTGCCCGTGGCAAACGTCATCTTTTCGAACCCAACGCTGCCGCGGAAATAAACGAAACGGTAGATCGAGAGCAGCGCTTCACCGGCGAAGATGCCGAGGCGTTCGCCAGCTTCGAAGTCGATCTTCACGTCGTCGCCACCGGTGCGCACCGTGAGACCGTCTTCGCCAAAGCTCTCAACGAAATCGAGGCCCTTGCCCGGAACCGTGCTCTGGTTGACCTCGATTCGGAAGTCCGACGCCGACAGCGCGAAAATCTCTTCGTCGAGACCGTAGAGCTTGACCAAGTCGGCCTGCACATTGACGGCCGTATACGTGGCTCCGCCCGCCTGGATCTGCACCATGCCGAAGTCGATGCCTTCGGCACCGAAGCCGTAGAGTTTATCCGACTGATCGGCGAAGGACTTCGTTGGATCGATGGTGCCATCGATGTAGCCAACGAACGCGTCGATGTTGCTGCCGGCGATCGTGAAGCCGCGGCCCGCACTGGGAATCGGCAACCCGTTGTCCAACGTGCCCGCCGCAAACGTCATCTTCTCGAATCCGACACTGCCGCGGAAGTAAACGAAGCGATAGATTGAGAGGAACGCTTCGCCCGCGAAAATGCCGAGGCGCTCGCCGGCTGCGAAGTCGATCTTCACGTCGTCGCCACCGGTCTTCACCGTAAGGCCGTCTTCGCCGAAGCTTTCCACGAAATCGAGGGCCTTGCCCGGGATCGTGCTCTGGTTGACCTCGATTCGGAAGTCCGACGCCGATAGTGCGAAAATCTCTTCGTCGAGACCGTAGAGTTTGACCAAGTCGGCCTGCACATTGACGGCCGTATACGTCGCCCCTCCCGCCTGAATCTGCACCATGCCGAAGTCGATTCCCTCGGCACCAAAGCCGTAGAGCTTGTCCTGTTGCTCGGCGAAGGTCTTCGACGGATCGATCGTGCCGTCGATGTAACCGACAAATGCATCGATGTTGCTGCCGCCGATTGTGAAGCCTCGGCCCGCGGCGGCGATCGGCAGACCGTTGTCCAAGGTGCCGGCCGTGTAATTCGCTTTCTCGAAACCAACGCTGCCGCGGAAGTAAACGAAGCGGTAGATCGAAAGGAGCGCTTCGCCGGCGAAGATACCGAGGCGTTCGCCGGCCGTGAAATCGATCTGCACATCGTCACCGCCCGTGCGCACCGTCAGGCCGTTCGCCCCAAAGCTTTCGATGAAGTCGAGTCCCTTACCTGGCACGGTGCTTTGGTTGACTTCGATCCGGAAATCCGAGGCCGACAGCGCGAAGATCTCTTCGTCGATCCCGTAGAGTTTAACCAGGTCGGCCTGGACGTTGACTGCCGTGTAAGTCGCACCGCCGGCTTGGATCTGCACCATGCCGAAGTCGATGCCCTCGGCCCCGAAGCCATAGAGTTTGTCCGTTTGGTCAGCGAACGACTTCGTCCGATCGATCGTGCCATCGACGTAACCGACGAACGCATCGATGTTGCTGCCGCCGATCGTGAAGCCCTGGCCCGCCGCTGCGATCGGCAGACCGTTGTCCAACGTGCCGGCCGCGTAAGTCGCCTTCTCGAATCCGACGCTGCCGCGGAAATAAACGAAGCGATAGATCGAGAGCAGCGCTTCGCCGGCGAAAATGCCGAGCCGGGGACCGGCGCCAAAATCAATCACCACGTCGTCGCCGCCCGTGCGCACGGTGAGACCATCCGGCTCGCTGCCATTCGGGAAACTCGTTGCGAAATCGAGCGCCTTGTTGGGCAGCGTGCTCTGGTTGACCTCCACATTGAAGTCGGTCGCGGACAGCTGGAAAACTTCCGCATCGATGCCGTAAAGACGCACCGAGTCAGCGTGCGCCTTCAACGCCGTATAGGTCGCACCGCCGGCCTTGATTTGAACCATGCCGAAATCGACCCCCTGCACGCCGAAACCGTAGAGGTTGTCCTCTTGGTCTTCGAACGAGAGCGCCGAATCGATCGGCTCACTCGCATAGCCGACGAAAGCCGAGATGTTGCTGCCGCCGATTTTGAAGCCCTGGCCGGCGCCGACGATCGGCTGGCCATTGTCCAGCGTGTTGGCCGCAAACGTCGTCTTCTCGAATCCGATGCTGCCGCGCAGATAGATGAAGCGGTAAACGGAAAGCGTCGCCGTGCTCGCGAAAATGCCGAGGCGCTCGCCCGCTTCGAATGCAATCGAGACCGGATCGCCGCCCGTGCGAATCTCGAGGCCATCCTGACCGAAGCTCTCGACGAAATCCAGCGCCTTGCCCGGTGTCGTGCTGTTGTTGACTTCGATCGTGAAGTCCTGCGCCGAGAGCTGGAAGATTTCCGGATCGATGCCGAACAGCGCAACGTCGTCGGCTTGCGCTCGGAACGCCGTGTAATTCGTCGCGCCCACCTTCACCTGGAGCAGGCCAAAATCGACGCCTTCCGCGCCGAAACCATACAAGTTCGCCGACTGCTCCGCGAACGTCTTGCTGCGATCGATACCACCGTCGGCATAGCCAACGAAGACGCGGATATTGCTGCCTCCGAAAGTAAAGCCCTGCCCTGCCCCCGCGAGATTCAGCGCGCCACCATCGTTCAAGGTGTTCGCCGCGAACGTCGCCCGCTCAAACGCAAAGCTGCCGGTCACAAAGACAAAGTCGGAAATTGCCAGCGTCGCAGAGGCGGCGGACACCCGCAGACGATCGCCACCTTCGAAATCGATCACAACGTCGTCGCCGCCCGTTTCGATCTTGAGTCCGTTTTCGTCGGCGAAGGTCGCCGCGAAATCGATCGTCGGGGCGTTGAGCACATTCACGCGATTGATCTCGAGTGCCACGCCGGTCGCGGAGAGTTCGAAGGTCGACGCATCGAAGCCGTAAAGCGCGATCGAATCCGCCTCCGTCTTCAGCACCGTGTAGGTGCGTCCGCCTGCCTTGATCTGCAGCAGCGCGAAATCGAGACCTTCGATGCCGAAGCCGTAGAGGTTCCCGCGCTGGTCGTAGAAGCTCTGGTCAGGATCGATGCCGCCGCTCGCATAACCCACGAAGCCCGAGATGTTCGATCCGGTGATCGCGAGCACGCCCGTCGTCGCAACGGTAGTATTATTAGAGAGCGTGAGCGTGTCGGCGGGCGACGACTTCTCGAACCCGAAGCGGCCGCGGAGGAACACGAAATCCGAAATCTGCAACTGCACCTGGGCCGAAGCGCGGGTCAGCTCGCCGCGTGAGCCGTCGATGTTCAGCGTGAATGTCTCGCCCGTGCCGGAGAGCACATCGAGCGTCGTATCCGAAAAATCGAGCACCGTCGTGTTCGCCGCTCCGCCGATGTGCGTGCCGCTGGCGCGATTGATTTCCGCTTTCAGATCGGTGACGGACACGCCGAACTCCGAAAGCCCGGAGATCGTGATTCCCGCCGCATTGGCCTGCAGCACCGTCCACTTCCGGTGATCGCCATTCGCCGTCGCGTTGGTGGGCGTGAAGAACCCAAGGCCGAAATCGAGATCGCTGACCGTGAAGCCAATCGCGTCGGCCGTCCCGCCGTTCACACCGATGAAGGCGTTCACGCCGCTGCCGCCGATCGACAACATGTCCGCGGAAAGCGTCGTGCTGTCTTCGTCCGCCAAGGTGACGTCGACGGCCTTCTTCTCGATGCCGATGTTACCCGAAATCGCCACGAAGCCGAAGAGGTCGAGTTCCGCGCTGAGCGTCGCCCGCAGCTGCGCGCCATCCGCCGCGTCGAATTCTAGGTCAACAGATGTCGTCGTGCCGGTCGGAACCGAGAACGGAGCGTTGCTGAAATTGATGACGTTCGCCTCCGCCCCTGGGGCCAGGCCGAGTTGCTGGTTCACCTGAACCTCGATGTTCGACGCCGTCGCCGTCAACCCCTCGATCCCGTCGAAGCTCGCACTCGTCGCTGTGGCGGTAAGCGCAAACCAACGCGACGGAGTCGTGACCGCGTCGGCCGGAATACTGCTGAAAATCCCAAACCCGAACTCGACGCCCGTGAGACTGAAACCGATCGCGTCCGGCGTGCCGCGGTTCACGCCAACAAATCCATTCAGGCCAGTTCCTCCGACGGTGAGAACGCGAACATCGATCTCGTCGCCGTCCTCGAGCGTCACGCGATCGCTCGCCTGCCGGAAAGCCAGCCCACCGCTCACATGGAAGAAGCCGCCGACCGTAATCGCGATGTCACCGCTAACCTGCAGCAGTTGGCCGAGATCACCATCGAACGTGATCGTCTTCGACGTGCTCGGGCCGGTGAGAACCGATACCGATGTCGTGGAATAATCGATCACCTTGCTATTGGCGACCGTCTCGCTCGGGGCACCCGAAACGCGGTTGAGTTGGAGTTCGACCGAGCTCGCCGAAAGTTCGAAATCCGAGAAGCCGACGAGCGACATGCTGCTCGCCGTGCCAAACACCGACGACCAGCGGTAACCCGCGTAAGCCGTTTCACTCGCGTCCGGTGAGAACAGGCCCAACGCGAATTCCACGTTCGCCAGCGAGAAGCCGGTCGCGCCGGCATTCGTGGCTGGGCCATTCACTCCCGCGAACACATCCACGCCCGTTCCGCCAATGCTGAGATAGCTACCCGTTACCTGATCGCCATCCGCCAGCGTGAGCGTTTTTTCAGTCTGCTCGATCGCCACCGTGCCGGTCACATGGAAGAAGTCCGCGACCACCAGGTTAACCTGGTCGATTGTCACGCGCAGCAGGCGTTGATCGAAGTCGATCAACGTGGTGTTGCCCGCACCGAGATTGATCGTCAGCCCGCCGCCCTCCATGCCCGAGAAGTCCGCCGCCGTGATGGCATTCGCCGGATCGCTCGCGCGGTTGATCTCCACCGTGATGTCGGTGGCGGTGAGCCTCAGCACATCGGAGAACCCAATCCACGACGCGGAGTCCGCGTGCGCTTTCAGCGCAAAGTAAGTAGCGGGATTCGCGACGCCCGTCTGACGCAATAGCGCCATGCCGACCGAAATGTTCCCGATCGCGATGCCATACACACCGTCGCCGGCAGGTTGATTCGGGTTCGCGATCTGGGCATCCGTCCAATACGGACCGCCGACACCCGCGAAAAGATACGCGTTCGAAAAACCGATCGTCGTGACGTCGAGCTCACGCGTCGATTCGTCTTCGAGAATCTCCGCCACGGGCTCGCCCTGCTCGAAGGCAAACGCACCGCGCACATAAATAAACTCCGACACCTGCAACAGCGCATCGTCGGCGCTTACTCGGAAGAGCGCGTGATCATAATCGAGCGTGATCGGATCGCCGCCGGTCAACACGCTCAAGCCGCCGCCGGGCATCGCCGAGAAATCCAACACCGCCGGTGTCGCCTCTGGATTGTTGCGATCGCTCGCGCCGTTCAACTGAAGCGTCACGTCGGTGAGCGACAGCGCAAAGATGTCCTCCATTCCAACAAACCCCGCGCTGTCGGCTGTTGCGTGCAGCGCCGTGTAAGTGACTCCCGGGTTGGCTGCACGCGTCAACATCGCGAGCGCCGCATTCACCCCCCCCACCTGCATGCCCAACGCTCCATCCGCATCCGGCTCGTCGTCGCCGTCGATATCACCATCGCCGTCGCTATCGACCCAGTAAGGTCCGCCCAAGCCGGCAAACACATAGGCGTTCGACGTGCCGAAGGTCAGCGTCTGGAAAGTTTCGTTTCCGTTGCCCGCATCGAAGGTCACCGACTTCTTCTCCAGCCCAAACGAGCCGGCCAGGAACACGAAGTTGTGAAGATTGATCCGCAGATTTCCAGTCGCGCGCAGGAAGTCTCCGTCCGCCGCATCAAACGTCAGCGTGCGCGTCGTCGACGGTCGCGTCTCGATCGTCAACGCGTCGTCGGAAAAATCCACGACCGAGTCATCAATCGCAGCTTGGTTGATCGAAACCGTGAGACTATCCGCTTCGATGGTGACACCCGGAATGCCTTCGAAAGTCACCGTGTCCGCTTCCAGCTCCAGCGAGGTCCAGCGACGGGTCGGATCGGCTTGATCCGTCTGGATCGCCAGCGCGAGTTCGAGGCCTGACAGCGCGAAGCCTACGCGAGAGTTCGCATCGCCGGGCATACCGACGAACGCGCTACCGTTGTTCGCACCGATCAGCAGTTGAGTGACAGCGACCGTCGAACCGCCGACGTTCGCTTCGCCGGACTTCCGTGTGAACGCGAGTTCGGTCGAAGCCGTGACGAAACCGAAGAAGTTAACATCGGCCTGCAGCGAGCCGCGGAAGAGATCGCCATCCTCACCGTCGAAATCGAGCGACACGAGCGTCGCACCGCCGGTGGCCACATCAAAAGCGCCGCCGGAGAAATCCACCACGTTGGCCGCGACACCAGCGCCGAGCCCGAGCTGCGTATTGATCCCAACACTGATGTTCGTCGCTGACAACGTCAGGTCGTTGACTCCGGCGAACGTCGCCCCATCGGCCGTCGCCTTCAGCGAGAGCCAACGCGAAGCGGGCGCGGTTTCATCGGCGGGGATCGACGAGAAGATGGCGAGACCGAACTCAACGCCCGTCAGCGAAAACCCGGTTTGGTCCGCTGTGTTCGCATTGAGCCCCACAAACGCCTGGAGGTTGCTGCCGCCGATCACCATCGCGCGGGTCGCCATCGGTGTGCCATCCGCGAGCGTCACCTGCTCCGTCGCCTGGCGGAAGGCGAGCGCGCCGCTCACATGGAAGAATCCGCCTACCGTGATCGCGATCTCGCCGCCGACCTCGAGCAGTTCGCCGAGCTCACCCGCGAAATCGAATTCGATCGGCTCGCCGGTTGTCGCAACTTCGAAGGCGGCCGCGGAGTAATCGATGACGTAGTCGTTCGCATCGAGCTCCGGCGCGAGACCGCCGACCTTGTTGATATTAATATAGAGCGAGCTTCCGGAGATACCGATGCTCGGAATGCCGTCGACCGACAGGCTCTCGACATCGGCTTTGAGCGTCGTCCATGTGACGCCAGCCATCGCCGCATTCGTGGGATCGGCCGAGAACAGTCCCAAACCGAAATCGACGCCGGTCAACGAAACGCCCGTCGCGCCCGCCGTTCCGGCGTTCGCACCCGCAAAGGCGGAAAGTCCGCTGCCCGAAATCGTCAACAAGCTGCCGGTGACCGAGGTGCCGTTTTCCAACGTGAAGGTCTCGCTGGTCCGCTCGATGGTGATCCCGCCCGCGATCGCAACAAAGTTGGAAATGCCGAGTTCGGCGTTGGTGATCGAAACCCGCACGAGCGCTTCGTCGAAATCGATCACGATCGGATCGCCACCCGTCGCCACGGAGAGACCCGCGCCACCGTTCATGCGGCTGAAGTCGCCGGCTTCGATGTTGCCGTTCGGATCCTCGGCGTAGTTGACCTGAAGATCGATGCCGGTCGCGCGAACCGTCACCGGGCTGTTCGAAGCCACCCAGAGCGCGGTGTCCGCATGAACACTCAAAGCCACGTAGCGAATCGGCGTCGCCGCCCCGCTCTCTTCTAATAGAGCGAGCGCGAGATCCACCCCGCCAGCCGCCAGACCCGTCACGCCATTGCTGTCCGGCGTATCGTCACTGGTGATTTCGCCATCGCCGTCACTGTCGACCCAGTAGGGGCCCCCCGTGCCGGCAAACACGTGCACATTGCTGGCGCCGATCGTCAGAACGTCGAACGTGCGGAACGTAACGTTGTCGGCCAGCAGCTCAGTCGCCTGCGCCCCCTTTTCGATCGCGATGCTACCGCTCACCGAAATGAACTCCGAAACCGTGATCACGGCGTAACCCACGCTGACCCGCAGAACGTCGCCTTCGAAATCCAACACCACCGGATCTCCGCCGGTCGCGACCGTCACGCCGCCGCCCGTCATCGCGCTGAAGTCTCCGGCATCGACCGCGGCGCCGTTCGCATCGCGCGCCATGTTCACGGCGACGATGATGTCCTTGGCGGTGAGCGTGAGCGTGTCTTCCATCCCAACCCACGCCGCGCTGTCGGCTGTGACTTCGAGCGCAGTGTATTTCAACGGACTGGCGACACCCGTCTGATTGAGGAAAGCGAGACCGACCGTCACTCCGCCAAGTGCGAGACCGAGCGCGCCGTCTTCCGCCGGCTCGTCGAGATCCGTGACGCGACCATCGTTGTCGCTATCGATCCAATACGGGCCGCCAAACCCGGCGAACAGATACGCGTCCGACGAGCCGATCGTGAGCACATCGAACGTCCGCGTGCCGTCTTCCAGCGTTTCGGTCGTCGACGTGCCTTTTGAAAACGCAAATCCGCCGCGAACCGTCAGGAACTCGGAAACGACCAGGCTCACGTCCGCGGCTTCGGCCCGGAGCAATGCGATATTATATTCTAGAGTGAAGTCCTCGCCGCCCGCCGAGATCGTCAGACCGCCCGTCAGCTTGCTGAAGTCGACCACCGGCGCATTCGCCGCAGCGCCCGAGACTCCGTTCGCCTCGGCCGTGAATCCACGCACGCCCATCTCGAAACCATCGAAGCCCACGAGTTCGGCCGACGCGCCGGACAGCGCCACACCATAATAGCGCACGGTCTTCGCCGCATCGGTCGGCGTCAGCAACGCAAGCGCGAGGTCGATCTGGTCCACCGCGATGCCGGTCGCCTTCGCTGAATCCGCATCGTTCCAGTAAGGACCGTTCAAACCGACGAACCCGGTCACGTCATTCATCCCGAGCGTGAACAACGCGACGTTCTCGACCGTGTTGTCGGTCAGCGTAACATCCATCGTCCGGCCGAGCGTCAGCGACACGCTGCCGTTCACATAAATAAAGTCGGCAATCTGCAGTTCCGAATCGGAAGCCGAGATCTCGGTAATCGCCGTCGCGTAATCGAAACGCAAAGGCGTGGCGCCGACCGCGACGTCGTAGCCGCCGCCGGCATGTTGCGAAAAGTCGATCACCGGCACCGCGCCGCCGCCCGCGTCGCTGGAGCGGTTGAACGCAAATTCCGTCAAACCGAGCGAGAGCGTGAGCTCGGGTCCGAAGCCATTGAGGCTCGCGGAGCCGACCGACGCGTTGACCGCATAATAAGTGGTCGTGCCTTCCTTCAGCCAGATCAGCGCGGCATCGACACCGGTCGCGCTCACGCCGACACCCGAACCGGGGAGGCCAACCATGAACGAACCATTGTCGACGGTCAGCGTGAAGCCCGACACCGTCTTGGTGCCGCCGCCAGCGAGCGTGACGTTCAGGTTCGAAACCCGCGTAAACGCAAACGTGCCGGACAACTCCGCCAGACCACCGAGGCTGAGGTCGGCGCTGATCGAGATGTTCGACAGGCCGAAATAATCGAAACTCAGGAATTCGCCCAGCGCTTCAGCCGGAGCCGCGCCGAGTTGGTCGAAGCCAAATGCGTTCAACCCAAATGCGAACGCGCGCGTGATCAGTTGAATCTTGTCGGCGGATTGAACGATCTCGAGATACGTCGAACCGTCGCCGAAACCGATCAGGCCATCCGCATCCACGAACTTACCCGAGACAGAGCCGAAGGTCAGGATGTCGAATGTATCCCCAACCGTCGGCAGAAAATCGTTGAGCAGGGTGACGGTCAGGCGGCCATTCAATGTCGCGAGGCCTTGCACCTGCACCTGGTCGTAACCTGTGCCGGCCGCAGTCCCTGCGAGCTCGATCACGAGCGTGCCGCTCGCCTCCTGCGTGTAGGTCACCCACTCCGTAATCCCAGGCGAATTGCCCGGCGAGAGGATGCCACCGTTCACCAAACTATAATCAAAAGAACCACTCCCGGAGAGTTGCTCACCCGAGGAGATCGTAAGTGCATTATCTACAACCTTGGAGCTAGCGCTGAGCGTCGTCGGAGGCCCCTGCCCTGCTTTCAAGGTGATCACAAGCTGAGCAAAAATCGTTTCCAGATCCGGCGCCGCGGGGGCACTCTCGGACACTTCTTCGAACGTTCCGGCGGTCGGCTCCGTGTCTTCGGTGACGCCGACAATCGTCTCTTCCTGAGCCTGTATCGGCGGCGTGGAGACATCCGTTTCTTCCGGCTGCACGGTCGCGAGCGTCTCGTCCGGCGCCGCTTCAACTTCCGGCGTGACCGGTTCAAGTCCCACAAAAAGGCTGTCGTTGTCCGATTCCGCAGGTCCGTTTTCAGCCAGCGTTTGACCGGCATCGACGATGATTTCAGTCAGCCCTTCCGGCAGCTCCGTCACTCCCAGCAAACCACCATCCGACGGGGTGCCGGAAAGCAGGATACGCGGTTCGAGCGCTTCGATACGGAAGGCCGAACGCGCGTCGAAGCTGGAGGGACGCGAGGACAACGGGCGCGAACATGGGGATTTTCCCCAGCCACTGCCAAGAACATTTCCTCAGCGGGCGTAAAAATTCCGGCTACTCCACCCGCCAATGACACTTACGCTCAAATTTGATCCGCGTAACCCATCGTGAGCGACTCCGCCAACTGCGCGTCTTGCTGCATCACGAGTCTCCGCTGGCGCTGCGCCCGCTTCTCCGCTGCTCGTTGCGCTTGGCGAAAAGCACGCTTGGCCACCGTTCTCGCCCAACCGGAATTCGTTCCGCCAGCGACGCTCTGCAGCACGCGCTGCCACGTTTTCGGCAGGAATCGCACCAGCACTTCATCTTCGAATGAAGCAAAGGTTCGCGTGCTTCCCGGGTCCCCTTGCCGTCCTGATCGTCCCTGCAACTGCCGGTCAATACGCCCGGACTCGTGCGGCTCGGTCAGGATCACGTGCAACCCGCCCAGCCGCGCCACATCCGCATCGATCCGGATATCGGTGCCGCGCCCGGCCATGTTGGTCGCAATGGTGATCACATACTTTTCGCCCGCCCGAAGAACGATCCCCGCCTCTTCTTTGTGCCGGACCGCATTCAGAATGGTGAACGCCAGCCCACGCTCTTGTAGCCGTTCTGCAAGCGATTCGCTCGTCGCCACGCTGCGCGTTCCCACCAAAACCGGCCGCCCCGTCGCGTGCACCGTCTCGATTTCACGCACGATCGCCGCCCACTTTTGCTCCGCCCTTCTATAATAGAGTGTCGGCCACTCCGCCCGCTGACACGGCCGGTTCGGCGGAATCGACGTGAACGGCAGTTCATACGTTGTCCAAAACTCGTCCGCCGCTTCCCGCGCCGTCCCTGTGATTCCCGACAATCGCCGAAACATCCGAAAAAACCGCTGAAAACTCAGCCGCGCCAACGCCTCGGTCGGCGGCGAAATCGCCAGCCCTTCCTTCGCTTCCACCGCTTGGTGCAAGCCCAACCTCCACGACCGGCCCGGCATCAATCGTCCGGTAAACTCATCCACGATCACCACCGCCCCGTCCTGCACCACGTAGTGCTTCCCTCTAATATAGAAGCGTCGCGCCCGCAGCGCCTGCTCCACCAACTCCCGCATCCAAGTTGCGGCATGATAGGTGCCCGTCCGCCACGAAACCTGTTCCTCGATCCGGCGCACCCCGGCCGGCGTCAGACGCACATCTTTGTAATCCTCGTCGATCGTGTAGTGCTCGCCTTCCGCGAGATGACCGACGACCTCCGCTGCCAAGCGGCAAGCGTCCTGCAATTCCGTATTCTCGTCTTTTCGGCTGATGATCAGCGGAGTGACCGCCTCGTCGATCAAGAGATTGTCCGCCTCATCCACGATCGCAGTGAACAAACCGCGCGTCACCAGCGGCAGCCGCGGCGCGGTCGCCTTCAACAAATTCCGCACCGCCCTTCGCTGCGCGGAGTGCAGCGGCCCCAGCACCAACCGGTCGCGCAGGAAATCCGCCACCAATTCCTTACTCGTAGTATATACTACCTCAGCCGCGTAATTCTTGGCCCGCTCCTCCCCCGCCATCGGAGCTGTCACATAACCCGCGCGCACGCCGCAAAACTCGTAAAACCGCGCGAGCCCCTTCGCATCGCGTTCGGCCAGGTAGTCGTTGGCCGTGATCACATGACACGGTCGCCGCAACCAACCCGAGGGCGCCGCCGCCAACGCAATCGTCAACGTCTTGCCTTCACCCGTCGCCATCTCCACCAACCGCCCGCGACCCAATCCCAGCGCGCCCATGATCTGCACCGGATAAGGTCGCATCCCGAGCTGCCGCTCCGCCGCCTCCACCAACGGCGGCAAAATCGTTTCGAACTCTTCGGACCAGCGCACGCCCAAACGCCGAACCCGCGCCGCACCCTCCCGCAAGAATCTCGCGAGTTCCTGATTGCTCGCCCCGCGCAAGTTCTCCGCCGCCGCATGCACGCGCAGCGCCGCCGCCCGCAACTCATTCGCGGCTCTCCCCCGTCCGCGCCAGCGTCCCTGCCACCGATGCGCCAAAGCATCCAGCCCCGTCGGCAACCGTTCCGGTCTGGCGACCTCCGTGCGCCGCTGATCCTGCGTAGGCAGATTCATCGCAAGCGCCTCACAACTGATACCGCTCCTGCAGCAGCTGCCGCAGATTGCGGGTCCATTGCGTCAACAACGGTTCCTTCGGCAGCGACACGCGCACGACGCCGGTGCGGTCATTCAACATCGCGACCGCGTCGTTCTTCTCGACTTTTGCCACCACGAGGAAAAACGGCTCCGCCGTCCGCACTCCGGACGGATCGTCTCCCGCGACGCGCACGGATCCGCCTCCCGCCCAACCCAAGGCCGGCGTCGGCAACACATCCTGCCGGCCGGGCACGACGTGCCAGGACCTGACGCTCACGCTTTCCTCCGCTTCCCCGGGAAATCGAATCTCCAACTTCTCGATCTCCGCTCCAAACAACTCCCGCGCATCTTCCTGCGGCACCACCGCCAAAAATTCGAAACTCCGCTCGTCGACAATCTCACCGACCGCCGCCCCTTTCGGAACCCACAATCCGGTGAAGTCCGCCGCGCGCGGGGAAATCCAAACGCCTTCCTGTTTCGCGCGAAATTCCAGCGCCGCCTTGTCCTCATGCAGTTTCGCCACGTGCCGCTCGATGGCTTCGAGCCGGCGCCGCACCGGCTGTATCCGCGCCGGCGATTCACGCAGCACTTTGCGTTCGAGCGCGCGCGTCGCTTCCAGCTGCGCCTCCCCCGCCGCAATCTGCGAATCCAACTCCGGATTCACCAACTTCAGCAACGGCTGATCCCGTTGCACGTGCGTCCGGCTGTCCACCGCCAGCGTTTCCACGTAGCCCGCCGTCGGCGCGATCACCTTCGTGTAGTTCTCCGCGTGCAACACACCCGGCGCGCGAAACCGCCGCGGAAACGGCACCGCCGCCAACACGATCAACACCGCCGCCGCCGCACTCACCGAAATAAACGTCGCCCGCCGCCGCACACGTTCGATCCGCGGCTCACGCACCAGATACCTCACCGCGCCAATGATCGGCATCACGAAGGTTCCGAAAAACGCGATCGCCGCCGCGGCGAGCCCCAGCCCGAAATACTGGTCCGCTACTAGAATAATAAGCGACCACGTGATCAGCACGCGATAGATCCAGCTCGCGATCGCGAAGATCACCAGCAACACCGCCTCGCGCCGCGACCGCGCCGGCGCCGAGGTATTTCGCCCCCCGAACACGCGGTTTTCGATCGTATGCAACAGCTGCTGCTGCGCGCGCTGCTGAAGATTCGGCGTATCCGTCAAATCCGCCAACACGTAATAGCCGTCGAAACGCAACAGCGGGTTCGCGTTGAACAACACCGTCGAAACCGACGCAACCAGCATCAGGTTGTAACAAATTCCGTTCACCAACCCCGCGCCCGTATTCGCCCAGATCATCGCCGCAATCGCCGCAAGAAACAGTTCCGGGATCATCCCCGCCAAACCGACGATCACGCGCCGCCGCCGATCGCGAAATGCCCACGCCGCCGTCGCATCCACAAACGGCACCAGCGTGAACACCAACAGCGTCAAGCCCATCGCATGCACTTCCCCGCCGAAGCGCCGACACGCATACGCGTGCCCGAATTCGTGGACCACCTTCGCGAACGCGAACGCTACATATAATAGTAGCAGGTTTCCCGGCTCCAGCACGCCGGCCGTCTGATCGCGCAACCGATCCCACTCGCCGAGCGCCATCGCCAGCCCGAGTCCGACCACCGCCACCCAGACCACCGCCATCCAGCGCGAAAAGATCCAACCGACATACGGCAGCGTCCGCTTCAAAAACGAGTCCGGATCCCACAGCCGCATCCGCAAAAAGAATACGCTCATCAGCCGCGACCGAAGCTCGCGCTGCTTGTGCTTCTTCTGCCGCTCGAACAACCGCGCCGTGTCCGGTGGCACGTCCGACACGATCAGGTTCGCCTGATAAAGCTGCGCGAGCATCTGGATCGCCTCGCCCTGTCCCGGCGCGTGCTCGCCTTCGGTTTCCAGGCAGTGCTTCCACACTTCCTCCACCGTGCGGCTGCCATCGAGCCGCGCCACAAACGCATACGCCTCCGCGCGGAAGCGGAAGAAATTATTCGTGAACGGATCGTGCACCACGTGCCAGCGTTCGCCGCGGAAGTATTGCTTCCGGATGATCACCGATGGACGCAGCCGGATACGCTGCGACGCCACCCGGTGCCACGATTCGCTAAACAGTGCGCGCGAGTTCGACATGGCGCGTTACCACCAGAACTTCATCCGCAGGAAATCCACCAGCCGGTGCGTGCCAATCCACGCAAGACTGCGATCGCCGGCATTCACTTTTGCGATGCCGCTCATGCCCGGCCGAAACCAATCCGCTTTGCTCGCCAGCGTGCCGCGCACGAGAAAACGGTTCCCGTCGCGGTCCGGCACCGCCGACGGCTCGATGCGCGTCACGTCCACCGCGAACGTCTCTTCCGGTCGGCTCGCGAACGCCACCTCCGCCGTCTTGCTCTCGAGCACTTGATCGATGTCGCGCTCGTGCACGCGCATCTCGACATACATGCCCGCGAGCTGCGTGACCTTCATCATCACCTCGCCCGTCTTCACCGGCGCGCCGATCCGCTCGCGCAGATCGCCTTCGACGACTACGCCGTCATACGGCGCGCGCACTTCCGCCCGCGCCAATCGAAACAAGCACAACTCCAATCTCGCCTGCGCTTGCGCTTTCATCGCGAGCGCCACGCGCATGTCGGCCAGCTGACGCGCCGCCTCCGCCTGCTCCGCTTCGCTCGCATAACGCTGCAACTCCGCCCGCGCCGCCGACTCCTCGATCAACAAATCGCTGTTGTCCAAACGCACCAACACGTCGCCCTGCTTCACGAGGTCACCCGGACGCACGAGCACTTCCGACAAATATCCGTCAAACGGCGCCGGCAAATGCGCCAGCGCATCGCTCCGCGTCAAAAACGGCGCCTCGACGCGATACGACACCGGCACGAAAAACACCACGACCAACGCCACCGCTCCCGCGATCGCGCCGACTTTGCTCCACGTGTGACGCGGTCCGAGGAAACGCGCGAAATACTCCCGCCACGCCAGCGCCCAACGCGCTCCGAACCAGCGATCGTTGCGCCGCAACTCGTCGAGCCGCCGCGCCACTTGATCCGCCAGCACACGCACGCCCGCGACTTCGTCTTCGGTAAACGCCTGCGCCGCGCGCTCCAGCGTCAACACGCCACGCACTTCGCCGTCGACGCGTAACGGCACCGACGCGAGAAACGCCACGCCCTCGCTCTTCGCATACGTTTCGTGATCGCGCACGATCTGCTGCAGCTCCGCCACGGCCGGGAAAACGATTTCCTCATCCTGGTCGCGCGCCTCTTCCATCGCCGCCTCGAGCCGCTGCACCGCTTCCATCTTCTTCTCGAAGCGATCCGTCCCGCTCACCGCTTGCACACGAATATACGGATCCGCCAGCCAGCCGAGCGCCACCCGCGTCGCTTGATAACGCTGCGCGGTCTCGTTCACCAGCGCCATCGCCACCGACAAAAATCGCGTGTGCGCATTCAACACCGTCAACACTTCCAGCGCTTGCGAGAAGTGAACGATGTCGCGCTTCGTGCGCTCCAATTGACGCTGACGCTGATACAACAACGGCGTGTCCGCCGCGAGCCGCAGCATGTCCGCCGTCGAGCCCAATTCCTTCGCGCGCTCCAACGGCAACGACACCGCGAGCACACAACCTTGCGTCGGCTCGCCCGTCGAAAGCGCCACCACGATCAGCGACAATCCCGCCGGCCCGCTCGGCGGCGCTGTGACCATTCCGCTCTCCAACGCGTCCTCCGCAATCGACGAAAACGTCTCCGCCGAGACCAACTGCGGCGCCTTCTCTCCACCCGTTGCCGGCCATTGCGCCACCACCATCCACCGCCCATCCAGACGCACCATGATTTGCGCGTGCGTCGCGTCGGCGAGCTTGCCGCAGGTTTGGGCGAAGAAAGGCCAAAACGCCTTCACCGGTCCGGCGAACGCGCGGCAAGCCTCCAGATTTTTGATTACTTCAGGGGTTTGGGTCGGTCCGGTCACGGTTGTTAGATATTTCACCCTAGTAGGGTTCGCCTCTTCGTGGAGCAAGCTTCTCTTTGGCGTTGCGGGCGTATTCACAAATCTACGACAACTTTTCCGTCAAAAATCTCCGTCCGCACAAATGACTTGCGGCCCACTCCGGCGCTCGCAATCAACGCCGCCCGCAACAGATCGCTTGCCACAACTTCAACTCCAACTGTAGGGCTAACCCCCCATTCCAGCTGTTCAATGATCAACTCGCTTCGTCGCCTCCTCGCCGCCGCCACCGGCGCGCTTCTCCTGCCTGTGGCTATCGCCCAGTCCAGTTCATCGTCCGCTCCCGCGGCGACCTCCAACGCCACGCTCGTCGCCACCGCGCCCACGACGCTCCAGGATCTTCTGCTGCAGGCGCTCCAGGCGAATCTCGAGATTCAGGCCCGACGCCTCGAGCCCCAAATCTACGACGACCGCATCAAAGGCGCGTGGGGCGTTTTCGATCCCACGATTTCATTCGGTGCGCTCTATGAAGAATCCGAGCGCGCGCTCAATCAGCGCGACTTCCTCGGCACGGGACAAATCTCGCGCATCTACGACGAAAACAACGAGCGTTTCCAAGCCTCCTTCGGCGGCCGCATTCCGACCGGCCTCGTTTACGAATTCATGGTCGACCACGCGCGTCTCGACAACACCTACAACCGCCGCGCCCTGTCGCTCTACGGTCCCGAGTTTCAATCGAACGCCGTTTTCCGCATCACGCAGCCGCTGCTCCGCGACTTCGGCTTCCACGCCAATCTCGCCGAAATTCGTCTCGCGAAGAATGCGCGCAACGTATCCGAAAATGAATTTCACGCGTCCGTCCTCCGCATTATCGGGCAAACGATGTCGGCTTACTTCGAGGCCGTCTTCGCGCAGGAAAACATCCGCGTGAAGCAGCAGTCGATCGAGCTCGCGGAAAGTCTCCTCCGCGAAAACCGCCGCCGCGCCGAAGAAGGCAAGATGGCTTCGATCGACGTGATCCAAGCCGAAGCCCGCGTGGCCGAAGCCCGCGAGGAACTCATCCTCGCGCAGAGCCTGCTCAATCAACGTCGCAACACTCTGAAGGAACTCACCCGCGAGGAATTCGACTTCGATTCGCCCGCGATGATTTTCGCGACCGACAACGTTCAGCTCCCGATCCCGGACCTCGAACGCGAAGACATCCTCAGCACCGTCTTCACCAAAAACCCGAGCTACCTCGCCGCCATCGAAGGCGCCAAAGCCGAAGACATCCGCCTCGCCTACGCGAAGAACCAGCGCTGGCCGCGTCTCGATCTCAAGGCCACGTTCGGCTACAACGGCCTCGGTCACGACATCGCGAATAGTTTCAACGATTTCACCGATCGCGGTCAGCCCGATTGGAGCGTCGGCGTTTCCGTTTCGATTCCCACCTTCAATCGCACTGCGCGCAGCCGCGTCGCCGAAGCGAAGAAGCGCCAGACCCAGGCCGCGCTCAACGTGAAGCGCGCCGAGGTCGCCATCCTCAGCGCCGTCGACACCGCCCTCCGCGACATCGCCGCCGCTCGCGAACGCGTCGAGCTCGTGAAGGATTCGCTGCGCCTCGCCCAATCGGCCCTCGACGCCGAGCTCAAGCGCCTCAACACCGGCCTCACGACGAGCTACAACGTGCTGACCCTCCAAAAAGAACTCAGCCAGGTCCGCAGCCGCGAGCTCGCCACCGTCGTCGACCTCAACAAAGCCATCACCACACTCCACCTCATCGAAGGCACCCTCGCCGAAAAGATGAACATCGTGGTCGCCAACTAAGCTCTCGTAGTGCGAGCGCCCGCGAGGATTTCGCTCGGCGCTCCTCCTTTATCTTCCGTCATGTCCTTCCGTCTTTTCGCCCTTCTCGTCGCGCTCGCCCCCGCCGCCTTCGCCGCGTCCGCGCTCGACGGCATCGTCCTCCCCTTCCGCGAGGTCGTCGTCAGCTCGCCGGTCCAGAGTTCGATCGAACACATCGCCGTGCGCGAGGGCGACACCGTGAAAGAGGGACAACTCCTCGCGCAGCTCTACTCGAAACAGGAACAGCTCGAGCTCAGCCGCGCGAAGGCGATCGTCGAAAAACGCGTCTTCGATCACCGCAGCGCCAAGCGTCTCTTCGACGACAAAATCGTCCCCGAGGACAAGGAGCTCGAAGCCCGCATCGAGCTCGAGCTCGCCCAAGCCCAGCTCGATGCCGCCACCGAAAACCTTCGCATCCGCTCCATCACCGCTCCGCTCGCCGGAACCATCGTCGAAAAACTCCGCGAAGCCGGCGAGTCCGTTACCGCCACCCAGCCGCTCTTCCGCATCATCGATATCAGCAAGGTCTACGTTCAGTTCTTCATCCGCAGCGAAGAACTTCCCCGTTTCAAAATCGGCCAGGAACTCCACGCGCATTTCGACGACCTCAACGCGGGCAAACCTTTCTCCGGCAAAATCGATTTCATCGACCCGCGCGTCGACGCTTCCTCCGGCCTCATGCGCGTCCGCGTTCTCATCGAGAATCGCGACGAGCTCATCAAAGCCGGCATGCGCACGACCGTCACCGCTCCTTAACTGCAGCATCCACTTCAACCTCACCGTAGGGCGGGTCTTCGACCCGCCCTTTTTATTTGCTCACACTTTCCGCATCACCAGCGCCACATTGCTCCCGCCAAACCCGCTGCAATTGCACATCGCCGCGCCCACCGCCTGATTCCGCGTCTCGCGCGGCAAATTCAATCCCGCGCATTCCGGATCGGCTTCGCGCAAATGCGCCTGCCCCGGCACGAACCCTTCGCGAATCGCGACCGCCGTGATTCCCACGCTCAACGCACCCGCCATCGACAGCGTATGCCCCGTCAACGCCTTCGTCCCGCTCACCGCTGCGCCGCTTTCCGCTAGCACCCGCCGCAACGCCTTCGCTTCCGCACGATCGCCCACGACCGTGCTCGTCGCGTGCGCACTCACATACTCCAAATCGCTCGCGCTCATTCCCGCGCTGGCCAGCGCTCGCCGCATTGCTTCTTCCACGCCGCGGCCCTCCGGCTCCGACTGCGCGACGCTGTGCCCATCCGCCGCCTGCCCCCAACCCGCCAACTCCGCGTAAACAGTCTTCGCCGCTCGTCGCTCCGCCACGTCCTCCGCCTCCACCACAATCGCCACGGCTCCACCCCCCCCCACCAATCCATCCCGCTCCACCTCGAACGGGCGCGCCGCGTTCTCCGGCTGCGG
>JAEWBF010000057.1 GCA_023391285.1 Verrucomicrobiota bacterium
CGGGGGGGGGGCGCGCGGGGGTGTCGCGAGACCCCGCCCTACATTGCTAGAGCAGGCCCTGCAGCATCGACGGGAGGCGGCTGAGAGTGTTGGCGATGGCGGCGCGCGCGAGCATCGTCTCGGGGCCGTCGTCGGAATAGAGGATTTTCCATCCGTCGAGGAGCAGCCAGGCGTCGTGTTCGATGTGCGCAACGGGTTCGAAGCCGCCGGTGATGCCGGAGTGGCGGACGAGGTAGTCGGCGACTTGCACCGCGGCGGCGAAGAGTTGGTGCTGCGGCGGGCAGGACGCGGGGTCGTTGTGGTAGAGGACCGCGGCGGTGATTTCGTCGGAGAGTTGGTGACGGCTGAGATAGTGCGCGCCGATTTGGCCGTGGTCCCAGCCGATGAGTTCGCGTTCGAACTTGCACACCTCGGCGGGGGTGCGAGCGGGCATGGTGATGAGTTTGCTGAGCTCGTCGGGAAACGCGGTGGCCATGACGACCTTGCCGACGTTGTGAAGGAGACCGACGAGATAGTCGGTGTCGTCGTCGATTTGGAGCGGCGTGGCGGCAAGGATGTCGCGTGTGACGATCGCGGTGGCGATGCTGTGGCTCCAGAGGTCCTTCCACGGAAGGACGGTGCGGGAGTTGCGCTGCAGTTTTTCGAGCTCCTCGATAACGGGCGTGGCGACGGAGAGTTCGCGGATCTGGCGGAGGCCGAGGAAGAAGACGGCTTCCTCGATGTTGTTGATGCGCGTGGAGAGGCCGAAGTAGACGGAGTTCACCATCCGCAAGAGGCGGGCGGCGAGGGAAGGGTCGCGGCGGATGATTTCGGCGATCTGAGAGTTCAGGCTTTGTTCGGAATGAACCAGATCGCTAAGTGCGCGGTTGATGCTTTGGAGCGAGCCGAGTTTCGGGCACGCATCGATGCGGCGCCGGATGATTTCGGCGGGGTAGGGGCCGCCGGTGCCGGAGGTCGGGACGGTTTCGGTGTGAGTGTCGAGAAGCATCCGTGTGCGAATAGGCGGGAAGCCTTTCCCGCGTGAAGAGGCGTCGCTCCTTACATCGGCGGGTGTTGGGGAGGCTTGAGGGCGAAACGCGTCGACGCGCGAGTAAATGACAATCCGGGATAACGAACGAACAAGAACGCTGCTCGTGGAATATTCGGGCTAATTTTTGCGGCGGTTTGGACGATATGGGAATCGATGATCGCTACGCCGATTCCGCGCGAGACGCTGCTGCATGTTGTGAAACAGCTGCCGGCGGCGCCGCGCATCATGTCGCAACTCGGGCACCTCCTGCTTGATCCCAATTCCGAGATGAGCGAGGTGACGGAGTTGCTGCGTCGCGACACGGCGCTTACGGCGCGGATCATTCGGATCAGCAACAGCGCTTTCTATAATGCGGGGCAACCGTATGGGACGCTGGACGAGGCGCTCGCGCGGGTGGGCTACATGGAAGTTTACCGGCTGACGGGGCTCGCGGCGGTATCGCAGATGTCGGATCAGGCGCTCGCGATGTATGGTGTTTCGGGCGCGCAGTTGCGGGAGAATTCGCTGCTCACGGCGCTGGTGGCGGAAGTGTTGGCGTCGATGACGGGCATCGATTCGCGCGTGGCGTATACGGCGGGGTTGTTGCGGTCGGTGGGGAAAATCGCGTTGGATCGCGTGACGCGCAACGGGTCCTATCAAGGGAGCTATCGCATCGAGCACGGGCGGCTGGGCGACTGGGAAGGGCAGTTCATTGGGATGACGAATTGCGAGGCGGCCGCGGTGATTTTGAAGGAGTGGCGTTTTCCGATGACCACGATCGCGGGGATCAAGGATCATTATTTGGGCGCGCCGGGTGTGTCGCCGCTGGCGCAATTGTTGAATCTTGCGTCGGGCGCGGCGGAGCGCGGCGGGCATGGGTTTCCGGGGGAGGGTGAGTATTGGGTGAACGCGATCGCGGCATGTCGGGATTTGAGTCTCGACGAAGAGCAGGTGTCCGAAGGCCTGCGGCAGGCGCTGGAGCTCTTTGGGCCGTTGCGCGAGGCGATTAGTTGAGGGCGGGAATGCCTCTCGGACGAGCACACACACGTTCGCCGGCCGCGGAAATCACGCCGAAGCCGTATCTCGTGTGTTGAGCGGACCCCTTCAAACCGTTCGGCGCTAAGCACGAGCGCTGCAAAGACGTGGCGCATTGGAAGAAGCCGCCGCCGCGTATGAACGACTTAGGGCGAAGGCACCGGCCGCATTCGAGGGTTGGCATTTCGGCGGGATACTGGCGCTATTTGCTTGGGCAAGCCGTGGACGCGGAACGCATGCTTGCGGAAGCGTGGAAGCGCGCGCCGGCGTCAACGATCACCGCGATGGGCCTCGGTATGGCGCGGCTGGCGAGCGGCAATGCGAAAGGCGCCGAGGACGTTTGCGTGAGGTGACGGGGAAATCTCCGACGGTGACAGAGGCCCGGCACTATCTGGGTCTCGCGCTGAAGGCGCAGCGCCGGTTCGCAGATCTGGTGCAGGTGCGCGAGAAAGTAGTGCAGCTAACCCGCCCGGCGATGTATGGCTGGGTTAGATATCGTGCTGGATACATTTCCGTATCACGGCACGACTACTACGTGCGAAGCATTGTGGACGGGCGTGCCGGCGGTCACGCGGGTGGGAGGCGTTGAACGCGGTAGGCCGCGCCGAGTGGGCTGCGAAAGACGAGGAAGAGTATGTGCGCGTAGCCACTGAACTGGCGGGAGGCGCGGGGCGAGTCGCGATAATCCGTGAGAATCCAGCGGCGAGTTGCAGCGGTCGGAGTTGTTGAACCACCGGGAACAAGCGCGGCATTTTGGAGATGCGATGTGTTGCTGCTGGAGGAGTGGTGCGCTAAATTTGGGCCTGCGCATACCAAAGCTTCGACGGAAACGGTCGCGCTTTGCGCCGGCGCCGCGCTCAGCGGCGGGCGCCGGTGAGGAGGATCAAGTCGCGGCTGGCTGGCTGAGTTCCTTTATGATGTTGGAGAGCACCTGTGCAGCGGACGGCAAGACGGCGGCGACGACGTCGACGCGTTCGAGGAGTCGAAGCACGGAAGCTTCGGACTTGAATTCCACGAGGCGCCAATACCAGCGGAGAAACTCCTGCGCGACGGCAGCCGATTGCCCTGCCGAAACTCGCGACGCGGTTCCTTGCTCGATGATTTCGCACACCAGCGCGGCGGCGAGGGCGGACGCCTTGCCCTGGGAACTCAGCGATTCCCAGAGCGGCAGTGCCGCGGAGATTTGTCCCGAAAGGAGCAGAGCCTCTGCGTGCAGGGCGACGAGTTCGGGATGGTTCGCGTGGTGTTGCAGGGCGACGCCGGTCCATTCGACTGCGATGTCGACGATCTCGGGATGGCCGAGCGCAATGCGACCGCCGCATTGCCAGACCGCGACTGCATCCGGATTCGTGACAGAAAGCTGATGGAGGAGCTGGAGCGCGTCGCCCACACTGCCCGCTTCGTTGAGAAACCTGGCATAATCCACATGGAGCGGAACGGCGTCGGCCGCTTCTTTCACCGCGAGCGCAAACTCGTGCCCTGCCGCTGCAATGTCCTTAGATTTCCAGAGGCAAAGCGCGAGTGCGTGGCGGGGACCCGAGGCGCGAATTTCGGGGCTTGCTGGCGTGAGGCCGGGCTGATCGCGTTTGGCGATGCATTGCCGCAAGTGGGCGGCGGCGTCGGTAAACTGGCGTTGTTCGGCGTGCGCCATGCCGAGCAGGTAATGCTGGGTGGCGGTAAGCTCCGACTGGCGTGCGAGGGGCGACGTAAGAACCTGAACAACGTCGCGGGGTTGTTTGGCGGCAAGCAAGTAGCTGGCGAACTGGCTGAGCAGCATCTCGCGCAGTTCGGGCACAACGGACGCGGCCGCTTCGCGCGATAGAGTCTGGAACGCGGCGGAGTAGTGCTGCAATCCTTCGGGGACGCGGCCGGAACGGCAGAGCTCCAGGCCGAGGTTCATCAAGAGGAGTGGAGAGCCCGGCGAATCTTCCAACGCGAGCTGAAGCAGCTGGAGATTTCGGGCGACTTTGCCGCGCTCGATCGTGACTTCCTTAGTGTAGCCGTGATGAAGGAGCGTGGCGGCGCCGAGGCGATTATCGAGGCCCCAGTCTTTGCGCAGCGCTTCGACACTGCCGAAGGCGTGTTCGTGGATGCGGCCGACGAAGTGAATGCCGGGGGCGTTACGGAACAGGCGAGGCACGAAGGAGCGGCCGTCTTGCTCGCGGCCGGCGTCAACGATCGGAAGTCGCCACGCGATCACGCCAGGTTCGCGGAGGTGTTTGCGGAGCGAGTCGTGGCTGGATGCAGGAAGTTCTTCGTCAGCATCAAGGACGAGAACCCAATCGCCGGTAGCGTGCTCGAGGGCGGCGTTGCGAGCGGCGGCGAAGTCGTCGCACCACGCGAAAGTGTGAATCTCGGCGCCGTGCTGGCGGGCGATGTCGACAGTTCGATCGAAGGAACCGGTGTCGACGACGACGATCTGCGAGGCGAGGTCCTTGATCGAAGCGAGGCAGCGATCGAGGAAACGCTCCTCGTTGCGCACGATGAGACAGACGGAGAGACGGGGCGTCGAAGGAACTTGGATCGCTGCGGGGAGGTGCAGCCACTCAGGGCTGCTTCCGCCTTTGAGATCACGTTGCAGGAATTTCTTGGCCGACTTGAGATGAGGCGCCAACTGGCGTGCCTGCTGTGCGCAACGTTTGGCGGTGGACGCAGCCCCCGCTGCCAGCGAAATCTCAGCGAGCAGCATGTAGGCTTCCGGGTGGTGCGGGCGGCGTGCGAGGGCCGCGAGGACGCTCTTCGCGGCGCCGCAGAGATCCTTGTTGCGATGCTGCTCGATGGCGGCGGCGATCGTCCCAACAGACGCAACGGTGGGAAGCACGGCGGATCTTCCATTCGGCGCGCCATCGCCGGCCGCCGTTGTGCCCCAGTTGCTCCAGCGCGAGCTGCCGATCGTGCGATGAGTGAGACTCAAATCTGGAAGAGGCACTTTCAATGCGATGCCCGGCGGGAGCTTTTTCGGAATAGGGTAGCCACGTTCGAGGCTGATTTCCTCCGGCAAGTCCCACTTGCGGCAGAAAAGTCCCCAGTTGCGCAGCATCACCTGCCGATAATCGATTTTTGCGCCCTTGAATGTCTGGCTCCCCGTGTGGTGGATGAAGACGTCTTTGGCGATGCGTATGCCGAACCCTGCCATGCGAGCGCGAACGCAGTAGTCGTCATCTTCGAAGTTTCCGCTCCCGAAGCGCTCGTCGAGACCTCCAATGCGGTCAAGCACGGCCCGCCGGCCTACGAGGCAGAAACCCACTGCGCGATTGGTTTCGCTACTCTGACCGTCATGCGTTGCCGCCCAATGTTCGGAAAACGGCGCGAGGGTGCTGTCGTCGGTATAATCAACCTCCGGCACCTTTTGCGGGCCGGAAACGTTGTTGGACATTGGGCCCAGGATACCCACGTCAGGGTGCTGTTCGAACGCGCGGAGGAACCGCCCGAGCCAACCCGGGGTGACCACGGTGTCGTTGTTGAGAAGGACGAAGTGTGAGCCTCGCGCAATCGACAGACCCTGATTGTTGCCGGCGGCGAAGCCGACGTTGTCGCGATTCGAGATGACACGCAGGCGGGGATTCCTGGAGGCGAGCTCTTGCAGCGCTTGCGGGGTTTCGTCGGTGGACCCGTTGTCGACCAAGATGATCTCGTGCGGCTCGACGGTGTGCCGGGCGATGCTCTCGAGGCAGCGTTTTGTATGCGCCCATTGATTGAGAGCGAGGATGATGATGGAGGTGAAAGAGCTGCTCCAATTGAAAATGCGATCCAGTTGGCGAGCGATGCACGCGGGGGTGAAATGATCAGCAATGTGCTGGCGCCCATCGCGCGACAAGGTGGCCCAGAGCTCGCGATCGTTCATCAGGCGCAACGCTTCGGTTGCAAATTCCTCCGGAGTGTTGGCGACCAGCGTGCCGCACTTGCCATGTTCCAAGCCCATTCCTTCTGCGCCAATCGTGGTGGTGACGACTGGCAGACCGGCGGCAAGTGCTTCGCCGATTTTCCCCTTCATACCCGCGCCATACCGTAGTGGGGCGATGGAAATCAGATGAGACCGGAGATACGGTTCGGTGCTCGGAACGTAGCCGGTGACGGTGATTGCGGGGCCGGCGAGCGCTTGGACGGAGGCGGGCGGCTTGTTGCCCACCACCGTCCAATGAGCATCGGGAGCTTGTTCGAGAATGCGTGGCCACACTTCGCGATGGAAATAGAGAACGGCGTCTTCGTTCGGCGGATGTCCAAACCCACCGATGAAGAGGAAACCCCGACGTGCCTCCGCGGGCGGCACGTCTTCGGCGATCTCGTGGATGTTTGGGACGACGAAAATCTCGGCCGTGGGTAGATCTTTCAGCAGGGTGGTTCGATCGTCCTCGGTGACGGTCACAAGCGCGTCGGCCTGGCGGTAAATAGTCAGCTCTCGCACGCGGGTCTTAGCGGCTTGTTCGAGCAGTTTCCGGTCACGATAGAGTTCAGCCTGTCGCCGCTCCCGCAAGAAGTGGACGTCCACCGTGTCCACGATGATCTGGGAATTTGGCGCCCAAGCGCGCAGGCGAGGGAGATACTGCTCCGCAATATACCAGAAGCTCAGGAGGACGA
This sequence comes from Verrucomicrobiota bacterium, assembly GCA_023391285.1. Classification (GTDB taxonomy): domain Bacteria; phylum Verrucomicrobiota; class Verrucomicrobiia; order Opitutales; family Opitutaceae; genus Opitutus. The sequence goes on from JAEWBF010000057.1 coordinate 6,623, forward strand.
TTTCGTAGCGACTGTCTTCAACGAGCTTCTTCAGATCGAGCGGCCAGGCCTTCGTGGTGAAGCCGCATTCCTTCATGCGGTCGGGATCGCCAGCGTAGACCTCAATGCCAAGCTGCTGAAGCTCCTGGGCGTAGCGTTCGCCGCCGTCGCCATTGCGCGCGATGAAGGTCACGGCGTGACCGGTTCCCGCAAAAATCTTCAGCATCTCGAACAGACGCTTCGAACCGGACGAGCGATCATGCATTGGGAGCACCGGATCGATGACCAGGATACGTTTACCGGAGGCGCGATGACTGGCGCGACGAACGTGTTTCGCGTCAGGCGTCATCTGCTGCGCGAGCGTGTCCTTCCACTTGGCGATGAACTTCTCTTTGTTCGCGACCTGGTATTGCTTGAAGCCCTTCGTGACGTCTTGCCCAGCGGTTGCACCCTCGTGGTGGATGATTTCGCTGCGGGGCTGATAGACGACACGGTAGCCGATGCGACGGAGTTCGAAGCAGAGATCGGTGTCCTCGTAATACGCCGGTGAATACCGAACATCGAAGCCGCCGAGCTGTTCGAACAGCGCTCGGCGCACGAGCAGGCACGCGGCGGAACAGTAGTCGACCTCGCGCACGAAGTTGAACCGAGGATCGTGGGGATCGAGCTTGCGGCCATAGTTCCAGCCTGAGCCGTCGCGGAAGATGATTCCGCCGGCCTCCTGAAGTTTTCCGTCTGGATAAACCAGTTTGGCTCCCACTGCGCCGATGCTGGAGTCTGCGTCGGCGAGGTCGACCAAGGCTTCCAGCCACTCGGGCTGGGGCTCGGTGTCGTTGTTTAATAGAACCAAGTATTCGCCGCGCGCGTGTTTGGCTGCGGCATTGTTGCCTCCGACGAAGCCCAGGTTTTCTTCGCTGCGGAAATAGCGGACGGCCGGATCAGCCGCCGCTTGTTTCTCCAAGAGCGCGCGGGTTTCGTCGGTTGAACCGTTGTCCCAGACGATGATTTCGTAACGGCCGCCAAAGGTGTTCGCCTTGATCGCGGTGAGACATTTTTCCGTGAACGCGACCTTGTTGAGGACGGGAATGATGATCGAAACTCTCGGGAGCTCCTCGGTCTTGTTCATGGGAGCGGCGTGTTGGCTCAGTTGGGCGGCCCACTCCGGATGATGCTTGAGAGCTTCCGAAACGATCGCGGCCTGCAGCGTCTCAAATCCCTGTTTTGCAGCGCACTGCATGCTGCGTTTCCAGACGGTGATATCATCGCGCAGGCGAGTGCAGAGCACTTGATACATTCGGCTCGCTTCTTTCCAGTTGTGAGCGTTCCAGCAGGACGCCGCGCGTTGTAGCAATAAATCGGTGGCTGCCCCAGAATCGGGTTCGAGGCCGACCGGCACAGCGACGGTGGTGTTAGTGCGAGGGGGCGACGGCGTAGGGGCGGCGTCGCGCGTGGCGAGAAGAACGCTGTCCATTCCGATATATCCGTGCTCCTCGGAAGAGAAGAAGTAGATGCCTGCGTCGCTGAAGCCAGCTTTGACCATATCGTCGATCAAGTCCCAGCCGAAATCATTAAAGCACAATGCTCCGCCGGCATTGATCGGATCGCCGTGATATACGGGAGGAAGGTGATGAATGAGCTTTCCATCAGGACCAAACCTCGCGCGCACGACGGTCTCGGATTCTTTGAAATGAACTGGATTGGTCAACAAGAGCCGGCCTCCTGGTTTCAAACAGCGGGCCATTTCCCGTAGAGCAGCTTTGTAATCAGGGATGTGTTCGAGAACTTCGAGACTCACCACACAATCGAAAGCCTCATCGGGGAACGTGAGCTGGGTAAGGTCTTCATTCCGAAATCCTCGTAGGTTTGTGGCGCCCCGAGGAACCGCGTCCCCAAGATATTCGCTGCCGACGGTGAGGGGAAATAGCTCACAGATTCTTTCGAACGTCGGGCCTTGTTGCTCCGTGCAATAAACCAGCGCGTCCGCGGGCAGGGTCAGCCCGTCCTTCAGCACATGAATGCAGGCTCGTTGGCGGCTGTTCAGCCCGCATTGGCAGATCTGCCGTTCGCGCCAGGAAGGCTTCAGTTGTCCCCTGTCATCCGGTCGCGCGTAAAGGAAGTCGGTAAGAAATCCTTTCTCGCAGCCGCAAATCGCGCAGTGCCCTGGGAGCGTGAATGGCTCCGGCTTAGCGGGTGCGAGGCGCTGTTGCGCTTGGAGAGGTTTCGCCAGATGAGCCTGAAAAATACGCTCGAACTCGGGACGACTGCTGGCTCGATACAGATGTAGCTCGCGTTTGCCGGGTGACTTGAGTTTGATCCAACCTGAAAGCGGAGAGCGGTTGGATTCTATCGCGTTCGAATCATCCGCAGCGCTGCAGACATCCGCGGGGAACAAGGTCTCGAGAACCGATTGCACACGTTCTTCGAGCGAGAGTGCGGGCGCAGGTGCGACGGCTTGGTCGAGGAGGAAGTCGCAGAAGCTGTCGATGGACGAACCGGCAGGCACCGTTGGTTTGAGTGCGATCAGGTGGTTCTGCAGAACGAATCCGACCATCCGCCTAGCGTTTCCGCGGCGGCGTTCGAAGTCGGTCCCTGAAAGTGCCTGTCTGAGACTGTCTGCTATGTCCGCCCGGCTTCTAGGTTCATAGCAAATGTCTTTGCGGGAAAGGGACGTGCGAGCGAGGAGGAGCACGGGCTTTTCATACAACAACGCTTCGAATTGTGTTGTGCTCGTCATCGTAGCGATGACGTCGGCGGCCTCGATAAGACCGTGTAGATTAAGATTTCGTGCGACGCAGACGAAGTCGTTGTCGAATTCCGAGTAGTCTGTGGGATCGTTGGGATGGGGCTTGGCGATCAGGCGGCAGTTGAGTTCCTCTGCGACGCGCGACAGTTCGGAGATAGCGTGCCGGCTCGAAGAAACGATGGGAGCGTGGATGGAGGCGCCGATGTAATCTTCGGGGATTAGGCAACTCGCTGCATCGTGTTGCAGAAGGAGCGCGACGATTTTTGAACCGCGTGGATTGAACTTCCGCTGAAACTCATCCCGATCGAGATACTCCGATTGAGTATATTTGGTGACGCGCTGAGTGAGAAAATATTCCTTCGCCGCATCGAAGAGATGTGATTCGTCGGCACGACGGAATGCGTTGCGGAGATTGAAACTCCAATTCAGTTCCGACTGCCCGGCTTGACCCGCGAGTTCGATCATCAAGGTGTCGGCAAAGAAACCTCTTTCTATAATCCAGCACGGACGGCCCTGTTGAAGTGCGAGATGTTGTAGCAAGACGCTTTGACCGAGGCTCGATCCCCAGGCGAGAACGACCGCGGGGTTCAGCTTCAAGAGCAACGTGCGCAAAACGTGCTGACATGTGGCGACGCCCAAGGGACTGGGAGGAGTGGTATCGGCTTTCCCGACCCACAAGTAGTCGCGCTCCGCCAACACGTCGGCGACAGTGGGATCAAGGATGGGAGTTGTGTCGGCGAGTGCATATGATGCGCCGAAACCCTGGAGATAGAGGGGCACCTCCAAGGTGTGCAGCCGCTCGTCGGTTGGGGGATTGGAGGTGATTAGAATGAAATCGATACCTCGTCGCGCGAGGGTGTCTTGAATACTCAACCACCAACGGGTGTTCTCCTCGTTGAGAGTGAGAAAACACGTAGCGAGGCATAAGGGCGATCTGCGGCTGAGATTGGTGCTGTCAGTGGGACGCCGGCTTTCTTCCGTTGTTGCTGCGGATGAAGGGGGAAGGAGAGAGGGCCGCTCCGGATTTGTCATAGTGCTATCCAATGCGATGTTTGAAAGGCCACGCGTGATCGCCCGAGGTTTGGTTGAGCGCGTCCCATTGATCACCCGCGATATTGAAGGATTTCCTAGGCGGCGACACACGCACTTGAGCCGGAAGCGTTGGTGGGGAATGCCGAATCGGCGGCGAGCAGTTCCTGTTTTTGGAGCACCAGGGTGCGGTAGAACTGCTCGGCGATGAAAAAGTCCTTCGGGGTGTCGATATCGAGCGACTCGATCTCATCCATTTCGAGGAGCTTCGGCTGGTAGCCGATTACGTTTTTGCGCGAGATCATGAGCTGCCGCGGGAGAAGGGAAATCGCGAAGGTGAGCTTCACGATGTCAGGCAGATCCTGGGAGCGCGGCTGACGGGCGGGGTCGTAATTGAGCGGCTTGCCGTCCTGCCAGAGGAACTCCTTCACGGCGCAGACGGAGGCGAGGGAGTCGTGGCGGTGTTCGAGGTGGTGATACGCCTCGACCGCCTGCTGGTAGCTTTCCGTTTTCACCAGCGGGTTCGTGACGTTCGCGTAGAGAATATCGGTGCAATCCATCGCTTCCGCCATGTTCACATACACCTCGCTCATTGTGACGGAGTTCGAGGCGTAGTAGGGGTCGCGTTCGACCGTGGCAGCGCCCAGTTTGCGGGCCATCTCAAGCATCTTCGGGTCGTTCGAGTTTACGACGACGCCATCGAGTTCCTTGATTTTTAGGAGTTGGCTTACTCGGATTTCGAGCAGCGTGGTCCCGCAGAATGGACGGATGTTCTTGTTCTGCACCCGCATTGAACCGCTGCGGACGGCCACGAGTGCTTTGATAGATTTTCGGTTCATTGTTTCGCGCTGAACACGCTCAAGCGGGAAAGCGAATCTCGGGCCAACTGAACTTTGTAGTTCATAAACCGTTATTGATAAGAACTATAGGTTTTTATTTCAACGAGGAGTTGAGCTCTCCGGTGTGCTGCACGCTGAACGCGTATTTACCACGGCAAAAAATGCCGAGAGGAGCGCACGCGAGAAACATGCGGGTGACTTCGATAGCGGCGCGGCGCGCGTCGCTTATTGGGCGGCAAGAGCGGCCAACTGGTCTAGTTCGTCGAGGAGCGCGTGCCAAACGGCGGGGTCGGCTTCGATCGGGGGCAGGAGGTGGGGAGTGAGTTTCTGGGAAAAGGTGCCGAAGACCCGCGCGAAGGTTTCGTCGGCGAGGAGCTGGCGGAACGAGATGGCCGCCGTTTCGGGCGTGCGGCTCTCGAGGATGCGGCGGATTTCGGCGGACTGGATGCGGCCGAAGGTCGCGGCGAGACGAACGCGATTTCGCGCGGCGAGGAGGACGGCGGGTGGCACCGGTTCCGGGGCAGGGAGGGCGGCGAGATGTCGGGATTTGCCGGTCGGCACTGAAGCCGGCGTTGGGGTTTTAGGAATTGCGCGATCCCGATGGCGAGCGGCGGTTTTTTTGTCGCGCAGCACGTGGATAGGCGAGCAGCCGAGGAAGCGGGCGAGTGTGACCGCAGTGGAGGTGGCGTTGTCGGAAATCGCGACCGGGGGAGCGGCGATACGTTGCGTGGCGAGCCATTCGACCGTGGGGTGCCGGCTCGCAAGGTAATAACGATCGCTAGCGGGGAGAGCGGTTTGCCAGGCGGGATGACTTTGCGGCGAAAGGATCACGCGAGCGGGCGTGGAGTCGCCGAGGCGTTTTTGGGGAGCGCGAGTGGGATCGAATGCGAGCGCGAAATCGACGGCGACGCGTCGACGGGCGAGAGCAGGCAGCGCGGTGTCGACCGCGAAGATGACGCTCTGCCTGGCTTGCGATGCGAGCGCGCGTGGAATGCCGGTCGAATCGGCGCAGATGATGGCGGGCAGTCCGGGGAGGGCGTTGGCCCATTCGGCGGGAACGCGACGAGCGGCGTAATCGGAGAGGTTTTCAAAAACGTGTTTCTGCCAGAGGAAACCGTCTTTCTGGCGGGCGACGCGGCTGTGATGGTGAGTCTCTAGGGTGGTCTCGAGTTCGGCGAGGGCGCGGCGATAGGCGTCGGGGTGCTGCGTCAGAATGATGTCGCTGACGAAGATCGACGGCAGGTGTCGCGGATCGCGCCGGAGGAATAGTTCGACGGCGGAGTGAGGCGGGTCGTCGACCATGGCGGTTTCGATCGCGTGACGGGGAAGGACGGGCCGGGCGCGTTGGACATTGTCGCGGTCGGTGAGCCAGAGGAGATGGCGGAAGCGTTGGAGGCGGGCGCGGTCGAGCGCTTGGGCGTCGCCGACGAGGACGCAGGTGGTGGCGCCAGGGAAAGGTTTTTCGAGCAGAAGACGGGACATGAAGCAGCAGCGTCGCACGCGAGTTGTGTGAGCGGTGCGGCGCTTGTTGTTAGTGATCGGCCCGAACGACGTTGGGTTGAGTGAGTGAGTTGCGAGAGAAGTGGGGGGATTCGCGGGACCGTAAAGCTGGGAGGCGCCGTGATCGTTAGAGGATGAGGAGAAAGAACGGGGGAGGCGCGGTGTGTTTCTGGGAAATGCGAAGGCCCCGGGGTTTGAAGCCGGGGCCTTGTTGCACTGCTTGGCCGGGTATCCGTTTTCGCGAGACGCGAAAGCGGACTGTTTCCAACTACCCGACAACCTCGTGCCGGGGCCTCCGCAGGGATTGCGTCTGGCCCGCCATTGCCTGGCCGCCGCGCGATACGGCGGCCAGGAGGGCGATTCAGGGCAATCCCTGAGCGGAGATTACGTTACTGGAGCAGACGGAGCGCCGACTGAGCGCTCTGGTTCGCCTGCGAGAGCATCGCGGTGCCGGCTTGCACGAGAGTGTTCCAGCGGGCGAGCTGGGTGGACTCTTGTGCGACGTCGACGTCCATGATGCGGCTGGAGGCGGCCTCGAGGTTGGCTTTGTTGACCGTGAGCAACTCGGCGGCGAACCCCAGGCGGCTTTGTTCCGCACCGTTGTTCGCACGCATGGTCGCAACATTCTGGATGGCAGTGGTAATGTCCTCCAGTTCGAACCCTGACGCACCCAAACTCGCCGCGGAGGTCACCGCTTGAACGCCGCCCGAGCCTGCGAGATCACGTCCCGCGAGCTGAACGACCGTCCCGCCGCTTTCGGTGACACTGACATCGAGGTTCGCTCCGCTGAACAGGCTGACGCCGTTGAAGGTCTCCTCGGTGATCGCTTCGAGCTGATCCTGCAGCGCGGTGAACTCCGCGTTGTAGTTGGCCAAGTCATCGGCATTCTTCGTGGGATCGGCATTGAGCGTCTTGAGTTCGCTAATGCGGTCCAGAATCTTGCCGGTGACCTTGAGTGCGCCGTCCTGAGTCTGCAGGTAGGATGTCGCGTTGCCGATGTTCGTCGCAACGGCGCCCTGACGGACGGCCGCGGCGGACAGTTTCATCGACACCGCGAGACCGCCGGCATCATCGGACGGGTTCACGATTTTCGAGCCGCTGGAGAGCCGGTTAAGGCTCCGTTGCAACGAGGTGTTGCTGGCGGCGAGGTTGTTCGCCGCAACGGTCGCGGCGTAGTTGGTATTAATCACGACTGGCATGGTCTATCCTTGATCTTAAGCTGCGACTATCCGTCGTCGCCACGGGCCCTGATAATCGGCGTAGGCCGCGCCGTTCGAGGCAAGTGCCTCAAAGGGATTTGCGCTGCTGCCGCGCAAGAAAGGATGGGAGTTCAAGGACGAGCTTCGGGCCCCACAGATTCAGACAACCGCGTGAGAATCTCTGCGTCGCGCGAGCGGGTCACTACTCCGCCCGCGCGGTGGGCAAGGAAGCTATTCCAGGATTACTGGAGCAGCTTGAGTGCGGTCTGCGCACTCTGGTTGGCCTGCGTGAGCATCGCAGTGCCGGCTTGCACGAGGGTGTTCCAGCGTGCGAGTTGGGTCGATTCTTGGGCGACGTCCACGTCGACAATCCGACTCGAGGCGGCCTCGAGGTTGGCTTTGTTGACGGTGAGCAGTTCGGCGGCGAAGCCGAGTCGGCTCTGTTCGGCGCCGTTCTGGGCGCGCATCGTGGCAACGTTCTGGATAGCATCGGTGATGTCTTCGAGATCGAAGCCCGAGGTGCCCAGGCTCGTCACGCCACCATCGGTCAGGAGTGCACCGATGCCGTCGTCGGCGTCGGCGAGGTCTCGGCCGGCGATGGTGACGGCTGACGCTGGGGCGCCATTTTCGGTAACAGCGACTTGGAGGGGGCCTCCACCGAAAAGGCTGACACCGTTGAATTGTTCATTCGTGAGCGCCTCGAGCTGATCCTGGAGCGCGGTGAACTCTGCGTCGTAGTTGGCGAGGTCATCCGGGTTCTTCGTCGGATCCATATACAGCGTCTTCAGTTCGCCGATGCGATCGAGGACCTTCCCGGCGACTTTGAGCACGCCGTCCTGCGTTTGCAGATACGAACTCGCGTTGCCGATGTTGGTCGCGACCGCGCCCTGGCGGACGGCGGCGGCGGACAATTTCATCGAGACGGCGAGGCCGCCAGCGTCGTCGGCGGGATTCACGATTTTCGAGCCGCTGGAGAGCCGGTTCAGGCTCCGCTGCAACGAGGTGTTGGAGGCGGCGAGGTTGTTCGCGGCCACGGTAGCCGCGAAGTTGGTGTTGATGACAACAGGCATGGTATCTTCCTTGATTCCTAACTGCGACGTCCGTGTCGCATTCGGATCGAGTGGGGTCGGCTCTCGATCTCGCCGGTCACAACCTTTGTTGCGACGGGGCCTGATATCGGGTCGGGTCAAGTTCGATTTAGCGGAATTCTCGAAAAGTTTCTCGGGCTTAAGTTTTGGCGGAATCGGCCGATACCTCCTGTTGCTTCATTCTACCTTCTCACCATGGCCGGCATTTCTGTAGCAGGACTTATCGACAAATCCTTCGACTGGCAGTCGGTGGTGGAACAGCTGGTCACGATTGAAAAGATGCCGATCGCGCGTCTGCAGAACGAGCAGGCGGCAAACAACGAGAAGCTCGCGAGCCTCGGCGTGATGAACAGCTTGCTGTCCGATTTGTCGGGGGCGGCCGTGGATCTGCGTTCGACGACGCTTTTCCGGAGCCGCACGGCGAGTTCCAGCACGAGTGGTTCGACCTGGTCGCTCACGCCCTCTAGCGGTGCGACACAGGGCAGCTATACGATTGCGGTCTCGCAGCTCGCGACGGCGGCGAAGCGGGTGGGGGCGAGTGGCGTGTCGAGCCCGTTGAACGCGACCAACGACGTTTCGGGCACGACGCTCGCGACGCTTGCGACTTCCACCGCGGTGACGGCGGGCAATTTTACGGTGAACGGAAAAACGATTTCGGTCGCGCTCACCGATTCGCTGCAGGATGTGTTCGATCGAATCTCCGCCGAGACGGGCGGGGCGGTGACAGCGTCGTATAATGCAGCGACGGACAAGGTGACACTTTCGAGTGCGGGCGAGATCGAGTTGGGAGCGGTGAACGATTCGAGTAATTTTCTCTCGGCGCTTCAGCTCGCGAACAATGGCACCGGCACGATCGCGAGCTCCGGCAAGCTCGGATCCGCGTCGCTTTCGTCGACGCTGGCCTCCTCGCGGCTCGCGGGCTCGCTCGAGGCCGATGTCGACGGCAACGGCAGCTTTTCGATCAACGGCGTGACGATCGATTACAACGTCAACACCGACACGCTCCGCGGCATTCTCACCAAGATCAACAAGTCGACCGCGGGAGTCACCGCCACCTACGACACGGCGAACGACCGGTTCGTGCTGACGAACAATGCGACGGGCGACACGGGCGTCGGCGCCAACGAAGTGGCGGGTGGGTTGCTCGACGCGATGGGATTGACGAGCGGGTCCTCGCTGCAGCGCGGCAAGGATGCGCAGTTCAGCGTGAACGGCGGCGACACGATCACGAGCAAGAGCAACACGTTCACCGCGACGGAGCACGGCATCACCGGACTTACGATCAAAGCGGATTCCGCGACGACGCAGACGATCACGGTCGAAGCGGATACGGCGAAGATGAAAGGCGCGCTGGAAGACTTCATCGAGAAGTTCAACCTGGTGCAGAGCTTCATCGATCAAGAAACGGCGATTTCGACGACCGCGGATGGCAAGGTTTCGAAATCGACCCTCGGTGGAAATCAGGAAGTGGAGCGTTGGAGCACGAAGCTGCGCACGCTGGCGTTTGGCGCGATTTCGGGACTGAGCACGACGATGTCGCGCATTTCGGATCTCGGCATCGATTTCGACTCGATCAGCTCGCAGTTGAAGATCAAGGACGCGGCGAAGCTCGAGACGATGCTCAGCGACAACAGCGACGACATCGCGAATTTCTTTGGCAACACCTCGACCGGGTTCGCGCAGCAGTTCTCGAGTTATCTGACGGATTTGTTGAAGACGAAATCGGGTCCGCTGGCGGCGCAGAATGCGACATTGATCAAGCAGAACTCGGACCTGCAGACGCAGATCGAGACCTTGAATCGCCGGGCGGAAAATCAGCGGACGTTGCTGATGAGTGCGTTTCTCGCGATGCAAGATGCGCAATCGACAGCGGCGAATCAGCAGAAGAGCATTGAAGATATGTTCTTCAAGAAGAGTAACAGCTAGCGATGACCTCTTCGCCACTCGTTCACCTCCGCCGCTACGTGCTGGGAGCGGCGCTGATCGCTTTGTCGGGCTGCATGCATCCGCCGGCGCATGACAGCGCGCGCACCGGTCCGTTTCGTTCGCCGGGCAACGTGGCCGCGGAAACGCAGCTGCCGCAGACGATGCGCCGGGTCGTGTTGTTGCCGATCGCGGGCGGTTCGGTGGCGGACGAGGAGAGTGCGTCGGCGCTGACGCCCGTGTTTGCCGCGGAACTGCAAAAGCAGAATCGTTTCGAAGTGGTCACGCTCACGCGCGAGGATCTGTTGCGGCGATTCCGGCGGTCGGAAGTGCTGTCGACGTCGGCTTTGCCGCACGATTTTTTGGCGAAACTGCGGCGCGACCTCGCGGTCGATGGCGTGATGTTCGTCGATCTGACCGCTTATCAGCCGTATCGCCCGTTGACGATTGGCGTGCGGGCGAAATTGGCCACGGCGGATGAGGAGGTGCGGTTGGTGTGGACGTTCGACAATGTCTTTGCGGCGTCCGATCCAGCGATCGCGAACAGCGCGCGCCGGCATTTTATCGATTCGGATCGCGGCGGTGTGCCGGCGGATTTGACGCCGGGCGTGCTGCATTCGCCCACGAAGTTCGGTCAGTATGTCGCGGCGCAGGCGTTCGCGACGCTGCCGCCGGTTTATACGCCGCCACCTCCGGCAGAAGGAGATGCGAAGCGGCGCTAAAGTCTTTCTGGTGCGGTCCGATAACTTGCTTCAGCAACAACGGCGTTCCCTGTAATTGACCTCAGAGGCTGACCGTTTCGTTCCACGAAACCCAATGATCAATTCCACGACATCCACCGACCGGGCGGTCCACGCTGAAAACGTGGCGGCCGCCGGCCAGGCCACGCCTCGTCCGCCCGCTCCGCGGCAGGACCAGCTGTCGACCGACAGCGCCGCTTTTCTTCGCGCCGAACTGCAACGCCAACCCGAGATTCGCCCCGACGTGGTGGACCGGGCTCGCGCGCTCGCGACGGATCCGAATTATCCCTCGCGCGACGTGTTGAGCAAAGTGGGCGAGATGATCTTGCGATCGCCCGATCTCAGCGAATCCGAAGCCTAAGCACCCATGGTCGCCAACGGCTACGTGAAGACCTACCGGTCCAACGCGGTGCTCACCGCCAGTCCGGGGCAGTTGGTTTTGATGCTTTATGATGGGGCGTTGAAGGCGATGGCCATCGCGGTCGAAGCCTTTGAGCGTCCGGAAACGGACACGCGCCGCATCGAAGTGATCAATCATCAGCTGCAGAAGGCGCAGAACATCATTGTCGAGCTGCAGAGCGGATTGAACATGGACGCCGGCGGCGAGTTTGCGCAGACGCTCTATCGGCTTTACGACTATCACAACCGTCGCCTCTTCGAAGCGAATCTGCGCAAGGACGTCGCGATCGTGAACGAAGTGGAAGAGTTGGTCCGGTCGCTCCGCGATGCCTGGGCCGAGATGCTGAGCAAGCAAGAGTCGGTGCACGCGGAAGGACTCCGCGGCGTCGCCTGAAACCGAAAATGAAGCAAAGTCCGCGGGAACGATTTCATCGCCTGATCGGCGCGTTGGACGAACTGGTTTCGCTGGAGGCGAACAATGTCGCGGACGGCGACTTCGAAGCGGTTGCGGCGGTGCAACGCCGAGCGGCGCCCGTGGTGGAAGAAATCGCGGCGCTCGCGCCCGACGTGGATAGTGAAATCGCGCGCGCACGCGTCGCGGCGCTGCTCGCGCGCCGGCAGCACAACATCGATCTGATCGGGGTGCAGTTGGAGACCGCGCGAAACGAGTTGCTTGCGGTGCAGGAGAGCATGTCGCGTTTGGGACGCGTTGCGCCGGCGTATGGCCAGGCGGAGCGGGGCGTTCGTGGCGGCGTGTCGCGTTTGAACGCGGCTGGGTGAGGGCGGCGGACCGCGGACTACGGACGACGGACCACGGACCACGGACGACGGGACTACAGGCGACGGAGTCGTTGGCGAAACGCTTCTGCGCTCGGCTACGTTTTGAGAAATGAAAAGCGGCGGTCGATGACCGCCGCGGAGGAAACTGGGACGACTGAACGGCGAATCAGCCGACGGCGGCGATGCGTTCTTCTTCGAGCACCGGAGTGGAGACGGCTGCCACGGCGGGCGGACCGGCGAGCCAGGCGGAGGCGACGCGGCTGGCTTCGAGCTTCCAGTTGAGCTGAGGCGTATCGTAAACGGAGAGCATCGTGCCGGCGGTGGTGCCTTCCCAGTTGAGGGTCGCCTTGAGCGTGAAGGAGCCGTTCGCGAGGGCGAAGTATTGCACGAGCACGGTGCCGGCGGGCAGGCCGCAGTCGCGATCGCGAAGGTTGAGCGTCAGGCGGCCGAGGCCGGTCTTGAAATTGACGATCCGGTTGCACTCCCACGTGGCGTCTTCTCCGGCATTGGCTTCGAGGCGAATGGCGCGTTCGACGTCCGTCAGAAAGGAAAGCAGGCGCATAAAGATGAAGTTGGAATGGTTTGGCCCGAGGAGCCGCGAAGGCTCTCATCGACCGGCGGCGCAGAAAGTTGAGGAAATAATTTAACTTTTCTCGCGCCGAGCCGATGCTCCCCGGCGATGCTTTCTTCGGCCGCTCTTTTTCCCAGCCTGGAGCCGGATGCCGCCGAAGTTTCCACGCCGCGCGAAGTCGTGGTGTTGCTGGTGGAAGACGAGGATCCGCTTGCGCTCCTGCTGACGACGTTGTTGTCACGGATCAAAGTGCGCGTGCTGCGCGCGGGGGACGGCGCCGAGGCGTTGAAGTTGTTCAACGAGCAGCGCGCGTCGATTTCGCTGGCGTTCGTGGATTGCCAATTGCCCGACATGGGAGGAGCGGAGCTGTGTCGCGAGTTGCGCGCGACGTCGCCGGGATTGCCGGTGCTGTTGACCAGCGGTCGCGACCAGCGGGCGCTCGAAATTCAGCTGGCGGCGGGCGGGCCGTGCCAATTTTTACCAAAACCCTACATGCCTAACGATGTGATGCGGCGCGTGAACGCGCTGTTGTCGCCGCCGGCGTGAGCGGACAGGAACATTTGTTTGAACTGCGCGCTGCGGCGTGTCTAATTCCGCGGTCCAGCCTTCCGCCAACGCGTGAGGGATGTCGAACCGCCGTTTGAATGTTCTGAAATGTCTCTAGAGAAGATACTGATCGTCGAGGACGAGCTGGTCGTCCGCAATCTCCTCCAGAGCATTTTCCAGCGACACAAGCTGCCGGTCACTACGGCGGGCAATCTGGCGGAAGCGAAGTCCATTTTGGACCGGGAGCAGTTCGATTTGATGATGCTCGACATCCGCCTGCCGGATGGGGACGGGCAAAAATTTCTCGAGCATGTGTCGGCGTTGCCGGAGCGGCCGCTTGTTGTAATGGTTACTGGATACGGCACGATCGAATCGGCGGTCGCGTGCATGCGCGGCGGCGCGTTCGACTACGTGTTAAAGCCGTTTTCGCCGAGTCAGATCGACGTGATCCTGAAGAAGGCGCAATCGTATCGGCAGTTGTTGAAGGTGAACCGGCTGCTGAGCGACGATCCCGAGGACGAGGATGGCACGCTGGTGGGGCGGAGTCCGGCGATGATGCGGTTGCGGCAATTGATCGAGCGCGTGGCGCCGACGGATGCGACGGTGCTGGTGACGGGGGAGAGTGGAACGGGCAAGGAAATGGTGGCGCGGGAGTTTTACCGGCGGAGTCCACGGCGCGGGCATCCGTTCATCAAAATGAATTGCGCCGCGATCTCGGAGAACCTGATCGAGAGCGAGTTTTTCGGCCACGAGCGCGGGGCGTTTACGGGGGCGACGGAGCGGCGGGAAGGGCGTTTCGAGCTGGCGAATCACGGCACGCTACTGCTCGACGAAGTGAGCGAGATCCCGGGCAATTTGCAGGCGAAGCTCTTGCGCGTGTTGCAGGAGCGGGAGTTCGAGCGCGTGGGTGGCAGCCGGACGATCAAGGTGAACGTGCGCATCATCGCGACCTCGAATCGCGATTTGTTGAAGCACGTGGAGAAGGGGGATTTTCGACAGGATCTTTATTATCGGTTGAACGTGTTTCCGGTTCATGTGCCGGCGTTGCGGGAGCGGCCAGAGGACGTGTTGTTGCTGGCGGAGCACTTCTTGCGGCGCTTCGTGCGCAAGCACGGGGTGAAAGTCACCGGATTTTCCGAATCGGCGCGCGCGGCCCTGCAGGCTTATCGCTGGCCGGGCAACGTGCGCGAATTGCAGAACACGATCGAGCGCGCGGTGATTCTTTCCGAAGCGGGGCGGCCGGTGACGACGGGTGCGCTGGGGTTGCCGGGTGATTTGACGTTGGCCAGCGAGCCTCCGTTTCCGATTGCGGCGGAAGGGACGACGGAAGGGCCAAGCACGGCGGTCGCAACCGCTGAGCCGGCGGTGGCCGAACCCGCGGTGCCGGTGACGAACGAGAACGGCCAGGTTTTGCGATTGGACGAGCTCGAGAAGCAGGCGATTCGGGCGGCGTTGCGACAGACCAGCGGAAATCGCACGCAAGCGGCGGCGGAGCTCGGCATCAGCATTCGCACGCTCCGCAACAAGCTGCAGGAGTATCGCGAGGCGGGCGATCCGATCGACGCGGATCTCGCGTCGATTGACGGGTAAACGGGCGGGGAGGGAGAAGGGCTCGGGCGGGGAGCGACGGGTTTGGCGGGAATGCGCGGTGAGGGCACCGCGCTTCCATGAGGACGGGAAGGGGGGGGCGGAGCGCGCAGTTTCGCTACGATCGTGTTAAACCCGGTGGGGTTTCGGCCGATAGCAACGGGAGCAACGCATTTCGCCCCACAATCATGCCTGCCGCCGAGCAAATTACCGCCGTTCAGATCAAGGAGAACATCGCGCGAGCCGTGACCGACGTGTTCAAGACGATGCTCGGCCGGGAGCCGGTCTTGACGCCGGTGAACGGCGCGGACCTGGACCAGGTCTGGCCTGTGCAATCGCCTTTGGCGGACAATCCCCGGCCGCACGTGGTGGGCACGGTGGGCTTTATCGGCGAGGCGAACGGACTCATTTACCTGTATTTGGATCTTGGATTCGCGCGACATTGCACGTGTCACCTGCTCGGAATGACCGAGGACGAGTTGAGCGAAGCGGGTGACGAGGTGATCAATGACGCGATTGGCGAGCTCACGAACATGACGGTGGGCAGCTTCAAGAACGGCCTCTGCGATGCGGGTTACACCTGCAAGCTGACGATCCCGTCGATCCTGCACGGCAGCAATTTCACGATCGAGCCGATCAGCTCGGTCACGCGGCACATCTATCATTTCGATTGTTCCGGCCACAAGATCATCGCGGACATTCTGATGAAGCAGGACGAATAACCTCCCACCTCTTTCTCACACACCATGCGCTACAAGATTCTCACCGTGGACGATTCGAAGACCGTCCGCATCATCGTCAAAAAAGCCTTCAAGTCCTACGACTGCGAAATCCTCGAAGCGGCGAACGGTGTCGAAGGCCTGGCGCTCGCGGCGAAGGAAAGCCCGGATCTGATCCTCCTCGACGTCACGATGCCGGTGATGGACGGCGTGGAGATGCTCACGAAGTTGAAGGCCGATCCGGCGCTGAAAGGCATTCCGGTGATGATGCTCACGGCGGAAGGCGGTCGCGACAACGTGCTCAAAATCGCGAAGATTGGCGTGCGCGATTATCTCGTGAAGCCTTTCAAGGAAGACGTGCTGATCGAGAAGGCGGGGCGCGTGATCGATTTGAAGCCGTTGTCGGAAACGCCCGCGAAGGCGAAGTCGATTTTCGATCCGGCGGACATCCTCATTGTCGAGGACAAGCCCGCGATCATTCAGCAGATCCAGGAAGGGCTGAAGCACACGCCGTGGAAGATTCATGGCGTGAGCACGCAAGGTGAAGCGATCGACTTTTGCTCGCGGACACCGCCGGACATGATGCTCGTGAGCCTTTCGTTGCCGGAGGAATCGGCGTTCACGCTGTTCCGTCTGATTCGCACCAACGTGAAGACGAAATACACGCCGGTGTTCGCGCTGGTGGTGAAAACGGAAACCGCGCAGCAGCAGCAGGCGCAGACCGTGGGTTTCAGCGCGATCATCACGAAGCCGATCGATCTCGGGGAGCTGGAGACGAAGATGGCGAAGGCGATGAACCTCGACACGTCGCAGCGCTATTACTCGACCGAAGGCGACTCGCTGATCATGCGGTTGCCGGAGAGTTGCTCGCCGGCGGTGATCGCGGAAGCGGCCACGTATTTGAAGCCGAAGTTCGCGGAGGCGGTGGACGCGGGTCACAACAAGGTCGTCATCGACATCCACCAGATCCGCTCGCTGCACATGGGCGTGATCAAGTTGTTGTTCCAGGCGATGCAGACCTGCCGCGAACTCGCGATGCAGTTCGCGCTCGTGGCGAATCCGCAGATCGTCGCGGAATGTAAGGGCTTTGAGGATACGCGTTCGTGGACCTTCTACGATTCGCTGGAAGAAGCGAAGGCGAACCTGGGCAAGAGCCAGGCGGCGCTCGCGAGCGTTTGATGAGAATTCCCTTTGGGGGTTAATGAAGAAGCAGCGGGCGGGCGGTTTTGTGTGGCCGCCCGCCCCTTCTTTTTCGGGGGGAGGAGAGATTAGCCGACGACCGTGCGGCGGGGAATTTTGTCGGGGCGTGAAGCCCCTCTCACCATGACGGACAAACAAAAAGCCGCGCGGGAGTCGCGCGGCTCGAGGTGAGGGACTGAGCGTATCGATCAGTGCTGCGGGTTTTGCTGTTGGAGCTCGGTGAGACGGCGGTCGATCTCGGCCATCTTGGCGACGAGTTGCTCTTCGACTTTTTTGCGATCGTTGCTCGAGACGATGCTGAGGCTGGCGGCATCCTTGACGACGTTGGCGGGCAGCGTGAGGAGTCGAGTGAGGATGCCCTGATCCTTGAAGGAGCTCAGATAGAGCGCGGTGATTTCGTGCGAGAGCTTGAGTGAATCCTGCGCGACGGCCTGGGTGGCCTGGAGGTTGTTGTTGAGCTGTTGGTTTCGCGCGAGTTCGGCGGTGAGCACGTTGCCGACCTGATCGGAGATGCGCTGGGAGTATTGCGCGATGGCTTCGCGCGTGAGGTTCTGGTCCTTCGACATCTCGGCGAGAATCGGTTGGATGCGTTCGGCCATGCGCGACGACACCTTGTCGACCTGCTCGTTTTGCATCTGCTCGGCTTCCTCGGGCGATTTCGGGAGGGCGTTGAACGGCTGGACCTTGCGGGCGATGGCTTCAGCGAGGGCGTCCATCCGCTCCATGTTCAATTGCTGCAGTTCCTCGTCGGTGCGGAACATGTCGGCTTCGCGGCGCGCGATGGCGTCGCGCAGAAGTTTGTTCGTGGCTTCGATCTGCTGCCGGTTTTCCTCGGACGCTTGGCGGAGCGCGTCGTTTTGTTCGCGCAGCGGCGTGAGTTCGGCCTGTTGGCGAACGGACATGTCGGAGACGGTTTTGTGGTGAAGCCAGAAAGCCGCGCCGGTGATGATGATCGCGGTGAGAATAATCGCGGGGAGCTGGTCTCGGAGTTTAGGCCACATGAGGAGGTAGGGTTCGGGCGGATGCTAGTAGTTGAGAGTCAGAATGCAATGGCACGTTCGTGGCGGGGTTTTCCGTTTGTTTTTAGCGGCTGGCCCGCCACGTTGCCGGCCCATGAGTTTGAATGCGGCCGAACAGATGGTATTCGATTACGTGCAATCCCACCCTGAGGAGAGACATTTCTGGGTAGGGAAGGTTCAATCGACTTTGCGGCAGAGTGATGATGAGGCGCTGGCGGCGTCGCGGCTGGCGACGGACTTATGGCATTATTTCGAGGAGCGGAGCGCGGTGGCATCGCCCTTTCGCGAAGTGGCGGCGCGGCAGGGCGTGCAGCGAACGAGCATGCGAAATCTCGCGGAGTATATGTTGCGACTGTGGACGGAGCCGCGTCCGAAAAAGCCGCGCGCGCCGGAAGAATTCATCCCGTGATGAAGCGTGTGGTGCGAGCGCAACGAAAGTTGGCGTGCAGAATGCAGTAGTTCGCGTCGAAGAATGAAACAATCGAGTCCTTCTGGGACTCTATCATGGACAAGCGGCACGCTTCGTGCACAGTTGCTCACAAGTTATCCACACACGATGGAAAATTCCCGCGGGGCACTCGCCCCAAATCCGCGGTTCAGGGTGACGGCCAGAGTGAAGACCTTCGTGCTCGACACGAACGTTCTCCTTCACGACCCGCAGTCGATCTACAAATTCGAGGACAACAACCTCGCGATTCCCGTCGAAGTCCTGGAGGAGTTGGACTCGATCAAAGCCGAACAGTCGACCGAGCGCGGACGCAATGCGCGACGCGTGCATCGGATCCTGCAGGAGTTGCTGCCGGATTCGCGGTCGATGCATGAAGGCGTCGAGCTGCCGAATGGCGGCACGCTTTCGATCATCATCAATCCTTACCTCGTCGATCCGAATCGCACGTCGCCCGCGATGCAGCGGCTGCGCGCGATTTTGCCGGACCTGGCGAAGAAGGACAACCGCATCATTGCCGCGGCGTTGTTTGTGCAGGAGCAGTTTCCGCCGCCGACGATTCTGGTGACGAAGGACGTCAACGTGCAGCTGAAGGCGCGCGCGGTGGGGCTCGAGTCGGAAGATTATCTGAACGACAAGGTTCCGGAGCCGGTGGATGAGGCGAGTTATCGCGAGATTCCGCTGTCGATCTACGAACTGCAGCGATTCTGTTCGGAAGGAGAGTTCGAGTTGTCGGAGGAGTTGGTGCGTCCGATGTATCTGAACGAATACGTGCTCCTGCGCTCGGATGAAGGGAAGACGATGCCGGCGCGGTATTATGGCGACGGAGTGGTGCGTCGGTTGAAGCTGCCGGATTTCGTGAGGGCGCCGGGCGGCGTGCCGATTCGGGCGCGCAATTTGGAACAGCAGTATTTCCTCGATGCGTTGCTCGATGACAGCGTGAGCATCGTGACGTGTTTTGGAAAAGCGGGCACGGGCAAGACCTTGTTGTCGATCGCGGGAGCACTGCACCAGACTCAGGACGAGCAGTCGCGGTATGATGGCGTGTCGATTTCGCGTCCGGTGATCGCGCTGGGGAAAGATATCGGGTTTCTGCCGGGCACCCTGGAGGAGAAGATGAAGCCGTGGCTGCAGCCGTATTACGATGCGCTCGAGGTGTTGATGCCGTCCAAGCCGCCGAAGGATCCGCAATTCGCGTCGAAGAAAGTTTCCAAGAAGAAGCGCAAGAAAGGGGATGAGCACTATGTCGCCGCGATGACGGCGCCGCAGCCGAGTCATGCGTCGCAGAACGGCGGGCATGGCAACAGTGCGCTGGCGAAGCCTTACGAGCGGTTGTTGCGCAGCGGGATGGTGGAGATCGAGGCGCTGGCGTTCATTCGTGGACGTTCGATTGCGCGGCGGTTCTTCATTCTCGACGAGGCGCAGCAACTGACGCCGCATGAGGCGAAGACGGTGATCACGCGTATTTCCGAAGGATCGAAGATCGTGCTGATTGGCGATCCCGCGCAGATCGACAATCCGTATGTGGATTCGCGCAGCAACGGACTGGTTTACTGCCACAATCGGATGAAAGGGCAGTCGCTCGCGGCGCACGTCAAGTTGATGAAAGGCGAGCGGTCGCGGTTGGCGGAGTTGGCTGCGGATTTGTTGTAGGCGGACGACGGCGGGTTGGGGCGCTAGCCAAGCGATGGCGGGAGATTACGGCGGGGGGGGG
>JAEWBF010000075.1 GCA_023391285.1 Verrucomicrobiota bacterium
GCGGCGGAACGGCGGGGTCGGGAGACCCCGCCCTACAACCAACGGGGTAGCGGGGGACTTCGAGGAGGTAGTGGTAAGTGCTTTCGACGAACTGTCCGTTTTGGACGGCGGGCACGAAGATGGCGGAGCGTTGAAGGGCGGTGGCGACGGGGGCGCGCATGGGTTCGGGGAGATTGGCCGGGTCGGGTTTCACGTCGGCGGCGGTGACTTTTCCGTCGGCGTCGATCGTGAGTGTGGCTTCGACGCGGTGGACGTTGCGCTGGCGGAGGCCGGTGGGTTGGAGGGGATTGCCGACGAGGATCGCGTCGCTGCGACTGTGGGCGTGGAGGGTGGGTTGGATGGCGCGCAGGTAGTGGGCGCGTCCGTGCCAGCCTTTGGGGTTTTCGGGTCGGGCGAGATCGAGGAGGGCGGCGAGTTCGATCAGCGGTGTGGTGATGCGGTCGATGTTGGAGATGTCGGCGGCGAAGAAGGGCAGACCGGTGTGGGAGAAGACGAGGACGCCGGCGCGGGAGCTGGGCGCGTAGCGGCGGATGGTGTCCATTTGGGATTGCTGGCCGAAGTCGGCGATGAGCCAGGGCATGTTCTTGCGTTCGGCCATGAGGAGTTGGTCGCCGGATTTGTGATTGAGGCCGTAGAAGACGGCTTCGATGCGATCGCCGTGGGCGTCCTTGAGTTGTCGATACAGCGGAAGGAGGAGGTCGATCGAATCCCAGGATTTGGATTCGTTGGCGGAGCCGTAGATGACGATGGTGAACTCGGGCTCGGGGCGGCCCTTGAGCCAGGACGGATCGAGTTGGTCGATGCGCAGCTGCATCGTGTAGCGATAGAGGTCGCGGCCGAAATCGTCCTTGGCGTTTTCCCAGTGTTGGGCGGGTTTCGGGTGGTCTTTGGTTTGTTCGTGGAAGCGGACGCATTCTTCTGGGGGCAACGCGACGAACGGGACGACGCGCGCCCAACGCTGTTCGGTGCGAAAGATGGCGGTGGGACCGAGGGCTTGGACGGCTTCGGCTTTGAACGTGTTGCCTTGGACGTCGCGCCATTCCTCCATTTTGGCGGAGGCGGTGGAGACGAAGAAAAGGGAAGACGCGAGGCACAGCGGGAGCAGGGGGTGGGGTTTCATGAGGAACATCTATAACGGTTAGGAGGGGCGGGCCAAGCGTGGGCTGAGGGGGAGGGGAGGCGGGAGGGAGTTGAGATGACGTGCCGACGTGCAAGCTGAGGGCGAATGGGTGAGGCGGTTCGGCGAGTGCGGCGGGAGGGGGTGGCGTTTGGCAGACGGACGAAACGCTCACCGCGACGAGTCGGGGCGGGCTGCGTTTCGCGACAGGCGAGGTGATCGCGGAATTGCCTAGGGTGACGGGGGGCGATCTGCCGATGGCGAGGGCGGCGGTGACGGGCTACTGTGCGCCACCATGGGATATATTCTTGTTCTGATTATTGGAGCGGTGGTGGTGGTGGGGCTCCTGGTGGCGTTCATGAGTGGACGCAAGCGGGCGGTGGGACGCACAGGGCCGGGAGACGATGTGACGGTGAAGACGCCGGCGTCGGAGTCGCCGACCCCGAGCGCGTCGAGCACGGCGAGTAATCGAAATGCGGATACGGCGCAGCGGCGGACGCCGCCGGCGTGAGAAGGGGATGAGGGGAGCACGGGCAGGTTGCCCGTGCTACGACTGGCGAGGCGGGGGCGGCGTTCGGGCACGGGCAGGTTGCCCGTGCTACGGGGCTGGCGGGGGCGGGAGCGAGGTGGCGTTTCGATGCGGATGGCGGGGTCGGGAGACCCCGCCCTACATTCTACGTGGTTATTTGCGGGAGGATTTTTTGGCGCGGGTGCGGGCGGCTTTTTTGGCGGCGCGGGAACGCGTGGGGGAGGGTTTGGCTTTGCCGCGTTCGACGGCCGAGTCGCGTTTCGTTTTCTTGCGCGTGGCGGCGGAAGTCTGGCCCTTTTTCGGGGCGTCGAGTTTCACGCCGGCGCGGCGCGCTTCGGAAAGGCCGATGGCGATGGCTTGTTTGCGAGACCGGACGTTGCCGCTGCCGCGTTTGAGCGCGCGCATCTCTTCGCGAACGAATTCGCCGGCTTGGGTGGAAGGTTTTTTTCCGGCGCGGGCGTCTTTGCGCGCGCGTTTTTTGGCAGCGGCTTTGGGCATGAGAGCAAGGGGTTGTAGCGCAAGATAATCAGGGAGCGATGCGCGGCCATCGGGTCGCGGCCTGATTCTTGGTGGCCACGAGAAGGCGCGGATGAGGAGGTGGGCCGAGCATGGCAGGATGGCGGTGACGGGAGTGGACCCCATGACGGTTTCACGCGGACGGTGCTACGTTGCGCTAACTTTTCTCTCTCTTATGTCGAAGAACACGAAGAACAGCTCCACATCTAGTTCGAAGCGTCCTGAGGACGATGCTGGGTTCCGCCGGGAGGTGCCCGACGTCGACCGCCAGCGGGCCATTGAAGCGCGCGGACACGACGATCAGGGAGGTTCGCGGCAGAACGAAGCTCGCGACTACGATCAGCGAGAGAGGAGTGGCGCGAGCGGGAGCTCGTCAGCGGGTAGTGAGAAGCCGGATACGTCGGGAACGCACAGCGACGCGCGGTATGCGCGCGAGCGGTATGGCGAGCAGTCGGCGGAGGAGCGGCGCGACAGCATGCGGAAAGAGCAGCCGGAGAATTTGGGCGGGCAGGATAGTCGCGACCAGTCGACGGAGGACCGGCATTCGCTGTTGGGCCGGCGCGAGGATCGCGGCGAGCGGAGCGAGGAAGAGGTGGACCGGCGGCAGCGGGAGAGTTCGGGTGGGGAACCGCGTCCGAATGCGAGGCGGGATTACGACGGTAATTGGACGAAGGATACGGACAAGCCGTCGCAGCCGGGGCCGGCGGGAGGTGAAGCGGGCGGTGGGTGAAAATTGAGGTGGGAAGTTGAAGTAGGCGGCGGTGGAGCGGCGGGGTCGGGAGACCCCGCCCTACATGTGAGCGGGGGCTTGCAAACGGATGAGGGCGCATTCATGTGTTCGAGCGAACACGCGACATGCTCACCGAAAAACAGGAAGCGATTCTCGATTTTATTCGCAGCGTTCAGGCGGAGCGCGGCTTCCCGCCGAGCACGCGCGAGCTGCAACGGCATTTTGGATACAGCAGCCAGAATGCGGCGATGAACCATTTGCGCGCGTTGGCGAAGAAAGGGCGGTTGCACCAGACGGAGATGGGCACGTGGGGCTTGAAGCCGGGGGAGGTGCAGGGGCATCTGGAGTTGCCGATTTATGGGACGATTCCGGCCGGAGCGCCGTCGATGACCGAGGAGCAGCCGAAGGAGACGATTCGGTTCGATCCGGCGATTTTCCGTGTGACGAAGGCGGATCGGTTGTGGGGATTGGAGGTGCACGGCGATTCGATGATCGAGGCGCACATTCTCGATGGGGATATTGCGGTGCTGGAGCGGCGCGAGGCGAAGGGGGGCGACATCGTGGCGGCGCTGGTGGACAACACGACGACGACGCTGAAGCGGTTGACGTATGTGAAGGGGAAGCCGGTGTTGAAGGCGGAGAACGCGCGCTATGCGACGATTGTGCCGAAGGAGAATTTGGTGGTGCAGGGGGTGTTGGTGGGAGTGATTGGGCGGGCGCGACGGTGAACGAACCGCGGATGGATGCTGTTGGTTTGGGACCACGGATGGACACGGATAGACACGGATGAGGGTTTCGAACCACGGCGGCACGGAGGGTGGGGACCGCGAAGGAACGCGAAGAGACGCGAAGGAATTTCAGGAGGGAGTAGCGGGTAAGCGCGGGTGAGTGGTCGTAGGTGTAGATGACGAAAATTCCGGCGAAGTTTTCAAAAGACATGAAAGACGAGATGAAAGAAGCGGGGCCGAACGCCAGAGTTCGCGCGCGGGCGGGTGCTGATGGAGGCGCGGCCGTTGGAGTGGACGAATCCGCAGTGGATTTATCGGCCGCCGTTTGGGTTGGATCGGTATGATGCGCGGTATGGGGCGGGCGAGCGTGGTTAGTTGACTACGAACGGGCACGATTTCGCACGAATGGAGGATCGGGTTTCGATGACGAAAGAGTCCGATGGGAGTGAGCGCATGGTGCCTATCGGCGCCGTGGATGTCGGGTTGCAGCGATCGAAGTAAAAGCGTGGCGGGATGTCTTCGGGGGGAGGAACTGCTTGCAGGTGATTTCTCACGTTTCGAACGCGAAAAATCGCGCGCAAGCGGGCTCCTACAAAGGGCTACGTTCTACTAAAAATGCCGGTTGGGAGCGGCGGGATCGGGAGACCCCGCCCTACAGGGGGCGGGTCGGTGGGGGCACCTCGCCCGACCGTTTGAGCATGGCG
>JAEWBF010000081.1 GCA_023391285.1 Verrucomicrobiota bacterium
GGGTTGCGCGACGAGCGCGCAACCTACCTGGCGGCTAATGGGCAACGAAGGCGGGTGAGAAACGGGACTTCTTTCGGGAAAAACGGTTTGCGCGAAATGCGGGGGCAGGTTCTACCTTTCATTCCGCTCGCGCGGCGACGTGCGCCGTGAAAGCGAAACATCTACCCTGTTCCTCTTCATAACATGCCTCTTGCCATTGGTTCCAAAGCTCCGGATTTCACGCTCAAGACCAAGACCGCCGACGGTCCGAAAGATGTGAAGCTGAGCGACAGTTTCGGGAAGAAGCAGACGGTGCTGTTGTTTTTCCCCGCGGCGTTCACGGGCGTGTGCACGCAGGAGATGTGCGACACGACGTCGGGGCTGAGTGAATACACGAATCTGGGCGCGGAGGTTTATGGCATCAGCGTGGACAATCCCTTCGCGCAGGAAGCGTGGGCGAAGCAGAACAACATCGGGATCACGCTGCTGAGCGATTTGAACAAGACGGTGACGAAGGCCTATGACGTGCTCTTCCCGAATCTCGTCGGGATGTATGAAACCTCGGCGCGGGCGGCGTTCGTGATCGGCAAGGATGGCGTGATCAAGTATGCGGAGCAGACGCCGACGCCGAAGGATCTGCCGAATTTTGCCGCGGTGAAAGCGGCGTTGGCGAAGTAAGGACGACGAATTGTGCGCATTGTGGCGCGGCGAGCGCGCCACCTATTCTTTCGAACCATGAATCTTCCGAATCCGTTCAATACCCTGCAGAGCTTCTCGGCCAACGGGGCGACGCATCAATTTTACTCGCTGCCGGCGTTGGCGTCGGCGGGCTTTGAAGTGAAGAAGCTGCCGGTCTCGGTGCGGCTCGTGCTCGAGTCGTTGTTGCGCAACGCCGACGGCAAGCGTGTATCCGAGCAGGCGATTCGCAGCCTCGCGTCGTGGGGGGCGAAGGCGGAGCGGACGGAGGAGATTCCCTTCGTGGTCGCGCGGATCGTGTTGCAGGACTTCACGGGCGTGCCGTTGCTGGTCGATCTCGCGGCGATGCGGGCGGCGGTGGCGCGAATGGGGAAGGATCCGAAGATCATCGAGCCGCTCGTGCCGGTGGATCTGGTTGTCGACCATTCGGTGCAGGTGGATTTCGCGGGCAGTGCGGAAGCGCTGGCGAAGAATCTGGAATTGGAGTTCACGCGGAATCGGGAGCGTTACCAGTTCCTGAAATGGGGCATGCAGGCGTTCGACACGTTCAAGGTCGTGCCGCCGGGCATCGGCATCGTGCACCAGGTGAATCTCGAGTATCTGGCGAAAGGCGTGCTGAGCGACACGAACGGTGTTTATTATCCGGATACGCTGGTCGGCACGGACTCGCACACCACGATGATCAACGGCCTCGGCATTGTGGGCTGGGGCGTGGGCGGTATCGAAGCCGAGGCGGGCATGCTGGGGCAGCCGGTGTATTTCCTGACGCCGGACGTGGTCGGCGTGCATTTGACTGGGGCGTTGCGCGAAGGTGTGACGGCGACGGACCTCGCGTTGACGATCACGCAGATGCTGCGCAAGGCGAAGGTCGTCGGAAAGTTCGTGGAGTTCTACGGTCCCGGCGCGGCGGCGTTGCCGGTGGTGGATCGCGCGACGATTGCGAACATGGCGCCGGAGTATGGCGCGACGATGGGTTTCTTCCCGATCGACGAGGAGTGTTCGGTTTATCTGCGCGCGACGGGACGCGACGAGAAGCACGTCGCGTTGTATGAAGCTTACTACAAGGCGCAGCAGCTTTGGGGTATGCCGAAGCGCGGAGAGATCGAATATTCGGTCGATCTCGAGCTGGATCTCGCGTCGGTTTTGCCGAGTGTCGCCGGTCCGAAGCGGCCGCAGGATCGCATCGAGCTGCCGAATTTGGGACGGGAATTCGTGTCGGCGTTCTCGCGTCCGGTAACGGAGAGCGGATTCGGTAAACTCGCGGAAGAGTTCGAGAAGTCGGTGCACGTCGAAGGCGGCGGCTGGACGCGTCAATCGGGCAGCGGCGGCGCGCAAGACACGGACAATTTGAAGCCGGCGAATGGCGCCAAGGCGGCTGGTCTGCACAGCGACATCAGCCAGAAGGACACGAGCGTGACGACGGAGCGCGAGATGGCGAACAACCGTCCGACGCCGGATCCGGTGTCGATTCGCGCGAAGCGGATCGATGGCGAAGTCGGACACGGCAGCGTCTTGATCGCGGCGATCACGAGCTGCACGAACACGTCGAATCCGAGCGTGATGCTCGCGGCGGGTTTGCTGGCGAAGAAGGCGGTGGAGCGCGGGCTGCGGGTGAATCCCGTGGTGAAGTCGTCGCTGGCGCCCGGTTCGCGCGTGGTGACCGATTACTTGGATAAGACGGGGCTGCAGCCGTATCTGGATCAACTTGGATTTCAGACGGTGGGCTATGGTTGCACGACCTGTATCGGCAACTCGGGTCCGCTGCATCCGGCGATCGAAGAGGCGGTGACGAAGAACGATCTCGTGGCGGCGTCGGTGTTGTCGGGCAACCGCAACTTCGAGGCGCGCGTGCACCAGAACATCAAGGCGAACTTCCTGATGTCGCCGCCGCTGGTGGTGGCATTTGCGCTGGCGGGCCGGGTGGACATCGACATGTCGAAGGATCCGATCGGGCATGATCGCGATGGCAAGGACGTGTATCTGCGCGATCTGTGGCCGACGCTGCAGGAAGTGCGCGATCATATGCGCGCGGCGTTGAAGCCGGACGTGTATCGGAAGCTCTACAGCGATTTCGCGGAGCAGAATCCGAAGTGGAACGAAATCCCGTCGACGACCGGAAACGTTTATCAGTTCGACGAGAAATCGACTTACATCCAGGAGCCGCCGTTTTTCGCGGGCTTTGGGATGCAGCCGGGCACGATCGAGGAAATCACGGGCGCGCGGCCGCTGGGTATTTTTGGCGATTCCGTGACGACGGACCACATCTCGCCAGCGGGTGCGATCAAGAAGAGTTCGCCGGCGGGGCGTTACCTGTTGGAGAACGGCGTAGCGTTCGAGGAGTTCAACTCCTATGGATCGCGCCGCGGCAACGACCGCGTGATGGTGCGCGGGACGTTCGCGAATGTGCGCATCAAGAACATGATGCTCGGCGGCAAAGAAGGTGGCAACACGCTCTACTTCGCGGCCGGGGCGGAGCAGGGTGAGGAGATGTCGATCTTCGACGCGGCTTCGCGCTACATCGCCGACGGAACACCTTTGATCGTAATCGCCGGCCAGGAGTATGGCACGGGCTCGTCGCGCGATTGGGCGGCGAAGGGCACCAATCTATTGGGCGTGAAAGTGGTCGTGGCGCAGAGCTTCGAGCGCATTCATCGTTCCAATCTGGTGGGCATGGGCGTGCTGCCGGTGCAGTTCAAGGAAGGCACGACGGCGCAGACGCTCGGGCTGGATGGCTCCGAGACGTTTGACGTGCTGGGATTGAACATGGCGTTGAAGCCGCAGCAGGATTTGACGCTGAAGATCACGCGAAAGGATGGCACGGTGACGCTGGTGCCGGTGCGCTGCCGGATCGATACGCCCATCGAGATCGATTACTTCCAGCACGGCGGAATTCTGCCGTATGTGCTGCGGCAGATCCTGGCTCAGAGCTGACGCGATGAGCGGCTGCTTTCGAACGCCGAATGTCCCGCCGCTGACATGGCGGGGCACGTTCGCAGGCAGACGTTGGCGGGGGCTTGCGACCTTGGTGACCACAGGCGAGGTTGCGGCGTCTTACGGATGTCGAAACCAAAAGTGAACTGACATGGCCGAACCCGCTGCAAAATCTGTTTTCATGGTGGATGCGTTTTCCGATCCGGTGATCGTGCGCATCACGGGCCGGGCGTTTTTCCAGAACAGCGCGTGTTTGAGAGATTTCGTGACGGAGATTTTGCGGCAGGGAAAATCGCGGTTCGTGCTGGATTTCCAAAAATGCGAAAGCATGGACAGCACCTTTCTCGGCGTGCTGGCGGGGGTGGCGCTGGATTTGAAGCGGCGGCCGGGTGGGGGAAGCATCGTGCTGGCGCGGATGGCTCCGCGAAACCTCGAGTTGGTGCGCAATCTGGGATTGCACCGGCTTTTGACGATCGACGCGGGCGAGTTGCCGCTGACACAGAACGATGGCGGCAAGCCGTTGGACTGTCGGGTGCAGACGGAACTCGAGCAGGCGAGGTTGGTGTTGGACGCGCACGAGAATCTCGTCGAGGCGGATGAGTCGAATCGGTCGAAGTTTCAGGATGTGCTGGCGTTCTTGAAGAACCGCGTGGCGGAAGGGTGAAATCTGCCGCAGGCGGATTTTGGGTTACGGGTTTGGTGTTTCGGGTTCCGGGTTTTGGGTCTGGGAACGCGCAGGCAAATCCGGTTTGCGTCCACGTGAAGGCGCGGCTCAGTGTGGATACGAATGTCCACCGAAGTTTCCCATACGCGCGTTGACCGACACTCACTTCCTGATGCTGCGGGCCGCTTCGGCCGTTATGGCGGCGTGTTTGTGCCGGAGACGTTGATGACGGCGCTGGAGGAGCTGGGAGCGGCTTACGATGTGGCGCGGAAGGACGAAAGTTTTCTCAAGGAGCTGCGGCATCATCTCAAGGAGTTCGCGGGGCGGCCGACGGAGTTGTATTTCGCGGAGCGGCTGACCGAGCACTGCGGCGGCGCGAAGATTTATTTGAAGCGCGAAGACCTGCTCCACACGGGCGCGCATAAGATCAACAACGCGATTGGCCAGGCGCTGCTGGCGCGACGGATGGGGAAGAAGCGGATCATCGCGGAGACGGGCGCGGGGCAGCATGGGGTGGCGACGGCGGCGGTCTGCGCGAAATTTGGGCTGGAGTGCGTGGTTTACATGGGCGCGGTGGACATGGAGCGGCAGGCGTTGAACGTGTTTCGCATGCGGCTCATGGGCGCGGAAGTGCGCAGCGTGGAGTCGGGGCAGAAGACGTTGAAGGATGCGGTGAACGAGGCGATGCGCGATTGGGTGACGAATGTGCGCGACACGCATTATATCCTGGGCTCGGCGTTGGGGTCGCATCCGTATCCGATGATGGTGCGGGATTTTCATCGCGTGATCGGACAGGAGGCGCGCGAACAGATCATGGCGCGCGAAGGGCGATTGCCGGATGAGATCGTGGCGTGCGTGGGAGGCGGATCGAATGCGATCGGGGTTTTCTTCGAGTTCCTCGACGAGCCGAAGGTGCGGCTGGTGGGGGTCGAAGCGGGCGGACGCGGGATCAAGCGCGGGGAGCACGCGGCGCGCTTCGAAGGGGGGAAGCTGGGCGTGTTGCAGGGAGCGAAGACATTTATCCTGCAGGATGAGGATGGGCAGATTGAGCTCACGCATTCGGTGAGCGCGGGGCTGGACTATGCGGCGATCGGGCCGGAGCACGCGTATTATCGGGAGAAGAAGCGGATTGATTTCGCGTATGCGTGCGACGACGAGGTGCTGGAGACGTTTCAGTTGTGTTCGCGGCTGGAGGGAATCATCCCGGCGCTCGAAAGCACGCATGCGCTGGTGCATGGATTAAAGCGCGCGAAGCAGATGCGGAAGGATGAGATTTTGGTGATCAATCTGTCCGGGCGCGGCGACAAAGATGTTAACCAGGTCGCGAAGATGCTGGGCGTGAAGTTGTAGAAATCCCAGACGCCAAAGGTCCAAACGCCAAAGAAATCCCAATGGGAGAAAAGCCGAAGGATCTGGAGGAGCGAACGGCGGTGTTCGCGGAGGGCGTGCGCGAATTTGTGCGAGGTTTGCCGCGGACGATTTCGAATATCGAAGACGTGAAACAGTTGGTGCGCGCTTCGGGTTCGGTGGCGGCGAATTGCATCGAGGGAAACGAGGCGTTGGGAGACAAGGATCGCGTGATGAAATTTCGGACCTGTCGGAAAGAGGCGAAAGAATCCGAGCTGTGGCTGCGACTCGTGTATACGGGAGGGAATGCGACGCTGGTGGAAAGGCAGCGTGAACTGCGGGGTGAGGCGCACGAGTTGAAGCTTATCTTTTCCGCGATCGTGAAGAAGCTGGAGTGAGAATTGTTTGGCCTTTGGCGGTTTGGCGTTTGGGATTTCCGGCATGCGAAGCATGACGGGGTATGGTCGGGCGGTGGGGGCGGTCGGGAGCTTCACGCTCACGGTGCAGGTGAGTTCGGTGAATCGGAAGACGCTCGATCTGGCGGTGAATGTGCCGAAGGACTGGGACAACCTGGAGGCGGCGATCGGGGAACAGGTGCGGAAGGTGGCGGCGCGTGGACGCGTGTCGGTGGTCGTGGAACTTACCGGGGCGGCGGGGACGAGCGAGATCGTGTGGGACGAGGTCGAGGTGAACGCGGCGATTGACCGGTTGGCAGCGCTGGCGGCGGCGCGAGGGATCGAGTTTTCTCCGACACCGGAATTGTTGTGGTCGGTGGCGAATTCGCAGCGGAAGGCGGCGGAACTGCCGTCGGCGGAGGATGCGGGGCCGGCGGTGTTGGATGCGGTGGCGGAAGCGTTGCGGGGGTTCGTCGCGATGCGCGCGCAAGAAGGTGAGGCGCTGTTGGTGGATTTTCTCGCGCGGTTGAATGTGCTGAAAGGGCACGTCGACGCGATTGCGGGGCGGGCGCCGCAGGTGGCGCCGGGATATCGCGAATTGTTGTTGCAACGACTGCGTCAGGCGGGGCTCGACCTGGATGTGAGCGACGAGCGCGTGCTGAAGGAAGTGGCGCTGTTTGCGGATCGCTCGGATGTAACGGAAGAACTGACGCGACTACGCAGTCATCTGGAGCAATTCACGACGCTGCTGAAATCGAAGGGGGAGATCGGGCGGAAAGCGGAGTTCATCCTGCAGGAGATCGGGCGCGAAGTGAACACGATCGGGGCGAAGGCGAACGACCTGGCGATTTCGAAGGCGGTGATCGAACTGAAGAACGAGCTCGAGCGGGTGCGGGAGCAGATTGCGAATGTGGAGTGAGCGCGCGCGAAGCGCGCAAGCTCCAAGGACCAAGATCCAAGCTCCAGAGAAACCCCAAGGCACAAATATCAAGATCGATCCCGAGGAGGGGCGCTTGTCACTTCGGCTCGCGAAACGATTTCCAGAGATATAACACGACGCCGATGCAGATGCCCGAGTCGGCGACGTTGAAAGTCGGATACACGTAACTGCCGAAGTGCAGGTCGACGAAGTCGATGACGTGGCCGTGAAGAAGTCGGTCGACGAGGTTGCCGGCAATACCACCGCAAAGGAGGCCGAAGGAGACTTGGGTGGCGCGATGCTGGAGTCCGAGCGTGTGGCGCCAGAAGAAGATTCCCACGAGCGTGGCGGCGGCGAGGATGGCGAGGAAGACGCTCTGGCCGGAGAACATGCTCCACGCGGCACCGGTGTTGCCGACGTGGACGATGTAGAAGAAGCCGTCGATGACGGTGATCGCGCCGGGTTTGCCGTAAGTGGGAAACGGCAGGTTCGAATCGATCCAGAACTTGGTCGCTTGATCGGCGATGAAGACGCCGAGGGCGATGAGAAGAAGCGTGCGATAAACGAGCAGGCGCTCGATCTTCGATTTTCGATTCTCGATCTTGGATTCTCCGAGCGCGGGGGGCGTCGGCGGCGAAGGGTGTGCCGTGGGATTCAAACGAGAATCGGAAATCTCAAATCGATGAGGCGAGTTACTCGTCGCCGCCGTCTTCGTCCATGATCTTGCCGCCTTCTTCGCCGAGTTCGCCGAAGAGGCCGCCGGCGGTGCGGGTGCGGTAGCGGTTTTTTTCTAGATCCTTTTGAGCCTCGGCGGAGTAGCGGGTGAACGGGACAGCGAGGAGGCGTTCCTTGGCGATCGGTTTTTGCGTGATTTCGCAGATCCCGTAGGAGCCATCGAAGACGCGTTTGATGGCGGCGTCGATTTCGGTGAGCGCTTCCTGTTCGCTGGAGACGAGGCTCAGGGCGAAGTCGCGATCGAACGTATCGGTGCCGGCGTCGGCCATGTGCTGGCCGTAGCTGGAGAGGTCGCCGGAGTCGTCCTTGCTGGAGCGTTTGAGGGTTTCCTCGGAGTGCAGCTCGATGCCCTCGGTGAGGTGTTTGCGGAGGTCGATCAGGAGTTTGTAGTAACGCTTGAACTTCTCCGGCACTTCGCGGGTTTCCAAGTTGTGCGGAGTTTCGGCGCGCTTGGGATTGAAGCCGAGGATGTCGGCGAGCGAGGCGGCTTTGACGTGGTTGGGCTTGGCCGGTTTCTCGATGGCGAGCGCGGTCTTGGCGGCGGGCTTGACGGCCTTCGGAGCTTTTTCCTCGGAGCCGTTCTTGGCGACGACGGTCTTCGCGATGGCGCGGACCTCATCGAGGCTGAAGGCGATGGGTTTCGTGGCGGCCTTGCGCTTGAGGATGCTGTCGCGCAGAGCGTTTTTCTTGGAGGGTTTTTCCATGGGTGGAGAGGGTTTCGCGAGTTTCGCGGGTTTGGCCGGCGGAGGGGCCGGCGGTTTTTTGGCCGCCTTCGTCTTGGTAGGCGTTGACGGCTTCTTTTTCACCAAAGGTTTTTTTGCGACACGGTGAGGCTTGGCTGGTTTTTTGTGCTGCTTGGCCATGGGGAGTTTTGGGGGGATTGAAAGCTTAGGACTTCAAGGCTTCGGCGCAACGCGGGCAGATGTTTCCGAGCGGATTCGGTTCGAGCACCGGAACCCACCGCCAGCAGCGTGGGCAGCGTTCGTGACCGAGCTCGCTGCAAGGACGAATGCTCGCGTCGAGCGGGACTCCCATGACAGGCGCGAGAGTGACATGGGAAACGATGAAGAGTTCGGGCAGAAAATCCCGATGCTTTTCCAGTGGGCCAAACGTGGGGTCGTCGGGCGCGGCGGTGAGCGTGACGGCGGCGTCGAGCGATTTGCCGAGTTTGCCGGCCGCGCGCTGGGGCTCGATGGCTTCGTTGACGAGCGTGCGGGTTTTCAGGAGCACGGCGAAGTCGGCTTCGAGTTGGGGATTCGTCCACTCGGCGGGCGCGACGGGCCAGTCCTGGAGATGGATGGAGTCGTCGGAGTATTCCTTGTTCGCGGTGGCGTAAGACCACGCTTCGTCGCTGGTGAAGGTGAGGATGGGCGCGAGGAGACGGACGAGGGTGCGGAAGATGTGATGGATGGCGGTCTGCGAGGAGCGACGAAGCGGCGAGTGGGTGCCGAGCGTGTAGAGCCGGTCCTTGAGGATGTCGTGATACGTCGCGGAAAGCGTGACGGAGCAGAACTGATTGCAGAGCTGGTAAACGCGGTGGAACTCGTAGTTCTCGTAGGCGGCGGTGCACTGCTCGATGAGCGCAGCGGTTTGGTGCAGCGCCCAGCGGTCGAGCGTATCCATTTTTTCGATCGCAACGGCGTCGCGGGACGCGTCGAAATCGAACAGGTTGGAGAGCTGATAGCGGAACGTGTTTCGGATCAGCCGGTAGGTTTCGCCGATGTGCGAGAGGATTTCCTTGGAGATCGGGATATCGTTGCGGAAATCTTGCGAGGCGATCCAGAGGCGGATGACGTCGGCGCCGTAGTCGGCGACGTAGGCGTCGCTGGTTTGCGGTTTTTCGTAGGTGGAGCTCTTGGAGATCTTGTTGCGCTCTTGGTCGACGATGAAGCCGTGCGTGAGGACGGATTTGTAGGGAGCGGCGTCGAAGGCGATGATGCTGGTCCAGAGCGAGGATTGAAACCAGCCGCGGTGTTGGTCGCTGCCCTCGAGGTAGAGGTCGGCGGGCCAGCGGGTGGAGCCTTGTTCGTTTTTCAGGACGGCGGCGTGCGACGAGCCGGAGTCGATCCAGACATCGAGGGTGTCGCGGCCGCAGGTGAGTTCGGCGGGCGCGGGCCAGCCGGCGGGAAGAGTGACGCCGTCGAGGATTTCGGCGGGAGCGGCGTCATACCAGAAGTTGGTGCCGCGGGTGGCGATCTTGTCGGCGACGGCGCGGGCGACGTGGGCGTCGAGATAAGCGTTTTTCTTCGCGTCGTAGAACGCGGGGATCGGGACGCCCCAAGAGCGCTGGCGGCTGATGCACCAATCGGGGCGCGATTCGAGCGCGCCGCGGATGCGGGCTTCGCCCCAAGCGGGGATGAAGGAGATGGAGGGGAGGCTGCCGAGCGCTGACGCTCTCGGAGTTGAGGGTTGAGAGTTGAGAGTTGAGAGGGAAGAAGTCCGGTCGAGGCCGACGAACCATTGGTCGACGGCGCGGAAGATGATGGGGGTTTTCGAGCGCCAGCAGTGCGGGTAGCTGTGGGTGTAGCGCTGTTTCGCGAGGAGCGCGCTGGCGGCGTCGAGTTTCTTCAGGACGGCGATGTTGGCCGGCGACGTGCGTTTGGCGGCGAGGTCTTCGACGGATTCGAGTGTGGTGAGACCGACGAGGTCGGCGGGGAGTTTGCCGTCGTCGACGTATTTACCGTCGTCGCCAACCGGGCAGTAGATTTCGAGATTGTATTTGAGGCCGGTGAGATAGTCCTCGGAGCCGTGGCCGGGGGCGGTGTGGACGCAGCCGGTGCCGCTCTCGGTCGTGACGTAGTCGGCGAGGACGACGGGCGAGGCGCGGTCGATGAACGGGTGGCGAGGGGCGAGGTTTTCGAGGGATTGGCCGGAGACGGATTGGACGACGGCGGGCGCGGGATCGATTTTCGCGGCGGCGGCGACTTGGGGAAGAAGGGCTTGCGCGACGATGATGCGCTCGGCGCCGAGATCGGCGACGGCGTATTCGACTTCCGGATGCACGGCGATCGCGAGATTCGCGGGGATCGTCCACGGCGTGGTCGTCCAGATGACGACGAAGAGCGGTTTGTCGGAAGGGAGATTGAACTTCTTTGCTTCGTCGGTGGGGACGGCGAATTTCACCCAGATCGACGGACTCACGTGGTCCTTGTATTCGATTTCGGCTTCGGCGAGCGCGGTTTCGAACGGGATGGACCAGTAAACGGGCTTCTTGCTGCGGTAAACGAGGCCCTTTTCGACGAAGGCAGCGAAGGTGCGGAGAATGTCGGCTTCGTAGGCGGGCGCCTTGGTTTTGTATTCGTTTTTCCAATCCGCGAGGACGCCGATGCGTTTGAACTGCGCGGTTTGTTTGGTGATCCAGGATTCGGCGAAGGCGTCGCAGCGGGCCCGGAGCTGCGCGGTGGTGAGGTTGAGTTTCTGCTCCTGGATTTCGCGGGAGACTTTTTGTTCGATGGGCAGGCCATGGCAGTCCCAGCCGGGGACGTAGGGCGTGCGGAAGCCGCGCATCGACTTATAACGAAGGATGAGGTCCTTCAGTGTCTTATTGAGCGCGGTGCCGATGTGGACATCGCCATTGGTGAACGGCGGGCCGTCGTGCAGGACGAACGTGTGCGGCGAGGCGGCGTTTTTGCGCTGGATGGCTTCGTAGAGGCCGATCTTTTCCCAATGGGCGACGCGGCCCGGTTCGCGTTGCGCGAGTCCGGCCCGCATCGGGAAATCGGTTTTGGGAAGCTGCAGCGTGTTTTTCAGGTCCTGGGCCATGCCGAGAAAAGTGCGCGAGGGTAGGCCGGGGGGGAGGCGAGTCAAGGGTTGGGGGCGGAGGCGGAACGCGAAAAGCTCACGCTTTCCGCTACGAGGAGGCGGACGGACGAAAAGCTCATGCTTTCCGCTACGGGGAGGGGGAAGGACGAAAAGCTCACG
The DNA here is from genome assembly GCA_023391285.1 of Verrucomicrobiota bacterium. Lineage (GTDB taxonomy): Bacteria > Verrucomicrobiota > Verrucomicrobiia > Opitutales > Opitutaceae > Opitutus. The sequence goes on from JAEWBF010000081.1 coordinate 11,588, forward strand.
CTTTCCGCTACGAGGAGGCGGAGGTGCGGGTGGCGAGGGATTCGCCGGCGGCGATGCAAGCGGGGAGCGAGACGCCGTCGCGCGCCTGGCCACCGAGGAAGAGGCCGCGGTGAGTGCGTTCGAGGTTCGCGATCGCGGCGAGGTGTTGTTCGTGGCCGAGGTTGTATTGCGGGATCGCTCGCGGCCAGAAGGCATGGTGTTGAAAGACAGGTTCGCCGGTGACGTCGAGCAGGTCGGCCAAGTCGGGACGGATGCGGGCGAGGAGTTGGTCGGGAGGAAGCGCGGCGAGTTCGGGCTGGCGCGTGCCGCCGACGAGGACGGTGAGGGCGACGTGATCGTCGGGGGCGCGGTGAGGAAACAGCGTGGAGGAAAAGAGCACGCCGAGAATCGAGCGGTTTTCGACGGCGGGGACGAGCAGGCCGAAGCCGTCGAGCGGATGCGCGATTTGGTTGCGACGAAAGCCGAGGAAGAGGGAGGCGAGGGGCGGGTGTTCGATCGAGGCGAGACCGGCGAGCGGGCGTTCGCCCAGGGCGCCGATGCGAAGCTGAGCGAGCGCGGGGGCGGGCAGCGCGACGACGATGGCGTCGAAGGATTGCGTGTGCGTGCCGGCGGTGTCGTGCCAAATGACGCTCCATTTGTCGCCGGGGACGATGGCGTCGAGCTGGGCGTTGAAGGTGAGCGAAGCGGGCGGGAGTCCGGCGGCGAGCGTGTCGGGAAGCGTTTGCAGGCCGTCGCGAAAGGAGAAGATGGACGGGAGCGATTCGCCGCGAGCGCGGCGGGATTTGCCGGCGGCGAGTTGGGCGCGGAGGAGGGAGCCGTGCCGACGTTCGGCTTCCCAGAGTTTGGGGAAGGCGTGGCGGGCGGAGAGTTTTTGCGGGTTGCCGGCGTAAATGCCCGTGACGATGGGGTTCAGCGCGTAGTCGACGATTTCGCGATTGAAGTGCGCGGAGATAAAATCCGAGAGGCTGAGATCGGTGGTGCGAACGCGAGGCCGGAAGAGAAATTCGCGGAGGATGGCGAGTTTCGCGAAAGGCGAAAGGAAGGGCGACGTGAGAAGTGCAGGAGGGGAGAGCGGGATGGGAAGAGGCTGGCCACGGCGGACGATGTAACGTTTTCTCGCTGCGGGGTTGGCGGTGACGAGGGCGGAGTCGAGGGCGAGTTCGCGGATGAGGCGGTCGACGGCGGGTTCGCCGGAGAGGAGGGAATTGGGGCCGGATTCGACGAGCCAGTCGCCGGTGCGTTCGGAGCGGATGACGCCGCCGGCGCGGGCCGAGGATTCGAATACGCGAATGCCATGGCCGAGCGTGTGGAGGCGATGGGCGGCGGTGAGGCCGGTGATGCCGGCGCCGAGGATGGCGATGGATTTTTTGGCGGCGGTGGCCAAGGGGGAGCGGACGTCAAAATGGATTCTTCGCTTCGCTCAGAATGACAAAGGAAGGAGGGAGATTACTTCCATGACGTGACGGTGGAGACGAGGGATTCGACGCACTCGATTTTGGCGGTGGGCAGGATGCCGTGACCGAGATTGAAGATATGTCCGGGTTGGCCGCGCATGGAGCCGAGGAGACGGGTAGTGGCGGTGCGAACGATGTCGGGGGTGGTGTTGAGGAGGACGGGGTCGAGGTTGCCCTGCACGGCGACGTTGGACGGCAGGGCTCGGCGGAGGACGGAAAGTTCGGTTGTCCAGTCGACGCTGAGGACGCGGATGCCGGAGCTGGCTTGCGCGGCGTGGTGCGGAGCGGTGCCTTTGGCGTAGAGGATGATGGGGAAGCTGGGCGGAAGGGCGGCGACGATCTGGCGTATCCATTTCAAGGATGCGGCCTCGTAATCTTGTCCGGCGATGATGCCGCCCCAGGAATCGAAGATCTGGATGGCGTCGGCGCCGGCGCGAATCTGCATCTGAAAATAGGCGATGAGCGCGGCAGTGAGTTTTTCGAGGAGAGCGTCGAAGGTGGCGCGATCCGTGTAGAAGAGGAGTTTGATACGCTCGAAATCGTCGGAGCTGCCGCCTTCCACCATGTAGGTGGCGAGCGTCCACGGGGAACCGCCGAAACCGAGGAGGGCTTTTTGGCCGGCGAGTTCTTTTTTGAGGAGGGTGAGGGCGTCGGCGACGTAGCGGAGACGGTCGGGGACCGCGTCGGTGGAAGCGAGGGCGTCGACCTGGGCGCGGGTTTCGAGGCGGAAGTCCATCGCGATGCCGCCTTCGTCGCGGAAACGGTAGGCTTGGCCGAGCGCTTCGGGGATGACGAGGATGTCGGAGAACAGGATGGCGGCGTCGAGCGCGAAGCGGCGCAGCGGTTGGAGTGTGACCTCGGTGGCGACCGCGGGTGTGCGCACCATTTCGAGGAAGGAAGATTTGGCTTTGAGCGCGCGGTATTCGGGGAGGTAGCGGCCGGCCTGGCGCATGATCCAGAGCGGGGGGCGGTCGAGCGGTTGGCAGGCGCAGGCGGCGAGGAAGCGGTCGCGGCTATTCATGTTTGAACCACGAATGGACACGAATTCACACGAATGGGGAAGGGCCTTGTGCGTTTTGCGCGAGGTGGAGAGGAGAAGGCGTCACGGCGCAAGCCAGTCGCGTGGTTTGAGGAAGATCTCGTAGAGGCGGGATTCGGGGGAGTTGGGGGCGGGATGCCAGTCGTAGTCCCAGCGGACGAGCGGAGGGAGGGACATGAGAATGGATTCGGTGCGACCGCCGGATTGGAGGCCGAAGAGTGTGCCGCGGTCCCAGACGAGGTTGAATTCGACGTAGCGGCCGCGCCGATACAGTTGAAATTGGCGTTCGCGGTCGGTGAAAGACGTGTTTTTGCGGCGAGCGACGATGGGACGATAGGCGGGGAGGAAGGCGTCGCCGACGGCGCGGACGAGAGCGAAAGAGTTTTCGAAACCGAGTTCGTTGAAATCGTCGAAGAACAGGCCGCCGATGCCGCGGGGTTCGTTGCGGTGCTTGAGGAAAAAGTAGTCGTCGCAGTTCTTCTTGAAGCGCGGGTAGAGCGTTTCGCCGAAGGGAGAGACGGCGTCGCGCGCGATGCGATGCCAATGGATGGCGTCGTCTTCGAAACCGTAGTAAGGGGTGAGGTCGAAGCCGCCGCCGAACCACCAAATCGGAGTTTCGATTTTCGATTTTGGATTTTCGATTGAGGAAGCGGCGGCGTGGAAGAAGCGGACGTTGGCGTGGGACGTTGGGGCGTAGGGATTGCGTGGGTGGAGGACGAGGGAGACGCCAAGGGCTTCCCACGGGCGGCCGGCGAGTTCGGGGCGGTGGGCGGTGGCGGAGGGTGGGAGTTGCGTGCCGCGGACGTGCGAGAAGGCGACGCCGGCTTTTTCGAAGACTGCGCCTTCGGAGAGAATACGGGTGCGGCCGCCGCCGGATTGATCTGGGCGTGTCCAGGTGTCTTCGTGGAAGCGGGAGCCGCCGTCTTCGAGTTCGAGGGCGGAGCAGATGGAATCCTGCAGCGCGAGGAAGTAGGAGCGGACGGCGGAAATGTCGGGTGAGGACGACATGCGAATGGAGAGAGAGGAGAACGAGAAAGAGAAGGAGAACGAGGATGATTTTGGGGCCGGAGAAGTGTCATACATTATATGACACTTTGCGGAGGAGGGTGGTTGACGGGTTTGTTAGAGTTCGCGTTGGACAGGCCGGCCGAAGGGCTGGCTTGATGCGAGACTGCGCCTACACGAATGAACTCCGCCGCTTTGACTACGATTGCCGTCACGGGCTTCACCGTGGCGTTTTTTCATGCGGCGATGCCGACGCACTGGTTACCTTTTGTTTTGGTGGCGCGGGCGCGGCAGTGGTCGCGGGCGAAGACGCTAGGCGTGACGATGCTGGCGGGGATCGGGCATGTGGCGCTGACGAGTGTGCTGGGATTGGCGATCGCGTGGTTTGGGTTTCAGATCGATCACGAACTCGGCGAGATTTTTCCGTGGATCACGGGCGGGGCGTTGGTGGCGGTGGGGGTTTATTACCTTTGGCGGCAGTTGCGGGGGAAAGGGGTGTGTCACCATACCGTGCGCGGCGGGCATCATCACGCGAGCGAGGCGTGCGGCAGCGAGACGGAGCATAGTCATTGGGAGCACGAGTTGGAAGGGAGCGATCTCGTGTCGGAAAAGCGCGGCGATGCGGCGGCGATCGGAGGATTGTTTCTGATGCTGACGCTGTCGCCCTGTGAGGCGTTTTTGCCGGTGTATTTGTCGGGCGTGCAGTTCGGGTGGACGGGCTTCGTGGTGTTGAGCGTGATTCTGGCGGTGGCGACGTTGGCGGGGATGGCGATCGTGACCTCGCTGGCGCTGGCGGGATTGGATCGGTTCAAGGTGAAGTATTTCGAGCGGCGCGAGGCGGGAACGCTGGGGATTTTGTTTTGCGTGCTGGGGGTCGTGGTCGCCGTGCTTGGGCACTGAGGCGACGCGTGGTCCAGGAGGAAACGGCGGGGTCGGGAGACCCCGCCCTACAGGAGGTGGGTTAATCTTCGCGGGCGATCGTCTCGTGGTCGATGAGCGCCTCGTAGTCGGAGAGCGTGCCACCGGCGAGGCAGGTTTCGATGATACGCCGGCCGAGCGGGAGGAGCTCGGGATCGAGGAACGGCGTGAGTTCCCGCTGGAAGAACTCGGTGAGGATTTCAGCGCCGCGGTCGTAGGCCGCTTCGCCGACCTCGGGCTGCTGGTCGACCTCGAAGAACCAGGAGCCGATGGTGCGCCCCTCGACGACGATCTTGCCCGGCGTGTATCCGAGAAGTGGTGACCGCGAAGGTTTGACCTCGTCGGCGTTGAAGCGGGCGCCGCCGCGGCGCGCGAGGTATTCGCGGGCGATCCACTGCGGCATGAAGCCGACAGACCAGGCGCCGATGTTCTGATTGGGAATGAGGACGTAGCGGACCTCTGGTCGCTCGATGATCTGGTTGAGCAGGATGTTGGCCTGGTCGACCCGGCGACCGGTGGCGAAAGGCCAGTAGGAGCCCACGCCCTCGGACGACATGCCGTCGGTGCCGACGATGCTGGGATTGGCGTGGCCGCGCGGAGCGACGAGACGCCAGAGCCAGGCGAGCGCCGGCGGGAGGACGTGGAAGATGCCGATGATGCCGTAGGTCGGATTTTCGCGCGTGCACGGAGGCGTGCGGACGCCGAAGCTGCGGATATCGACATCGACCGGTCCGCTCGCGATTCCGGGCACGAGATGGCGGGGGATGACGATGCGCGGATTGGGGCAGGGTTTGCCGGGGGAATCTTCGATGTGCTCCCAGATCAACGCGGTGGCGCCCGGGTGGGCGTCGATGTTGAGGAACAGGAGCGGAGAAGACGGATTGATCGTGAGCTGCTCGAGGTGCGGATCGGTGCCGTAGCGGGTGATGTGGTTGACGCGCACGAACCAGGCGTTTTCGGCGTCGAGCACGGTCAGTTTACCGCGACCCTTTTCGAGCGAAGGATGGCAAAGCGCCATGTCGTCGGTGACGGGGCGGAGCTCGCAACCCTGCGGCAAGGTGAGGAGGCGTTCGTCGCCGCTGACGACATTGCGGCCGAGAAGCAGCGAGCCGTCGGCCTGGCGGTGAACCTGTTCGAGCATCTCGCTCTTGCCGCCGCCGCTCGCGCCCTCGTGGGAGATCACGATCTTGTTGTTGTAAGGCGTGACGACCTGAACGGTGGAGCAGTGGATGGTGTTCCAGTTTTCTTCTTCGCCGAGGTTGAGGAGCATGCCGTAGATGCCCTTCTTGGCGCTCGGGCCGGGGTAGAGATTATAGCTGAACAGCTCGTGCAGGTGATCGAGCCGGTTGTGAACAACGACCTGACGTCCGTCGAAGTGGGTGTGGCGGAAAGGCGGTGCGACGTAGATGACGGCCCGCGGAGAGAAGTCGGCGGGGACTTCGTGGGGTGCGAGAATGCCCTGCAGCAGCGCGAGGCCGAAGGCGAAGAACCCGGCGTTGCTCGGCGCGATGACGACGGCGTGCATGCCCTTGCCGGGCATACCGGCGATGAAGGGGAAGACGGCGAGCGGCTGCGTTTCGAGCCAGGCGAAGGTTTCTTCGCGCAAGCCGGCGAAGTCGGAACCGAAGCGTTCGCGATACGTGGGTTTGTCGGTGGGGCGCGTGTCGCCGATGACCATGCAATCCGGGTCGCGGCGGCGCATGTAGGGATCGTGGTAGTTGGCGGCGATGCCGTTGCGCACGCGGCAGACGCGCGCTTCGCGAACGCGACCGCGTCCGGGGACGTCGTAGGAAACCTCGTGCCAGCCGTGAATGGAATCGCGGATGGAAAGCTCGACGAGCTCGTCGACCGTGTGCGCCACGATGAATTCGGGGCAGTTGGCGAGGATGCGTTCAGCCTCGGGCGGGAGCGCGAAAGGCAGCGGTGTGACTTCGGCGCGGTTGGTGGCGGTGGCGGTCGTCATGAGGGAGGAAGGTTGGTTCCGATGAGAGCTTAGCAGGACGGGCGGCCAACGGCTCCGCGGTTTCTGTGCAACGATACGCGTTTTCTGATCACAACGGATGCGCGTGACCGGACAAGGGGCGCGCAGCACGGTAAGCGCGACGCGCGTATTCTGATGTCGAAATATGCCGCGCATTATCCGACAAGCCCTGGGAGAACGCATTCGCGAGAACCCTCACCTGCATGCGTTCCTCAAAAATTTTCGGCAGGCGACGGGAGTGCCGGTGGAGTTCGTGTGCGCGTTTGGGAACGGCGCGTGCGAAGGTCTGCGGGAATGTTCGCCCTTGTGTGCGCGGATGATGCGAGACGAGTCGGGCCGACGCATGTGTCAGAAGTTTCGCCAAGGTTTGCTCGAAGCGGCCAATCAACGGGCGGCGACGCACGTGTGCGAATCCGGCGCGGTGGAGTCGGCGGTGCCGATGCGCGCGGCGGGGCAGACGTTCGGCTATCTGGTGACGGGTGGGTATTTGCCGGCGCCGGTGGAGAAGATTCACGCGAACCGGGCGCGGCATTTGTTGAATCGGGCGGGGGTGGAGATCGACGAAGCGGAGCTGGTTGAACTTCAGGCGCGCACGCCGGTGGTGCCGGCGGAGAGACAGGAGGCGCTGGTGAAGCTGCTCGAGATGGCGGCGGAAAATCTAACGGCACGATTCACGGAGCGCGCGATGGTGCCGGACGCGAAGATGCCGCCGCTGGTGGAAGGCGCCTGCCGGATCGTGCACGCCGAGTTCATGCATCCGATGGTGATGCCGGATCTGGCTCGACGGCTGGGGGTGAGCGAAGGGCATTTGAGCCGCACCTTTCACCGCGCGACGGGCTTGCGGCTGGTGGAATACGTGGCGCGGTTTCGGGCGGAGCGGGCGCGGGGTTTGTTAAAGGAGACGGATAGATCGGTGATCGAGATCGCGTTTGCGTGCGGATTTCAGTCGCTGTCGCAGTTCAACCGGGTTTTCCGGGCGCAGTTCGGGGTTTCGCCGGGCGAGGAGCGGAGCGGGAAAACGGGCGGCGGGCGCTGAGTTGGAAGGAGGGGCGACAGATTGGTTTATGAGTTATCTGTGGGACACTAACCTAGCGGCGGCGATAGGTGTCGCGGTAGTAGATGAGCGTATCGATGTTCTGGAGCTCGATGACGCCGTGGCCGGTGGTGACGAGACAGAGCTTTGTATCCAGACGTCCGATGCGGAAGGAGTCGGTGGCTTCAAGCTGTTCGCCGGTGGCGGTGACGCGTAGAAAGTGGACGGCTCCGCTGGCGTCGATTTCGATGATGCGATCGCCTTCGATGCGGCCGGTGGCGTAGCGGCTGGCGAGGGCTTGGCGGTGCGCTGCGATCTCCGAGGTGTTGGTGAGGAGCTGGACGGGAGGCGGACGGTTGATGTCGTCGATGTAGAAAAAAGCGTAGACGGTGTAGCCGTTGAGGAGGAGGCCGGCGGCGAGGATGGCGAGAGCGGCGCCGTTGCGAGCGTGGCGACGGCGCGGAGGGAGAGTTTCGGAGGACGACGCTGCGGCGGCAGGCGGCACTCGAGGTGATTTGGCGACGGCGGCGATGGCGGAGGCGTCGAGTTCGATGGCGGGCTGCGACGTGTCGTGGGCGGAGTAGAGGAAGAGCCTGCGATTGCTGGTGCGGATGATGAATTTTCCGGCGGGGCCGCCGACGATGACGTGGGGATCGGCGTCGTGATTTTGGACGGCGTCGATTTCGCGGAAGCGCTCGAGGAGGACGAGGAGCTGGCCATCGTCGACCTGGCCGAAGTCGCACGCGCCGAGGTCCGGCTGAGCGGTGCGCAAGTCGGGCGTGAGATTGACGGTGGTGACGGCGAACATGGCGAGATCGCCTGCAAGCAGGCTCCGACGAGGCGGCTAGTGTTCGAGGATGAAGATGGGCTGGTTGCGGTAGCCGAGTTGGAGCTGGCCGGTGGTAAAGTTGCCGTCGTCGAGTGCTGCGTCGAGGGCGAGGAGCTGGTGCCGATCGCTGGTGACGGCGCTCTCGGGAATGGAGGCGAGCAGGATGACGGCGCGGTGGCGGCTGCCTTGGTGGCGGCTGTGGGGATCCCACGTGTAGCGGCCGCCGAGAGGCGTCGGCTTAGACCAAGCGGTATCGTTCAGGTAGCCGCTCATCGCGGGGGGAACGACGCCGGGCGTGCCATCGCCGGCGGGCCAGTCGCCGCGTTCCTGGGCGTAGGTTTGAAACGCGGCGGTGAAGACGCGGAGATCGTTTGCAACGGCGGCGACGCGGGCTTCCAGGAGAAGTTTCCGAGCAAGAGGAACGGCGAAGGCGAGGACCACGCTGATGATGGCGACGACGACCGAGAGTTCGAGCATCGTGAAACCAGCGCGAGCGTGCGCGGAGCGACCAGCCAGAAACGAGTGGCGCGACGGGGGCATCGAGGGGGGACCGCGTTTTAGCGCGAGTCGTTGCCGAGACGGTGAAAGAGGACGAGGTGGGAGGCGACGATCAGCGGAACGAGAAAGGTGGGAAGCAAGCTGAGGGGCAGCTCGGAGAAGGCGGCGAGCTCGCGCGAGCCCGCGAAGGCGGTGCGAGCACCGGAGGAGATGACGAGCAGAATATCGACGAGACCGAAGATGTTCCAGTAGTAGATCGCGCGCCGGCGGGCGGATTCAGAAAACGGATACAGGACGACGACCAGCGCAAGCGTGGCGACGGCGATGTCACCCACGCCGGCGGGCCAGGCGATGCGGGCGGGAAGCACGCCGTCCCGGCCGAGGATGAGGAAGTAGATCCCGACGAAACGGATGACGTGGAGCAGAACGATGGTGCGGAGATCGAGGGAATCGATCCACGCGCGCAGGGGAGAAATGCGGCGGTAGGCGAGGACGAGGACGATCGTGAGGCTGATCACGATGGCCGGGATGGCGAGAGGAGGAAGAGGAACGAGGAGCCGGGCGTAGCCCACGTAGATCGCGGCTGCGAGCCAGACCCAGAGAACGACTCGAACGGCCAAGGCGGTGGACATACGACGTGGGCGAACGTTGTGGGGAAGAAACGCGGAGTGACGAGGATGAAAGGAAGAGGAGTGGGGGGAAGGGCGGGCAGATGTTGGAAAACGAAAAGGCCGAGGACGGGTGTCCTCGGCGAGGGGAAAAGCGCGGTGAGGGCACCGCGCCTCCATGGTTGTTGGCGCGCGGCCTATTCGGCGAGCGTGATGTTGAAGCGTTGGAGGGAGCTGGCTTCGAGCTGGTGGAGGTTGGCGATGGCGATGCGCAAGTTCACGCGAGCGAGGAGTTCGTTGACGCGGGTGGTCTCCAGATCGTCCTGGATCTGCAGGACCTGACGGCTGGTGGAGAGACCGGCTTTGAAGCGGGCGAGTTCGAGCTCGTATTGGCGGGTGGCGAGTTCGGTGGCTTTGGCGTTGATGGCGACGCTTTCGCGATTGGTTTCGACGGCGCGAACGGCGGAACGGACTTGAACGAGGAGATCCTGTTCGATGGCGCGGAGACGCGATTCCTGGCGGCGGAGGCTGGCGAGCGCGGCGCGGTGGCGGGCGCGATCGGCGTGGAGGCCCCACGGAACGGACAAGGTGACGTCGAGCTGCCAGCTGCGGGCATCGGTGTTGCCGATGTTGCCGACGGCACGGGTGTAGTTGCGATCGATGCCGTCGAGACCGACGCTGCCGCCGACATCGAGCGAAGGGAGCGCGGCGTTCTTGGCCGTGGTGACGTCGAGTTGGAGCTGTTTGATGGACTCGAGTGTGGCGAGGTAGTCGGGCTGGTTTTCGCGGGCGAGCTTGTAGGAAAGATCGAAGGAAGGCGACGGTTGGTCGAACGCGGTTAGACCGACGGTGCCGAGGTCGGTGTCGAACTCGAATTGGCCGATGAGGGCGAGGAGCTCGTCCTCGCGATTGCGAACGCCTTGTTCGGCGATGAGGACGCCATTGCGCGCGGTTTCGATTCCGACCTCCGCGGTGAGGACGTCGAGATCGGTGGCGACGCCGGTGAGGCGGCGGGTGTTGTTTTCTTCGTAGAGGCGTTGGGCGAGGCCGAGGCTGTGGCGCTGGACGGCGAGGTTCTCGCGGGCGAAGACCAGATTAAAGTAAGCGGCTTCGGTGTCGCGGATGACCTGGAGAACGCTGCTGCGGAAATTCAGGCGGGCGATTTCGACGCCGAGGCGGTTGCGCTCGATGTTGGCGCGGTTGACGCCGAAGCCGGCGCCGCGGAGGAGGGGTTGGGTGACGGTGAGGGCGACGTCGCTGTTGTAGACGGGGTTGAACGCGAAGGCGGTGCGGTTGGTGGAAGCGTCGCGATCGACGCTGGCGCTCAGGCTGACGAGCGCGCCGGTGGAGATGAATTGCGAAACTCCGATGCGAGCGTCGGTGACATCGGTGCGGGCGCCGCCGGCGAGCGGGTGATTCTTGGCGGAGAAACGCTGGACGGAGGCGTTGAAGACGGGTTCGAAATCGGCTTCGGCGACCTCGAGAGCTTCGCGGGCGATCGTGGTGTCAAAGGCGTTGATCTGCAGGTCGAAATTTTTCTCGAGCGCGCGGGCGATGCATTCCTCGAGTGTGAGGGTGGGCGCTTGGAGTGGCGGCGGGGTGGCGGGGGGCGTGGCCGGGGTTTGAGCGAGCGCGAGGGCGGTGCAGCTGAGGAAGACGCAGAGAGCGCGAGCGGAAGAACGGAACATGGAGAAAATCGGTCCGAGGATTGGGAAGAAGAACACGGGGCGTGTCGAAAAGTTACTGCGAGATAGCGGAGAGAATGGACCGGAGTGGAAGAGCGAAGAAGCCGGGTGTCATCGCGTTGGAGACGGAGGCAGGGACGGAAAGTTTCGGGTGTTCTGCTGCAGATGAACGATCGACACGGTGGACAAACGTGCCGTGGGGTTCGAGGGGATTTGGGGTGAACGGTTCGATGGGGAGATGAGTGGTGGGGCGCTCGCTGGCGTTCGCCGCCGCGGGAGATGAAAAAGGCGGGCCGGTGACGGCCCGCCGAAAGTTGGCGCAGGGGATGCGGCTGATTTATTGAGCGAGGGCCGCGGGATCCGATTTCGCGAGTTCCGCTTCGACCAGGTCGCGAACGTAAGAACTCATAGCGAGCCGGGCGCTGCCGGCGGCGATTTGCTCGCGGGCGGCGGTGAATTCCGGGGACGATTCGTCGACGGCGGGAGCGCTCTTGTCGATGGCATGGACGATGAGTCCGTTGTCGCGAGCGATGACCATGTCGGAGACGCGGCCCTTTTCGAGGCGCTCGAGCACGCCGTAAACGGAGTAGTCGAGATCCTGCGGCGGCTGGCGAAGAGTGAACGCGGCGGGCGTCTTCACGTCCACCTTGACGGAGTTGGCGGAGGCGACCGCGTTGGCGGCTTGTTCGAACGATTCGCCGTTTTTCAGGCGGGATTCGATTCCGCTGCGCAAGGTGCGGCCGAGTTCGACGAAGCGTTTACGTTTTTCGTTTTCGCGGTAGTCGGCGACGACCCTTTCGCGGACCTCGGTGAGCATCGGCTGGCGGGCGGGTTCGAGATCGTCGAAGAAAAGAACTGCGGCTCCGGCGGGCGTGCTGACCGCGTCGGAGTAGGGGTGATCCTTGTTGAGCTTGAACGCTTCGGTGGCGATTTCGCGGGAGCCTTGGAACTCGGCGGGGCCGTTTTCGCGGGTGAACGGTGCGAGTGTTTTGAGCGAGACCTTGTGTTCGGCGAGGAATGTTTCGAAGGCGGGGGTGCCGCGGTTGATTTTGCGTTCGAAGAGTTCGTAGGCGAAGTCGGACGCGGCTTTGGTGGCCTGGCGGCGCGCGCGTTCGAGTTTGAGCGTTGTCTCGACCTGCGGGCGAACGGCGGCGAAATCAGCGGCGGGATCCGATTTCGCGGCGGCGTCGGCGTTGGCGTTCGGTTTCGGGAAGCGGGCGGGATTGGAATCGTAGAACGCGCGAACGTCGTCTTCGGAAACGGTGATGGAAGGGAGGAACGCGGTGGCGGGGAAATCGACGTAGTTGACGACGATGCGCGGGGGGATCTCGTAGCGGAACGAGTTTTCCTCGAAAAACTTCGTGATCGCGGCGTCGTTGACGGGGATGTCGGGCTGATAGCTGGTGTAGTCGACGCTGGCGACGCCGAGGGTCCAGCGGGTTTCGGCCTGTTGCAGCTGAGTCTTTACGTCGGACGGAAGGGTGTAGCCGGGGCCGGAGAGGAGTTGTTGGACTTTTTGGATGCGAACATCGGCGCCGATGACGCGGCTGACGTCGCTTTCGCGGAAGCGGCTGTTGCCCTTGAGGGACTCGCGGAAAGAGGCGTAGCGCTGGGCGTCGAACGCGCCTTCGGGGCCGGTGAAGGCGCCAAGGGTTTTGACGTGGTCGGCGATCTCCGCTTGGGTGGCGGACGGGATGTGGAGTTGATCGGCGAGTTGGAGGAAGGCGGCGCGTTGGAAGGCGTATTCCTGGATTTGGGCGGAGTCGCCGAAGTAGCCGAATTGGAGCTGAGCACTCAGACCGGCGTCGCCAAAGAGGCGTTCGCTGTCTTCCTGGGAGCTGAGGTTGTAGCCGAAGACGTAGCGGTTCATCGCTTCGCGTTCGGCATGACCGATGCCGGGAGCAGCGCCGATCGTGAAGACGAAAGCGACGATGATGACGGCGAGAAGAACGGAGAAGATGACCTTAAAATGGGTCTGAAAGTAGCGCTGAATCCAGGAGATCATGAGGGGAGAAACGGGCGACGCTAGGTGGGGTCAGGGGGGTGGCAA
>JAEWBF010000094.1 GCA_023391285.1 Verrucomicrobiota bacterium
CTCCGACTTTCCGCGTCACACCTCCCCAGCTGTAGGGCGGGGGGTCCCCCCCCCCCCCCGCCCCTCCCCCCGTAGCACGGTCAACCTGACCGTGCTTCTTCTTTCCCAAAAACAGAAAACCCGGCACCCCACGCACCAGGTTTTCGAATCTACGGAGAAGCTCCCTTCCTACTTCTCCGCCCCCGCCTCCCCCACCGGCGGCTCCGCCATCGCTCCGCCCCCCGCCACCTCCCGATCCGGCGTGAACCTGAACTCCTGCCTCGCCAGCACCAACACCGGCACGCCTCCCGACATCGGCGGCTCAAACTCCCACTGCGACACCGCCTCCATCGCTGCACTCGCGAAAATCCCATCGTTCGCCGACGCCTCGCGGCTCACTGCCGGCAAACGCACTCGCCCTTTCTCGTCGATGTAGAACGTCACCATGACCGTCGCCGCGCGCGGCGCCTGCGAAGGCTCCACCGGATACACCGGCCTCACCACCTTCGTCGGCGTCGGAATCCGATCCAACTCACTCAACCGCTTCACGCCATAGGAGTAGTGACTCGGCCGCAGCTGATAGTCGCGAATCTCCACGTAGCGCGTCACCGACAAATCCACGACGACCAAACCCTGGCTCTCGAAATTGAACGTCAAATCGGACGTCGCGCCATGCGGCTGTCCATCGAGCCAAGCCGGTTCGAACCTCCACCGCTTCAACGCCGATACGGCCGCTTCCGCAAACGCTTCATGCGTGTAGCCGATGACCAGATGATCGGTGAGACTCCCCTTTTCATCCACCTGCACCGTCACTTGGGCGTAACCTTGATGGATACCCAAATCCAGCACGCGGCGCGGATAGACGACCGCATCCGTCTGAATCACCCGCATCGGCCGATAAGCTTCATTCACCGCCGCCGCCGCACTCACGCAGCCCACCGCGGCCAGCATCACACCTAAAAATCGTGCATCCATGTTATGAAAGAGTTGCCCCGCATAACACCACCGCAAGCCACTCCCCTTCATCGCCGACCTTGTAGGGCGGGGTCTCCCGCCCCCGCCGCTCGCGACGTCATCTCCCCTTCCGCTTCCTCTTCAACATCACCATCACCACCGCCAACCCGCCGCCCAACAACATCCACGTCGATGGCTCCGGAATCGCCGCCGGCGAATAGTTGATCAGCAAATTGTCCCCCCACTGGCTCACGCTGAACGAGCCCGCCAGCGTCACGGAAAACTCCTCCAAATTGAACTCGAACTTCGCCGGATCGAACCCCGCGATCCCGCCCGTCGTCGTCACGAACATCCAGCTGTAAGCCTGCGCCGGATCGAAATTCGCCACCGCGCCGTCCAACCCCACTGAATACATCTGAATCGCAAATCGCTCCATCGCGGTCGACGCAATCGCCAGCTGCCCGCTGATCGCGAGCAAACTGTAGTCCGTGCCCGCGTCTCCATCCGCGTCGGCGATCTGAAACGCGAACTCGCCTCCGCCACCCAACGTCGTGGATCCCACCGTCATCTTCCCCGGCGTCCCCAATCCCGCCGCCGGCGCAATCGCGCCTCCGAAATCCACCTCCACCGCCCCCAAAATCGTCCCCGTCCCCGCCAAGATTCCTCCATTGAGCACCTCCACAAGCCCCGCGCCCGTCGCCGACCCACTCTCATTGTTCGCAAACAAAACCCCGCCACGGATCCGCGTGCCGCCTTCATACGTGCTCGCACCCGACAACACCAACGTCCCCGGCCCGTTCTTCTGCAACCCGCCCGCCCCCAAGATCGTCCCGGCAAACAACTCCGACGCCCCCGTCGGCAAGTTCACCGTCAGCGTTTTTCCTCCGGCGATCTCGATCCCACTTGTCGTCGACGCGCTGATCACTCCCCGCACGGTCTGATCGAAGTTCACCTCCAACACACTCCCATCGCGCAACGTCACATCGCCGCTCGTCGCCAGCGTGTTTCCCCCCGCGTGATTCAACACGAGGCGCGCGTGTTCTTCCACGGTCGTCCCGCCGACAAACCCGTGCGCCCCATCGAAGGTCACCGAACTCCAGGGCGCGATCCGCACCTGCCCCGTCCCTGCAATCCCACCCGCATACGTGCCGAGCAGTTGATTGAAGGTTACCACACCGTGGTTCGCGATCGTCCCATCCACCCCGCCCATCCCCGAACTGCCGTTTCCAATCTGCAGCTCCGCGCCGGCGTCGACCGTAACCGCGCCCGCGCCCGTCGCCGATCCGCTGAAATTCGTCACCACCAGCTTACCTCCGCTCACCCACGTCCCTCCCGAATAATCGCTCTCATCCGTCAACGTCAGGGTCCCTGCCCCCAACTTCACCAACTTCCCATATCCCGAAATCGATCCGCCGAAATTCGAGTCCTCGTTCCCCGCAATCGTCAGCACCCGCATCGTCGGCACAAACGCCGGCATTTCATCCTCCGCAAAAACCACGCCCGCTCCCGGTCCGCCCGACAACGTCGCGAACGTCTGATCCGCCCGCAGCAAAACCGTCGCCTCTCCTCCGATCGAAACATCCGCCGCCGTCCCCAGCGCAAACTGCGAATCGAGATACACCGCGCCCGCCTCGATCCACGTTCCACCTTCATAGGTGTTCGCTCCTTTCAACGTCAGCGTGCCGCCATCGTCGCCGTGAAATCGCAGCGATCCCAATCCCGAGATCGTCCCGTCGAAAATCAGATCCTGCCCCGTAAACAATTTCAGTTCCACCCCGCTCCCAATCTCCACCGCTCCCCGCCCATCGATTCGCGCCAACGTCTGATTCGCCGCGACCGCGAACGTCGCACCTCCGCCCACCGACACCTCGCCACCAACCCACAACGCATTCTCGCCCGCCACCTCCAGCGTGCCTTCCACGATCTGCGTGCCTCCCCGAAAATCCGCCGCGCCCACCAACACCAGCCGGCCTCCTCCCGTTTTCGTGATCCCGTAACCATCCTCGTTATCGATGATCGAATTCACGATCGTCAGCGTGTTCGTCGCCTCCACCTGAAACGTCCGATCATCCGCCAACTCTAAATTCAGGGTCTTGTTCGTCTCCATCGCGCCGATCGTGATCGCCGCCCCATTGCTCCCGAGCACCCGCACGTCGCCCAACAGCGTCAGCGTCTGCCCACCCGCGCCCGCGCCTCGCAATGTCAACGTCGGCGACACCCCACCCAAACTAAACGTCAACCCATTCGCCGGATTCGGCGACGCCGCGTTGAACACGATGCTCTGCACGCCGCTCGGAATATGCGCGAAAACGCCATCCACCACCCCCGCATGCCAGTTGGCCGGATTCTCGAAATCGAAATCTCCCGGACCCGTCTGCTTGAATCCATTGTCGAGCAAAACCGCGAATGATCCAGCGGCGGTAAATGACACCGACAACGCGATCGCGACGCCGCGAGCAATACGCTGAATCCCGGGGAACTTCATGTGTGGCTGGAGCGCGCGACACTGCTGCGCGCCCTCCACCCCAGCAAGCCCTTTGCCATCCCGACGCCTCCGTCTTTCGCCCCACCCAACTTCACCCTTGCCGCCGCCCGCCCGTGGCGCGAAACCAAACACCCACCGCGGCGTCCTGCTGCGCACCTCAACCCCTTCGATATATGCCGAGATCCGTCACGCTCTTCACCGGCCAATGGGCCGATCTTCCCCTCACCGAGCTCGCGCCGCTCGCCAAAAAAATGGGCTACGACGGCCTCGAGCTCGCCTGCTGGGGCGACCACTTCGACGTCGATCAAGCCGCCTCTTCGAAAAAATACATCGCTGAAAAATGGCAGCTCCTCGCCGACCACGGCCTGACCTGCTTCGCCGTTTCCAACCACCTCGTCGGCCAGGCCGTCTGCGACAACATCGACGAGCGCCACAAGGCCATCCTCGCCCCCAACGTTTGGGGTGACGGCAATCCCGAGGGCGTTCGCAAACGCGCCGCCAAACAACTCGCCCTCACCGCCAAGGCCGCCCGCGCTTTCTTCAACGCCAAGCCCGGCCGCAAGGACTCCGATGACTTCCCCGCCGTCGTCAACGGCTTCACCGGTTCCTCCATCTGGCACTCGATCTACGCCTTCCCACCGACATCCCAAGCGTATTGGGACGCTGGTTACGCCGACTTCGCCAAGCGCTTCGGCCCGATCCTCGAGGCTTTCGACAAACAAAACGTCAACTTCGCCCTCGAGGTTCACCCGACCGAAATCGCCTTCGACATCGCCAGCGCCCAGCGCGCCCTCGAAGCCGTGAAACACCACAAGCGTTTCGGCTTCAACTACGACCCTTCGCACCTCGGGTATCAGGGGGTCGACTACGTGAAATTCCTCCGCACCTTCTCCGACCGCATCTACCACGCCCATATGAAGGACGTCTGGTGGGGCCACGGAAACGGCGACGTCGGCGTCTTCGGCGGACACACCACGTTCGGCGACGCCCGCCGTCAGTGGGACTTCCGCTCCGTCGGTCGCGGCGACATCAACTTCGAGGAGATCATCGTTGCCCTGAACGACATCAACTACCGCGGCCCGCTCTCCGTCGAGTGGGAGGACATCCGCATGGACCGCGTCCACGGCGCCACCGAGTCCGCCGCCTTCCTCCGCAAGCTCGACTTCGCCCGCAGCGCCGTCGCCTTCGACGCCGCCTTCGACAAAAAGAACCAGTAAGAACTCTTCCCGCGAAACACGCCAAACCACGCGAAACCCCAAAACGTTTTCGCGTCTTTTCGCGTGTTTAGCGGGCAACTCATCCCTCTCTCGATGCCCATCAAAATCGCCATCATCGGTGCCGGCGGCATGGCCGCCTATCACGCCACCGGATTTCGCAACGCCGGCGCCGACATCGTCGCGCTCTGCGACGTCAACGAAGCCGCCGCCAAAAACGCCGCCGCCAAGCACAACATCGAGCGCACGTTCACCGACGTCGCCCAAATGCTCCGCGAGCTCCCCGATCTCGACGCCGTCTCCATCATCGTCCCCAACAAATTCCACGCGCCGCTCGCCATGCAGGCGCTCAAGGCCGGCAAACACGTCTTCTGCGAAAAACCGCCCGCGCTCAACGCGCGCGAAATGACGCAGATGAAAGCCCTCGCCGAAAAGTCGAAGCGCACGTTGATGTTCAACTTCAACAACCGCGCCCGCCCCGAGTCCTACGCGATGATGGACTACATCAAGGACGGCACCATCGGTCGCATCAATTCCTGCCAGACCAAATGGATTCGCCGCTGCGGCATCCCCGGTTTCGGCGGCTGGTTCACCACCAAGGCTCTCTCCGGCGGCGGCCCGCTCATCGACCTCGTCCACATGATCGATCTCGGCCTCCACTTCATGGGGTATCCAGAACCTGGACACATCCTAGCACAGACCTACCACGACCACATCACCGACAAAACCTTCAAAGGTCCCTGGGGCATTCCCGACGTCGCCAAGGGCGCGACCGACGTCGAAGCCGCCGCGCACGGTTTCATCTCCTTCAAGACCGGCCAGTCGATGTCCTTCCAGGTCTCGTGGGCCGAGATGAACAAGCGCGAAGAAGTCTCCGTCACGTTTCAAGGCACCAAGGCTGGCGGCCTCGTCCAACGCCTCTTCGGCATCGACGGTCTCGACGGCACTGCGATCGACGCCTGCGAACTCTACACGCACGAACACGGCCGCCCCGTGAACCGCAGCATCACCGTCCCACCCGACCAACCCATGGGCCGCGTCCGCTCCGCGATGAACTTCATCCTCGCCCTCGAGGGAAAAGAAAAACCGCTCAACACCCCCGACCAGGCTCTCTCCCTCATGAAGATCATCGACGGCGCCTACAAATCCGCCGCGACCGGCAAACCCGTCGCCCTCTAAAAAAACACCTCCCGCGAAACACGCGAAAGTTCGCGAACCACCTTCACCTTTTCGCGTCCTTTAGCGTGTTTAGCGGGCAACCTCCTCCCCCTTCCCCTCCTTCATGAAGCTAAATCGCAAATTAAGAATGGGCATGGTCGGCGGCGGCCGCGGCGCCTTCATCGGCTCCGTCCACCGCATGGCTGCCCGCCTCGATGGTGAAATCGACCTCGTCGCCGGCTGCTTCTCCTCCGACCCCAAGAAATCCAAACTCTCCGGCGAAGACTTCTTCCTCGATCCGTCGCGCGTTTACGCGACTTACGAGGAGATGGCCCAAAAGGAAGCCGCCCTCCCCGCCGACCAACGCATCGACTTCGTCTCGATCGTCACGCGCAACAACACCCACTTCGCCATCGCGAAAACCTTCCTCGAAGCCGGCTTCCACGTCGTCTGCGACAAACCTCTCTGCTTCACCCGCAAGGAGGGCCTGAAGCTCCGCGAGATCGTCCGCAAAACCGGAAAGGTTTTCGCCCTCACCCATAACTACACGGGCTACCCGATGGTGAAAGAAGCCCGCGAGTGGGTCCGCACCGGCAAGGTCGGCAAGATCCTCAAAATCGTCGCCGAATACCCGCAGGGCTACGCCATCACCGCGCTCGAGTCCGCCAAAGACGGCTCGATCTCCAACTGGCGCATGGACCCGTCTGTCGCCGGCGTCTCCAACGCCATGGGCGACATCGGCACGCACGCGCACAACCTCGTCCGCTACATCACCGGTCTCGAAATCGACGAGATCTGCGCCGAGCTCTCCACCTTCATCCCTGGCCGCCCGCTCGACGACGACGGCAACTGCCTCGTCCGTTTCACCGGCGGCGCGAAGGGCATCATCTACGCCTCGCAGATTTCCAACGGCGACGAAAACAACCTCAACATTCGCGTCTACGGCACGAAGGGCTCGCTCGAGTGGTATCAGGAAGATCCCAACGAACTCGTCTTCAAACGCGCCGACGCTCCGCCCGTCGTTCACCGCCGCGGCAACAGCTACCTTTCCGAAGCCGCCCAGGGCGCCACGCGCACCCCGTTCGCGCACCCGGAGGGCTTCATCGAAGCCTTCGCCAACGTCTACCGCGCCGCCGCCACTGCGATCGCCGATAGCATCGCCGGCCGCAAAGCTCCAAAAAATGGATACGACTTCCCGACCGTCGATGACGGCATCGCCGGCATGGCCTTCATCGAATCCGTCGTGAAGAGCTCCAAAGCCGGCGCCAAGTGGGTCAAATTCCCGACCGCCTAAGATCCCATTCATCGTCTTAACTAAAAAAGGTCCGCCACCCGGCGGGCCTTTTTCTTTTCCCCACCTTCCCGCTCCTTCATCCTTTTCGCATGATGCGCCCCCCTCTTCGTTCCCGGCTCACCCCGCACCTCCTCCTCGCCGTCGCCATTTTCCTCCCGTTCGCCGCTTCCGCCGCCGAACGCCAAGCCCTCAAGCTTCTCGCCATCGGCAACAGCTTCTCCGAAGACGCCACCGCCTTCCTCCCTGCGATCGCCCAAGCCGCCGGCAAAGACCTCACGCTCGGCCGCGCCAGCATCGGCGGCTGCTCCCTCGAACGCCACGCCCGCCACCTCGCCGAAGCTCAGGCCGGCGACGAAAAAGGCCGCGCCTATAATAACTTCATCGATCCCAAAACCGGCGAGAAACGCTCCGTCACGATCCTCGAAGCCCTCGAAGCTACCGACTGGGACATCGTCACGATCCAACAGGTCAGCCACCTCAGCTTCCGCCCCGAAACCTACCACCCTTACGTCGATCAACTCATCGCCGCCATCCGCCAGCACGCGCCCACCGCTGAAATCGTAATCCACGAGATCTGGGCCTACCGCGAAGACCACGCCTTCTTCCAAAAAGCCGACGGCTTCACGCCGCAGAAGATGTATTCACAAATCCGCGACACCTATCGCGCCCTCGCCGCCGAAACCGGCTTCCGTCTCATTCCTGTGGGCGACGCCTTCAATCTCGCTCGCCAAACCCCGCGCTGGACCTACACGCCCGACCCCAATTTCGATTTCAACAATCCGCCCGCCAACGAAGTCCCCAATCAACGCGGCAGCCTCAACGTCGGCTGGCGCTGGACGAAAAACAAAGAAGGCCAACCCGAATTCCGCGCCGATTCCATCCACGCCAACACGGCCGGCCGCTACCTCGGCGCCTGCGTCTGGTATCTCACGCTCTTCGAAGCCGACACCCTCCCCACCGACTACGCCCCCGACGGCCTCTCCGCCGAAAACGCCGCCGACCTCCGCCACCACGCCCTCGCCGCCGTCCAAGCCGAACGCACCCGCGTCTCCATCCCCACTGTGAACTAAGATCCGGGCGTCATCACCCCAGTCTGTCATTCTGAGCGAAGCGAAGAATCCACGTGTGCGCCCACACTGGGTCTTCGCCTCCCCATTCCCAGCACCTTCACTTCCCCGCCACCGCGTCACCTTTTGGCGCCCCATTCCGCGCGACCCAAGCCTCATACTCTTTCCGCGGCATGAACCGCAGCGAAGCGGAATTGATGCAGTAACGCAGCCCGCCCTTCTTCCGCGGCCCGTCGTTGAACACGTGCCCAAGGTGCGCGCCGTCCACGTTGCAGTGCACTTCCGTGCGCATCATCCCGTGGCTGTAATCGACCGTCTCGCCGACAAACTCCTTCTGAATCGGTTTCGTGAAGCTCGGCCAGCCCGTCCCGCTGTCGAACTTGTCGCGCGAATCGAATAGCGGCGTCTCGCTGCACACCGAAAAATAAACGCCATCCTCGTGATGGTCCCAAAACGCATTGCGAAACGGCGGCTCCGTCCCCTGCTTTCGCGTCACCTGGAACTGCGCCGGCGTGAGCATCGCTTTCCACTCCGCGTCCGTGCGCTGCACTTTGGTTTTCGCCATGTCGATCACGACATTCGAAGGCAGCCCGCAAGCCGACTTCTCGCCATCGATCGCACACGCCGCCGCTTCTTCCGGAGTCATTTCATTCTTCGATTTCATAGTGTCCGTCCCCGCGATCCCCACCGCCGCCCCCGCCGCAAACCCCACCACCGACAGAAACAACGCTTTGCTCATGCCCTCCACCGTAACCACCTCCTCGAAATATTCCACCCCGACCTTCCCTCATCACCCCGAAAGCCAAAGTGTAACCTAATAGGTTACACCACCCGCCCAACACCTCTGAGGAAAGCGTAACCTATTAGGTTACACCGCCGCCCCGGCCTCCTCCTTTTTGCGCCTTCTGCGCCTCTTTGCGGCCATTCCTCCGCGCTACTCCGCTCGCACCTTCACCGTCCCATCCCCAAACTCCGCGCTCAGCCGCTGCCCGCTCGCCACGTCCTTCCGCTTCGCCACCGGCTGCCCCGCCTCGTCGCGCAAAATCACGAATCCCCGATTCAACACCGACTTCGGACTCGCCGCCTGCAACCGCTTCCACAGTGCCAGCAATCGATGCGACTCCACCTGCACCCGCCGTTCCGGCGATCGCTGCGCCAGCAAACTTCGCGCCTCCATCAGCCGATGCCGCCGCTCGTGCACCGTCCCTTTTAGTGCCGCCGCCAGCCGCCCCGCCAAATCATCCAGTCGCAAAAATCCCTGCTCCACCTGCGCCGTCGGCGACAACAACCGCAGCCGCGACCGCGCATGATCCAGCCGCGCCGCCGCCTCGTCGATCGCCCGCTCTCCCGCCCGCACCATCGCCTCGCCCGCCCCCACCGCCCGCTCCGCCGCCGCCACGAAGTGACTCGAGATCAACTCCGCCGCCGCACTCGGCGTCTCCGCGCGCACGTCCGCCGCAAAATCGCACAGCGTGAAATCAATCTCATGCCCCACCGCCGACACCACCGGCACGCCACACCCCGCCACCGCGCGCACGAGCACCTCCCGATTAAACTCCCACAAATCCTCCAAACTCCCTCCCCCCCGCCCAATCACGATCAAATCGAAAATCCCCAGCCGCTCCGCCAGCGCCAGCATCTCCACCATCTCCTCCGCCGCGCCCGCGCCCTGAACTTTCGCCGGCAACACCACCACCCGTCCGCGCCACCCGCGCCGCTTTAGAATCCGCAGAAAATCCTGCACCGCCGCGCCCGTCGGCGAGGTCACGAAGCCCACCGTCGCCGGCATCTCCGGCAACACCCGCTTCCGCTCACTCGCAAACAATCCCTCCTCCGCCAGCCGCTGCTTCAATGCCTCGAATTCCCTCCGCAACCGCCCCTCTCCATCATCGATCACCGCCCGCACAATCAACTGATACGAGCCCCGCGCCTCATACACGCTCACCTCCCCAAACACCACGATCTGCGCGCCATCCCTCAACTTCACCGTTTGCCGCGCCGCATCGCCGCGAAACAGCACCGCATTCAACGTCGCCCCCGCATCCTTCAGGCAAAAATAGTAGTGCCCGCTCGCCTGTGCTCGTAAATTGGATACTTCCCCGCGCACCCAGCCCGGCCTCAGCCCGCGCTCCAGCAACGTCTTCACGCGCCGCGTGAATTCGCTCACCGACTCCACGCGATCGTCCGCCTCCCCCAACAACGCCTGCTCCCGCGCACTCATGCCGTGTTCCCCTGCGCTCCACTTTCACGCTTCTTCTTTGTCATCCGCTTCCGCACCCAGTGCGTCCCCACCACCGCCACCACCAACAAACTCCCCGCAATCATCACCATCTTTCCTTTTCCCTGCAGCAGCGCGTCGCCGAACAACACAAACGCGGGCGTATAGATCGCCTGCACCACAAACGCCACCGCCACATACATCCCAAACGGCACTCGCGCCAACCCCAGCAAGTAGTTCTGCACCGGAAAGGGCGACCCCGGCGTCACGCGCACGATGATCGTCAGATCCAGCATGTCCTCCTTCGGCACATCCGGCAGCTTGTAGCCCAGCCGCTGTATCAACTTCTCCAACACCGGCCGCATCGCCCGCCGCGCGAGGAAATACGTGAACACGATGTTGAACATCATCGCCGCCACGCTCAACGCCACCACCAGCGGCATCCCCAGCTTCGGCCCAAACACCGGCCCCGCCGTCAACGTAAACACCGACGCCGGCACGCCCACCGCAGGCAGCAAAGCCATCGCCGCAAAAAACACCGCCGCCCCCGCTCCACGAATGATCTCCAGCCCCTGATCGATCGCCCCGCGCACGTCCACGCCGCGCAACACCGCAATCGCTCCCACCGCGATCACGGCCACCCCCACCGCCAGCTTCAACACCGGCAATTTCTTCGCGCCCTGCTTTTCGCCCGTCGACATCCGACCGAGCCTGCCGCCCCCTCCCGCCCACCGTCAACCTCCCCGACACGGATC
The DNA here is from genome assembly GCA_023391285.1 of Verrucomicrobiota bacterium. Taxonomy (GTDB): domain Bacteria; phylum Verrucomicrobiota; class Verrucomicrobiia; order Opitutales; family Opitutaceae; genus Opitutus. The sequence continues at coordinate 11,125 of JAEWBF010000094.1, forward strand.
GCTTCACCTC
>JAEWBF010000017.1 GCA_023391285.1 Verrucomicrobiota bacterium
ACATGCTCCTCACCGCCCCCGTCCTCCCCACCCACCGTTCCGGAAAGTGTCATATTATGTATGACACTTCCGTTTCCTGGTCCGATCGCCTCCGCGAAGCTCGCTCGTCGATTCCCGCCGTCACGCACGTCGACTTTTCCGCTCGCGTGCAAACCGTCGACCGCGACACCAACCCCGCCCTCCACGCCGTGCTCTCCGCTTTCCACGCCCGCACCGGCTGCCCCGTCCTCGTCAACACGTCCTTCAACGTCCGCGGCGAACCGCCCGTCTGCCATCCGCGCGACGCCATCGCCGGCTTTCTCGCGACCGACATGGATGTCCTCGCTCTCGGCCCCTACCTGATCGAGAAACGCTTCCTCTCCCGCAACCTTCTCCAAGCCCCCTCCTCCTCTCGCGCCTTCGCCGTCGACTGACCTCATGCGCGCCCTTCGCAGCCTCTCCCGATTCCTGCGCGAGCTCCTCACGTTCGCGCGCGAAAACAAAGCCTGGTGGATGATCCCCGTCGTCCTCGTCCTTCTGCTCGTCGCGCTGCTCCTCGTCTCCGTTTCCGCCATTTCGCCGTTCATCTATTCACTCTTCTGACCGTGGCCGCGCCCGCACCCAGTCTCGGCCGAAAACTCCTCTTTTCCGCGATCGTCACCGCGATCGTTCTCTTTCTCTTCGCCGGCAGCCTCGAGCTGATCCTTCGCGCCATTAACTACGGCCACTCGCCCCACTTCGCCCGCCGCGCCACGCTTCCCTCCGGCGAAGCCGTCTGGCGCGAAAACCGCTGGTGCACCGCGCCCTACTTCTCTCCGCAACTCGTCCGCCGCCCCCAACCCTTTCGCCTTCCCGCGAAAAAAGCACCCAACACCTACCGTATCTTCGTCCTCGGCAGCTCCGCCGCCATGGGCGACCCCGAGCCGTCCTTCTCCTTCGCTCGCGTGCTCGAGTCGATGCTGCGCGCCGCGTATCCAGATCTCCACTTCGAGATCGTCAACGCCGCCATCACCGCGATCAACTCGCACGTGGTCCGCGGCATCGCCGACGACTGTGCCCGCCTCGAACCCGATCTCTTCGTCATCTACGAGGGCCACAACGAAGTCATCGGCCCCTTCGGCCCCGCCGGCGTCTTCACCCCATTCCTGCGCTCACCCGCCGCCATCCGCTTCGCCGCCGCTCTGAAAACCTCGCGCAGCGGCCAGCTCACCACCGCGCTCACCCGCCGCATTTCCGACGACAAGCCTCTCACCGAATGGCGCGGCATGCAGATGTTTCTCGGACAACAGATCGCTTTCGACGATGCACGCCTCGGCGCCGTCCGCGAAAACTTCCGCGCCAATCTCCGCCACATCGCCACGACCGCCACCGACGCCGGAGCTCGCACATTTCTCTGCACCGTCGTCACCAACCAACGCGACTTTGCGCCTTTCCTCTCGCTTCATCGACGCGACCTTTCCCCCGAATCGCTTCTCCGCTGGAAACAGCACTTCGAATCCGCACAAGCCGCCGAACGCACCAACGATCTCGCGACCGCCGAATCCAACTACCGCGCCGCTCTCGCAATCGATGACCATCACGCCGAACTGCACTTCCGCTTGGGTCGTCTCCTTCTCCGTCTCGAGCGTCCCGCCGACGCCCGCGGGCAGCTCCAACGCGCCCTCGACTTCGACGCGCTCCGTTTCCGCACCGACTCGGCCCTCAACCAAATCATCCGCGATCTCGCCACCGAGCCACTGCCCAACGTCGAGTTGGTCGACCTCGCCTCCTCCCTCGCCCAGCGCAGCGAAGCCGGGCTTCCCGGTGACGATTTCCTCTACGAACACGTGCACCTCACCTTCCGCGGCGCCTACGAAATCGCTCGCGATCTTTTCGCCCACATTTCAACCGATCTCGCCCGCCGCCAGCTCATCTCCTCTGCCGCCCGCGAGCCGTTCTCCTACGACGAAGCTCGTATCCGGCTCGCCTATACAACGCACGAACAAGCGATGATCGCGCTCGAACTCGTCAACCGCTTCCGCTCGCCGCCGTTCACCGCCCAAATCGACCACCACTATCGTCTTCAAACCTGGCAGCGCCGTGCCGAGTCCGCGAACACGCTCCTCGCGCGCCCCGAAGCCCTCCCCGCCCTCCACGCACTCTACCAACGCGCGATCGCCGCCGTCCCCGACGATTGGATCCTCGCTCGCAACGCCGGCTCCTTGCTCGTCACCCGCCGCGCCCCCGCCGACGCGCTTCCGCTCCTCGAGCGCGCCGCCGCGTGGATCGACGACGACCCCGACACCCTCCTCGCCCTCGCCTGGGCTCATCGCGCCCTCGACCACCCCGACCGAGCCGAAACCTTCTTCAACCGCGCACGCGCCCTCGAACCCCACTACCCCGGCCTCCCGCAATAGCCCCTCTCAACCCTCAACTCTCATCTCTCAACTCCACCGAGCTTCTCCCACAAAAACGCATACGTCCGCGCCACTCGCGTCGCCAGCTGCTCCGCCGTGACGCTGCCGTGATGCCCTCCCTCGGTGTTCTCGTAATAGTCCACCGAATACCCCATCGCTTCCATCTTCGCCGCCATCTTCCGCGCATGCCCCGGATGCACGCGGTCGTCCCGCGTCGTCGTATAAAACATGATCGGCGGCAGCTTCATTCCGTCTCGAAGATTCTGATACGGCGAATACCTCGAGATATACGCCCACTCCTCCGGCACATCCGGATTCCCATATTCCGCCATCCAACTCGCCCCCGCCAACAGCCGGTGATACCGCTTCATGTCGACCAGCGGATTGCCGCACACCACCGCGCCATAAAGCTCCGGCCGACGCAGCATCGTCGCCGTCACCAGCAGCCCGCCATTGCTCCGCCCTTCGATCCCGATCCGTCGCGCCGTCGTGATCTTCCGTGACACCAAATCCTCCGCCACCGCTTCGAAGTCTTCGAAGCACTTGTAGTGATTCTCCTTCAACACCGACGTATGCCACGCCGGGCCGAACTCCCCGCCACCGCGAATATTCGCCAGCACAAACACCCCGCCGCGTTCCAACCACAATTTCCCATACGCGCCGTGCAGGTCCTCATACGATCCTGAATACGACGGCTTCAGCGAGTTCTCGAACCCGCCATACGAAAACATCCACACCGGCCATGACCCGTCGAACGCCATCCCTTTCGGCCCCACCACGAAATACGGCACCTTCGTCCCATCCGCCGACACGCACCAAAACTGCCGCGCCTCGAACCGCTCTCCGTCGAACGTCGGCGCCTGCGCCTTCACCTTCTCCGCCTTCGCCGCGCCCGGCGCCACGCGATACAACGTCGTCGGCACCGTAAACGACTCATACGCCACCCACGCCTCCCCATCGCTCCCGCGCACGTGGATTACGTCCAAGGTCCCGTTATCCGGAAACTCCACCAGCTCCCGCCTCCACCCTTCGCCTTCGCGCACGATCCGCATCAACCGGCCGCGCACATTGTCCAGCAGCGTCACCACGATGCTAGCATCCGCCACGTCCACGTCCTCAACCACCACGCTGCCTTCCTGCGCGACCAACAACTCCACCTCACCCCCTTCACCGCGCAACACCTTCATCTCCGCCAACACCACCGATCCCGCACCAAACGTCTTCCCGCTCACCGCCCACTCCTCCTTCAACCAAATCACCAGCCTCCCTTCGAACGCATCCACCACCTTCGCCGTCGCCGGGATCGCCAGCGCCTTCAACTCGCCGTCTTCGACCTGAAAGAATTTAGCCGTCCAAAACGTCAGCCCTTCGTTCACCAGGTGAACCGCATCCGCGCCCGACCCCAGCCGCAACCCCACCGACCACACCGACTCCTTCGCGCCTTCATGCAACGTCTCCGCCTCGCTCAACGGCGTGCCGCGTATCCACTTTTTAACGACCCGCGGATAACCCGAGTCCGTCAGCGTCCCCTCTCCAAAATCCGTCCCCACGTAAATCGCATCCTCATCGCACCACGCCACCCGCGACTTCGCCGCCGGCAGCACGAACCCGCCTTTGACAAAGTCCTTCGCTTCCACGTCGAACTCCCGCACCTCCACCGCATCCCCGCCGCCCGGCGACAACTCCAGCAACACCCGCGTCTCATCCGGCTGCCGCCACACCGCTCCGGAAAACGCCCACGGTTTTCCTTCCCGCTTCGCCAGCGCATCGACGTCCAGCACCGTCTCCCATTTCGGCTCCGCCCGGCTCAACTCCTCCCGCGTCGTCCGCCGCCACAATCCCCGCGGATGCGCCTCGTCCTGCCAAAAGTCATACAGCCACTCGCCGTGCGCCTCCACCCGCGGAATCCGCGACTCCGAGTTCAACACCGTCACCGCCTCCCGATACAGCTCCGCAAACTCCGGCCGCGCCGTCAGCCGCGCCGCCGTCCGCGCGTTCCGCGCCTCCACCCATTTCAACGCCTCCGCTCCCTCGACCTCCTCCAACCACAGATACGGATCCTCCTGCGCCCGCACGCTCACCCATCCGATCAACACCACAAAAAAAATCATCCACCTCATACCGCCCACCGTCCTCCCCGGGGGGGGGGGGGGGGGGGGGGGGGGGGGGGG
>JAEWBF010000027.1 GCA_023391285.1 Verrucomicrobiota bacterium
CCCCCACCCCAGTCGAAAATCGAAAATCCAAAATCGAAAATCCTCTTCCCGCCCTCGGCTTCGGCTGCGGTTTCCCCGCCTTCGCCGGCTTCGAACCCGCAACCGCCACGATCCACCGCGCCCTCGATCTCGGCATCCGTTATTTCGATACATCGCCTCTCTACTGCTCCGGCGCCTCTCAAGCCATCCTCGGCCACGCCCTCACGCCGCCGCCAACCAGCGACCGCCTCTTCGTCGCCACCAAAGTCGGACACTTCAAAGTCCCTGCTCACTTTCGCTCCGTCGAAGCGATGCACGTGCAGCTTCGCGAAAACCTCCGCCTTCTCCGACGCGACTCCGTCGATCTCCTTCAACTTCACGAGGCCGACTGGGATCACTGGTGGCGCGACCGCTCCGAGCTCGCGCCCTGCAAACTCTTCGATCTCGAAGCCTCGTTCGATTTCGCCAACGCCCCCGCGCTCCAATTCCTCCGCGAAGCCCAAGCCGCCGGTCTCTGCCGCTACATCGGCATCACCGGCAACAACGCCCGCCACCTCGCCCGCCTCATTCGCGAACTCGACGGTCTCGATTCCGTTCTCGTCGCCTACAACTACCACCCGCTGAACACCACCGCCCGCGACACCGTTCTCCCCGCTGCCGCCGCCAAGAAAATGGCCGCCCTCATCGCCGGCCTTTTCACTTTCATCTACCGCCTCCCCGCCGCCTGGCGCACCGAGGGCACCTACTTCCGCCCGCGCGCCGATACTCAACTCGCCGCGCTCCACCAACTCCAACGCGAGTCCCAAATCCCGCTCGCCGAACTCGCCGTTCGTTTCGTCGCCCACGACCCTCGCCTGAGCACCGCCCTGCTCGGCGCCTGCCACCCGCACGAGATCGAACAAACCGTCGCCGCCTTTCACGCCGGTCCGCTCCCTTCCGACCTCCACGCCGCCGTCGAATCCATCGCCCGCTTCTAAATTCCTTCTTCTCCCATGAATCTTCGCCCGCTCCTCCTCGCCGTCACCGTCCTCCTGACCACCGCGATCGCCGCGTTCGCGCAACCCACCTCCAACTCCGCCACTCTCCCCAACGTCACCCTCACCCCGTCCGAAATCATCCCGCTCTGGCCCACCACGCCGCCCGACGAATCCGCCCCGCTCTCCCCCGAACACGTCCTCCCCGATCGTCCGCGCCCATTCGACCAAATCACCAACGTCTCCGTCCCTACGCTCTCCGTCTTCCTCCCGCCCGCCAACCAACGCACCGGCACCGCCGTCCTCGTCATTCCCGGCGGAGGACTCGAACGCCTCGCCCTCGAACACGAGGGCTACGAGGTCGCCGAATGGCTCAACGCCCAGGGTCTCGCCGCCTTCCTCCTCAAATACCGCGTCCCGCCCCGCGATCCCGAAAAACGCTGGCGCGCCGGTCTCCAGGACGCCCAGCGCGCCATGAGCCTCATCCGCGCCCGCGCCGCCGACTGGCACATCGATCCATCCGCCATCGGCACCATCGGTTTCTCCGCCGGCGCCGAGATCAACGTCCTCCTCTCCACGTATCACAAATCCGGAGACCGCCAATACCCGCGCATCGACTCCGCCGACGACGTCTCCACCCGCCCCGACTTCAACCTCGCCATCTACGGCGGCGGCTTCGCCAACGTCCGCACCAACTCACTGCGCGACGACATCACCGCGCGCCTCGACGCCTCCACGCCGCCGATGTTCGTCGTCCATGCGTTCGACGACTACGCCCAGAGTTCGCTCATTCTCCTGCAGGCGCTGAAGCGCGCCAACATCCCTTCCGAACTCCACGTCTTCGCCGCCGGCGCCCACGGCTTCGGCGTTCGCGAATCCGGCCTCCCCGTCGCGAAATGGCGCGACCTCGCCCTCGACTGGCTCCGTTGGCAGGGATTTTTGGATACACCCGCCGTTCGCGATTACGCATCGACGTTCTTCCGCGCCTTCGATTCCCGCGCCGCTTCGCTCCCGCGTTTCTCCGTCACACCTCACTCCACACTCCCCGACGCCTTCGCCGCCCAGCGTCGCATCGTCCGCACCGAACTCGCCCGCGGCGCCGAAATCGCCGGCTACAAGGGCGCCTTCGCGTCCGCCGCCGCCCAACAATCCGCCCACCTCGACGGCCCGCTCCACGGCGTCCTGTTCAAATCCGGCCGCATCGACGCGACCTCCTCAACTCCCACCGTCGTCCCACTCGAACCCAACCGGCCGCTCTACATCGAAACCGAACTCGGTTTCATCATCGCCACCGACATCGGCGCGCAACTCACCACGCCACGCCAGGCGCTCACCACCATAGAGGCCGTCGTCCCCGTCATCGAACTTCCCGTCAACCTCGCCGCCATCACCGAGGGCGCCTTCGCGCCCGCCGACCTCGTCGCCGGCAACGGCGGCTCCGACCGCTACCTCGTCGGTCCCGCCGTTTCGCCCCAAGAGCTCGGCGATCTCGACGCCCTTCCTATCACGCTTCGCCGCGGCGACGAACTCCTCCACGAATCCACCGGCGGCATCGTCGCCCGCGGCACCGCGCAACACCTCATGACCCTGATCAACCAAATCATCGCCCAGGGTCGCATCCTCCACCGCGGCGATCTCATCCTCACCGGCGCGCTTCCTCGTCCTCACCCGTCTCAGCCCGGCCACTACACCGCCGACTTCGGTCCGCTCGGCCGCATCGATTTCGAACTACGGTAATTCCTCCGATCTCGCGCCGCCTGCTTCCCCGCAGGTTCGTTCATCCCTTCGAAGGTGACCTGCGATCCACATCGTCCATTGTCGTGGCGCTCACCCCATGAACATCATCGCTTCCGCGTCTCACCCCCTTCGACGCGAACAACACCTCGTCGCAGTTCCCGACGCCGCTCCCGCACCGTCGCCTTCAGCGGTCAAATCCCTCCTCGGGTCCGCCGCCGCCACCGCCAAGCCCACCACCGCCTTGGTCGCCGGCTGGAAGCTCACCACCGTTCCCCACATGGTCTCGAACGACGACCTCACGTCGCTCTTCATGAAGAACAACGTCCCGCAGCCCAAAGCCATGGAGATGGCCCAGGATGTTCGCGGCTTCTTCGCCAATCCCGTCGTTCGCACTGTCACGGTCGCCGTTTCCGGCGGAGTCGCCGCCTACCTCGTTGTCCAAAAAACCGCCTGGTCCAAGGGCACTAAACTCGCGATCGCCATCGGCGTAGGTCTCATCTTCGGCGGACTTTACCTCCTGCTCCGTCACTACGGTTATCAGACCTGACGGCCCGACAACGTCGCTCCCGGCCCTCTCACTTCCTGCTCCCGCAGCTTCAGCTCCCGCAGCGTCTCTCCCAACTCCGCGGAAATCCTTTCCGCCATCATCGTTCCCCATTTTTCCCGGCGCGCTTGATCGAGCCGCTCTTCCAACCACGCGGCCTGGCGCTGCAGCCGCTGCATCTCTCGCACCGGTGTGCGCAGCGACGGATCGCGCGCCTTCAACAGGCCATTCACATACGCAGCCACGCTGATCGCGAAGACCGCTAGAATCGCAAACGCTTCGGGCATGAGAAACGGGTGGGTGCCTCCCACTCTGCCGCATTTCCGCCCGCGTGCCACTCCGCCGCCGCGTCCTTCGGCAATTATTCCGCGCGCTCGCCAGCCCATTAATCCCGCAACTTCGCGCCGCACCGCCCTGAACCGTGGGAGGGCTTTACGCCCCGACCAATCACCCGATCACCACCACCTCGTGATCCAAAATCCCTTCCACCTCAAACTCGCACCATCCGCCTTCCACACGCGCCGCCACATTCCCTCCCCGCACCAACGACCGCACCGCCCCACCCGCCACGTCCGCGCCCAAACGCACACGCACCCGCAACGGCCCGACCTTGATCAACTCGTGCACCGGCGTTCGCCATGTGCCCGCGCTCGTCAGATTCACGAGGTGCAACACCCTCCGTCCGCGCTGACGATACAAATGGCAATCGATCAACCCCGCTCCCTCGACCTTCACCGGCACGTCGTCTTTCACCGCCCATCGGACGATGTTCGCCAGTAAATTTCCCTGATCCGGCAGATACTCGCGCGCGAATCGCCGATCCACATCCGCCGCCAAATACGCCACGCGCCCGCCCGCTGCGTGCTCGCGCAACACCAGCGCCGGGATCTCCGTCCGCGGCTCGCGCATCCACACCGCCTCCACCGGATTCACCGGCACCGGCGGCACAAACGTCAATGGCACCACCGCGCCCGCGTCCACGTTCAAGGCCTCCAACATTCCGCCAAATCCAATGATGTCCGTCCCCTGGAACCCGCGCACCACCTCGTGCCGCGCCGTTTCCTCCGCCAACTCCGCCGGCAAACGCAGATACGTCTGACGCCACTCCTTCGCCCACGCCGTCCGCTTCGCCTCATTCCTCCAACTATGCTCCGCCGGCACATGCACACCCAACAGGTCTGCCAGCGCGAAATCTTCCCGCACGTCGCCCCACTCGTTGCAGAGCGAACTCAATCCCGTCGCCAACAAACTCCCGCCCGTCTCCACGAAGCGCCGCAGCGCCGACACCTGCGCATCCGACAACGCCGCCACATTCGGCAAAATCAAAAGCTTCAACCCCAACTCCGTCACTTCGCGCTCCACGTCATCCGCGTGCACCGGCACATACGGAATCCGCCCGCGCACCAGCGCCTGCGTCCACCCATTCCAGGGATCGTCCACGTGCGCGCCGCCGTCGTCGCGCCCGAAGAAATCCATGTTCCGTTGCGACCACACCAGCCCCACCGTCGCCACCGGACGCCGGTTGATCAGAAACTCTTGATGTTCGCGATGCCACTGCCACAGCGGCACCGCCGGCTCGAACATCCGCCGGTCCTCCTGCACCGAGCCCACCATGTGCCACCAGGGCTGCACGCCGCCCGCGAATCCTTCCACCGCCCACATGCGCACCTCCGCCGCCGGCTTCGCCGCCAGCCGGAAATTATTCTCCGTGAGATGATACATCGCCATGCTCTCCGGCACGATCTTGTCCCAGCCGCCGGTGCTGCGTATCCGTTTTCCCACTTCGCCGTTGTGCTGGAAGCCGCGGTTGTCGTGACGCCTCTGATCGTCCAACATCACCAGCTCCGCGCGCCGATAAACTTCTCGATCGTCGCGAAACACCCGCGACTGCCAGTTCTGCGATCCGGCCATCATCCCGACCCAAATGCAATGCGGCCCGCCCGCCTCCCGCGTCGTCCGGTTGAAATGATCCCAAATCTCCAACCGCCGCTCGTAATTCCACATGATCCACTCGCGATACACGCGTGAGTTCCAGTCCGCCTTCCGCGGAATCCCCTCGCCCGTTCGCGCGCGAAACTTCCGCTCGCAGTTCGCACAGAAACACGGCTGGTGCCGCATCGGCCCGTTCCAATTGTTGTCCGTGAATCCTTCCGGCTTATAACGCGTCGCGATCTCCCGCAGCACCGCCGGCATATACTCGTCGTAATACGGCCCGTTCACGCACGCCTGATACAGGTTCGTCCACGTGTAAGGCTTCCCGTCCGCATCGTGCGCAAACCAATCCGGATGCGCCCGGTAAAACGCCTCGTCCGCCCGGTTCGAATCCATCCGCGAAAACACCGCCAGCCCATCCTCGTGCGCCGCCCGCGTGATCTCCCCAAATAAATCCCGGTCACCCAGAAATTCCGCCCGTCGGTGAAACGGCACATCCGTGGGATAATACGCCGTAATCCCTCCGCCATTCACCACCACGCCATCGAGCGCCGTCCGTTTCCAGTGCTCTCGCCACCAGCTCAAATCGAAGCGCGCTGGATCCATCTCCGTCAGATTCGTCTGCCCCCATCGCACACACCGCCGATACCACGGCACCCCGCCCGCGCCCGTATCCGCCGCCTCAACACGCCACCCACCCACCATCGCGAGCGCCGCCGCTCCCGCCGCCGTCTTCACAAACTCCCGCCGCGACAGAGAGGAAATGTCTTTGTCATTCATGAAAGCGAATCCAAGCAGCCCGACGAAGAAGCACCACGAACAGACCCGGATAAACACGAACCCCGACTCGGCCTGCGTCCCCTAAATTCGTGTCCCTTCGTGTCCATTCGTGGTTCACAATTCTCTCAGCGCAACGACCCGCCCCTCTTTCGCATCCGTGTTCATCCGCGTCCATCCGTGGTTCATTTCCGCTCCGGCAGCGCGAACGCCACATACGCGTCCCCGCTCTTCGTGCCCATCTTCCCGCCGCCGCACGCAATCACGACGAACTGCCGTCCGTTCACTTCATACGTCGCCGGCGTCGCATAACCGCCCGCCGGAAGCTTCGTCTTCCACAGCTCGCGGCCCGTCTTCCGATCAAACGCGCGGAAATGCTCGTCCTTGCTCGCGCCAATGAAAATCACCCCGCCCGCCGTCACCACGGGCCCGCCATAGTTTTCCGTCCCAGTCGGCGGAATTCCTTTCGCGGTCAGCTCCGGCAACTCTCCCAGCGTCGTCTTCCACACGTATTCGCCGGTGTTCAAATCGATCGCGTTCAACGTGCCCCACGGCGGACGCACCGCCGGATAACCCTCCGGATCGAGAAATCGATTGTAGCCCGTATGCGTAAACGGCGGCTCGCGGAAACCCGGTTTGTCCTGGTCCGACACATACGTCGTCCACTTCTCCTCGCTCACCTTTTCTTCCTGGTCGTTGCTCCGCTCCGGTGCCGACGATTCCGCTTCGCCGCGGATGAATCCCACCACCGCATGCCGCTGCGCTTCCGACAAAAATCCCCACGGCGGCATGACGTTCCGTCCTTTCGTCACCACCTCGAAGGTCTCCTCGCGCGTCAGCCGCCGGTTCACGTCCGCGAGCGACGGAATGCTCGCCGCCACATTGCCTTCGCGGTTCGCGCCGTGGCAGCCCGTGCAATTCTGCAGATACACTTGCTCGCCCAATGTCGTCGCACCGCTCGCATCGATCATCGCCAGAATCCACGCCATCTCGTTGCTGTTCACATAAAGAATCCCGTGCGGATCCACCGCCGCGCCACCCCACTCCGCACCTCCATCGAACCCCGGAAAAATGATCGTCCCTTCCCGGCTCGGCGGCTGAAACATCGTGTGCGGGCGCAACCGCGCAAACCGCTCCAACACCGCACGCCGCGCCTCCGGTGTCCGATTCGTAATTTCCTCCGCCGTGAACAACTGCCGCGCAAAGGGCTTCGGCTTCACCGGCACCGGCTGCGTCGGCGAGGTCACTTCGCCCGCCAAGTCCGAGGTCGGCACCGCGATCTCCTCGATCGGAAACAGCGGCTCGCCCGTCTCACGATGAAACACAAACACATGCCCCGACTTCGTCACCTGCGCCACCGCCGGAATCTCCTTACCGTCGCGCGTCACCGTCAGCAGATTCGGCGGCGCCGGCGGATCGCGGTCCCAAATGTCGTGCCGCACGAACTGATAGTGCCACACGCGTTTGCCCGTCGCCGCATCGAGCACGAGCAGGCAGTTCGCATAAAGATTGTCGCCCACGCGATCGCCGCCCCAGAAGTCGAACGTCGCCGACCCCACCGGACAAAACAACAGCCCGCGCTCTTCGTCGATCGTCATTCCCGTCCACACGTTCACGCCGCCGACGCGCTGATACGCATCCTCCGGCCACGTCTCATAACCCGGCTCGCCCGGCTGCGGCAGCGTATGAAATCTCCACACCAGCTCGCCCGTGCGCACGTTATACGCCCGCACGTGCCCCGGCGCCGCCGGCGCGGGCCCTTCGCCCAGCCGCATGCCCATCACAATCAGATCGCGATACACCACGCCCGGCGTGTTCGCCTGTATCGCCAATCCCGCGACATCCCGGTCCAGTCCCTGCGATAGGTCCACGCGCCCCTTGTCGCCGAAATTTTCAAACAGCTTCCCCGTCTTCGCGTCGATCGCGTGCAGCCATTGGCCGGCGCCGAACAAAATCCGCTTCTCGTCTCCATTCGTCCAATACGCCAGGCCGCGATTCACCCCATTCGGCTCCGCTGGCTCAAACCGCCACAGCTCCTTCCCCGTCGCCGCATCCAACGCGAACACCTTCAATCTCGGCGTCGTTCCATACAGCACGCCGTCGATCACCAAGGGGTTGCACTGAATCTGCGTCTGCTCCGTCGCATCCCCCGCGTTGAACGTCCACGCCACTTGCAGCTGCGTGACGTTCTCCGGCGTGATCTGATCGAGGGTCGAATAGTGACTCCCCGCCTTATCCCCGAGATAAACCGGCCAGTCGCGATCCGCGGCGAAAACCGCCACGGAAAACGATAACGACAAAAAAGCCGGCAACATCAGCCGGCGCGGGGCATTCGGGGTAAACATGCGCGCGAGTAAACCCACCCGCCCCTCGTTGCCAAGCGCTAGGTGGAGCCCGGCGTCCCGCCCCGCCCTGCTCCTACTTCAAAATCCCCTCGCTCCTCATCCACTCCTCCGCGCGCGCCGGCCACGTCGTCACCAAAGCCTTCGTCCGCTGCAGACCGTAGCCGTGCCCACCTTCCGGATACAAATGCATCTCCGCCCGCACGCCCGCATTCTTCAACGCCAGGTAATAAAACAGCGCATTCTCCACGCGCACCGAATCGTCCTCCGTCATCACTAAAAACGTCGGCGGCGTCTTCGCACTGATCGGCAGCTCCGGCGCGATTTCGTTGTTCTTCTCTTTGATCGCCAGATACGCGGGATAAATCAGCAGCGCAAAATCCGGCCGGCAGCTCACTTCGTCCGCCGCATCGACCCGCTCATAGGTGCGACGCTCGTGATGGTTGCTCAACACCGCGGTCAGATGCGCCCCCGCCGAAAACCCAAGCATCCCGATCCGCTCCGGATCGATCCCAAGCTCCGCCGCTTTCGCCCGCACCATGCCCATCGCCCGTTGCGCATCCTCGAGCGGCGCATCCTGCCGCGCCCGGCCTGGGCGCTGCGGCACGCGATACTTCAACAACACCCCCGTCACCCCGATCGAGTTCAACCACTCGCACACTTCCGTTCCTTCAAGCTCGTAGGCCAGAATGCTGTAACCCCCGCCCGGCGCCACAATCACCGCCGCGCCCGCATTCTTGGCCGGATCAGGGGAATAGATGGTGATCGTCGGGTCCGACACATTTCCGAGCCGCACGATGCGCTTCCCATTCACCAGCCGATCGGTCGGCTTCGTCGTATCGACTTCCGCCGGCAGCGACGTCGTCTCGCCCGGCGGTTGGGTCGGCCACAGCCGAATCGGCTCCGACACCGCTGCCTGCAACACTGCTCCCATGGCCCCTATCGCCAAAACCGAGCGAAACATCTGCTTCATATTCCCGCACCTTACGGTTCCGTCTTCGGGACTCGAACACGAAAAGAGCCGACCGCGTCCGCAGCCGGCTCCGTCAGGAATTCGTCAGCGCCCGCTTATTCCGCGGTGCCTTTGATGCTGATGTTGTTGGTAACGTTCGTGACGCCTTCGACCCCCGCGGCGAGCATCGCGGCGCGAGACTTCTGCTCCTCGGTATCCACGAAGCCTGCGAGCTGCACATTGCCCTTGAACGTCGTCACGTCGACTTGCATCGCCTTCACGACTTCGTCGCGGACGAGCGCCGTTTTCACTTTCGCCGTGATCGCGGCATCATCGACGTATTCGCCAGTGCTCTGACGGGTGGCCGTGCCGGCACAGCCGGTCGGCAAAGAGAGAACGCCCGCAACGCCAAGAGCGAGCAGGGCAACAAGCTTGAGAGACGTTTTCATAATTCGCGGCATAGTGTCCCGCCATTCCACCCGGTTCGACGCCCGCGCTATTTTCCCTCCCATCAACTGCCGCCAATACACTGCGCGCCGACTCCGCCCGGCACCAGCCCGCAGCTTACTTTCCCTCGGAACCGCGCATCTTGCTTTGACCGCATTGCTCATCTTCCGGGGTCCTGGCGCGAAGGCTTCACCACTCCGCGATCGGACTCTCGCCTCTCCTACCGCTAAGGTTCCTCCTGATACTCGCTCAGGGACTTTTTTCGCGGAATTTTCGCAGAACCCTGCGTGCAATCGGAAGTCGGTGGAATCACACTAGGTCCAGTTGATCGGGCCACTCCAACGCCCAACGACAATGCTTCACAACGAGGTCAATCTTCCCAAAAAACTTCTGCGTATTCTCTATGCGGACGACATGCGCGAATTGCGCGAGGTCGCTCGCATCGCCCTCAGCCGCGAGGGCCACTTGATCGAATGCGTCGGCGACGGCCAGCAGGCGCTCGATCGCATCACCGCTGATCCCGACGCCTACGATCTCGTCATCACCGACCACCATATGCCGCACGTCAACGGCATCGAGCTCGTCACCCGCATGCGCGAGCTCCCCTATCACGGCAAGGTGCTGATTTTCTGCTCCGAGCTCAGCCCGAGCGTCAACGAGACGTATCAGAAACTCAAGGTCGACCGCATCCTCTACAAACCGGTGTTCCCCTCCGAACTCCGCCAGGTGCTCGCCGACCTCTTCACTCCCGTTCCCGCCTCCTAATACTCAAGCAGCGGAACGCGCCTCTCTGCCCCTCGCGGTGAGCGCTTCGCCCGAAGAAAGAAAAAGACGCGGCACTCGCCGCGTCTCTTTTTTTGCCAGGTGGCTTCGTCGTCCTTAAGCCGCAGGGTCCAACACCACCTTGATGCAAGCATCACGCTTCTCGCAGAACGTATCATACATCTCCGGCGCCCGCGTCAGTGGCACGCGATGCGTGATCACAAACGAAGGATCGATCTTACCTTGCTCGACGTATTCGAGCAGCGGCCGGAGGTAACGCTGCACGTGCGTTTGCCCCATCTTGATCGTCACACCTTTGTTGAACACCGCCCCGAAAGGAACCTTGTCCAGGAATCCGCCATACACGCCCGGAATCGATAAGATTCCGCCTTTCCGCACCGCCCGCATTGCCTGACGCAACGCATAAGGACGGTCCGTCTCCAGCTTGAGCGTCTGCTTCACGTGATCGTAAGCCGATCCGTGCGCTTCCATTCCCACCGCATCGATCGCCGCATCCGGTCCGCGCCCGCCGGTGTGATCGCGCAACTGCTCGAGCACGTCTTCATTATCTTCGATCGTGATCGCGCCCGCCGCCTCGGCCATCGCCAATCGTTCGGGCACATTGTCGATCGCAAACACTTTCGCCGCCCCCAACATGATTGCGCTGCGAATCGCGAATTGGCCCACCGGACCGCAACCCCAAACCGCCACCACCGACTGGTCCGGTTTGATGTCACAATACTCCGCAGCCATATAGCCCGTCGGGAAGATATCCGTGAGAAACAACAGCTTGTCGTCCGACAAATCGTTCTCGACCACCATCGGGCCATGATCCGCATACGGCACGCGCACATACTGCGCCTGCCCGCCCGCGTATCCGCCCGTCAAATGCGAGTAACCGAACAACCCCGCCGGACTGTAGCCCATCAGCTTCTCCGCCATCCACGCATTCGGATTCGAGTTGTCGCAGAGCGACCACTGCTGCCGCGCACAGTGCACGCAGCCGCCGCAGGAGATCGTGAACGGCACCACCACGCGGTCGCCCACTTTGAGCTTCTTCACGCCGTGTCCGATTTCGACGACTTCACCCATGAACTCGTGGCCCATGATGTCGCCTTTCTCCATCGTCGGCATGTATCCATTATACAGATGCAGGTCCGAACCGCAGATCGCCGTCGACGTCACTTTCACGATCGCGTCCCCCGGATTCAGGATCACGGGATCGTCGACTTCCTGCACGTCCATCTCGCGCTTACCCATCCAACACACCGCCTTCATGATGCGACCTTTCGTTGACGCTGCAGTCTCTCTTCCCGGCGTTGCTTGGCCTGCGGTCCCCCGGCGGATTGTCCTTCCGTCGTCGGAATTTCGCCGCTTTCCATCAAGGCTTTGAAACGCCGCAACGTCTCCGCCACCTGCTGCTCCGGCTCCTCGCCCGAAAGCTTCGCGAGCAACGCGGCAAACTTGCCGCCAGGCGCATCATACTCGAGTTGCACGCGCACTTCCGTGCCTTCATCGCCCGGCGCTGGTTCGAATCGCACCGTGCCGGCGTTCGCAATCTCGGCGCCTTCTTTCGAGCGCCACGCGATCAGTTCGTTCGGTTCGTCATTGATGATCACTGCGTCCCATTCGACGGACTTGTCGCCCGGCGCACTCACCTCCCAATGCGATTCCGTTTCCGAAATCCGGCTGATGGTCACAGGGTGTTTGATCACTTGCGCGAGGTTCTCGAGCGAGCGCCAGAATTGATAGAGTTCGGCAGCGGGGCGTCGGATCGTGCATGAGCGCACGACCTTGACCCCACGATTGCCCGGCACGGTGATCCGCGAGCGTTCGCGAGCCGGTTGGGCGACGGATCGCCCAGAGGTTCCAGTGGTGGTCTCCATCGCGGAATCTATTGCCCTTGCGGCATTCCCGCCATCGGGCCGCTTCCCGCGGTCGGCATGGGCGTGCCACCGCCCATGGAGCCGCCGAGCCCCCACCGCGCAATCAGCTCATCACTCAAAACCGATACCGCGCCGAAACATAAAACAACCGGCCAATCGGATTGAACTCATCCACGTCCGCGTTCGACAAGCTGTCATAGGTCACCGAGCGCGGCGGCAACTTGTTGCCAATATTGTTCACCCCCGCCGTCACCTGCAGGCCTTTGAACCAACGTCGCTCGCCCGCGAGCGTATACGTCACACTCGCGTCGAACACCGAATAGGGTCCGACCCGCTGCACGTAATCCGGAATCCAGTCCGGCGACCACGCCGTATCCGTCATCGCGCTGTAATACGTGTGCGCCACATCCACCGCGAAATCGCCGCGCGTATACGTCAGCACATTGTAGCTGCGCCACCGCGGAATGCTTCCGTTCAACCCCGTCACCAGCGCCGTCGTTTCCGTGAACGGCGCACCCGGCGCAACCTGGATCCGATAACTACGATAATACGTCGTCGTGCTGTCCCACCGGATCTTCGCCTGCTCCACCGGCAGTTCATAGGCAATTTTGATGTCCAACCCGTCCAGCTTCTGCGTGCCCAGATTGCTCGAGGACGGAATCACGAAATACAGGTTGTCCAACCCGAGCCCGCTCACCTGCCCCGGCTCCGAAATCGTCGGACCCGTGAAGCTGCCAAAATGAATCAACGACGCATACGGCGACTCACCGCCTCGCACTTCGACGTCGTGAAACACCTGATCCAGCACGCCCGACGCATTCAAATTCGAGATCACCGCCGTCTGCTCGATATCGAAGTAGTCGACCGACACCGATAATCCCTCCACTCCCGCCGGCGTCCACACCACGCCAGCCGAATAATTGGTCGAACGTGAGGGCGACAACTCCGTCACCGGCGTCAGCAGCAGATGCGCCTGATTGCTGTCGAACTCCGGCAGCGATCCCGTGAAACCAATCCCCGTCGGCGCGTTGATGTCGTAGAGCGTCGGCGCCGCGAAGGACTTCGAAAACGTGAACCGCAGCAGCAGGTCGTCTCCAATCGGCTGATACCGCAGCGAAATCTTCGGCACCGTCGGATCATCCGTGTCCGTGTAACGTTCATGCCGCCCGGCAATCGTGAGGTCCGCGGAATAAACTCCCGGCAGCCGATTCTCCTCCCCCACCAACGGTATCCGCATCTCCGCGAAGAGCGACGTGATCCGCCGCTTCTCGTCGAACGGATCGATCGTCGTGCCGGAGTCATACGCAAACGTCGCCGATTGGCTGTCCGGATCCGACGTCGCCTCGAGCGACTCTTCCCGCACCTCGAAACCCACGGCCAGGTTCACGCCCCCTCCAGGCGCCTGCAACAGATCCGTGCCGACGAACTTCAAATCCCATGAAATCAATTCGCTGGTAAACTCTCCTCGGGCCGCCCCGAACAGGGGTTGCAGCGCACTCGCCGACTGCTGTCGCGCAAACAAATCCACCTCGCCCGCCGCGACCGCCGCTTCCCGCGCCGCCGTCCGCACCAGCCCTTCATTCGAAAAATCCTGCACCGCCTGACTGTAAGTCACCGCCGATTCCCACGACCATTGATCATCCAGCGCGCCCTTGATCCCTCCCACCGCGCGCAGGGAATCCGTATCCGAAATATACCGACGCGGGAACTCCACGAAACGGTTTCGCACGCTCACCGCCTGACCGAGGATGTTCCCCGGATCGTCCGCCTCCAACGAGATCGTCAACGGCTGCGCGTTGAGTTGCGACGCCGTGTTCGTCCGCGCAAAAATCAAATCGCCAAACAGCGTCGTGCGCTCCGACAGCTTTTGATCCGCCGAGAGCGTGAAGATCTTCTTCTCCGTCCCGATCAGCATCGAGGTAAACTCCGACAGATCGAATATCCGCAACATCGTCGCCGCATCGAATGGCCCGGTGTAACCCCGCTCCGCCAGCGTCGCTCCCGGTCGCGGAGCCGGCAGGCCCGGTTCGAGATAATAGTAACCTTGCGGATCCCCGATGAAGTTTCCGTCCGCATCGTATTCCCCCAGCTGAATCGCTCCCGCAAAGTTCGTCGTGCCATAGCTCGGCGTCGCGAACGGCCGCTCGATGTTGTAGAGCGGATCCGTCTTGCTCCACTCGTAAGCTGCCGTCACCCGCGGGCCATTCGCGCCCAACTGCGCCCCCACGACGCCCCACGCGGATTTCTCCTCGTAATGGCCTTTGTTGCGCGTCCAACCGTAACGGCCACCCACCTCGCCCCCGTCGAAATCCGTCTTGAGGATGATGTTCACCACCCCGCTCACCGCATCCGTCCCGTAAATCGCCGACGCCCCGTCGGTCAGCACCTCGATCCGCTCCACCGCGCTCACCGGAATCGATCCGACGTCGACAAACACATTCCCGCCCGTCGCTCCAACCGGCGCCGCGGCGAGCCGCCGCCCATTCACCAACACGAGCGTCTCGAGATTGCGCAACGCCAGCGCCGACGCGCCGTTCGTCAGCCCGCTCGAGATATTCCCGTTGGCCACTCCCAGATTCGCATTGCCCGAAAACTGCGGCGACGTCTTCCGGATCACCTGCAGCAGGTCGTTCATCACGCCGCTCCGGGCGATGTCCGCCGTCGACACGATCGTCAACGGCGCCACCGGGGTTTCACCCGCGGTCGGCAGGTTGGATCCCGTCACCACCATCGCCGACAACTGCACGGTTTCGTCCTCTTCCGTCATCTGGGCCCGCGCCACCGTCGCCGACCCGCTCGCAAATCCCAAAGCGAGCACTGCCCGCCGCATGCTTCCATCGCGGAAGCGCAGATAGTTTTTCATGGTGTGCCGTGTTGCGTTTCTCCGCGCGACGATGCGCGAACACCGTCGCGTAAACATGGATACAGTCCGCCGGCTCGGTCGCTTCACCAAACGGTATTCGACCAGCGCCGGTCGTTTTGCGCCGATCTCCGGCCAATTTGCGTTCAACGCCCGTCCTCTCGCGTCGAACGAACCCAGCCCCCGATCACCCGCCGTTGACGTTCGCCGAGCGCGACAAGCTTCCCCGCTCGCGCGGTTTTTCGCCCGATCTCACCCCCGCCAGCAACGGCATCTCGATCTGCCTCAACGTCGGCACCCAGCGCGCCTGCTCGATCGGCACGCCGGGCGCGAGCACCCGGGCGATCGCCAGCGGATCGTCGGCCTTTCTTCGCTCGATCCGCTTCGGCTTCGAAGATGCGACCGGATCCAGCACGAAGACTCCGCGCGGCGTTTCGTAAATGAGCACGGTGTGTCCCGCGCGCCGACCCGCGGCATAGAATGACATCAGCCGCGCGCGCAAAATCAGTTCACCTCCAGCCACCCGCTCGCGCAACGCCGCGTAACTCTCGATGAAACATCCATTCGGCAGCGCCGCTTCCGCCGGCGTCGGGAGCGCCGCCAGTTCGTCCTCCGCCAAAATAGCGTGCTTCGAGAAACCCGGCTCGACCGCGCGCAGCAGCGGAGCGAAGTCCTCCTTCTCCGCGGACAGATTGTTTTTGTGCAGCGAAAAACTCTGCGTTCCGTCCGTGTCCGTATAGAACCAGAGGATCCCGCCCAGCTCGAAGACTAGCGCGTGTGAGGAAGATGGATACACGCTTCCGGTATTGGTGTTTTCGACTTCGACGATCCGGGACCAGGTTTCCTCCCCGATCATCGCCCGCGCGCGACGGGCGTGATCGAGCGAAAGAGCGCCGTCAGCCAGCGCGGGGAGCAGAAGCAGGCCCAGCAGGGCCGAGCGGAAAATCGGGGGCACGCGCCAGACAACCCGATCAGCTCCTCCGCGGTTTCAGGAAATTCGACGAATCCCCGAAATTTCGCGGCCAACCGTCCACGCCTCGCGCCGGCGGCGGGCGTCACGATCGTTCTCACAACGCCTGCTTCAACAACGCCGCGATCCGTTCGTGGTATCCACGGCTCAACTTCAATTTCGTCCCATCCTGCAGGATCACCGCATACTCGCCGGCAAACGACGGACTCAGCTTTCGCATGCGGTCCACGTTCACGATCGTCGACCGGTGAATCCGAATAAACCGTTTGGGATCCAACCGCTCCTCCAGTCGCGCCATCGTCTCCCGCATGAGATGTGTCTTTCCGCCGACGTGGAACTTCATGTAGTCGCCCTCCGCCTCGATCCAGTCGATCTCATCCGCCTTCAAGAAGAAGATTTCCCCGGAGGACTTCACCAGGATGCGATCGCTGCCGGGCTGCACCGCCGGCGCCGCTCCGGTCTGCAGGTAGTCGAGCAACTGATACAATCGCGCATCGACCTGTTCCGTCTGACGGTGGCGCACCGCCTCCTTCGCGCGCTTCAACGCCGCCTCGAACCGCGCGTCGTCATACGGCTTCAACAAGTAGTCCACGGCATTCACTTCGAACGCCCGCAGCGCGTGATCGTCGTAGGCGGTCACGAACACCACCACCGGCGCCCGCTCCGCGCCCACGCGCGCCAGGGTTTCGAATCCGTCGCATCCCGGCATCTGCACGTCCAAAAAAGCCAGCGCCGGCCGCCGGTCGACAATCAGATCAGCCGCTTCGACGCCGCCCGCCGCTTCACCGATGATGTCAATGAGCGGATCGCGCTCGAGCAGCAACCGCACGCCGCGGCGCGCAGCGGGCTCGTCGTCGACAATGATCGTGCTGATGCGGGAAGCAGAACCGGGGGCGGTGTTCGCGTTCATGTGCGGTAGGGTAAAACGATTTCCACGCAAACGCCGCGGCCTGGCTCGCTGTTGAGCGTGAGGTGCGTGCGCGGACCATAAATCTTCGCCAATCGCTCCCGCGTATTCGCGAGCCCCACGCCTTCCTTCGTGCGCCGCGATCCGTTCACGATTCCCGGGCCGTCATCGCGCACTTCGAGCCGCAGCCGATCGCCTTCGACGCGCGCCTTCACTTGCACATGTCCCGGCTCCGTCTTCGGCGCCACGCCATACAAAATCGCATTCTCCACGATCGGCTGCAGGATCAAATTGGGAATTCGCGCCGCCAACGCCTGGGGATCGATCTCCATCGCCACGTTCAGCCGATCCGAAAACCGCGCTTTCTGGATCTCGATGTAATGCGCGAGAAATTCCAGCTCCTGCTGCAGGGTCACTTCCGGCACTCCTGTGTTGTCGAGCGACATCCGCAACAACGAGCTCAGCCGCGCGAGCAGATTGACCGCGTCCGCATTGCGCCCTTCCCGCACCAATACCGAGATCGTGTTCATGGTGTTGAAGAGAAAATGCGGATGCATCTGCTGCCGCAGCGCCTTCAATTCCGTCTCGATCAAGCGCGCTTCCAGCTGCGCCGCCTTCAGCTCCTCGTTCTTGTATTTGCGATAGATCTCGAGGCTGTAGCCAAACGCCACCACGCCCCAATAAAACGCCATGTCGACCATGTTGCGGCCGTGAAACCCATCCAACGCGATCGCCCAAAATCCGCTCTCTCCTTCTTCCGGAAAGAAGAGCGTGTGACTCCAGATCCGCCCGAGATAAAACGTCGCCATCACCACCACGCTGCCGAAAACGTGAAACGCGATCCCACCCACCCAGCGTCCGCGCTCCAACGGCATCTTCTCGCGCATCCGCAAAATCAGCGGCGCCACCATCGCCCACATCGCTGCGCGCCCAAACTGCGGCACCGCCATCGCCACGAGATCCCAATCCATCTCCGCCTCGCGGCCGGAATACAGCATCTCCGCCCGCATGTGGAAATACAGCTCCACCGTCAGCACGAACCCCATGAAAATCGCCGCCGCGGCGATCACCGTATATCTCACCCAGGCCTTGTTCATGCGACGGACGGTTGTTCCGCTGCGACGAGTCCGACACAAGCGATAACTCCCTCTTCTGCGACGAACGGCCCGTTTCCCGCGACGAACGCACGGAACCAGCGGTGGATCGCGCCGCTTCAGCCCGCACCGTCCACGCGCTGAAACCGCGCCACATCCCAAGTCGCCGGCAACTCCACCCCGTGAACCAAAAACTCCGCCCACGCTCGCGCCATCGCCGGCGCATACAGCGCTCCTTTCGCTCCCAACCCGCAAAAAATCCCCCTCCGCGCTTCCTTCGCAGTCCACCCGATCACCGGTCGCTTATCCGGTGAATACACGCGCACACCCCCCGTCTGCGCCACGACTTCGAAATCCTGAAAACCCATCGCCCTTACACTCCGCTCGAGGTCAAGCCGCGCCTTTTCCGTCACCGCGAAATCCCGCCGCCCCGGCTCATTCGTCGCGCCCGCTTTCGCTACCCCGCCGCCCGTCGCGACAAGCCAATGCCGCCGATTCCACACCACGCCCGGATCGAGTCCGCTCATCCGCAGCTCCACGCATTCACCTTTTGAATACCGCCAATCGACCGCTTTCCCACCGTCTGCTTCTGCGCCACGACAATCGATGGTCACCGCTCCCCCCTCATTCCCATTCAACTCTCCGACCCGTTCCTCCCGCAAAATTCCCCGGCTCCGCCATCGCTCCCGCGACCGCTCGATTAACTTCCCCAGCTCCACCCGCGCCGCGCCGCCAATCCAAAAACCCTCTCCATCCGCGCTCTCCACAAACGGCGCCAGCGCCCCACTCGCGCTTTTCTCCGTAAACACGTCCCGCTCGCGTTCATCCGCGAACCACCGCCGCACGCGCATTTCACGCCAAAGCGTTTCGCCCAGTTCTCGCTCGATCTCCCGATAACACGCCCGCGCCACCGGCAGCAGCGCTTCGACTCCTTCGCTTTTCACGAGCCGCCGTCCCGTGATCGGATTGATAATCCCCGCCGCCACCTTCGTCGCCGCGCGCGCATGTCCCGCATCCACGATGGAAAACTCGACGCCCGCTCGCTCCAACTCCCACGCCAGCAGCGTCCCCGCCAATCCCTGCCCCACAATCAACACCGGCGGTTTCAAGCCGCCTTCCTCCCTTCCCGCGAAACTGGCGGAGAGGGTGGGATTCGAACCCACGGTGCCTTTCGACACTCCGCATTTCGAGTGCGGTGCGATAGACCACTCTGCCACCTCTCCGGCGCAGGAACGCGAGACCGTAGGCCGCCGCTCCGAAAACGGAAGCAGAATTTTTGGACAACCGATTCGTGCCCGCCGCCCCTCAAAGATATTTCTCCATCAACCGCCTCAGCACCGGCCGCACCTGCCGCGCCAGCGTCGCATTCGCAAATCCCACCCACGCCACCGGCGTCGTCGTGTCCAACGGCGCATTCAGCCGCTGCCCTTCCAGGCTTTCCACGATTCCACCCGCCTCCCGCAGAATCAGCTCCGTGCAAATATCGTAGGGGTGACAGGTCAGCGACGACTCGATCCCGAGCTTCGCAAACACCCGCGGACGAATATCACCCACCATCCGATCGTGCCCGACCAGCAACTCGTAGATCTGCCCGCCCGTGCTGATGTATTGATCGTCAAACACCAGCGGCGATCCCTGCGCTCCGCCATATAACTCCCGCCAAAGCTCCTCCTCGATCTGCGCCGTCAGCGCTTTTCCTTCCGGAAAGAACCGCGCCAGCGATGCAAATCCGTGCCGAAAATCCTTCGCCTCCGAAAGCCGCGGCACGAACTTCCGCTTTCCTCCCCCCCTCACATCCACCGCCTCCGCCACGACACCGCGTCGCCCAACACCCCGCACGACGCTGATTTGATCCGCCCGCCATTGCTTGCTCGTCGGCAGCTCCGTCATCACCGCCACTTCAATATCTTTCAACGTCGTCCGGGCACCGCGCTGCCTTGCCAACCCCGTCAACACCCACGCGCTGCGTTTGTCGTGCATCAGCCCCCGCGTGCCATCGATCGGATCGAGAATGCATTTGAACTCCGTTCGCGCCACCGGCGTCCCCTTCGGGAACGTCGTCGCTTCCCCCTCCTCGAGTCCTTCCATCACCAACTCCACCGGCCACGCCTTCGGCCAGTGCTCCTCGAACCATCCCATGATCGCCGCTTCGCTCAACCGATCGATATGGTAAATCGTGTCCGCAGCGGTCACGGCCGCGACCGCCCCAAACCGCCGCGCCTGCCGCGCTCGCGCTGCCACCAGCGTCTCCCGAATCGTTGCGTGCAACGCGCAGATTAGCTTCCGCGCTTTCTCGAAGCGGACGTCCTTCATCGAGCGCCCACAGAACACAAAGCGCCCGCGTTGGCGAAAAATTACTCAACTCCCCGCACCACCGAGCCGTTATACGGTCCATCGGATACCCCTTCGCTCCTAAAGGAGCCACCCCGCTGGATCTTAGATCCGGAAATCCACGCGACCGCCTGTAGGCGGATTGCGCGAAGTGCCCTGTCACCGACTGCACTTTGCACGGAAAACGATGTTAAAAGGTTGTTACGAGATCTCGAAGAAAACTTTAGATCTCTAACAATAAGCAATTTACACGATAAAAGGGCCAGCTGGCACGCGGCGAGGTATAGGGAGGCTGTCGCACACACATTAACCTTTTCTCCTATGCCAGCCTACGTTCCCACTTCCACCAAACAGGTTCGCGCTTCCCAGACCGAAAACGTCCGCCGGGTCACGCCCGACGCCGCCATCGATGACGCTCTCGTCAAGCGCTTCGCCGAGGGTGACGAATCCGCCTTCGTCGAAATCATGGAGCGCTACCGCGGCAAGATCTTCACCGTCACGCTCGGTCTGCTCCGCAACCACGCCGACGCCGAAGAAATCACCCAGGATACCTTCATCCGCGCGCATCGCGGTCTCGCCAATTTCCGCGGCGATTCCTCCTTGGCGACCTGGCTCTACCGCATCGCCGTCAACCTCGCCCGCAATCGTTACTGGTATTTCTTCCGCCGCCGTCGGCAGGATTCCCTCTCCCTCGACTGCGCGCTCAGCGATGATAGCGCCGCGACGTTCGCCGACCTCGTCGCCGACGTCGTCCAAGACCCCGCGCAAGAAACCGTCGCCGGCGAATTCTCGACTCTCGTCGACATGTGCATGGAGAAACTCGACGCCCGTCACCGCGAAATCCTCACCTTGCGCAACGTTCTCAACCGTTCCTACGAGGAAATCGCCGCCACCCTCGGCATCAATGTCGGCACCGTTAAAAGCCGCATCGCCCGCGCCCGCGAAAACCTCCGCACGCTTCTCGCCGAAGCTTGCCCCGAGTTTGCACCGGGCGCCGCCCCCGGCGAATGGTTCCTCCCGTCGCGCGCCACTTACGGTCGCCCGCAGATCGCCTGCGCCTGATGCGTTCGCTTTGTTAGTTTGTTAGTCACGACTGGTTGTTGCTCCCTCATAAACAGCCGCGCTGCTCCACGCAGCGCGGCTTGTTTTTTGCCCGCTGCCTCACACGCTCGGAGCCACCCGTGACTCCGGCTCCGCTCGTCCTCACCCCGCTTCACGCCCGCCGCTTCGCCCGTCACGCCGTCCTCCTCGCCTCTCCCGTCGCCGACGTCGCCACCACCCTCGCTCACTTGGGCTACGTGCAAATCGACCCGATCAACGTCTGCGGTCGCATGCACGATCTCATCCTGCGCAACCGCGTCCGCGACTACCGCGAAGGCGATCTCATGCGCCACCTTCATCACGACGACGACGCCCCCAACCCAAAGCCCAAGGCCCTAAACCCGAAACATCCGTCCGCGCGCCTCGCCTTCGAACACCACCTGCCCGGCTCCAACATCCTCGTCGCCTTTCCGCTCGAAGCCTGGCCTCACCTTCTCGCCACCATGCAGCGCCGCGCCCGCACCCATGGCCCGTGGTCAGGTCGCCTGACGCCTCGCGAAAAACTCCTCGCCGAACGCATCCTCGCCGAAATCGCCGCTCGCGGACCGCTGTCATCAAACGATTTCACCGACACCGGCCGCGCTCGCCGCGTCTGGGGCACTTCCACCCTCGCGAAATCCACGCTTCAAAAACTCTTCTTCCACGGCCGCGTTCTAATCTCTCACCGCCGCGATCAACGCCGCGTCTACGACCTCCCCGAACGCATCCTACCCTCCCACGTCCTCTCCAAGCCCGCGCCTTCCGCAACCGATACCGCCCGCTACCTCGTCCTCCTCAAACTCCGCCAGCGCCGCCTCGTCCGCCTCACCCGCGACGAACTCTCCCTCGTCTCCGATCTCGTCCAACCGCTTTCCATCGAAAACTGCCCCACCCTCCACTGCCTCCGCTCCGACATTCCTCTCCTCGATCAAATCGAAAATCCAAAATCAAAAGCCGAAAATCCGCCGCACCCCCTCCTCCTCGCCCCGCTCGATCCCTTGATCTACGACCGCCGCGTCACCCGCGATCTCTGGAACTTCGACTACACCTGGGAGGTTTACACCCCGCCCGCGAAACGCGTCCGCGGCTACTACGCTCTCCCTGTTCTCGCCGGCTCCGAAATCGTCGGCCATGTCGATCCCAAAGCCGACCGCGAAGAGCGTCGCCTCGTCGTCGTTTCCCGCTCCGTCCGCCGCGGATACAGCCTCTCTCCCGCGATCGCTTCGCTCGCCACCTTCCTCAACCTTCGTCCCACCCGACGCGACTCCACATCGAGCCTCAAGAATTCTCCCGCTCAACCGATGTAGCTCTCGACTCGCATGAAAAATTTTCCCGTGCGGTGGTCCCCGCACGGCGGCTGGACTCCGCCTCGCGCTTCCTGGCCGGCTTCCGCCGAGCTCGTGCTCTATTTCGGCGCGAGACAGGTGCTCGCGAACCCCGACGGCCCGCGCGCCGAACTCATCGCCCATTTCTCCTCCGCGCTCTGCGCCGGCTGCAGCACCGCCGGCGAAATTCTCGGCAACAACGTCTCCGACGGCGGCCTCTGCGCCGTGTGCGTTTCCTTCGAACACACCACCGTTCGCGCCGAAACCATCTCCGTCCGCTCTCCCTCCGAAAGTTTCGACGCCGCCGCAGAACTCGGCCGCCGCCTCGCCTCGCCCGAACTCCGCCACGTTCTTGTTTTCAGCGACGGCCTCCTCGTCAACGGCACCCATCTCACCGCCGGTTTTCGCGTCGGCCTCCCTACCCACGTCCACGTCACCGGCGGCCTCGCCGCCGACGGCAACGCCTTCCGCCACACCTTGGTCGGACTCGGTCCCGCCCTCGATTCCGGCAGCATCGTCGCCATCGGTTTATACGGCGAACATCTCCGCATCGCCCATGGCTCCGCCGGCGGCTGGGAACCGTTCGGACCCAAACGCCTCGTCACTCATTCCGTCGGAAACATCCTCTACACGCTCGACGACCAACCCGCGCTCGCCCTCTACAAACGCTACCTCGGCGCTCGCGCCGCCGGCCTCCCGGCCACCGGTCTTCTCTTTCCGCTTCATCTTCTCGCCAATCGCGACGCCGAACATGGGCTCGTCCGCACCATCCTCGCCGTCGACGATGTCGAACAATCCCTCACCTTCGCCGGCGATATCCCTCGGGGCCACTACGTTCGCCTGATGAAAGCCGGGTGCGACGCCCTCGTCGACGGTGCCGAAGCCGCCGCCCACGCCGCCGCGCTCCACACACCCGCGCACGCCCGCCTCGCCCTTCTGGTTAGCTGCGTCGGCCGCCGCCTCGTCATGGGTCAACGCGTCGAGGAAGAAGTCGACGCCGTCCTCGCCCAACTCGGTCCGGGCCTCACCGCCGTCGGCTTCTATTCCTACGGCGAGATTTGCCCGAGCGGACGCATGCAAAGCTGCGATCTGCACAACCAAACCATGACGCTCACCGTCTTTGCGGAAGAATCGTAAGCGCCCGTGAATCCGCTTCTCGCCCGCCAGCTTCGCAAATACCTGCCGGACCTCGATCCGGCTCAAACGCCATGGCGCGACTTCCTCTCCGCCGTCGATCGCGCCTACACGGATCTCGAACAGGACCGCACGTTTCTCGAACACACCCTCGAAGTCACCTCCTCCGAACTCACCGAGGCCAACGAAAAACTCCGTCGCGAATCCGAGAAGCAACTCGCCTCGCTCAGCCGCTACTACCAACAAACGCTCGAACTCCAGCAGGGCATGATCCTCTGCGTGCGCCGAACCGAACGCGGTTTCGTTCACACCCTCTGCCGCGGTCAGCTCCTCGCCCGCATCGGCCTCGCTCCCGAAGACATCGAGGGTCGTTTCATCGAGGACGTCGCCCCTCCTCCCCAATCCGACATCCTCAACGCCGCTTACGAACGCGCCTGGTCCGGCGAAACTCATTCCTTCACCTTCACCACGTCCGACGGCGTCGAGCTGCTCATCGTCATGCGCCCGCGTCGCGAACGCGACCAGGTCGAAGAGGTCATCGCCGCCTGCCTCGAAATCACCGCTCTCAAACAAGCCGAACGCGAACTGCGCGCCGCCAAGGAACGCGCCGAAGCCGCCGATCGCGCCAAGAGCGAATTCCTCGCGGTCATGTCCCACGAGATTCGCACGCCCCTCAACGCCGTCCTCGGCTTCGCCTCGCTCCTCCAACAAAGCCCGCTCAACGAGGAACAACAAAGCTGGCTCACCACCATCGGCACCAGCGGCGAATCCCTCCTCGCCCTCCTCAACGACATCCTCGATTTTTCCAAAATCGAAGCCGGCCACCTCGAGCTCCGCTGCGAACCCGTCGCGCTCGCCGCCCTCCTCGACCAACTCGGCAGCATGTTCCGGGCACGCGCCGACGAAAAGGGCGTGGTCATCGAGATCTCCGCGCCGCCTGACCTCCCTCACGTCATCCTGACCGATCCGCAACGGCTCACCCAGGTCCTCACCAATCTCGTCGGCAACGCCGTCAAATTCACCCCGCGCGGATCCGTCCGCATCGAAGCCCGCGCGCTCCCTCCCGAGCCCTCTCGCTCCGACCGCCGCATCTATTTCGCTATCCACGATACCGGCATCGGCATTCCCCAGAACCGCCGCGATCGCCTTTTCAAACCGTTCAGCCAGGTCGACTCCTCCACCACCCGCAACTACGGCGGCACCGGCCTGGGCCTCGCTATTTGCGACCGCCTCGTTCGTCTGCTCGGCGGCGAAATCACCGTCGACAGCACACCCGGCGAGGGTTCCACGTTCGCCTTCATCATCCGCGCCCGCGTCCCCGAAACGCTCACCGCGCTTTTCGATCCGCCACCTTCCGACCTTTCACCGTCCGCACCGCCCCCCTCTCCGCCGTTGCGCATCCTCGTCGCCGAAGACCTGCTCCACAACCGCCAGCTCATCCAACACGTTCTCGAAAGCCGCGGCTACCGCCCTCACATCGTCGAAAACGGCCGCGCCGCCCTCGCAGCCGCCCTCGCCGAACCCTACGATCTCGTCCTGCTCGATCTTCGCATGCCCGAAATGGACGGCTACACCGCCGCTCGCGCGATGCGCGAAAAAATCCCTTCGGCCCAACAGCCGAAGATCTACGCCCTCACGGCCAACGCCTTCCCCGAAGATCGAATCCGCTGCACCAGCGTGGGCATGGACGGCATCATCACCAAGCCGCTCAACTTCGACGAACTCTTCGCCACCCTCGACTCTCTTCGGTCGCCTTCCGCGAAGTAGCCTCCCGTATCGACGGAATCGGCCACACCAGAACTCAACGGCGCAATCGTTCCCGCGCGGGGATCGAACCGCTTTCGCCGTTCACTCTCCCGCCTCGCCCAACATCCGCACCAGCGTCAACGGCGGCACTTTCCGCATCCGCTCGAGCAAATCCTCACCGCTCATCAGCACCATGTGGTGCTCACCCGCGAATCTCCGCGCGTCCGGCGTAAAACCGCCCGCCGATACATACCACGCTTCGTCCACCCGCTCCGCCACCGCAGTCCCGAGCAGCTCGCTCACCGAAGTCTTCCCCGCCAATCCCGCCGCCGCCGCCTGACACCGCACCAACGCTTTCGGGTGCTCTCCTTCCTGCGCCAACACCGCCAACTCCGCACCGCTCTCCGTTCGTCGCACTTTCACCCGAGCTCCGTCGTGGCTGAACAACGCTGCCGCGACATCGCGAACGCGTTCCTGCGACCACGCCGCGACATCCGCCGGCGTCGGCATCGTCGTCACCACCGGTCCCGCTGCTTTCGCCGTCGTCTCCACGTCGGCACTACGCCGCTTCCACCACCAGCCGAGCAGTGCCACCACCGCCATCACCCCGCCGCAGATCCAGTAAATCGTCGTCTCATCGATCTTCGACGGCTCCGTGAGACTGCTCCCCTCCGCCGACCAATCCGCAATCGGTCTCGGTTTCGGCCTCGTCTCCTCGATCGCCGCCAGAACCTGTAGCGCTGCAGTCGCTTCCGTCCGCGTCTTCGCCAGATCCACGCGCGCCTGTTCCTCGCCCTCCGAATCCAACACCAGCAGCGTGGGATACTCCGTCACCGCGAAACGCTCCCGCAACACCTCATTCTTCGCTCGAGTCTCGTCCGGTTGCACCGTGGTGCTGCGCGGAAAATCCAGCCGCAGCAGCACATAGCCATCCTCCACCCCGCGCAAAAACTCCGGCGCCAGCGCCACCTCCTGCTGAAAGCGCTTCGCCGGCGGCGACCAATCCGTCCCGGTGAACAAAACCAACATATCTTTCGCCTGCCGCCGTGCCTCCGCCCGCGCCTCGTCGAAATCCGTCAACCACACATCCAGCGGCTCCACGTTCACCGGTTGCACCGGCGCCGGTTTCGCCGTGCTCGCCGTTGCCGCCGGCGGTCTCGGCCTCGGCTTCGGCCAAGCCACATTCGGCGAAAAATCCATCCGCTCCACCACCCCGTTCCGCAGCACAACCCGTCCTTGCGGATACGTGAACACCTCCCGTTCCCCCATCTTCGACTGCCCATTCGGCCATCCGTAAGCGTCGACGACCTCCTCCCTCGTCGCTCCCACCCCCACGACCGGCCGAATTCCCTCAGCCGCCCCCACCATCGCCGCCCACCCGAGAATTCCCAACGCCACCCACCACCACCACCGCTTCAAAGAAAACGCCTTCGATAACACGCTTCCGCATATCGGCACACCTCCTTCCGTTGGCAACCCCTCTTCTGCCATGGCCTCCACTCTCATTCACTTGGTCATACCTTCCATCACTTTACCCCACCCCACTTCACCGCCTCGGTCGCCACCCGCACTTTTTCCGTGTCTTCCGCGAAACCGCCCCGCTGAATCGCCACCGCTCCGATGCCGGTCGCCACGCCCAATCTCTCCCAACTCCTCAAACGCACGTTCGGCTACGACACGTTCCGTCCGCTTCAACGCGACATCATCGACGCCTCCCTCGCCGGCCAGGACGTCTTCGCCCTCCTTCCCACCGGCGGCGGCAAATCCCTCTGCTTCCAACTTCCCGCCCTCGCCCGCTCCGGCCTCACCGTCGTCGTCTCGCCCCTCATCGCGCTGATGAAGGACCAGGTCGACCAGCTCGAAGCCGCCGGCGTCGCCGCCACGTTTCTCAACTCCACCCTCGGCTCCGACGAATCTCGCGCCCGCCTCCGCGGTCTCCATCGCGGCGAATTCAAACTCCTCTACGTCGCCCCCGAGCGTCTCATGCTCGAGGGCTGGCAGGAAAACCTCAAAGCCTGGAACGTCACCTGCCTCGCCATCGACGAGGCCCACTGCGTCTCCGAATGGGGCCACGACTTCCGCCCCGAATACCGCCAGCTCGCGAAACTCCGCGCCGCCCTCCCCGACGTCCCGCTCATGGCGCTCACCGCGACCGCCACCGAGCGCGTCCGCGCCGACATCATCAAACACCTGAAGCTCCGCGAACCCGCCGTCTTCGTCGCCAGCTTCAACCGCCCCAACCTCACCTACCGCGTCGTCCCCAAAGACCAGCCGTCGAAGCAAATCATCGATTTCGTCCGCAAACGCGAACACGAGTCCGGCATCATCTACTGCGCCTCGCGCGCCACCGCCGAACGCGTCGCCGACTCCCTCGCCGGCCGCGGCTTCTCCGCCCGCCCTTACCACGCCGGCCTCACCGCCGAGGAGCGCGCCCGCAACCAGGAGCAATTTCTCCGCGACGACACCCGCATCATCTGCGCCACGATCGCCTTCGGCATGGGTATCAACAAGCCCAACGTCCGCTGGGTCATCCACCACGATCTCCCCAAGAACATCGAGGGCTACTACCAGGAAACCGGTCGCGCCGGCCGCGACGGCCTTCCCGGCGATTGCCTCCTCCTCTTCTCCGCCGGCGACATCGCGAAACAAACGCACTTCCTCGACGAGATCACCGACGAACGCGAACGCGAGGTCGCCCGCGGCCAACTCCGCCAAATCGTCCACTACGCCGAAAGCGCCGGCTGCCGCCGCGCCGAACTCCTCGCCTACTTCGGCGAGGAATTCCCTCCCACCGCGTCCAGCCGGCGCGAGCCGGCCGCTGTCGACCCGGAACTCGAAACTCCAAACCCAGAACCGCCACAGCCGCCCGGCGGCTGTGGAGCTTGCGACAACTGCCTCGAACCGCGCGAAACTTACGACGGCACCCTCGTCGCCCAGAAATTTCTCTCCTGCATCTACCGGATCGCGCAAAACTCCCAGTTCCACGTCGGCCTGAATCACATCATCGAAGTCCTCACCGGCGCCGACGCCGACAAGATCCGCCGCTGGGGCCACGATCGTCTCACCACCTACGGCATCGGCCGCGAACTCTCCCGCCCGCAATGGGCCTTCGTCGGCCGCGAGCTCATGCGCCTCGGCTACGTCGCCGTCGCCGAAGGCGAATTCGCCACGCTCCAACTCACGCGCGAAGGCCTCGAAGTCCTCGTCAAACGCACGCCCATCACGCTCACGAAGCCGATGGACCTGCCCAAAGCCAAGCGCGTCATCCGCCGCGAAGGCGACATCGCGTGCGACGAAATCCTCTTCGAACGCCTCCGCGTGCTCCGCAAGCAACTCGCCGACGAACGTCGCGTCCCCGCCTACATCGTTTTCGGCGACAACACCCTCCGCGCCATGGCCCGCGAGTATCCAACTTCTTTGGACGCGATGAGCCGCATCCCCGGCCTCGGCGAAAAGAAGCGCGCCGAATTTGGCGAACTCTTCGCCGCCGAAATCGCCGCCTACCTCGAAACCAACTCCCGCCAATCCTTCACCTGATTGATGTAGGGCGGGGTCTCCCGACCCCGCCGTTCCGCGACCGCCCCCCGAACGTAGCGCGGTCAACCTGACCGCGTCCTCCGTCATCCCGGTTGTCGCACGCAACCTCGGCTACGTTATCCCCCATCGTCCTCCCCCCGCCCCTCCCCTTTCCCCTTGCCGCACCGCAGGGTTACGGCCAGCCTCCCGCGCGATGAAAAAGCGGTTCCAGCTGCCCCTTTTCGCGCTCATCTTTTTCGCCGTCTCCGGGGCTCACGGCCAGAGCATCTTCACCTGGTCGCCCAACCCCACGAGCAGCCTGCTGTCCCTCAGTTCCAACTGGATCGAGGGCAACGCTCCCCCGACTAGCGACGCCAACATTCAACTTGTTTTCGGCAAATCCGATATCGGCTTCATCAACATCGACAGGTCGGCCCTCCAAGTCCACTCGCTCGTATTCACCGGTAGCTACAACTCCTACCACTTCGTCTCCCCTGATGGCGCCGACCTGATCATCGGCCCCGGCGGCGTCTCCGTTCCCGCGAGCGGCAACGCCACCGTTGTTTCCGATTCCAGTATCTTCATCGGGCTCGCCGGCGATCAAACGTGGGATATCGTCGGCCGCCTCACGGTGCGCGGTATGATCGGCGACGCCTCCGACTTCACCTCCGCGCTCATCAAATCCGGCACCGGCACGCTGCGCCTCGAAGCGGAAAACAATTTCTCCGGCCTGAGGGTTGACGCTGGCACGCTCGAAATCAGCACCAGCTCGCAGCACGAAGGCGGATTCATCTACGTCAGCCCCGTCGGCCTCGGCGATCTCACCCTCGCCGACAATACCGTCCTTCGCTCCACCGGTCAGGACGTTCAACTTCACAACAACATCGTCCTCGGCAACCACGTCACGCTCGACAGCGGCGACTTCGACTCACTCCAACTCGCCGGCACCGTCACCGTCGGCAACGCCAACACCACCATCCAAGTCGCCGGCGAACAACCTGTCCTCTTCACCAGCACCATAGACGGTCCCACCGACACCAATCTCACGTTCACCAGCACGCCCGGTCGCTTCGGCGGCGCCGGCTTCGCCGACGTTTTTTCCGACAACATCAAAAAACTCACCGCTGATCGCGCTGCCCTCTTCTTCTTCGCCGACGTTCCCGAGACCATCACTCTCCACGCGACGAACAACGGCTACATCAGCGCCGCTGCGCCCGAAAATCCCGACCGCCCCGTTCCCTCTCCTGCTGCTCTCCTTGAGCGCATCGCTTCACCCTCAACCTTCGCCGGCACCTTCGGCTTCGACACTCACCCGGATTCCGAACTCCTCCACACGTTCACCGACCCGCTCGACTTCTCCGCCTTCAAACACGCCTCCTTCCGCATCGGCTCCCATTCCGACGCCATCATCTCCGGCGCGATTACCCCCGTCGACCTCGGCTCGACCTCTCTCTATCCCTTCGGCGGCGGCTCCGGCCACCTCGTCGTCTCCAGCAATCTCGCCGACCTGGAGGGCAGGCCCGCGTCCATTCTCGTCTCAACGCCCTCCGGCAACTCCCCGCAATACGTCGTTCTCCGCGGCAACAACACGACCACGGGCACCTACACGCTCGACAACGTCGCCGCCCACGTTGCCGTAGAGAACTCCATAGCCGTCCTCGATTCCGCCAACGCTCTCCCCGGCGGCGCCTCCGGCAAATTCGCCTTCGGCTCCGACTCCCCTGCTTACATCGGCGCCACCGAAGCCGCCTTTGCCGACTTCAACACCTTCCTCTCCCACCTCGCTCCCGGCGGCCACAACGCCTCTTCCATTCTCGGCATCGACTCCCACGATGCGTTCAACGCTGTCCTCACCCAGGGCGTCGACTCCGACGACTACGAACCGCGTCACGTCTCCCAAGAAATCGATCTCCGCAGTTTCAACTCGATCTATCTCGGCACCGCCAGCGATGTGGTGCTCGCCGGCACCGTTCACGCTCCGAGCAACGGCATCCTAAAACTCACCGCCGTCGACGACGGCCTTCTTCGCGTCGCCGCGCCTTTCGGCTCCAATGTCGCTTCCGTTGAAATCGGCTACACCGCCGGCCCCGCCGCTCCCGAATTCGGCGATGGCAGAATCGAGATGATTGCCGCGCAAACCTACACCGGTGGCACCACGCTGCGCAGCGGCACGCTCACCATCGCTGGCTCGAGCGTGCTCGACCACAACACGTCCACTCTGCTCGCCGGCCCCATCGGCACCGGCACGCTCACCGTGGAAAGCGGCGCCAGCGACGCCATCCTCGCCGCCAACGACTACTACGTCCCTCTTTACAACAACATTCACCTCAACGCGAACCTCCAACTCGGTTCAATCGGCTACTACGACGGCGACTACGGCTATCTCGACTACAACCGGCTCAACCTCCACGGCGACATCTCCGGCAGCGGAAGCCTTCGCATTTTCGGCGACGTCGAACTCTACGGCAACAACACCTACACCGGCGGCACCGTCCTCTTTAGCTCCCTCTATCTCGGATCCGCCAACGCACTCGGCGCCGGCACCGTCCGTGTTGAAAACTTCAGCGGATATCACGCTTCGCTCTCCACCTGGGGCGATCTCACGCTCTCGAACCCGATCTCGCTCGCAGGCCATCTGACCGCCTCGAACTACGGCGGCACGCTCACCTTCGCCGGCAACATCACCCTTGAAAATCCGGTTGTCCTCTCGTTCTACGGCGAAAAAGCCCACATCACCGGCAACATCTCCGGTTCACATACGCTGATGGTTGAAAACGGTGGTCAATCTCCGCTGTGGCTCTCCGGCACGAATACCTATACGGGCGGCACCCAGCTGGGTTCAGGATCGATCGTTTTCGCCAGCGCCTCCGCGATCCCGTCCAGCGGTTTGATCCGCTCGGTTTACAGCGGCTACGTCGGCGCCGCCTTCAACACCAACATCCAATCCGACTTCCTCAATCGTTTCGACAAGCCTGCATCCAACGGCTCCATCGGCTTCGACACCCCAAATCTCAACAGCCCCATCGTCATCTCTGAAAATCTGGATCTCAGCGGATTCAGCCTCGCCACTCGCCTCGGGACATCGACGGCCGCGACTCTCACCGGCAATATCACGCCGGCCGGCGGTTCTACCGATCCATACCAATTCGGCGGCGGCGGCGGCACGCTCACCGTGACCAGCAACCTGAGCGGTGGCCGCGGCATCAATGTCGTCTCTCCTTTCGACGCTCCTCTCACGCTCGTCCTCCAAGGCGACAACACCCACGCCTCCGGAGCCCACGCTCACACGTCCTTCGTTCGTTTCGACAGCGCCAATGCTCTTCCCTCCAGCGGCTCGCTCTACGCCGCCGACTACGGCTACATCGGCTACACCGAAAATGTCAGCGGCCTCACGCCCAACGCCTTCATGACCCGATGGGCAACCGCTGGCCCCAACGCCATCGTTGGCTTCGACTCTGCCAACGTCTCCTCTCCGCGATCCATCAGCGACCCCATCTCGCTCGTCTTCAATTCCAGCTTCAACGCCAGCACCTACATCGGCACCAGCACCCGCGTGAAGCTCGCCGGCTCGCTCACACCGTTTGACACCACGCTACGCCTCACCGGGGTGTCCACCGGTAATCTCGAAATCGACTCCGTCATCGCCAGCCCGCAGGTCACCAATGTTGTCATCGGCACTCCCATCGCGGAAATCTCCGGCAAAGCCGCCGTCACCCTCAATAAAGCCAACACCTACACCGGCGGCACCGATCTCCTTTCCTCGCATCTCATTCTCGGCAACGCTTCCGCGTTAGGCACAGGCACACTCCGCGTCGGCTCCGACGACTCCCGCCTCTCCGTCAATCAAGCCGCTGGCCTCACCATCGCGAACGATGTCTATACCGGCGCCTCCTATCACGAACTCACCCTCGACGGCGAAAAACCCTTCACGCTGTCCGGTGAAATCTCCGGTCAGGGTTCTCTCGTTAAAACCGGCAACGCCACCGTCACGCTCTCCGGCGACAACTCCGACCTTCGCGGCGAAATCGCGATCGAAAAGGGCAAACTCGTCTTCGAGGGCAATACCTCCGCCGGGACCGGCGGCCTGAGCTTCTGGTCCGAGTTCGGCATCGCCGAATTCCTCGGCGACGCTCCAGCCATTGGTCCCATCTCCAGCTACTACGCCGAAAACCAAATCGTCCTGAAGGAAAACTCCGCCCTGACCGTGAGCCTCGCGGGCTCCGGCGGCATTGTCCCTCACTTGCTCGCCGACTCTATTATCGAGTCCGGCTCCTCAAGCATCTTCTACGGCAGCATCCACGGCACCGGCGCGTCCGTAACCTACTCCACCGCCCCCGAAACCCAAGCCAGCCTCTGGCTCTATGGCGCCAGCGATTACACCGGCGGCACCACCATCAACTCCGGCGTCACCGTCGTCGCCAATCACAACAACGCCCTCGGCACCACCGGCACCATCACCGTTAACGGCGGCAGTCTCTCCACCGGCTCAGGCGTCACCCTCGCCTCCACCGCTGCCCGCCCGATCGTCTTCACCGCCGGCTCCATCGGCGGCAGCGGCACGATCAGCTTCCACTCCAGCCTCGTCGTCACTAACCAACTCGCACTCACCCCCGGCAACTCCATCGGCAAACTCACGCTCCAATTCGACTCCGCCGCTCAGCTCGTCCTCAACAGCGGCGGCACCTACCGCTGGGAACTCGCCGACGCCACCGGATCCGCCGGCACCGGCTGGGACTTCATTGACGTCGCCGGCAACGTCGACATCGCCGCGCTCGGCGGCGCCAGCGGCGTATTCAACCTTTCACTTCACACCATCGATGCGGCCGGCGAATCCGGCTACGCGGCGAACTTCAACCCCGACGCGTCCTACAGCTGGGCCATCCTGACCGCCACCAGCATCACCAATTTCGATCCCGCCAAGTTCAACCTCTTCGCCGATTCCACGACCTTCCTCAACGCGACCGCCGGCGGCACGTTCTCGCTCAGCCTCGAGAACAACACCCTCCTCCTCAACTTCACGCCCGTCCCCGAGCCCTCCACTTGGGCCCTCATGATCACCGGCCTCGCCGCGATCGCCTTCACCGCCCTCCGTCGCAAACGTTCCTGATCGCCCATGGAGGCGCGGTGCCCTCACCGCGCAAGAGCACGGAAGCTCCAAGGATCAAGATCCAAGCTCCAGAGAACCTTCAAATCCCACGCTCCCAATAACAGCGTTCTCAGGACGCTCGCAGCTCCTCCGCCTCATCGGCCGTCGGCAACGCGAAGTTGGAAATTGGCGTTTGGGGCTTCTCTGGAGCTTGGATCTTGGTCCTTGGATCTTCCATCCGCCCCCGGCGCACGGCCCGCACCAGCTCCACGAACTCCGCGCGATACCCACCCGGATCGTAGCTCAACCCCTGCTCCGCCCACTGCTCCACCACCGCCAGATCCGCCGTTCCTTTGTGCTCCGAATCTCGCAGCACCATCCCGAACGCCGCCACCGCCGCCGCGAATTTGAAATCCCCACTCGCATCCGCAAACGCCGCCCCACCGTCCTTCACCGGAAACTCCACCTTCCGACTCACTTCCCCCGCCGGTTCTTTGTAGCGCACCTTCACCGTCAGCAATTCATCCGCCACCTCGCGCGACACATCCAGCTCGGTGCCCACCCGCACATAACGCAGTTCCTCCCCGCCCCCACCTTTCTGCGCCGGATCCGCGCCCACCGGCACCACTTCATACAGCGCCGTCACCGTATGCCCCGCGCCGATCTCCCCCGCGTCCACTTTGTCGTTCGCAAAATCCTCCTTCGCCAGCGCCCGCTTCTCGTAACCGATTAGCCGATACGCCGACACCTGCGCCGGATTGAACTCCACCTGCAGCTTCACGTCCTTCGCGATCGTCAACAGCGTCCCCGTCGCCTGCTCCACCAGCAGTTTCTCCGCCTCCCGCCGCGTATCCACATAACCATAACTACCGTTCCCGCGGTCCGCGACCTGCTGGAGCAACGCGTCCTTTAAATTCCCCATCCCAAAACCCAGCACCGTCAAAAACACGCCCGCTTTCGCCTTCTCCTCGATCAAGCGCACCAGTTCGCCCTCGCTCGTCACCCCGACGTTGAAATCCCCGTCCGTGCACAGGATCACGCGATTGATCCCGCCTTCGATGAAGTTCGCCTTGGCCACATCATACGCGAGTTGAATCCCCATCGCGCCATTCGTGCCGCCGCTGGCCACCAACGCGTCCACCGCCGCCAAGATTTCCCGCTCCTTTGCGACCGGCGTCGACGCCAACGCCAGCCCGCTCCCCTCCGCATACGTCACGATCGCCACCCGATCGTCGCCCCGCAGCCGCTTCAACAGCAGCCGCATCGATTCTTTCACCAGCGGCAGCTTGTTCGCCGCGTCCATCGACCCCGACACATCCAACAAAAACACCAGGTTCGCCGGCCCGCGTTCCGCCGCCGCCACCTCGCGCCCCTTCAACCCAATCCGCACCAGCCGATGCCCCGCCGCCCAAGGCGCCTCCGCCACCTCGATATTCCCCGCCAATGGAGGCGCGGTGCCCTCACCCCGCAGCGCCGCCGGCCCTTCATACCGATACGGAAAATAGTTCACCAGCTCCTCAATCCGCACCGCATCCACCGGAGGCTTTTCACCGCGTTCGATGAACCGCCGCACGTTCGCATAACTCGCCGTGTCCACATCCGCGCCAAACGTCGACAACGGATTCTCCCGCGCCGACAAAAACCCACTCTCCCGCCGAAACGCATACGCCTCCGTGTTCAGCTCCCGAAGAGCCGTTCCGCTTGCCCCTCCCGTTTTCTGCTTCGGCGCCGCGCTAAACAAAACCGGAGCACCATACGCTGCCGCAGCACTCGACGTCGAGGCGTCCCACTCCGTCGTTCTCGCCGCCGGCCTCACGCGCGAGGTCGACGCCATCGCATCCCGCACAAACTCCACGCTCACTAAGCCCGCCGCGTCGCCCCCATCCCTGGTTGTCGTTCCCGGTTGCGCTCCCGTTGCCGTCGGCATCCCGATCGGCAAATTATAAAAATCCTCCGCCGTCTTCGGCCTTCGACCAACGACGCCCGATTCCGCCAGCTTCTTCGATTGTTCCACCAGCCCCCCCGCCACCAACGACTCCACCGCAACCACTGCGTCCGGCCGACGTTCGGGCATCGCAGGTTCACTCGATCGAAAGGATGGCTCCGACTGCGGCAACGCCACCGCGATCGAATCCACCGATACCTCGCGATACACCTTCCGTTCCGTGTCCTTCGCCTGATCATACGGCGCCTGCAACGCCACCACCATCGCGAAACACGCCGCCGCCAGTCCCCCGATCACGTAATACACCTGCGGAAAACGCAGCACGCGCCCCCGCTTTACGGCACGATACGGATCGCTCGCTTTCGCCGCCTCGCGCCCCTCCTCACGCGCCGCCTCGCCGCTCAACGCCTTCTCCACCGCCGCCGCCGCCGCCCGGATCTCCTCCACCGCGGCGCGTGCCTGCGCATCGCTCCGCACCCACGCGTCCACCGCTGCGCGTTCGTCACCTTCCAGCTCCCCCAGCGCATACGCCGTCAGCTTTGGATCGTCTTCGAATTGATTCGTCTCGTTCATGCCGCTTTTCACATCCCTTCTCACCTCTGTGTCTCCGTGCCTCTGTGGTTCGCTGCTCACGTTGCGTCCTCACGCTTTCTGCGCCGCAAACTCCGCCCGCAGTCTCGCCACCGCCGTGTGGATCAAGAATCCCACATTTCCCACCGACAGCTCCGTGATCCGGCTGATTTCCTTGTAGCTGAATCCATTTTGAAACTTCAGCCGCACCACCTCCTGCTGATTCGGCGGCAACCGTTCGATCAACCGCAACACCGCCGCCTGCGTCTCCTCGCGTTCCAGTCCGCGCCCGGGCCGCAACTCCTCCGCCCGCACGCGTTCCGCCTGCCCCTCTTCAAACCGCGTCATGCGCCCCTCCTTCCGCAACACATCCATTGCCCGATTCCGACACACCGTGAACAGCCACTCCACCACATGCCCGTCGACCGACTCGAGCGGCTGCGCCATGAGCCGGACAAATGCATCCTGCACCACGTCGCGCGCCCGATCCGCATCGCCCAACAACCGCGCCGTATAACGCGTGAGCGGCGCCCGCTGCTCCGCAAACGTGCGTTCCAAAAATCCAGCATTCTCATCGATCTGCGCCCCTCCTTTCAGTGATTCGTGGGACATGGGGTTCGCTTACTCCTACGCTCGATCAAAGCGTTTCTTAGAAAAATATCTCCGCGAGCGCTCCCTCGCCCCCACCCGTCGGTTGCGCGCTGGTCGCGCAACTCAGGGCTTCCGCCAAAACACCCTGCCAACGCACCGCCTCACGCCCCCGCATTCTTTCCCGCATAAAACGGCATCAACTGCTTCAAATGCCCCTGCACAATCGACGCCACCGTCTCCGCCGGCAACGTCCCTTTGTGCAGCTCGAAGATCGCCACCAATAAAGCCACTTCGATGTCCGGTTTCTTCGGCGTCGTCGCTTTCATCTCGCGCATGATCTCCAACGCTTTTTTCTCCGCTCGTTTGTAGTCCAAAAAATTCTGCTCCTGCGGCGTCGACATACTCCCACACCCGCACGCGCCTCCCACCCCGTCAAACTCGAACCCCTCCCCGATCCCCGATCGAAATTCGAAAATCCAAATTCGAAAATCGAAAATCCCCCTCCCGCCATGCACTACGTCGCCCTCCTCCGCGGCATCAATCTCGGCAAGCGCCGCGTCAAAATGGACGCCCTTCGCGCCCACTTCGAAGCCCTGAAATTCCGCCGCGTCTCCACCTTCATCGCCAGCGGCAACGTCCTCTTCGAAACGTCCGCCCGCGACGCCGCGAAACTCGAAACTCAAATCGAGCGCCACCTCGCCCAAACCCTCGGCTACTCCGTCGACACCTTCCTTCGCACCGCCGACGAGATGACCGCCGTCGCCGCCGCGAAACCTTTTCCTCCCGGGGAAATGGCGTCCGAGATCAACACCATCAACGTCATCTTTCTCAAGGACGCACCCAATCCCGCCGACGCCCGCCGACTCGAAGCCATCCGCACCGATTACGACGCCTTCCGCGTCATCGGTCGCGAATTCTATTGGCTCACCCGCGGCCGCATGAGCGCCTCCACCGTCTGGGAGCTTCCCGAAATGAAACACGTGAAGCTTCCCAACTCCACCATGCGCAATCTCAACACCTGCCAAAAGCTCGCCACCCTGCTGGCCGAGTAGCGCAGTGCTTCAGCCCGCGCTCTTTGCAACTCCCGGCGCATCTCCCGTGTTCTCACTTCACGCCGAACCATGAAAACCCTCGCGATCTTTTTCCTCTGGTGCCTCCTCTTCGTCCTCTGCTGGCCCCTCGCGCTGCTCGCGCTTATTCTCGCCCCGCTCGTCTGGCTCGTCGCCCTCCCCTTCCGCCTCCTCTTCGCCGCCATCGAAGCCACGTTCGCCCTCGTCAAAGCGATCCTCTTCCTCCCCGCCCGCCTCCTCGGCGCCCGCTCCGCATAGCCGCCCGTCCCAAGGTAGGGCGAGGCGTCCCCGCCGAGCCGTTCACTGCGCAACCACAAACCGCTTCAGCCTCTCCACCTCTTCCCGCCACGCCATCTCCCCTGCCACATTCCGCATCTCCCCCGGATCCTTCTCCAAGTCGAACAACAACCACGGCGTCCCGTCCTCATTCAACACCAGCTTCCGTTCCTTCGTGCGCACGCCACGCCAC
Organism: Verrucomicrobiota bacterium; assembly: GCA_023391285.1. GTDB lineage: Bacteria > Verrucomicrobiota > Verrucomicrobiia > Opitutales > Opitutaceae > Opitutus. Next base: position 39,027 of record JAEWBF010000027.1, read on the forward strand.
ACGCGATCGCATTGATGCGGCAACTCCACCACCGACGGCATCGATATCCGGCTAAACTCCCGCCGGCCCAATTCATCCCGCTTCCCGTCCGCCCACGCCGCCGTCGCCGCGAACAATTCCACGAGCGACACCGCGCCCTCCCTCCGCGTCGCGCCATCCGCCCCCGCTCCGCGCACAAGCAACGGCACGCGCACCGATTCCTCGTGCGGCCAGCCTTTGCGAAACAACCCATGCGCTCCGTGCATGTCCCCATGCACGCTCGTAAACACCACAATCGGCTTCCCCCGCCGGCTCCGCTCCGCCGCCGCATCCACCTTCGCGAGCATCCGCCCGATCGCCGTATCCGTCGCCTCGATATGCGCGTAATACCCCGCCAGCTCCCGCCGCGCCTTCCCCTCCGCCTCGCCGCCTCGCGGCACATTCGCGTTCAGCACCACGTTCTCCGCCCTGCCCCGTTCCACTCCGCTCGGCACCGGAGCATCATACGGCGGATGCGGCGCCTCCAAGCTCACCACGCAAAACCATCCCTCTTCTCCCGCCCGGCTTCGCTCGTGCATCCACTCCTCCGCCCGCCCACACACGATGTCGCTCTGATACCCTTCAAACCGCCTCGGCTCCGCCAGTCGCGTCCCGTGCAGCCACGGATCGTTCAACAAAAACCCGCTCTCAAACCCTTCCCAAAACCCAAACCCGCCCCGCTCGCCTTCGGGCACCACCTGCCGCGCATGCGCTTCTCCCACCAACGCCGCCGCCGGATCCCGTCGCGCCAAATGCCACTTCCCGAAAAACCCCGTCTCATACCCGCGCTCGTTCAACGCTCGCGCGATCGTTCGCGCTCCCTGCGGTAGCGGATCGAAATACTCCCGCACGCCATTCGCCGGCGATTCCACTCCCGTCAACAACGCCGCCCGCGCAAACGGCCCAAACGGATGCGGCGTCACCGCCTGTGCATAATTCACACTCTCCGCCGCCAGCCGATCGATCGCCGGCGTCCGCGCATTCCGATCCCCCGCAAACCCGCACGCCTGCGCCCGCCACTGCGTCGTCACAATCCACAAGATATCCGGCCGCCGCTGCATAATTCCTTCACCCCAACCTCGCCCCCTCTCAAACGCGAGCCCCAACCCCGCCCTCCCGAAAGTGTCATCTAATGTATGACACTTTCCTCCGCCGTTCCCGTCCATCAACGGTGTCACTTCCCTTTTCCCGCCATTGCGCTCGCCGTCGGTGGCCCGCTCCGTTTCTTCAACTCCGTTCTGCTATGAAAAAAACCCTGCCTCTCACCTGCCTTTTCATCGCGCGCGCCTTTGCCGCCGCTCCCAACGACGGCCTGCCCGCCCCCGAACTCACCGAGGTTTGGTCGCCTGTTCCCCCCGTCGTCACCGCCCCGGCCAGCGGCATTCCGTCTGACGCCATCATTCTCTTCGACGGCAAGAATCTCGACGCCTGGGAATCGCTTAAAAAAGAAACGCTCGGCCAGCCCGCCCCGTGGAAAATCGAAGGCGATGCCGTCGTCGTCGCTCCAAAAACCGGCGACATCCGCACGAAGGCCTCCTTCGGCGACGTCCAGCTCCACGTCGAATGGCGCTCCCCCGCCAAAGTCGTCGGCGAGAGCCAGGGGCGCGGCAACAGCGGCGTCTTCTTCATGGGCCAATACGAGCTCCAAGTCCTCGACTCCCATAACAACAAGACCTACCCCAACGGCCAGGCCGCTTCCGTCTACAAACAACACATCCCGCTCGTAAACGCCTCGCGCGCTCCCGGCGAATGGCAGACCTACGACGCCGTCTTCATCGCCCCACGCTTCAACGCCGACGGCACCCTTCGCAGTCCCGCGCGTATGACCGTTTTTCACAACGGCGTGCTCGTCCAATACGACGTCGAAATCCAGGGCGGCACCACCTGGCGCGGCAAACCTTCCTACAAGGCCCACGCCGCCAAACTTCCGATCCACCTCCAGGACCACGGCAATCCCGTCGCTTTCCGCAACATCTGGGTCCGCGAGATCGCGCTCCCCGATTCCAAGTAACCCGCCGTCCCGTAGCACGGTCAACCTGACCGTGCTCACCGCTGCCCCGACTCGTCTGGCACACGCCGATACAAGATATCTCAGACACACCTCCTAAAATTCATCTGCCACTCGCAGCGCTCCGAGTGACATCTATCATTTGGCGTTCTATCGCCGATTGTAGGAGCCCGCTTGCGGGCGATATCTTGTTCTAACCGCTGTAAACAGGACTAGGCGCGAGTGCATTCCGGATCCCGGATGAACCTGCGCCAGCCTCTCTCCTCGGCATCCGTGTTCATTCGTGTCCATCCGTGGTTGTTACCCCGCCCGTTCGCCGCCCTCACGCCATCGCCGCTCCACCGCTCGCCTCCTTCAAGGTTCGGTCCAACAAATCCAGCGTCACCGGCTTCATCAGCATCGCCGCAAACCCCATCGCTTTCACCGACCGTTCGTTCAACGCCGACGCGTAGCCCGTGATCAACACCAGCGGCAATCCCCGCCGCTCCGTCGCGATCTTCTGACCCAGTTCGGCGCCAGTCATCCCCGGCATCATCTGGTCGGTGACCACCAGGTCGATCGGCTCCTTGCCTTCGCGCAACACTTCCAACGCTTCATACCCGCCCCCGACCGGCACCACCTCGTAGCCCAGACGCGTCAGTCCCGCCATCAACGTGTCGCGCACCATCTGGTCGTCGTCGACGAGCAGGATCCGCGACACTCGTTTCGCCAGATCCTTCGCCGCTTCCCCTTCCTTCGCGGCCCCATCACTCGCTTCGATCGCTTCCGCCGCTTTCGGGAAGTGCAGGATGAAACTCGTTCCATTTCCTTCCGCACTCTCCACCGCAATCGTCCCGCCGTGGTGCGACACGATTCCGTGCACGACCGCGAGCCCCAATCCCGTGCCCGACCCCACCGGTTTCGTCGTGAAAAAGGGCTCGAAGATCCGGCTCAAGTTCTGCCGCGGAATCCCGCAGCCCGTATCACTGACCACCATGCGCAAATACTCGCCCGGCGGCAGCACCGCCGTTTCCGCCCGTAATGAATCAGGCAATCGCGCCTGCGAGATCTTCACCCTGAATCGTCCCTGTCCGCCCGCCATCGCATGACTGGCATTCGTGCCCAGATTGATCAGCACCTGCTGCAGCTGCGCGGCGTCCGCGTGCACTTGGTCGTCCATCGCCTCGTTCTCGAATGCAAACTCGATCCCTCGCGGGAAACTCGCTCGCAGCAGCTGCAAGGCATCCCGCACCACTCCGCCCAAACGCAGGTGCGTAAACACCGTCGGCGAACGCCGCCCGAACGCCATCATCTGCCGCACCAGTCCAGCCCCGTGTGCCGCGGCCTGTTCGATCCGCGCCAGATGTCGCTCGCATTCGGGATTCGATGTGCCGCTCGCGCGGATCAGCGTCGCAGATCCTTGGATACTCGTCAGCAGGTTGTTGAAATCGTGCGCCAACCCGCCCGTCAGCGTGCCGATCGCCTCCATCTTCTGCGCCTGCTGCAGCTGCCCGTTCAACTGCTCGCGCTCCATCTCCGCCTCCTTCCGCTGCTCTTCGCTCCGTGCCAGCGCGTCGAACATCCGGTTGATCCCCGCGGTCAGTTCCGTGAGTTCGTCCGAACCTTTCACCGGCACGCGAGCCGACAAATCCTTCGTTTCGCCCACCCGTGTCACCACTTCGTTCAGCGCCTCCAGCCGGGCGATCACCATCGATCGCTGCAGCCGGCCGATCAACAGCGTCGCCGCCAAAATCAGCACGCTCATCACCACGTAGAAAATCAGCCGCGCGCGAACTCCTTGCCGATGAATCTCCCGGGGCAGCCCGAGTTCCCATTCCGCCACCGTGCTTCCGTCCAGCGACCGCAGCGGCACGCGCACCCGCAATTCCTCGTCGCCCCGAACTTCTTGAACCACGGCATCTCCTTCCGTCGGTCCATCGCTCGCTCGCGACCGCAATGACACGTTCAGGTTGAGCATCTCCCGAATCGACCGCACGCGCGCATCGTTCACGAAGCGCACGTGTGCGACCGCGCCGCGCGAGGGGCCCGACGCATCGTCGCGCAAAATCGGCAGCGCCGCGAACGACGCCACCCGCCCGTCAATCTTCAACACTCCTTTCACCGCCGCTTCCTCGTCCGCCGCCGCATCTCGCGCATAGCTCCCCAGCGCCCGACCCAATTCCTCCACGCCCCCCGAAGTCGACTCTCCGTCAACAAACGCCCGGCCCGTGTGAAGCCGGCCTTCGCGATCGAAAATCAGAAACGCGTCGATCTTCAAATTCTCGAACATCACCGCGCTCAGGTTGTTCTCGATATACGTCTCCTTGGAATCCATCGCGAGAAGCTCGTAGGTGTCCGTCCACGACGCATAATCCCCCGCGCTGCGTTCGAGCGCATCCAGCTCCGCGCGCTCCACCCATTGCACCCGCCGCACGCATTCGGCCACCCAGGCCTGCTCCATGCGGTGCGAGTTCGTCCGGAAAACCCACTCCACCCCCAACGCCAGCAGCGCCGCCAATCCCAATAAAACTCCGGCCGTGATCAGCCACGCTTTTTGCTGCAACGAATGCCGGCGCGATCCGCGGCTCGCCGTCGCCTCGTCTCCATCGCGTAACGCGTCCTTCATGCAAGCGTCGCCGCGAAGCTCGTCGCGTCCGCGAGATTGTAACTCGCGGAGATCAATTGCGTGGGGCGTCGCCAATTCATCCGCCCCAGTGTGATGCCACCGTCCGAACACCCAACTCAAAACTTGGGCGACGTGGCGCTGCCGCCACCCGCGCAGTCGCAGTCCTACTGCATTCGCAGCGGCAGCGATCTCACCCGCGCCGCCAGCTCGTTCAGCACGTTGCTCGTCTTCTGCTCGCCCACGTCTTCACCCGTTCGAATTGTGCGCGCCGGCAGGAAATTATTGATCACCGCACAGTAGTCGCTGTTGACCATGATCCCCAACAGTTCGCCCGTCTTGCTCAACACGAGATCTCCCCGCGAGGGAGCGAAGTCACCAAAGATCCGCCGAAAGAGCCGATTGTCCACGCGCACAAAGCCGGGCTGCGACGCATCCAGCTTGAATCCGACTTCGCCATAACCCGCCCCGCCGCCGTTCACCAGCACCGCTTCCGGAAACCGAAACGGGTCCAAGGCGGTTGGATACACTTTCACGCCCATCGTCCTCGCCTCTTCGTCGCTCACCGGCACCACCACGATGCGCGGATCGATCGACAGGAAATGCAGCTCCTGCGCATCCGCGCGTCCGCCGCCTTTCGAAAAATCCACCAGGATCTGATTCCAATCGTAGCTCGCATTCTCCACGAAGCGGAACGGCGTGTCCGCCACGTGCATCAACGCATAGGTCTGCGAGCCATCGGTCACGAGGATCGTCGAACTCGACGCCGACCGCGTCGCCGGCCCGAAAAATCCGTCGCGCACCGCGGTGAAATTCGTCGTCACACGATTCGCGAGAAAATCGTTGAACAACACGTTCGCATTGATCGGCCGATTCTCGCGAATCTCCTTCGTCAACGCGCCCGACGACTCCGCCAGCTGCCCCACGCCTTGCGCCAGTTGCGTCGTCGCTTCCTGCACTTTCAACCGCTCTTCGCGTTCCGCCACCACTTGCTCCCGCAGCGTCTCCGCCGTGCTGCGCAACATCTGCTTTTCCTGCTCCGCCACTTTCACCGCCACATTCAAACTCTCGATCCGCTCCCGCGCTTCCACCTGGGCTTTCTCCGCCGCCGCCAGCGCCTGCTGCTGCCGCTCCGCCTCCGCGCGCCGTTCCTCGAGTTCGCGTTGCAAACGCGCCAGCTCCTCCCGCGTCATCGCCGACTCCCGCGACGCCGCCTGCACTTTCGCGTTCAACTCTTCCGCCGTTTGCTGCGTCTGCTGCAGCGAGCTCGCGAGATTCTGCCGCTCCGCTTCCAGCTTCTGACGTTCGGCTTCCAGCTTCGCGAGGTTCTGTTCCCGCGTCGTCAGATTCGTCTGCATCGACGATAATTGCTGCGCCAGCTCCTCCCGCGACGCGCGCTCATCCTCGAGCGACAGCTTCATCGTCTCCACGAGATCCTGATCTTTCGTGACCGCGTTGGCCGACATCTCCGGCACCGGCGGTTGTTTCACCGGCGCGGGCTCCGCCTTTTCCCAGCGCGTCAACGCCAGGAGATTCAACAGCAGGAAATCGCAGAGAATAAGAAGAAGCGTCCGGTTCATGACGTCATGCGTTCAACCCTACAGCCGTCCGGTCACCGGCACCGTCTGCGTGGCCGCCGGAACCGTGGTCATCACCGTCGGCGTCACCGCCTGGCTGTCCAAGATCAACTGATGCTTGTAAGGCCGCACGTGCCGAATCTTCACAAACGCCACGCACGTGATGCCGAAAAGGTTCGAAGAATACGCCGCCAAAAGGTTCGGCTCGATCACCCCGAGCACCTGCAACACCAGCGCCGCCGCCGTGCCGCCGATGCCGACATAAAGCCCGGCATCGAACAGGTTTTCCTCGTTTTCCATCAGCCGCAGTTTCACGAGGGGTGACACCGGCGACTTTGCGATATCGCGGATCTTCATCAGACAGATGAAATACACCGCCACCTGCAGCGCGGCGAAGAAACCGATCGAGAGAATCGTGGAGGAGTCCATGGTGGTAATCGTTTGATTGGGAGATTGGACAGGAGAACTGGAATCGGTGATGAGCGCCGGTATCACGAGCCGTTCGCGAAACTCCGAGGGCGGCGCCGCTTTCAACAAAAAGGGTTCGGTCGCGACGACAATAAGCCCCGCAAACAAAAGCGCCAGCATCCCGCTGCGCATGCGCGGCAATCCAAACACCATCCCGGCCGTCGGCGCCACGATCCAAAGGTCGAGCCCGCGAAACACCAGAAACGCGCCCAGAAAATACGCCAGATACTTCACGACCAGCATCGCATGCGGATGCAACATCACGATCGACGCTGCGGTCCCGATGCCCGCATCGATCGAATGATTCACCGGCACCTGCCGCAGCATCAGCTGCTGCACCGCGCCTTGCCCGTGCGACAGCGCCAAGCGCAAATCCCGCAATCCCGTCTCGCCGTATTGTATCAGATAACTCGCGACACGATCCGCCGACCCTGAAAACAAGGCCGCCACATACATCTGCGGAAACCGCTCCGGCGCCACCCGCGCGAGATGCGCATACTGGCCCACGGTCGCCATGTCCTCCGTTCGGCGCATCAACTCGCTCAACTGCGCCCAGTCCAAACGCCGCCCGAGCGACAACAGATCCAGAAAAAACGCTTCCAGCCCGCCCAGGCTTTTTTGCGCGTTCGCCATATCCGCCAAGCTTCGCACTTCCCGCTGCAACGCCGGCGAAAGGTGTTCGCTTTGATACAGCAGCGCCGTGAGCAAGATGATCGCTTCCAACGGCTGCCCCCCGGCCTGCGTCGCCGGCACAAACCGGCCCGTCGACGTCAACTCCCGCGTTTGCAGCAGCGAGCGCACCCCCAGCGAACGCGAATTTGCCAAATAGCCGCGCATCGTCGTCCGCGCCCGCTCCGGCAAAAGAAACGTCAGCACCGGCGTGCTCTCCGTCCGGCCTTTGCTCTCCGCCAGGTTGAACAACGGCTCGAGAAACGGATCCCATCCGCCCCACGCCACCATCTCCGGCTGATGCGCCGACAGCTCGTTCAACTGCCGCTCCAGCGCATCCGCCTGCGGATCGTTCAACGTCTGCGCCGCCTCCAACACCAGCTTCGCCGGACCGATCTTTTCCGCATCCACCAACTGCCGCCCAAATCCCGCCAGCGACGCCGTCCCATCTCCCGCTTCCCGCAACAACGCCGGACTCACCGACTTCAGGTTCACCGGCACCGTCCACGCAGCCACCGCGATCGCGACTCCTGCGATCACCATCAGCGGAGCGATCAGCGAACTTTTCGCGTAACCGGTTGAGTCGCTCATGTTAGGTAGTATTGGTTTGCAGAGCGAAATGGCAAACCCACGCTCCTGCGCCTACCGACCGATGTCCCTGTCAATTGTTCATTACAACGATCCCGTTTTGCGGCGTAAGGGCGACAAAATCACCAGCTTCGATGCGCCTCTCGCCGAGCTCGCCGCCGCCATGATCGAGACCATGCACGCCGCCGGCGGCATCGGCCTCGCCGCCCAACAAATCGGCCGCGCCCTCCAACTCTGCGTCGTCGATCTCCGCGCCGCCGAAATCGACTTCGACTGGGAGCTCGATGGCGCCAAACCGCCGCTCGAACTCTTCATGCCGATGACGCTCGTCAACCCCGTCGTCAAAATCGAACGCGACACCGACGACTACATCGTCGAGGAGGGCTGCCTCTCTTTTCCGAAAATCCGCGGCGACGTCGTTCGCCCCGACGAAATCACCGTCACCTATCACGACGAACGCGGCGTCCCTCACATCCTCCGCTGCAACGGCCTTCTCGCCCGCTGCATCCAACACGAGGTCGATCACCTGAACGGTATTCTCTTCATCGATCGCATGGAAAAAAAGGTCCGCTCGAAGATCGACGCCGACATCAAATCCCTCGCCAAAGCCACCCGCGATTCAGCCAAAAACGCCCCCGCCTAAACCTCGCGCGCTCGCCGTCGCCTGCCGCCTCGCCTGATGTCCACGCCCCGTTCCATCGCCACGCGCACCGGCGACGCCGGCACCACCAGTCTGCTCTACGGCCAGCGCGTTTCGAAAAGCCATCCACAAATCGACGCCGTCGGCGCCTTCGACGAATTCAACGCAGCCCTCGGCTTCGCCAAATCCGTCCTCCCCGACGCCGACCGCCGCACCGCGCTCGAAGCCATTCAACACGATCTCGTTTCCCTCATGGGCGAACTCGCCTGTGCCGAAGCCGATGCCCCCCGCTACGCGGCGTCGAAATTCCCCAAGATCGACGAACCGTCGCTCGCGCGCATCGACGCCGCCATTGCCCGTCTCGAAGCGATGAATCTCCGTTTCGACGGCTGGGCCACACCGGGCGCAACCCTCCCCGCCGCCGCGCTCGATCTCGCCCGCACCGCCGCGCGACGCGCCGAACGCCGCCTCTGGTCTCTTCCCGAACACGGCCGCACCGTGCGCCCGCTCGTCGGCCAGTTCGTAAATCGCGTGGCCGACCTGCTCTGGCTCATGGCCCGCGAAGCGGAAAAGACATAACCCAAGTTTCGCGCCCAATCGTCTTATGGGAGGAATCCTTATCCTCCCCAAACGTCCTCTGCTCGATTTCCCGCGCGCCAAACCGCGCTTGCTTGCCCGCTTCTTCCATCCTCATATCCCACCCGTCATGATCCTCCCCGCCGTTTTGATCATCCTTGCCGCCGGTTGGCGCGTCGCCTCCGTCTGGGAACCTTCATTTTCCAATTTCGCGCCGATCATGGCGCTCGCGTTCTGCGGAGGCGTTTATTTCCGCGACCCTCGCATGTGGCTCGTGCCCTTCGGCGCCTTGTTGGTTTCCGATCTGTATCTGGACCACTACTACGCGACCCAAATGGGTTACGAATGGACCTTCGGTGCCGCCGGCGTCCGCGCGCTCTGCTTCGTTCTCGCGATCTTCTTCGGCTGGGTGGTGTCGCACCGCAAAAATTGGCTCAATCTCTTCTCCGGCACCCTCGCCGGCGCCGTGGCATTCTACCTCGTGACCAACACCCACGCGTGGTGGTATGACATGTCCTACGCAAAGAGCGCCGCCGGCTGGTGGCAGGCGATGACGGTCGGCCATCCGTATTTCCCGCCGACGCTCCTTTTCTTCCGCAACTCGCTCCTCAGCGACCTGTTCTTCACCGGCCTTTTCGCCGTCGCGATGGAATACCGCGCCCTCCGCGCCGAGCAACCGAGCCTGCTCGCCCGCCGCGCCCAAGCCTGAGCGAATCCAAAATCTAAATACCAAAGAGGCGGGTCTCCCAGCCCCGCCGTTTTGATCATCCTTGCCGCCGGTTGGCGC
>JAEWBF010000044.1 GCA_023391285.1 Verrucomicrobiota bacterium
CCCCCCCGGGGGGGCGGCGCCGGGGGGGGGGGCGGCACCCCCCGCCCTACATGGTCTCAGTTTTTCATATGCCCAAGACATCGCTGCGGACGTCGACGTTTACGGAATCGGTGATTCGCGAGATGTCGCGCGTGGCGGCGCAGCATGGGGCGATCAATCTGGCGCAGGGGTTTCCGGATTGGGATCCACCGGCGGCGCTGGTGCAGGCGGCGAAGGAGGCGATGGACGCGGGGCGTCATCAGTATGCGGTGACATGGGGCTCGCCGGAATTGCGAACGGCGTTGGGGGCGAAGATCGCGCGATGCATGGGCGTGCCGGTGGATGCGGATCGCGAGCTGGTGGTGACGTGCGGTTCGACGGAGGCGATGATGGTGGCGATGATGACGGTGTGCGATCCGGGTGATCGCGTGGGGATGTTTTCGCCCTTCTATGAAAACTACGCGGCCGATGCGGTTTTGTGCGGAGCGCGGCCGGTGCACGTGCCGTTGCATCCGCCGGAGTATCGTTTTGATCCGGCGGAGTTGCGCGCGGCGTTTGCGGGAGGATTGAAGGCGTTGGTGTTGTGCAATCCGTCGAATCCGTGCGGGCGGGTGTTTACGCGGGAGGAGCTTTTGCAGATCGCGGCGCTGGCGGAGGAGTTCGATGGGTTCGTGCTGACGGATGAGGTTTACGAGCACATCGTGTATCCGCCGCACAAGCACACGTATTTCGCGACGCTGCCGGGAATGGCGAAGCGGACGCTGATGTGCTCGTCACTGTCGAAGACGTTTTCGATCACGGGGTGGCGGCTGGGCTATGTGCATGCGGCGCCGGAGATCATCGCGCAGGCGCGGAAGGTGCACGATTTCCTGACGGTGGGGGCGGCGGCGCCGTTGCAGCATGCGGTGGTGGCGGCGTTGAACTTTCCGGCGTCGTTTTACGACGAGCTGGCGGCGGAGTATGCGGCGTCGCGGGACGTGTTGTTGAGTTATCTGGATCGGACGGGGCTGAGTTATACGTGTCCGGAAGGGGCGTATTTCGTGATGCTGGATGTGTCGCCGTTTGGCTATGCGAGCGACGTGGAGTTTGCGCGATGGATGACCCGAGAGATCGGCGTGGCGCCGGTGCCGGGCTCGAGTTTCTTTGCGCATCCAGAAAATCGTTACGTGCGGCTGAATTTCGCGAAGAAGCCCGCGACGTTGCATGCTGCGGGAGAGCGGTTGTTGAAGCTGGCGCGGGGCGGGTGAGAGGGCGAGGCGGGAGCAGGGTGCGCGGTGGGGCACCGCGCCTCCATGAGCGAAGTCGGCGGGAGTGAAGGACCGGGGTTTCCCCGATGGACATGCCAGTGAGCGGGCGCGAACTGAGACGACGATCCTCGGTCTAGGGGGAGGCCGCACGAGCGGTTTCCATGTATTACAACGTAAACAACGAACTTTCAGCCGAGGCGCGGGAGTGTGTCGGTTCCATTTTGAACCACGCGTTGGCGGACGAGTTTGCGTTGTCCGCCGCGACGCGGGACTACCATTGGAACGTCACGGGCCCGCATTTCCGCAACCTGCATGAGCTGTTCGACGAACAGTATCACGAGATCGACGATTGGATCGAGAAGCTGGGAGAGCGCGCGCGGGTGCTGGGCGTGGCGACGCACACGGGTTGGACGGATCTGATCCAAGCTCCGCGATTCACGCCGACGCGCGGCGTGGACCTGAGTGCTCGCAGCATGCTGTCGGTGTTGAGCCAGTTGCACGATCGCATGGCGGACCGGCTGCGGCGCGACGCGGAAGCCTGTGCGGTGGACTGCGGCGATCCCGTGACAGCGACCTTATTGCGCGAACTCGTGGAGTATCACGAGACGACCTCGTGGGTGCTGGGCGAGTTGCTGCAGGATCGCGAACGGGCGCAGGCATGACTTTCGGCTTCGAAACCTCAACCCCCTAAGAAACCATGTTAAGCTACGCCATTCTGTTCCTGATCATTGCGCTGATCGCGGGCGTGCTAGGTTTCGGCGTCGTCGCCGGAACTGCGGCCACGATCGCGAAAGTGTGTTTCGTGATCTTCCTGATTTTGTTCGTCGTGTCGCTGCTGCGCGGCCGGCGCGTGCCTTGACCGAGACGCGAGGTCTCGGGATCAAAAAGCAGAGGCCTGCGGGCTTCTGCTTTTTTTTGCGCGATACGGGAAGTTTTAGGTGAGCGTCTGGCGGAGGGCTTGGGCTTCGGCCAGGAGAGCGCGGGCGGCCTCGAGGACGTGGTTGCTCGTGGAGGCGGGGGTGAAGGAGGGCGGGGGGCCGTCGTGGGTGTCTTCGGGATCACCGAGACCGGCGGCGCGAAAGTGGCGAAGGCGCGCGAGAATGAGATCGCGGATCTCGTTGGCGTTGGAGACGCCGTGGAAGACGCCCTCGTGCATGGAGTCGCGTCCGCTTCCCTTAGGGTCGTCGCCTCCCCCGCCGCCGCCGCCGGCGGACTGGACATGAACATCGGCGAGGCCGAGCAGGCGTTGAAGCGGGCCTTGGGAGACGGTGACCTGTTGGATGTTGGCGAAGCTCATGGTGGCCTCGCGCAGCGTGACGAGACCCCAGCGGATGCGGAGGCTGCGGTCGGTGACGATATACCAGTGGGATTCGTATTCGAGCCGGACGAACGCGAACGTGATCGGAAGCTGCAGAAGGTAGAAGGCGATACCGAGAAACTCGAGGGTGGCGATGCCGGGGAAGAGCCACCACGGTGAGCGATCGAAGAGGCGGCCGAAGGGGTTGTGAGGGTCGTGAAGGAAGGCGGTTGGGACGCGGAATATTTCGCGAAAGCGAGGTTTGAACCGCTCGCGATCTCGTTCGGGCGCGGGGGCTGGGGCGGTCTCTTCGGGCGGGGTGGTTGAGAGAGCTTGAGCGGGGGAAGATTGGGCGGCTTTGGCCGCTCGTGCGGTGGCTTCGCGTTCGGTGCGAATCTCGTCGGCGGTGTCTTTGAGATGAGAAAGGAAAGCGAGCGAAACGACGATGCCGAAGAGAGTGGCGACTTGGCCGAGACTCCACACGGCGAGCTTGAGGTTGTAGAAGTTGGGTGCGGCGCGAAAAACTTGCGCGGAGCCGGGAGCGCCGGCGGGTGGGGTCGGCTGCGGAGGCACTCGCAGCAGCGTGAGCAGGCGTTGGCGGAAGCGGTCAAACATGCGGCACCTCCGGCGAGGATTTGGTGCGGGGCGTGGTGGCGAGAGTTTCGCGCAGGAGCCGGAGTTCGTGGGCGACTTCGTGGAGCGTGGCGGCGAGTCCCGGGTCGGCGGGAAGGGGAGAAGCGTCGTCGGCGGCGGGAGCGGACGAAGAGCGGGGGTGTCCGTGCGCGTGATCTTTTACGCCGCGCATGCGCGAATAGAGGAAGTCGCGCACGGCTTCGAATTGGGTGAGGCCTTCAAGCGTCATCTCGGCGGCGGCGCTGCCGCTGGCGGTTTGAACGAGAACGCGGGCGAGGCCGAGCCAGCGTTCGACGACATTGGAGCGAAGGTGGATGTCCTGAATGCGCGCGTATTGGATGATGACCTCGCGACGGAAGAGGATGCCCCAGCTCATCGAGATGCCTTCATCGGTGAACTTGTAGCGCATTGTGTGGTAGCGGAACCACAGCGGGAGGGCGACGAAGGGGAAGGCGGGTGGGAAGGCGAGCGCGGAGAGGAGGTAGTATTTGAGCAGCTTAGGGTCGGGCCGCGTGATCGCGAGAATGTCGGCGTCGGGTGGGGTGGGGGCCATGATGCCAATCACACGCGAAGGGGCGGTTTTGTCGCAAGCTTCCGGTGGCGATCCTTCAATGAGCTGTAGAATCTGTGTGCCCGGGTGGATTCATGAGCCGATCGGTCCAGGCGAGAGCGATGGCGGAAAGAACGAAGACCGCGTGGATGATGACCTGCCACATGACGCCCTCGTTCGTGAAGACGACGCTGGGCGAGCGGACCTCGATGAAGGTTTTGAGGAGGTGAATCGAGGAGATGCTCACGAGCGCGGTGGCGAGTTTCACCTTGAGCATGCCGGCGTTGACGTGGTTGAGCCACTCGGGCTGATCGTCGTGGTCGTCGAGGTGGAGGCGGGAGACGAAGGTTTCGTATCCGCCGATGATCACCATGATGAGAAGGTTCGCGATCATCACGACATCGATGAGGCCGAGCACCATGAGCATGATGGTGGTGCTGAGGTCGGGGCCGCCGGCTGGCACGCCGTCGATGGCGACGTGGATGAGGTGCCAGAGCTCGACGAAGAACTGGTAGACGTAAACGCCTTGGGCGACGATCAGGCCGAGGTAGAGCGGGGCTTGAAGCCAGCGGGAGGCGAAGATGGTTTTCTCGAGGAGAGACTCGGTGCGGGTGTCGGGACGACGGGTCATGGAAGTGGAGGCGAGGAAGAAAGGAACGGCGGGTGGGCGGCAAGGAGAAGGTGCTGCGTTGGAATCGTGAGGTCGGACTCCAATGCGCGCGAAGCGGCGCGCCGGGGACGGCTCGCCCTACCTTTCGGACAAGCCCGACGGGGACGTCGGGCTCCACCTAGACAGCGGCCATCGCTTCATCGAGGACGGCGAGGAGGAAGTCGGCGTCGGCGCGAGTGATGTTCATCGGTGGGGCGATGCGAATGGTCTGGCCCCAGAGCCCGCCTTTGCCGACGAGGAGGCCGAGGTCGCGGCAGTTTTCGACGACTTGGGCGCATTCTTCGCGGCCGGGCGTTTTGGTGGTGCGGTCTTTGACAAACTCGATGCCGAGCATCAGGCCCATGCCGCGAACGTCGCCGACGATCTTGTGTTTCGCTTCGAGCTTCTCGAGACCGGCGAGGAGGTAGGCGCCGAGATCGTGAGAGTTCTGCTGGAGGTTTTCGCGTTCGATGACTTCGAGGACGGCTTTGCCGGTGGCGCAGGCGACGGGATTGCCGCCGAAGGTGTTGAAGTGGGTTTTCTGGGCGAGGACGGCGGCGATTTGCGGGGTGGTGACGACGGCGCCGAGTGGAGTGCCGTTGCCGATGCCTTTCGCCATCGTGACGATATCGGGGACGACGCCTTGGGTTTCGAAGCCCCAGAAGTGGGTGCCGGTGCGGCCGAAGCCGGTTTGAACTTCGTCGGCGATGCAGACGCCGCCGGCGGCGCGGACGTGGGCGTAGGTGTGTTGGAGATAGCCGTCGGGATAGATGACGAAGCCGCCAACGCCTTGGATGGATTCGGCGATGAAGCCGGCGACTTTTCCGGGCGTGGCGTAGTCGATGAGGGATTTGACGTCGTCGGCGTATTTGCGGCCGGCGTCGGGGTCGTCGTAGCCGTAAGGGCCGCGGTAAGGGTAGGGCGCGGCGGCGTGGTGAACGCCGGCGGCGGAGGGCGTATTGAATTTCCAACTACTGTGTCCGGTTACAGCCATGCCGGAAGCGTTGCCGCCGTGGTAGCCGTTGCGGAGGGCGATGATGTCGTGATTGCCGGTGTAGAGTCGCGCCATGAGGAGCGCGAGGTCGGTGGCTTCGGAGCCGGAGTTGACGAAGTAGCAGACCTTGAGATCGCCGGGGAGGGTGGAGGCGAGTTTCTCGGCGTATTCGGCGATGCGCGGCTGGAGGTAGATCGTGGTGGAGTGCTGAAGCGTGTGGAGTTGTTGGGTGGCGGCGGCGGTGACGTGGGGATGGCAATGGCCGACGCTGACGGTGACGATGCCGCCGAGGGCGTCGAGGTAGCGGCGCCCGGTGTCGTCCCAGACGTATTGCATGTGCCCCTCGACGAGCATGAGCGGCTTCTTGTAGTAGAGGAAGAGGCCGGGGTTGAGGTATTGTTTGCGGAGCGCAAGGACGTCGGCGGCGGATGGGCCCGTGTAGGATTGCGGCGAGTGGGAAGTGGGCGGGAGAGGGATATGTTTCATGGCGGGGCGATTCTACGGAAGGAGACGGAGGGAGCGGAGTTGAACCACAGAGGCGCGCGAAGACACGGAGGAGAGGAATGGGGTTCGTGGTGCCTCGGTGTCTCTGTGATTGAACTCAGGAATTCGGGGCGAGTTTGCGGAGGAGGAGGTAGATGATGAAAGCGACGAGGAAGCCGATGAACCAGGCGTAGTGGTAGAGATGGAGAAGGAAGGGCGGCAGGGTGGTGGCGTCGATGAGGTGAACGGTGGCGAGGAAGCCGGGAAGGCTGGGGAGGGCGCCGGCGAGGAGGGCGATGATGGCGACGAGGCTGAAGCCGTTTTTATAGGTGTAGTCGCCGGTGCCGGAGTAGAGGCCGACGAGGGAGAGCGTGCGTTTTCGCCAGACGTAATAGTCGGCGATCATGATGCCGCCGATGGGGCCGAGGAGTGCGCTGTAGCCGATGAGCCAGGTGAAGATGTAGCCGCTGGGGTCGGCGACGAGTTTCCAAGGCATCATGACGATGCCGATGAGCCCGGTGATGAGACCGCCGAGGCGGAAGGAGATTTTCTTCGGCGCGAGGTGGGCGAAGTCGTTGGCGGGGGAGACGACGTTGGCGGCGATGTTCGTGGCGAGCGTGGCGAGGCAGAGGGCGAACATCGAGACGACGAGGACGAGCGGGTTTTGGAAGCGCGTGAGGACGTCGACGGGATCCCAGATCGTCTGGCCGTAGATGATCGTCGTGGCGGATGTGACGGCGACTCCAATAAATGAATACAGCGCCATGGTGAGCGGCAGGCCGAGGGCCTGGCCGGCGATCTGGGCGCGTTGGGAGACGGCGTAGCGGGAGAAGTCGGGAATGTTGAGCGAGAGCGTGGCCCAGAAACCGATCATGCCGGTGAGCGCGGGGAAGAAGAACGGCCAGAATTCGCCGGCCTTGGGTTGGCCGGCATCGAACGCGGAAGGCTGTGCGAGGATGGGACCGAAGCCACCGGCTTCGCGGCGGGCCCAGAAGAGGAGAAGCAAGCCGAGGCCGAGGAGGAGCGGGGCTTTGATGTTGAGGAGGAGACGGATCGAATCGATGCCGCGATAGACAACCCACATGTTGATCGACCAGAAAAGGAGGAAGCAGGCGAACTCGGCGGCGGTGATGCCGAGGAAGGTGGCGGCGTCGGGTGCGGCGAGGGAAGGCCAGAAGACGGCGCAGATCTTGTAGATCGCGGAGCCGCCGATCCACGTTTGGATGCCGAACCAGCCGCAGGCGACGAAGGCGCGGAGAAGCGCGGGGATGTTGGCGCCGAGCGTGCCGAAGGAGGCACGGCAGAAGACGGGGAACGGGATGCCGTATTTGGTGCCGGCGTGGGCGTTGAGGATCATCGGAATGACGACGATGACGTTGCCCAGGAAGATGGTGAGAACGGCTTGCGACCAATTCATGCCGCCGTCGATGAGCGACGAGGCCAGCATGTAAGTGGGGATACACGCGGCCATGGAGATCCAGAGCGCGGCGATGGAGCCGATGCGCCACTTGCGTTGACCGAGGGGGACGGGGGCGAGGTCGGCGTTGTAGAGCTGGGATTCCTCAAGCTCGTCGGTTTTATCGAGGGCGCCGTCGGAGATCAGGGACATGGGGGAGAAGCTGGGTTAAGTTGAACCACAGAGAAACAGAGGCACAGAGAGGAAGGAATTGGGGGTTCGGTCGGCCTCTGTGTCTTTGTGCCTCCGTGGTTCAAAAATGACTTGGGTTTCTTTTCAGAAACTGGCCGCGGCCCAATTGACCTACGAAGTGGCCGTCGCGGGCGGCGATTTGGCCGCGGACGGTGACGACGTGGGGGCGGCCCTCGATCGGCCAGCCTTCGAAGGCGTTGTAATCGACGTTCATGTGCTGCGTGCGAGCGGAAATCGTGCCGCGGTAGTTTGGGTCGAAAACAACGAGGTCGGCGTCGGCGCCGGGTTGGATCGCGCCTTTGCGCGGGAAGAGGTCGAACTGTTTCGCGACGGCGGTGCTGGCGACGTTAACGAAGGTTTGGAGGTCGATGCGGCCGCGGCAGACGCCGTGGGTATGGAGAAGATTGATACGCTCTTCGAGCGCGGGGATACCGTTGGGGATTTTGGTGAAGTCGTCGCGGCCGAGAATTTTTTGCGTGGA
Organism: Verrucomicrobiota bacterium; assembly: GCA_023391285.1. GTDB lineage: Bacteria > Verrucomicrobiota > Verrucomicrobiia > Opitutales > Opitutaceae > Opitutus. The sequence goes on from JAEWBF010000044.1 coordinate 7,962, forward strand.
GAAATCGAAGGGAGCGTGGTCGGTCGCGACGGTTTGGATGAGCCCGTCGCGGAGCGCATTCCAGAGAATGGATTGGTTGCGGGCGTCGCGGAGCGGGGGCGACATCACGTATTTGGCGCCTTCGAAGTCGGGGCGTTCGGTGTAGGATTTGTCGAGGGTGAGGTATTGGATGAGCGTTTCGATGCCGACGCGGACGCCCCGCTGGCGCGCGGCGAGGGCTTCGCGCAGGGCTTCTTCGCAGGAGAGGTGAACGATGTAGGTGGCGGCGCCGGTGAGTTCGGCGAAGGTCATCAAGTGGTGAACGCCTTCGGCTTCGACGAGGGGCGGACGAGAATCGTGGTGTTGCGCGGGGTCGGTTTTGCCGGCGGCGAGGAGCTCGCGGCTGCGCTCGGCGACGAGGGTTTCGTTTTCGCAGTGGGCCGTGACGACGACGCCGAGCTCCTTGGCGAGTTGGAGGGTCCGATAGAGTTCGGTGTCGTCGATGCCGAACGCGCCCTTGTAGGCGAGGAAGATTTTGAAGGAGGAGATGCCGCGGGCGACGATTTCGCGGAGCTGGGATTCGGTCGCGGCGTCGAATTTGGTGACGCCCATGTGAAAGGTGAAATCGCAGGCGGAGTGGCCGACGGCTTTCGACATCCAGAGATCGAAGGCGGCGAGGGCGTCGTCGGTGCGCGCGGGGCAGCACATCTCGATCAGCGTGGTGGTGCCGCCGACGAGCGCGGCGCGCGAAGCGGACTCGTAAGTGTCTTTTGAATACGTGCCCATGAAGGGCAGGTAGATGTGGACGTGAGGATCGATGAAGCCGGGAAAAATGTATTTGCCGGTGGCGTCGATGACCTCGGTGCCGGGAGGGACGGAGAGGTTGGGGGCGATCGTGGTGATCGTTTCGCCTTCGCAGAAGATGTCGGCGATGTAACGTTGGGAGGGGGTGATGATTTCGCCGTTTTGGATGAGCAGAGGCATCTCAAGTTTGGTTTTTGAACCACAAAGGCGCGGAGGCACAGAGAAGGAAGAGGAGCGCGCTCCAACCGGGGAGGCGGCGGTTTTCCGATTTAAAAAGGTCGCCGGAGACGACGCGGCGGATGCCGTCTTTTAGGGCAGGAGTGTTGAAGTTGATGAGGAGCCCGAGGGAACGGCGCTGCAGTTTCAGATAGGTGAGGAGCTGGGCGTGATGAATCGGGAGGGGTTGGGTGACAGCTTTGAGTTCCAAGAGGAGTTGGCCTTCGATGATGAAGTCGACGCGGTAGCCGCAGTTGAGGGAAATGCCTTTGTAGACGAGCGGGGTCTCGCATTGTCGCGCGAACGCGATCCCGGCGTGGGTCAGCTCGTGGGCGAGGGCTTCTTCATAGGCAGACTCGAGGAGGCCGGGTCCGAGTTCGCGGTGAACCTCCATACATAAGCCAATGACCCGATGGCTGAGCTGATTCAGTTCCGATCTCTGTGTCTCTGCGTCTTTGTGGTTCATGGTTTGGGGTGGTGGAAAGAGAAGCGAACCACAGAGGCACGAACGCACAGAGAGGGTCGGTTGAAGAGGTTCACGCCATTTGAGGGGCTATCCGGCTTTTGATAAGGCGTCGGCTTGTTGGGCGAAGGTGGTGGCGGACCAGTCGGCGTCGGTTTTGATGGTGGATTTCTGGGCGGCTTTGCGGGCGATTTGTTTTTCGACGAGGGCGGCGTGGGTGGTGAAGTAGTCGAGGCTCTTGCCTTTGAAGTCGGCGAGGGTTTCGAAGCGGTGCTTTTCCATGAAGGCGAGGAGCTCGTCGCACATCGGCTTCACGCAATCGTATCCGGATTTCATGACGCCGGTGCAGACTTGAACGGTGTCGGCGCCGAGGAGGATGAACTCGGCGGCGTCGCGGCCGGACTCGATGCCGCCGAGGCCGGAGAGGGAGCGGTCGGGGAATTCGGCGCGGATGAGCTGGGCGATCTCCATCGCCATGCGAAGTGCGATCGGTTTAACGGCGCGAGAGGAGTAGCCGCCGGGCGTCGTGAACCCTTCGACGGTCGGTTCGGGGCGAAGGGTGTCGAGATTCACGCCCATGACGCTGCGGATGGTGTTGATGGCGCTGATGCCGTCGGCGCCGCCGCGCAACGCGGCGCGGGAAGGATCTTCGATGTGAGTGATGTTGGGCGTCATTTTCGCCCAGAACGGTTTCTTGGCGGCGGCTTTTACCCAGCGGCAGACTTCCTCGAGGATTTCGGGATTCTGGCCCATGGCGGCGCCCATTTTGCGTTCGGGAAGACCGTGCGGGCAGGAGAAGTTGAGTTCGAAAGCGTCGACGCCGGCATCCTGGCAGCGGGTGACGATTTCGGCCCAGGCGTCTTTATTGTATTCCTCCATGATGGAGGCGATGAGGACGCCGTCGGGGTGGAGGTCTTTGCAGCGTTTGAATTCGTCGAGCCAGAGGTGAAACGGGCGATCGCTGATGAGTTCGATGTTTTCCCAGCCGATGATTTCGCCGGAGGCGGAGTGGAGTTTGGCGTAGCGGGGGGAGACGTTGACGACCTTGGAGGCATCGAGGCTGATGGTCTTGGCGATGACGGCGCCCCAGCCTTCGCGGAAGGCGCGCGTGATGACGCTGAGGTTGGTGCCGGGGGGACCGGAACCGATGATGAAGGGGTTGGGGAGCTTCAGGCCGTCGACAGTGGTGGCGAGCGTGGGCATGGTGAAAACGAAGCAGTTGGCGTGCGAGGCGCGGAGACCCGGCGAGCACGAAGAAGGGAGACGCTGATCCGAATTTGAAAGTGGCGTGCGCGCTGCTGGCTTCCAAGCTGCAAACCGGCTCGACCGCGTCCTATGTCACTGAAACCCCAACGAGCGATCGCAGATCTAAAGGAGTTGCGGAGCCTCACGAGCGATGCGGACGGGGCGCAGCGCGTGGCGTTCACGCCGACGTGGGTGAAGGCGCGGGCGTGGTTGCGCGAGAAGGTGGGGGCGCTGCCGGTGGAGATGCACACGGACGCGGCGGGGAATTTCTGGGCGACGCTGCGAGGGCAGTCGGAACGTGTGCTATTGATCGGAGGGCATATCGATTCGGTGCCGAATGGAGGCTGGCTGGATGGCTCGCTCAATACGCTGGCGGGTCTGGAAGTGTTGCGGCGGATCGCGGTGGAGTTCGACGGGAAGCCGCCGGTGACGGTGCGGCTGGTGGATTGGGCGGATGAGGAAGGCGCGCGGTTTGGGAAAAGTTTGTTTGGGTCGTCGGCATGCGCTGGATCGCTCGCGATGGAGGAGGCGCGAGGGTTGAGGGATCGAGATGGGGTGGGATTGCCGGAGGCGTTGGCGGAGGTGGGGATTGAGTTTGAGCGAGTGAAGGAGAGCGGCGTGGAGCTGAAGAACGCGGCGGCGTATTTGGAGCTGCACATCGAGCAAGGGCCGGTGTTATTGGATCTCGATCTGCCGTTGGGAGCGGTGTTGGGGACGTTTGGCGTGGAGCGGCATGCGATCACGTTTCGAGGGCAGGCGGCGCATTCGGGGAGCACGCCGATGAAGCGGCGGAAGGATGCGTTGCTCGCCGCGGCGCGGATGAGTCCGGAGATTTATGCGATCGCGGAGCGGCACGGCGGGGTGTGCACGATTGGGTCGTGCGTGACCAAGCCCGGGATTGTGACGAGCGTGGTCGAGGAGTGTCGGATCACGCTCGATCAACGGCATCTCGATGCGGCCGCGCTGGCGCGGATGTTACGTGACGCGCAGGCGGCGAGTGAGCGATTCGCGGCGGAGGCGAAGGTGAGTGTGAGTTGGGAACGGTTGTGGCGGATCGAGCCGATTCCGTTTCACGAGGAACTCATCGGACTATGCGACGAAGCGATTCGGGAGACCTGCGGGGGCTCGCATCGATTGCCATCGGGGCCGTTGCATGATGCGGCGGAGGTGGGGCGCGCGGGGGTGCCGACGGTGATGATGTTCGTGCAGAGCTTGCACGGGATCAGTCACAACAAAATCGAAGACACGCGAGAGGAGCATCTGGTTTTGGCGGTGGCGGCGCTGGATCGACTTGCGGCTAAGGCGATGAATTGGATCGCTTCGCGCGAAGCGACGAGTAGTGACAGGGGGACTCCGATGCTGGCGCTGAGAGATCGATGTTCGAAACCCGAGTAAACGCCGTGTTCGCCTTTTTTTGGTCACGCCCGGTTTGGGAGATCACGGGATTGTGCGCGTTGGTTATGCTGCTGCTGGGCGTGTGGATGACGTGGCGGAGGCATTCGTTGCTCGAAGGCCTCGAGGAGGACGTGAAGAACATCAAGTTGACGCCCGAGCAAGCGTGGCGGAGGGCGCGTTGGGTGAATCATGCGCCGCCCGTGGTGATCACTCTGGGCGTGGTTTTGATGATGGTGGCGCTGGCGGTGTTTGTGACGCGCTGAGGCGCGGCGAGGAACCCGGCAGGCGGGGTTGCTGGTGGCGGCGGGAGCGGCGGAGCGGATGGAACGGATTCGTGCGTAGCGAAGTTCAGCCGAGGGCTAGTCTGACATCCGGAGCGATCACCGCGTGCCGGCGCACATGAGATCTTCGCTTCGCTCAGAACGACAGATCGGTTTCATAAGGCTAGTTCTGGGAGATCGTGCTAACGATCGACGTTGAAGGTGGCGCGGGCGAGCAGCATGCCGGCGGCCATGGCGGGAACGAACAGGAACGCTTCGATACGGAATGCGACTAGGTTGGCGATGGCGGGGCCCGGGCAGAAGCCGATGATGCCCCAGCCGGCGCCAAAGATCAGCGCACCCAAAACGAGGCGACGATCGATGGAATCGTGATCGCGCGTGGGGAGCTGGGCTCCGAACCAGCCGGCGCCCCGCCGTTGCGAACGCAGGAGGAACATTCCGACGGCGAACGTCAGAACGGCGCCTGCCATAACAAAAGCGAGCGATGAATCCCAGGTGCCGGTCACGTCGAGGAAACCGAGGACGCGGTCGGGATTGGTCATGCCGGAAACCGCCAGGCCCGCGCCGAAGATTGCGCCGGCGATAAGAATGACGACGAGTCGCGCGATCATGATAAAAAACGTGCGAGGGCGGTGTGACGCAGGAGGAAGACGACGAACATTCCCGCGACCAAGAAAGTGGCGGTGGCGACCAACGCGGATTTCGAACCGAGCCCGAGACCGCACACTCCGTGTCCGCTCGTGCAGCCTCCGCCCACGCGGGTTCCGAAACCAACCAGCAGGCCGGCGAGAAGGACGGCGTGAATCGGAGATTTCGATACGTAGCCGTTGCTGGCATCGAACAGCGCGAAAGCGATTGCGGCGCCGGCGAGCAGTCCGACAAAGAACACGACGCGCCAGGCGGTGTCGCCCGCACGTGGACGAAGAATACGGCTGAACATGCCCGAGATGCCCGGAATCTTTCCAGTGGCGGCAGCGGCGAGGAGGCTGCCGAGGCCGATCATCGTTCCACCGAGGAGCGCGTGGACCCACGAGTATTCGGAGGGTGAGAAGGACACGGAGACGTGGTAGCGCTTGTTGCAGGCGAGGTCAACGGGGCCGGGGGCGGGATCGAGTTTCCGCGCGTCCGCATGTTTGCACGTGGAGCGGATTCACATCTGTTGGCGGCGGCGTTGGTATAACGCTGCATCATGGAAACTCTACGGAAACTGGTTGGGGTGGTGGCGAGTGTCGCGGCGAATCTGGCGGTTGTGGGGGCGCCGCTGGCGATCAATGAGCAGGAGTATTTGGAGACGCGCGGCGTGAATGTGATGCTCGCGCACGATTATTATCCGGAGAGTCACCAAGGAGGGGTGGGCATCATCCAGAATGAATTGCGCGTGGCGACGAACGGCGATGTGCGACTGACGCCGACGCCTGGGCAGTGGCAGCCGACACCGGTGGTCGGAAGGCGGCAGGTGGATCGAGAGAAGCAGGAGATCAGCGTCCGGATGAGTTATCCCGATCCGGAGAAGAACCGGAAAGGCTTCAACCCGATTGGGTATCCGGATTTCGAATGCAGCTACACGGTGCGGGTGGTGCCGGCGCCGGCGGCGGGCGAGACGGCGTTTCGGATTGTGGTGGATTTAGAAGAGCCGTTGTCGGCGGAGTGGGTGGGGAAGGTGGGTTTCAATTTGGAGTTGTTTCCTGGATACTTCTTCGGGAAGTCGTTCGCGATCGGCGATGCGCTGGGGACGTTTCCGCGTCAGGCGAATGGGCCTGGCGGGGTTGAGGAAAGTGGCTATGAACTCGCGCCGCTCGGGCGGGGGGCGAAGCTGACGATTGCACCGGAGTCTGACCGCGTGCGGATGACGATTGAGGCAATCGCGGGCGGGGAGTTGGAGCTGTTAGACGGACGGGCCCAGCATAGCAATGGATGGTTTGTCGTGCGATCGCTGGTGCCGGTTGGGGTAACGAACAATGCGGTCGAGTGGCTGGTGACGCCGCATGCGATCCCGAACTGGAAATCGGAGCCGGTGATCCAGGTGTCGCAAGTGGGGTATCACCCAGCGCAGCCGAAGTTCGCGGTGATCGAATTGAATAAACACGAGGAGGAGACGAGGCCGGTGACGCTGTATCGCGCGACGGCGGAGGGGTTGGAGAAAGTGCGCGAGGAGAGCGCGAGCGAATGGGGGCGGTTTTTGCGTTACCGATATCTGCGGCTGGATTTCAGCGATGTGACGGCGCCGGGGATGTATGTGATCGGCTACGGCGAGCAACGGTCGCATGCGTTCAAGATCGGCGCGGATGTTTTTGAGCGGCACGTGTGGCAGCCGACGGTCGAATACTTTTTGCCGGTGCAGATGTGTCACATGCGGGTGAACGACCGCTATCGCGTGTGGCACGGGGTGTGCCATTTGGACGATGCGTTGATGGCGCCGGAGAATCATAATCATTTCGATGGCTACGTGCAGGGGGCGTCGACGCTGACGAAGTTTAGGCCCGGCGAGCACGTGCCGGGGTTGGATCGCGGCGGATGGCACGATGCGGGCGACTATGATTTACGCGTGGAATCGCAGGCGGGGACGGTGCATGGCTTGGCGCTGGCGTGGGAGTTGTTCCGTCCGTCGTGGGACAACACGACGATCGATCAGGAGGCGCGCATCGCGGAGATTCACCGGCCGGATGGGAAGGACGACATGCTGCAGCAGATCGAGCACGGCGTGCTCGGGATCGTGGGTGGCTGGCGCGCGATGGGACGGTTGTATCGGGGAGTGCAGGACGCGTCGTTGAAGCAATACACGCATCTCGGCGATGCGGCGACGATGACGGACAACGACGTGTTTCGCAGCGCGAAGGTGGGCGAGGCGATGGCGGTGCTGGCGAAGGCGGCGGTGGAGGGATCGCAGGCGGAGCCGAAGATCGGGGATTTGCCGCCGCTCGGATCGAGAGGATCGGCGGACGATCGGTGGGTGTTTACCGAGGAGAATGCGGCACGGGAGCTCGGTGCGGCGGCGGCGCTCGCAGCGGCGTCGCGGGTGTTGAAAGGTTACGACGACGCGCTGGCGGAGGAGAGTTTGGCGATTGCGCGGGAGTTGTGGGCGAAAGCGGGCGAGGTGCGGTTTCCGGGGGCGAAACTGGAGGCGGCGATCGAACTGCTGCAGTGCACGGGAGAGAGGGAATATGCGGAGGCGGTGCGGGGAATGGCGGATCAGATCGTGGCGCAAGTGGACCGGCTGGGTTGGCTGGGGGCGCGGTCGCTGGCGTTGATCGAGGATGAGGCTTATCGCGAGAAGGTGCGGGCGGCGTTGCGGACGTATCGTGGAAAAGTGGATACGTTGGAAAAGGAGACGCCGTATGGATTACCCTACAAGCCGGACATCTGGGGGGCGGGCTGGGGGATCCAGCGGTTCGGCGTGGAGCAGTATTGGCTGCACGCGGGCGCGCCGGATATTTTTCCGAGCGACTACATGCTGCATGCGATCAACTTCGTGCTCGGGTGTCACCCGGGGATGAACAACGCGTCGTTTGTGTCAGGCGTGGGCGCGAAGTCGTTGACGACGGCGTATGGTGTGAACCGCGGCGACTGGTCTTATATTCCGGGCGGCGTGGCGTCGGGCACGGCGTTGATTAGGCCGGATTACCCGGAGCTGCTGGAGTGGCCGTTTTTGTGGCAGCAGACGGAGTATTGTCTGGGCCGACCGACGTCGGATTACGTGTTTTTGATTCTGGCGGCGGAGGCGGTGTTGATGGGAGAGTAGAGTGGGGCGGGTGGGCAAGAGCGTGAGCGAGCTCGCGGCCTACGAAGGCGGCGCGAAGGGAGCGCGAGAGCGGCTCGCCGGGGACGGCTCGCCCTACCTTTAGCGGCGGGAGCGGTGGCGGTTGAAGGAGCCGCGGTGGCGGATTCGGCCCGGGAGGCTGCCGCGGGGTTTTGCAATCTCCTGCACGGGGCGCGCGGTGATGGGTTGGTAGTCGAAACCCTCGAGTCGGAGCTCGGGGATCTTTGCGCCGATGAAGCGCTGGATGTCGCGGATGTCGGAGGCGTTTTCCGGAGTGACGAGCGTGAAGGCGTCGCCGACGGCTTGGGCGCGTCCGGTGCGGCCGATGCGATGAACGTAGTCCTCCGGATTTTCGGGGACGTCGTAGTTGATTACATGGGACACGCCGGCGACGTCGATGCCGCGCGAAGCGATGTCGGTGGCGACCATGATTTCGTATTTGCCGGATTTGAAACCGGCGAGGGCTTCGAGCCGCTGATTTTGGGAGCGGTTGGCGTGGAGGACGGCGACGCTATGGTTGGCGGACTTGAGCTTGCGGGCGATTTTGTCGGCGCCGTGTTTGGTGCGGGAGAAGATGAGGACGCTGTCGAAATCGATTTTGCGGAGAAGCGCTTCGAGGAGGTCGAACTTTTGCGCGGCGGCGACGGGGTAGAGGGCGTGGTTGACGGACTGGTTGACTGTGCGGTTGACGCCGATTTCGACGCGAGCGGGGTTGCGGAGGGCGAAGGACGCGACGGCTTGAATTTCCGGGGGGACGGTGGCGGAGAAGAAAAGCGTCTGACGCTCGCGCGGGCAGCGGTTGATGATGTCTTTGACGACGGGCAGGAAACCCATGTCGAGCATGCGGTCGACCTCGTCGAGGACGAGGGTGGTGATGCTATCGAGGGAGAGCGTGCGCTCCTTGAGGTAGTCCATCAGGCGTCCGGGGGTGGCGACGATGATGTCGACGCCGCGTTTGAGCTCGGAGCGTTGGAAGCCGTAGCCGACGCCGCCGAAGATGGCGACGGTGCGGAGATCGGAGAAACGGGCGAAATCGCGGAAGGCGGTTTCGACTTGGGCGGCGAGTTCGCGAGTCGGTTCGAGGACGAGAACCCGCGGGCGCGATTGGTGTTTGCCGAGGCGCGAGAGGATGGGAAGGGCGAAGGCGGCGGTTTTGCCGGTGCCGGTTTGCGCGGAGCCGATGAGATCGCCGCCGCCGAGGACGACAGGAATAGCGCGGAGTTGGATGGGGGTGGGATCGGTATAGCCGGCAGCTTGGATGCCGCGGAGGACGGAGTCGGAAAGATTGAGTGCTTTGAAGGGCATGAGAACAGGCGAGGTGTCGACCAAGCGCAGGGAGGAAGACAGGTGAGCGGGTTTGGGTCCGCGGCCCTGGGTTCTTCGCTTCGCTCAGAATGACAATGAGAGAGGAACGTAGGTTCGAGAGACAAAAAAGGACGGAGCCCCGAGGAGCTCCGTCCTGGAAATCGTTTCGTTAGAACGATGGCTTAGTAACGGCGATCGCCGCGATCGCGATCGCGACCGCCGCCGAAGCCGCCACGACCGCCGCCGCCGCCGAAGCCGCGACCGCCGCCGCCGAAGCCGCCGCCCGGACGCTCTTCCTTGGGACGGGCTTCGTTGACGGTGAGCTGACGACCGCCGAGGTCCGTGCCGTTGAGCTTTTCAGCCGCTGACTTGGCCTCTTCGGAGGTGCCCATGGTGACGAACGCGAAACCGCGGGGGCGGCCGGTCATCTTGTCCATGGCAACGTAAACGTCGGTAACGGAACCGAACTGGCCGAAGGCGGAGCGGAGTTCGTCTTCGGTGGTCTTGAACGACAGGTTTCCAACGTAGAGTTTGGAATTACTCATCTGTGATATCTCGTAGATTGATCGTCTGCTGCCAGTCCGTTCCCACCGTGGGTTTCGAAATCATCACTTAAGCCAAACGCTCAGCCTACGACTCACCAGATACTGTCATCTAACGCTTTCTCTCTAACGATGCCCCGCAAGGACACACGACCACCTGATAAATGCAAGGCAATTCGGGGTTTGTCGCTTTGCTGTAACTGCGGAGGTGTTGGTGGGCGAAGCAGTTCGGCAGGTGTGGACAAATAGGCGGGCTTTCCAAACGGGCGAGTTGTAGTAGGCTGCGGGCATGCGGCGCATTTTATCGCTGGTCCTGGTTTTGTGGATACTCGGCGTGGCGACCGGAGCGGTCGCGTGGGCGGCGGAAGCGGAGGCGCGCGCGAACGCCGATCGATCTCCGTCGAGCAAGCTAGCGGCGGCGATCACGACGGTGACGGGGATCGCGATTTCGCCGTTGTTGGGGACGGGCGTGTATGGGGCGTATCAGTGGTTTTCCGCGGAGAATGCGGCGGAGCGGGAGCGTTTGCCGTGGTTTGCGCAGATGCAGTTTTGGCTGCCGGCGTTGCTGGTCGTGGGGATATGCGCAGCCAAGGATGCGTTTGGCGCGGTGGTGCCGCCGGGATGGAAGAAGCCGCTGGATGTATTGGAAACAATCGAGAACAAGTTGAGCGGATTGATTGCCGCGGGTGTGGTGATTCCGGTGAGCATGGCGGCGTTTTCGAAATCGCTGGCCGGGACGGACGCGGCGGTGGAGAGCGGGTTCACGAGCTCGGGGCTCGCGATGCTTTCGGTGGGTGCGATCGATTGGTCGTGGCTGTTGAACTTGGTGACGGTGCCGCTGGGGATCGCGGTGTTTGCGGTGGTCTGGATGGCATCGCATGCGATCAACGTCCTGATTCTGCTGAGTCCATGGGGCGCGATCGATGCGGCGTTGAAAAGTGCGCGCACGGGTTTGTTGGGGCTGCTGGCGGTGACGGCTACGCTGGAGCCGTGGGTGGCGGCGGGGTTGTCGATCCTGGTGGTGATCGTGGCGTATTGCGTGGCGGGGTGGGCGTTTCGGCTGACGGTGTTTGGGTGGGTGTTTTGCTGGGATTTCGCGACGCTGCGGCGGCTGCGTTTTCGGCCGCGCGAGAATGACAATTTGATGTTTGCCGGAGGGCAGTTGGGCGACGTGCCGGTGCGGACGTATGGGCGGCTGCGGCGCGGGGAAGGGGGCGGACTGGAATTTGCGTATCGTCCGCGGGTGATTGGCGGGCTGGTGGTGCGGCCGGTGCCGGGGGTGGGTGAAAGCCGCGCGGTGGGACAAGGATTGTTTTTCTCCAGCGTGATGAATGGCGAGGACGACACGCTGTTTTTGTTGCCGCCGCGTTATCGCGGACACGAGGAGGCGCTGGTGACGAGCTACGGATTTGGCGGGGGCGTGAAGCCGGCGGGGTTGCGGCGCGCGTGGAGTGTGATGCGGGAGTTGTTTGGGGGGAAGGCCGCGCAGACGCAGGTGGTGTAGTGGGTGGGTAGTCAGCCGCGGTCGTCGATCGGGAGGATTTACGCGCTCGAATGCAGAACATCGCCCGCGAGCGGGCTCCTGCAATGGGGTTCGCTGCGCTTATGTCAGCGGCGGAAGGCGCGGGGTGGAGACGGAATGGGATTGGGGAATTCGATGTTCCAAAGTGTCGGGCGCGGATGCGGGGCGAGGTCGGCGGCGGGAGCGAGATGGGTGAAGACGTCGGCGAAGCGGAGGCTGCACTGGAGGCGGCGCTGGGTCTTCGAATCGATTTTCGGATTCACGACGATGCGCGAGAGCGTGAAGGGCGGCGCGCTTTTGATTTTCTTCGCGGCGGCACGGGCTTGGGCGGGCGTGAGCGAACGGTCTTTGATGACGGCGTCGAGGCGCTCGAGGTCGGCGCGGGTGATCGGATGCCAGAGCGCGCGCCATTGCGCGGGGTCGATGCGCGGTGCGATGATATTGACGAAGCGCTTTTCGGCGCCGTGCTGCCGCCAGTAGCCGATGATCAGGAGGAACGGTTCATCGATATCGAATTGGCGAAGGGCGTCGCCGAGATCGACAGGCGAGCCGTATTTGGCGGCTTTGGGATTGGCGGGGATATTGCCGTGCGCGCGGTTGGCGGCGGCGGGGATGTCCCACTTCTGAGTGTAGCTCGGCGGCGCGTAGCCGTCGAAGAACGTGTTGCGAATCCAATTTTCGAATACGACGCCGTGATGCTGGACTTCGGCGGCGCGGGCGAGCGGGAGAAGGGCGAAAAAGAAAAGGGCGAGAAGGCGGAGGCGGTCGCGGAGCGAGGGCATGGCGGGAGGCGGAACGCGAGCAAGCTCGCGGCCTACAGCGGAGGTGGGGTGGGCGAGTTTGGTGATTACGCGGGGCGGAGGGCGGAGGCGATGCGGGCGGTTTCGTGGGCGCAGTCGGCGACGCGGGCGGCGATCTTGGCGTCGGTGATGGTTTCGCCGGCGAAGGCGGCGCCGGTAGCGTAGACGAAACGGGGGACGATCACGGTGCGGAAATCGAGCATGAGGCTGTTGGCGATGGCCATGATGCCCATGTAGCTGCTGGAGCCGCCGGCGGTGCAGAGGAAACTGGCGATTTTGTTTTCCCAGCCTTTGCCCGTGAGTTCGACGAGGTTTTTGAAGGCGGCGTTGGCGTCGTAGTTGTAGATGGGCGTGGCGACGATGATGCCATCGGCGGCGGCGACGAGCGCGTTTACGCGGCGGACGTTGTCGTGTTCGTAGGCTTTGTCGCCGTCGCAGAGCGGAAGCGGGTAGTCGCGAAGATCGAGAAAGGTCACAGTGCGACCGGCTTCGACGAGGACGCGCTGGGCTTCGCGGGCAAGGGTGCGGCTGTAGCTCTCGGGATTCAGGCTCGCGGAGATGATGAGGAGATTCATGGCGAGGATGCGGGGGACGCGATAGGCGTGGACTGGTAAGCGGCGAGTTTCCAGCGGCCGGATTCGTCGCGCCAGACCGCGAGGAAGCGGAGGGAGAAACGCACGCGTTGTCCGGCGGTTTCAGCGAGAATGTCGGAATGACCGGTCATAACGACGGCGCCGGGATGGAGAAGCTGGAGCTGAACTGCGCGAGGGTGCACCGCGACGTAGCGGGCATCGCTTTCGGCGACGGAGGCGAGGTATTGGGACTTGGTTTGAACGCGGCCGTCGGCGTTGGTGTAGATCAAGTCGTCGGAAAGAAGCGGAGCGAGCGAGGTGGTGTTGCGTTCGAGGGTGGCGGCGATGCGCGCGGCGTCGGCGGCGCGGACTTGGGCGAACGCGGGAGGTTCAGCCGCGGCTGCGCTGTTGAGGAAGGCGAGCGCGAGCGAGACGCTGATGAGGCGGCGAACGATGGTGAGGAGCGACGACACGCGAAGATCGAGCGTGTGGCTGGATACCCTCGATGCAAGTGTGGCGGCGCGGGGGCGTCAGGCGTTGAAGCAGGCCATGGCGCTGAGCTCGTCGGCGATGTGGCGATCGTTGCGAGAGCGAGGAAGTTTGTGTTGGTCGCCGATGCGATGGTGGTGGCGCATCCAGTGGGCGAAGAATCCTGGCATGACGAGGCGCACGACCGGCGGCTGAAGTGCGCCGCTGCGGCGACGCGCGGCGTAGTCGGGATTGCGCGTGCAGAGGTCGGTGTCGAGTTCGCCGGCGAGGAGCGGGCCGGTGGGGGTTTCGATCGTGAGAGGTTTCAGCTCGACCCACCATTCGTGAGAGCCGTGGTGACGTCCGGTGAGCGTGCTGGCGACGAGCGGGGCGACGTGGAAGTGGGTGATGGACCAGCGGTGACGCTGGCAGACCGTGACGAGCGCGTCGGTGAGGTCTTTCTCGGAGACCTGTTCGGTGAACGTGTTGAGCAGCTCCTGGGTGCGGCCGACGTAAATCAGGCGGTGCGGGCTGGTGGAAGTGAACCGCACGATATCGCCGAGAACGTAGCGACAGAGTCCGGCGGGAGTGGTGACGAGCAGCACGTAGTTTTCGCCGACGCGAACGCCTTCGAGGGGGACGGCTTTGGCGGCGAGGGCGGAGGGGAGCGCGGGAGAGTAGTCGGCGAGGGGCAGGAATTCGAAGAAGACACCGGTGTCGGCGAGCAGTCGGAGGCCGGCTGAGGCGTCGGTGTCTTGCGCGGCGACGAAGCATTCGGTGGCGGCGTAGATCTCGTGGAAGTTGGCCTCGGGTCCGATCGCTTGGCGAAGTTCGTCTTGGAATGCGGCGAGCGGCGTGCCGCCGTGGATGACGCATTCGAGATTGGGCCAGACGGACTGAAGGTTGACGGGGCGGGCGTGGCCGCGGGTTTCGGCGTCACGGACCGCGTTCGCGACGGCGAGCAGCCATTGCGGGAGCCCGGCGAGGAGAGTGATGTCGGTGCGGCGCGTGTGCTCGACGAGGGCGAGGAGGCGTTGGGACCAGTCGGGAATCTGAGCGATGGCGGCGCCGGGTTCGTAGAGGTGGCGTTGAGCCCAAGGGGGAAGGTGGAGGGCGGCGATGCCGCTGAGTTCGCAGGCGTGAGAGGAAAACGTTTCGGTCGAGGTGAGGGGCGTCAGGGTGGAGGAGCTGCCGACGAGCAGATGACGACCGCGGAAGACGGCGGTGTGACCGACGCGCGACGTGTAGCAATAGATCGCTTCGGCGCCGGCGTGTTGAAAGTGGCCGAGCAGTTCGGGGGTGACGGGGAAAAGTTTGGGTTGACCGGTGTCGGTGCCCGGCGTGCGGGCGAAGAGCGGACACGTGCCGGGCCAGAGGACGTCGGCTTCGCCCTGTTGGATGCGCGCGATGAAAGGCGCGAGCTGATCGTAGTTGCGGAGAGGAACGCGGGATTGAAATTGTGCGTAGGAAAGATTGGAGGCGATGCCGGTGGCGCGGCCGGAGGACGTTGCGGCGAGGCGCGGGAGGAGTGTGGCGAGGGCGCGGTGTTGCGCGGAGAGCGCGAGACGCGGTTGCTTGAGCCGGCGGGCGGTGCGGGCGGATTGGAGCGTCGCGCCGAGCATGTGGAAGCTTTTGGGCAGGACCGGCATCGCGGCGGGTGTGGGATGCGAGGGCAGCTGTGCTGGAACGGTGCGGCAAGCGGAATTCTGAGGAAGACGGGGGAGTTGACGGGGTTTTGACCGGGGGAGGGCGGCGGAGGCGGGAAGGATATTCGGCTACGGCGTAGCGGAGGGCGGCGGGGTCGGGAGACCCCGCCCTACATGGGGGTGGGATTCTGCGCTTCGCTTGGGGCGGGAAATGATGCACGTTGCGAGGTTCATGCCGCTGCCGCCGATTCTTTATGAGGACGAGGTGATGATCGCGTTCGACAAACCGAGCGGGTTGTTGATTGCGCCGGATCGCTGGGACAAGAAACGCGAGAACCTCATGGGCCTCGTGCATGCGAAGATGGGGCACGGCGTGGCGAACGTGCATCGCCTGGATGCGGACACGAGCGGGCTGTTGCTGTGTGCGAAGACGAAGCCGGCGCTGGATTTCTTGAGCGGCCAGTTCCAGGCGAAGACGGTCGAGAAGAAGTATCTGGCGTTTGCCGTCGTGCTGCCGGTGGAGGAGGCGATGAAGGTGAAGGCGCCGGTGCGAGATGAGAATGGGACGCTGCCGGAGGCGTTTACCGTCGATGTGGCGTTGGGCGAGGATGAGCGACAGCCGGGGCGGATGCGGGCGTTCAAGGGGCGCGGCGGCAAGGACAGCGTGACGGAATTTCGGGTGTTGGAGCGGTTCGGGAAGTTCGTGTTTCTCGAGTGCAAGCCGCTGACGGGGAGGACGCATCAGATTCGCGTGCACCTGGCGGTGGCGGGCGCGCCGATTTTGAACGATCCGTTTTATGGGAACCCGGATGTGAAGCTGCTGCTGTCGGAGTTGAAACGGCGGTATAAGGGGCGCGACGAGGAGAAGCCACTGATCGGACGGCTGGCGCTGCATGCGAGCGAGCTGGGCTTGAAGCATCCGGTGACGCGGGAGCCGGTGACGTTGAGTGCGCCGATGCCGAAGGAGTTCGAGGTGGCGTTGAAGTATTTGAGGAAGTTTGGGGGCGCGCGGGGCAGGTAGCGGTCATCTCTTTTTTTATGGATTCCTCTTTTGCGCCGCTGGGTTTTGGCATTGTTGGGCTGGGGATGGTGGCGGAGTTTCATGCGCAGGCGATTGCGCGGGTGAGCGGGGCGAAGTTGGTGGGGGTGGCGTCACGGAACCCGGAGAAGGCGCGGGCGTTTGCGACGAAGCACGAAGCTGCGGCGGTCTGCGGGAGTGTGGAGGAGTTGGTGGCGAGAAAAGATGTGGACGTGGTGTGCGTGACGACGCCGGCGAGTGTGCATCGGGAGACCTCGCTGGCCGCAATTCGCGCGGGAAAACATTTGGTGATCGAGAAGCCGATCGAGATTACGGTGGAGCGGACGGATGAGATTTTGCGCGCGGCGGATGCGGCGGGGGTGAAGATCGCGGCGATTTTTCAAGGAAGGTTTGGGGAAGGTGCGCAGACGGTGAAAGCGGCGGTGGAGGCGGGGCGGTTTGGGCGGATGGTGATGGCGAGCGTGGCGGTGAAGTGGCATCGCACGGCGCAGTATTACAGCGGGACGCGCGGAACGTGGTCGGTAGATGGCGGAGGCGCGGCGATGGCGCAGGCGATCCACGGGATCGATTTGCTGCAGTGGTTGGCGGGCATGCCGGTGGAGGTGTCGGCGTGGGCGACGCGGCGGGTGCACACGAGTATCGAGGCGGAGGATACAACGTGCGCGGCGTTGAAGTTCGCGGATGGGGCGCTGGGGACGATCGAGGCGAGCACGGCGTTGTGGCCGGGCTGGCAGCGGCGCGTGGAGTTGTGCGGCGAGCACGGGTCGGTGGCGCTGGAGGACGATCACATCACGCGCTGGGAGTTTCGCGAGGCGCGGGCGGAGGATGAGAAGATCCGGGCGGCCAAGGATTCGGCGGCGTTGGGGTCAGGGGCGAGTGCGCCGAATGCAATCAGCTTCGTGGGGCATCAACGGCAGATTCAGGATTTGGTGGACGCGATTCGGGAAGGGCGACGTCCGGCGGTGGATGGGCACGAAGGCCGGAAGGCGGTGGCGATTGTGCGGGCGATCTATGAGTCGGCGGAGCGCGGGATGGCGGTGCGGGTCGGGTGAGTTTGCGAATCGAACCGGGGAATCAGCATGGTGTCGTTCTGGGCGCAGCGAAGAATCGAGTGAAGGTTTCACCGTGACTGCCAACGTTGCAGCTCCAGATGGATTCTTCGCTGCGCTCAGAATGACAGAGAGAGGGAGATTTGCTGAATACAGTCGGGATTTCTTGGAAGATTGAGGTTGGCGCGGGGAGATGGGTGAGGAGAGTGGCGGGATGAAGGTGGCTCCAGCGGCTGAATCGATTTCGAAACCGGGTGCATTGTGCCCTTGTGGAAGCGGGCAAAGGTTTGCCGCGTGTTGTGAGCCGATTTTGAAGCGGGAGCGGAAGGCGGCGTCGGCGGAGGAGTTGATGCGGTCGCGGTTCACGGCGCACGCGGTGCGGGATTTCGAGCATTTGCATCGCACGTATCGTGAGACGGCGAAGCAGCCCTATGTGCCGGAGCCGGATGCGCCGGAGCTGGCGTGGACGCGGCTGGTGGTGCACGCGCATGAAGCGGGGGCGCGGCCGGACGTGGCGTTCGTGGATTTCGCGGCGTATTTCGCCGACGAGGATGGCGAACATGCGGTGCACGAGAAGTCGGAGTTCGTGCGGGAGGCGGGCGAGTGGTTTTATACGCGCGCGGTGCGAAGTGGACCGGCGCCGGTGCGCGCGGCGGCGAAGGTGGGGAGGAATGAGCCGTGTCCGTGCGGGAGCGGGAAGAAGTTCAAGCAGTGTTGCGGAAGGTGAGGGATTTTCGAATTTCGATTTGGGATTTTCGATTCCTATCCGCGGCGGAGAGGAAGGTGCGGGAGGGCCGCAAAGAGGCGCAGAAGGCGCAAGAAGGGAGAGGAGATTTAACGGTGGCGGTTTAGGGTGGTGGAGAGGGATTTGACGCCGGCGGCGATGGAGGCGGCGATTTTTTGGCGGTAAGCGGGGGTGGCGACTTTGCGGCCCTCGGCGTCGTTGGAGAGGAAGGCGGCTTCGACGAGGACGGCGGGACAATCGGCGGTGCGAAGGACGCTGTAGCGGAAACGTTTGAGGCCGCGGTCGGGGAGGCCGAGCGATTGCACCATGTGGCGGTGAACGTGATAGCCGAGAAGGATGTTCCAGTGGTCGTGTTTGTTTCCTGGATACGCGGTCCGCGTCATGGAGGCGTCGCGTTCGGCTTGCGGGCTGGAGCGCTGGCCGCGCGGCGTGAGGATGTAGGTTTCGGTGCCGGCGACGCGGGCGTTGGTGAAGGCGTTGAAATGAATGCTGATGAAGAGATCGGCGCGATGTTTGCGGATGAGGGCGGTGCGATCGTCGAAATCGACGAAGCGGTCGGTTTTACGCGTTTGGATGACGCGGTAGCCCTGGGCGGTGAGGAGACGCTCGAGGCGTTTGGCGACGTCGAGGGTCATGCGTTTCTCTTCGAGCTTGAGCCGCGGGTTGCGGTTGCCCGGATCGTGACCGCCGTGGCCGGCGTCGAGGACGATCGTCTTGATGCGCGGGACGGGTTTTTTGGAGCCTGGTTGGAGGATCGGGTGGAGGATCTGCGCGATGTCGCGCTCGCTCAGATAGAGGCTGCCGCGGTGAGCGGCGACGGGGTCGCCGAGGAAAAGGCGGACGTTGTTGAGGATGAAGTCGGTGTTGTGGACGGTGAGATCGATGGTGGTCCACTGGCTTTGGAGCCGGAGCTTTTTTTGCGACTCGAGCCACTTGGGGGTGAGGCCGAAGCGGTGGGCGAAATCGCGGGCGTCGACGTAGTCGGTGCCGAAGAGCCGGACGGACTTGTAGTCGGCGGCGGCGAGGAGAGGCGCGGAGCTGAAGGGGAGCGAACCGAGGAGGAGGAAGAAAAGGAGTAGGAGGCGCGGCGCGGAAAACATCACGGCGGGTGGATCAAGCGTCGGCTTCGGCGGCGATGCGAGCGCGTAAGGCTTCGTCGGGGAGCGGACCGGTGGCGGCGAGGAGGTTGTCGCGGAGGTGAGCGACCTTCGACGTGGCGGGAATGGCGCAGGTGACGGCGGGATGAGAGAGGATGAATTTCAACATCAGCTGAGCCCAGGAGGTGCAGCCGATCTCGGCGGCGTATCCGGGAAGTGGACGCGCACGGAGGCGGCGGAAGAGCGAGCCGCCGGCGAAAGGGCGGTTGACGATGACGGCGACGCCGCGATCGCGGGCGAGTGGCAGAAGGCGATGTTCGGCGTCGCGTTCGCCGATGGAGTAGTTGATCTGGATGAAGTCGACGGGTTCGCGAGCGATGAGGCGGGCGATGGCGTTCTGGCCGCTGGAGGTGTAATGCGTGACGCCGAGATGGCGGATGCGGCCGGCGGCTTTCCAGTCGCGGAGCGTGGCGAGGTGGGTGTCAGCGTCGACGAGGTTGTGCACCTGCATGAGATCGATGGGGTCGGCGCGGAGTTTGCGCAGCGAGTCTTCCATCTGTTCGACGCCGGCGCGGTGGCCGGAGGTCCAGACTTTCGTGGCGATGAAGAGATTTTTGCGCAGCGAGAGTTTCTCGGAGAGCTGGCCAAGGATTTCTTCGGAACGGCCATACATCGGAGAGGAGTCGACGACGCGGCCGCCGAGTTCGGTGAACGTGCGAAGGACTGCTTCGAGCGGAGCGAGAGAATCGGGAGTGTTGGGGACGTCGAAGGTTTGCCACGTGCCGAGGCCGATGGCGGGAAGTTCTTCGCCGGACGAAGGGATGCGGCGGGTAAGGAGGGGTTGCAGGGTTGAAGAGTCGGACTGAGCGGCGAAGGAGAGCCGGGCGCCGCAGGCGGTGGCGGCGAGGCCGGTGGCGAAGAAACGAAGGGCGTCGCGGCGGTTCATGG
The DNA here is from genome assembly GCA_023391285.1 of Verrucomicrobiota bacterium. Taxonomy (GTDB): domain Bacteria; phylum Verrucomicrobiota; class Verrucomicrobiia; order Opitutales; family Opitutaceae; genus Opitutus. Next base: position 27,835 of record JAEWBF010000044.1, read on the forward strand.
CTGACGTGGCGATGCGGTGGCGAGAGCGAGGGGGCGGAAGCGCGGATCGTGGCCGGCGATTTCGGACCAGAGTTCGCGGAGAGAGAGCTGGCGGTTGCGGGTGCGGTTGACCCAGAGGACTTCGGTCGGAGCGGACGTATCCGTGAAACGGATGCCCCAGATCGGATCGAAGGCTTCGGCGGAGAGCGAGTAGCGCATGTCGCCGAGGACGGAAGAGTCGGTGGGGCTGCGGGCGACCCAGTTTTCGGAGAACCAGGCGAAGCGTTGGAAGGAGTGGCGTTGGTTGCGGGCGGATTCGGCGGGGGTGAGCTGGTCGAGTTCAACGAGCGGTAGCGACCAACCCTCGCGGATAGAAGGAGCGGAGAACCAGCCGACGCGGATGCGATCGGCGTAGATCTGGCCCTCATGAATATAGAGCGCGCGCCAGATGAGATTGTTGGCGAGCGTGGGCATGACCTCGAAGCGTTCGATGGTGTGTCCGCGGGCGGCGGCGAGGGCGCGTTGGGCGGACGTGGCGCGAGTGTGTTGGACGGCGCCGAAGCCGATGTAGGCGAGAGCGAGGGAGAGTCCGATGAGAGCGGGGCGAGGGCGCTGACGCTTCAGGGTGAGCAACAAGCCGATCGCGAGAGGAATGGTGACGAGCAAGTCGACGACGGAGACGTAGTCCCAACCGAAGCGATGATTGGTGAGAGGCCAGAGAAGTTGGGTGCCGTAGCTGGTGGCGGCGTCGAGGAGGCAGTGGCTGAAGTAGGCGCAGGTGGCGCAGAGCCAGAGGAGAAGGAAGCGGGGGCGGTTGGCGCGGCGGAGGAGAAAGAGGGAGGCGACGACGGCTGCGCCAAATGGGGCGAAGAGAAGTGAGTGCGTGAAGTGGCGATGATATTCGACGGCGAGGAGAGGATCGGACGTGCTGCGAATGAAGACATCGGCGTCGGGCGCAAGCGCCGCGAGTGCGGCGACGGCGGCGGCGGTGCGGCCGAGGCGGCGATGAAACGTGGCGTAGCCGCAGCTGGCGCCGAGGAGGATGTGGGTGAGGGGATCCACGCGCGGGGAGGAAATGCGTGGAGGTGCGGTGTGGCAACTCGCGGGGCGGGCATCGATCGGCGGAGTTGCGGGCAACGCGGAGCTAGTCGTCGCGGCGGAGGGCGGATTTCACTTTTCGGCCGACGAAGAGGGCGGAGATCAGCAGAATCAGGAAGATCGCGAGAAAGAGGAAGAAGAGGAATTTCGCGATGCCGGCGGCGGCGCCCGCGATGAAACCGAAGCCGAAGGCGCCGGCGACGACGGCGATGATCGCGGAGATGAGGGCCCACTTCAGCATGGGAGGACAGACCAAGGCGGCGGTTGGGCGTTCCGAGGCGAGTGTCACTTGCCAGCGACGAGCCCGCTGGCAGTTTGCCGCTGTTCAGCGATGACCATTGCACCCAACGAGATGACGGACGCGGCGCCGGAGAACTTTGCGATTGCCTACGAGGCGCGTGGGGAGGCGGCGTTCAACCGGGAGTTGAAAGGCAACGGGATGCTGACGATCGATGCGGCGGCGCGGACATGCGTGTTTGCGGGGAAGCAGCGAAAGATGTTGGGCGTGCCGGTGGAAATGACGGTGCGATTTGTGGAGATCGTGAATGCGCGGGCGTTGGGGCGGCGGGTGGAATTCGATCGCGTTGCGGGAGCCGGGAAGGGGGCGGGGCATTTTGTTTTTTATTGCGAAGATGAGGCGGCGGCGGGGGCGGTGTTGCGCCGATTGCCGGCGGTGCGCGACGCGGAGGATGTGGCGACGGAGACCTTTGCGGGGAAGCTGCGGCAGTTGCCCGGGGCGCGGGCGGAGTGGAGTTCGCCGACGAACGTGATCATCGCGGCGAATGTCGCGGCGTTTGTGGCGATGGGATTGCTCGGGGCGGGGTGGTTCGAGACGGCGGACGCGACGGTGTATTGGAAATATGGAGCCAACAACGGAGCGGTCACGACGAACGGCGAGTGGTGGCGGCTCGTGACGAGCATGTTTCTGCACTACGGATTGATGCACCTGCTGTTCAACATGTGGGCGCTGTTTCAGGTGGGGCACCTGGTGGAGCGGTTCTTGACGGTGCGGGTGTTTGCGGGGGCGTATTTCGTGTGCGGGGTGGTTGGAAGTCTCGCGAGCATCGTGTGGAATGGCGATCGCGTGTGGAGCGCGGGGGCCTCGGGCGCGGTGTTTGGGGTGTATGGGATGCTGGGGGGATTTGCGTTGCGGGAACGGCGAGCGATTCCGCGCGGCGTGCTGCGTCCGCTGCTGATGAGCACGGCGTGGTTTGCGGGATTCAATCTGCTCTATGGCGTGGCGCATCCGGGGATCGACAATGCGGCGCACGGCGGCGGTTTTTTCAGCGGGCTGCTGCTCGGGGCGGTGACGGCGATGCCGGTGGATTTGGCGGTGCGGGCGCAGTTGCGCGGGCGGCGCGCGGTGGCGGGGCTGGTGGTGGGAGCGGGGTTGATCGCGGCGGGAGTTTGGGCGTGTCCGAAATTCAACTACAACTGGCGCGAGGAAATGACGTGGCGGGAGTCGTTGCGGGCGCCGATCGAGAAAGAGCGTGCGATACTGGCGCGGCAGCAGGAGGCGCTGAAGGCGTTTCAGTCGCCGGATGGGACGCACGCGGAGTTCATCGCGTGGATCACGGGAGAAGCGATTCCGTTTTACGAAGGCTGGGCGCGGGAGCTGCGGGCCGTGAAGTTGACGGAAGGGACGGACACCGAGGGAGAGCGCGAGCGTTTGGGGGAGTTGATGCGCACGAAGGTGGAGAATTACCGGAGGCTGATCGCGGATGTGCAGGCGGGGGATCCGGATGCGGCGGGGCGGTATTATGCGGCGGAGGAGCGGATGATCGCGCGGGCGCGCGGGACGTTGGCGGAGGAATGAGAAAGGAGGGGAGGGGAAGCGCGCGAGCGGCGAGGGGCCGGGGGGTGCTGTAACCTAATAGGTTATACTTTGGGCTGCGTTTCGCTGGGGCGGATGGGATCGTGTAACCTATTAGGTTACACTTTGGTTGGGCGGGGGAGTGCGAGGGGAAAGGGGAGAGTTGCGCAGAGTTGCGCTGGGGGCGGGTGGTCAGGGGGAGAGGGCGGCGCGGGCGCGGGATTGGGCGAGGCGATCGTAGTGGGATTTCGGTGACAACGTGAGCGCGTGGGCGAAGGTGGTGTTGGCGGCGTCGGGTTGCTGGTTGGCGCGGAGGGCGAAGCCGAGCTCGACGTAGTGGGCGGGGCGATCGGATTCGAGTTCGACGGCACGTTGGAGATGGGCGATGGCGGCGGCGAGGGTGGCGTCAGGGAGGCCGCCGTAGATCAGGCGGACCAGGAAGCGCTTGGCGGGATGGAGCGTGGCGATCTCGAGGTGCCAACGGCCCAGGACGTGGTGGGCGTAGGCGTGGTTGGGGTCGGCGGCGAGGGCGCGTTCGGCGAAATCGCGGACGAGGCGCGAGCGTTCGATCTTGGTGCGGGTGTCGGAGAGGAGCGCGAGTTTGCCGTGGCAGACGGCGACGGACGTGAGATGGGTGGCGTTGGGCGCGAGCGTGGCGGCGCGTTCGGCGAAAGAGAGGGCCTCGACGAGGAGGCGTTCTTTGGCGGTGGGGTCAGTGGCGGGAAGGTCTTCGGAGAGATCGGAGAGTTGGCGGGAGATTTTTTCGAGGAGAGCGGGATCGTCGGGGCGGGCGGCGAGGGCGCGGCGGTAGAGTGCGAGTGCGGTGGCGGGGTCGAAGCGCGATTCGGCGGTGGCGGCGTCGGCGAGGAGGGATGAGAGGTCGGGGTGTGTTTCGGACGCGGGAACGGAGAGAAAGAAAAAGAGAAAGAGGACGAGAAAGAGCGGGGCTTGGGGGCGAGGCGGCATGGAAGGGTTGGCGGGAGCGGTTGAGATGGATTGAGTGGGGTGGATGAAACCCGAGGTTCCGCGCATCGAAGGAGTGGTGGAGACGGTGTTGTATGTGGAGGACTTGGCGAAGGCGGTGGGCTTTTATCGGGAGGTGTTGGGGTTGCGGGTGATGGCGGGTGATGGAGTGCGGTTTCTGGCGTTTGACTCGGGAGCGGCGGGGCGGGTGCTGTTATTGTTCAAGCGGGGCGCGACGCTGGAGCCGACGCCTGTGACGGGCGGAGTGATTCCGCCGCATGATGGCAGCGGGCCGGCGCATGTGGGGTTTGGTATCGCGGCGGAGGCTTGGGATGCGTGGAAGGAGAGGCTGGCGGGAAGTGGCGTGAAGATCGAGGG
>JAEWBF010000051.1 GCA_023391285.1 Verrucomicrobiota bacterium
ACCCCCCCGCTAACGCTTTTGGGGGGGGGCCGCCCCCCCCGCCGCTCCGCGCCCGTCGCATCTTCCCCGGCATCGTCCATCTCCACGACATGCCCGACGCCACTCGTCTTCCCCGCCCGCTCCCCGCCAACGCCGACCCGCGCCTCCGGCGTTTACGCAACGTCGCGTGGCTGCTGGATCAATCGTTCACGATCGGCGGCAAACGCTTCGGTCTCGATCCTCTCATCGGTCTTATCCCCGGCTTGGGCGACTGGGCCGGCGCCGGTCTCTCGCTCTACGTCGTCTACGAGGCGATGCGCCTCGGCCTTCCCTGGCCCATCATCGGTCGCATGCTGGGCAACATCGCCGTTGAAGCGCTCGTCGGCTCCGTTCCCGTGGCCGGCGACGTCTTCGACTTCATCTGGCAGGCCAACACCCGCAACCTCCAGCTCGTCGATCGCCACTACCGCCCGCATCATCGCCCGCGCTCCATGCGCGCGATCGGCGTGATTTTCTTCATCCTCTGCCTCGCGATGCTCGCGCTTTTGCTCGCCGCCATCTCTGTCACGGTATGGCTGATACACGCGCTCTGGTCCGCGTTGACCCAGTAGAGACGGGTCGTCAGCCCGCCTCTCACCGCTTCACTTGGCCGTGACGCGCGCCGCCCATCCACCACCCGGCGCCAGCTTCACCTTCACCTTCGCGCCTTTCTTCACCTCGGTCGTTTCAACGCGAAAATCCTCCGCGTGCTGGTCCGCGTTCAACCCATCCTTCCATTCCTTCAACACGAAGTTTCCCTCGCCGAGGAAGCTCAGCTCCACCTCCAGCTCGCGCGCATCCCAATCGGTGATCGCTCCCAAAAACCACTCCGCCCCGCTGCGTCGCGCGATCACCACGTAATCTCCGATCCGCGCATCGACCACCTTCGTCTCGTCCCACACCGACGGCACTGTGCTCAAGAACTCCATCATCTCCGGCTGCCGTTCATAGTTCGTCGGCGTGTCCGCCAGCATTTGTAGCGGGCTTTCGAATACAACATACAGGCCGAGCTGATGGCAGCGCGTCCCCTGGCTCATCGGCCGGAAATGATTGTAGGCAAACCCACCGCGATTCGCATTTCGCGTCGCACCCGGCGTGTAGTCCATCGGCCCGACGAACATGCGGGTAAACGGCAGCGTCGCATCATGCTCCGGCGTGACATGCTCGCTCCACTTGTTCCACTCCAGCCCGCGCACGCCTTCCGCCGTGATCAAGTTCGGCCATGTCCGCGTCAACGCCGCCGGCCGGATCGCCCCGTGAAAATCCACCAGCATCTTCCGCTTCGCCGCCTCGCGACTCACGCGGTGATAATGCTCCATCATCTTCACGTCGTCGCGCTGCATGAAATCCACCTTGATCCCCGCCGCGCCCCATTTTTCCAGCTGGGCCATCGCCGGCTCGAATTGATCCTCGAGCGTCTTCCACACGACCCAGAAAACGACCCCCACCTTCTTCTGCTTCGCGTGCGCCACGATCGCCTCGATATCCATCTCCGGCGTCGGCTGCAGCAGATTGCCCAACTCATACCAGCCTTCGTCGAGCACGATGTAATCGATCCCATGCGCCGCCGCGAAATCGATGAAGTATTTATACGTCTGCGTGTTCACGCCGGCGCGAAAATCCACGCCGTGCAGGTTGTTCGCATTCCACCAATCCCACGCCACCTTGCCCGGCTTGATCCATGACGTGTCCTTCACGCGCGAGGGCGACTGCAGCAAATACACCAACGGATTCGTGATCAAATCACCGTCCTTCGTCGCCACCCCCACCAAGCGCCACGGATACGTCCGAGTCCCTTTCGTCACCGCGAGATAATCCGCCGCCTTCGTCACTCGCACATCGCGATCGCCTTCCTGTTCCTCTTCCAGCGGTGCCGGCGGAAACGCTCCGTCCAACCCGCTCTCGTTCGTCCCGCGCAACCACAGTCCCGGATAGTCTTCGATGTCCGAATCCGCCACCGCCAGCTTCACGCCGTTCGCATCCACCACCGCCGGCACACTCGCCAGATTGTGCGGCGCCAAATCGCCCAGCGCTCGCCGCGAGAAAATCCGCTCGTTGTGCGAATAAAAACTCTGCTCCTCCGGATACCACACGAAGTGATTCTGCAAGAAACGCAGCCCCACCTCCTCCGCATTCACCTTCACTTCGCTTCGCGGCAATGTCGTCTCCCAGCGATACGCCACGCCTTCGTCATACGCGCGAAACACCACCGCGTATCCGCCTTCGAACTCCAGCCGCAGCTCGTTGTAACGCTCGCGCATCTCCGCCGCCTTCTGCTTCACCACCGGACGGATCATCGCATCGTGCGATCGCGTCGCTACCTTCGTCAGCTTCGGCGTCACCCCCAGCGTTGCACCATCCACCGTCAACGACAGCGTCGAATCCTTCATCACGATCCGCTCGCCCACCGTGAGATCCCACGCAATCCGGTCGCCCGCCCGCACGTCCACCGTCACCTGCTCCCCCGGCGACACCAGCCGCGGAATCGTCTGCGCTCCGAGCGCTCCCAACGACGACAACACCAACATCAAAACGAACGTGGCTTTTTTCATGGGAAAAAGAGAACGGACTCACACCGGCTTCACGGCACTCGCCGCTGACACAAACCCCTTTCGTTGCCCCGCTCTCCCGCCATTGCAAGCCGCCACTCCTCCGATCCTTTCTCCCAAAGTTACGATCCTTGTCCGCATGCGAACACACCCGCCGCAAGCTCATCAAAGGCAGCAAACGTATCATGCGCCCCCTACGAACGCGACGCTCACGACGTGAGGCAAAATCACCTTCGCCACCGAGACCTGCACGCTGCAGATGCCGTCCGGCCACCAGACAGCGCGCGGCTTTCGCCGCTCTAAAACTTCAACTCCGCCGCCAGCTCCGCCAACGTCGCCCGCAGCACGCTCACGTTCACCGGCTTGGTCAGATGCCGCGCAAATCCCGCCGCCGCGCTCTGCTCCCGGTCCCCCTCCATTCCATAACCGCTCAACGCCACACCTCGCAGCCCATGTCGGCCGGCGAGCACTCGCATCATGTCCAGCCCGCTGCCATCCGGGAGGCCGAGATCGCTGATCACCAGGTGCAGGCCAGCCCCTTTCATCTCGCGCTCCGCGATAGCGAGCGCCTCGCCCACCGATCCTGCGTGCAACACGTCATAACCCGATCGCCCCAGCATCCGCGCAAGCACCGTCGCCGTGTCCGCATGATCCTCGACGAGTAACAAACGCACGCGGCGTTTCACATTCGCCACCGTAAAAGGCGACGCCGACGGCGTTGAACCCTCAGGGGCAGGTCCGCGAACTTCCGGCACCGGCCTCTCCTCACAGGCTTCGCACGGTAGCTGCAGCGTGAACGTGCTGCCCCGCCCGGCGCCTTCACTCGCCGCGCTGATCCGCCCCCGATGCAACTCGGCAATCGCCTTGCCGATCGCGAGCCCCAACCCCAACCCGCCAAACTGCTGGGTCACCGTGCGATCGCCCTGCTCGAAGGCCTCGAAGATCCGTTCGATCCGATCCGGTTCGATGCCGATGCCCGTATCCTGAATCTCGATGCGCGCCTGCCGCCCTTGCGGGCCATCGGACACACGCGAACGCACGGTGATGGTTCCACCCTCCGGCGTAAACTTCACGGCATTCTTCAACAGATTCCACAGCACCTGCGTGATCCGCGCCTCGTCCACGATCATCATCTGCCCCGGATCGGCCAGATCGCGCACCAGCGTCAACCGCTTCGCCTCCATCTCCGGCCGGCAGGTGTTTAGCGCGTTCTCCAACAACTGCGCCAGCTCCACTCGCTCGCAATGCAGCTCGAGCTTCCCGCGCGTGATGCGCGTCAGATCCAACAAATCGTCGATCAACCGCGCTTCGAGCTCCACGTTGCGGCGCATCGTGCGCAGGTCTTTCGCCAGCGCCGGCGGGATGCTCGCCTCTTCAGTGAGGCTCGTCAAAATCGCCAAAACCGGCGTGAGCGGCGTGCGAAGTTCGTGGCTGAGCGCAGCCAAGAAGTGATCCTTCGCCTGATTCGCCTGCTCCGCCACGTTGCGCGCGTGCTGCTCGGCTTCATAAAGCCGCGCCGTGTCCATCGCCGCAGCCGCCTGCGCGGCGATCGCGACCATGATCCGTTCATCGCGTTCGGTGAACACGCCCGGTCGCTCATGCCCGAAAAACAACCCGCCCAGCACCTCGCCGTCTCGCGACTTCACCGGCACCGCCAGGTAGCTCACCACCGGCAAGTGCCCTTCCGGCATGCCGCGATACGGCTCGTTCTTGCCGAATCTCGGATCGGTCCGCACATCTGCGATCCGCACCACGCCCTCCCCGCGAAACGTCGGCCCGAACAGCGCCGTCGATCGCGACGTCGGGAAATTCTCGAACTTCGAACGCGGCACCCCCGCAAGCGAATACAGCGTGTAAGCTTCGCCGCGTTCATCGACTCGGTTGTAGAAGAACGCGCCGAACTGCGCCCGCGTAATCCGTGTGCCCGCATCCGTGATGATCTGAACCACCTTCTCCAAATCCAACTCCGTCGCGAGCGCGCGCGAGATCGCATTGAGCTGCTCGACGATCGAGTATTCCTCCCGCAACGCTTCCGCCGTCAGCCGCTGCTCATGGATGTCGGTGGCCGATCCATACCAGCGCACCACCGCTCCGGCTTCGTTCCGCACCGGCAACGCGCGACCGAGATGCCACCGATACTCCCCGACGCCGTTGCGAATCCTATACTCGATCTGATACGGGTTTCCCGTTCGCACCGACTCCTCCCACAGCCTGGTGCTCCACGCCAAATCATCCGCGTGCAATGCCGTTTTCCAGTCCGGCTCGGCTGCCACGCCGGACTTCGCCCCGATGTATTCATACCACCGGCGGTTGACGTAATCGACCGTCCCGTCCGCGCGCGCCGTCCAGACGATTTGCGGCATCGAATCCGCCAGCTGGCGAAACTCTTCCGCACTCCTCTGCAACGCCGCTTCCGCTCGCTTTCGCTCCGTGATGTCCCGCGCGATCTTCGAAGCGCCAATGATTTTCCCGCTGGCGTCTCGGATCGGCGAAACGGTGAGGGAGATATCCAGCAGCGTCCCATCTTTCCGGCGCCGCACCGTCTCGTAGTGATCGATGCGTTCGCCTCGCCTCAATCGCTCGAGAATCCCCGGCTCCTCATTCACGTAGTCGGGCGGCATCAACATCGTCACCGGCTTCCCAATCGTTTCCTCCGCCGTGTAACCAAACATCCGCGCCGCGCCTTCGTTCCAGCTGCTGATGATTCCGTCCAGCGTCTTGGTCAGGATCGCGTCGTCCGACGACTCGACCACCGCCGCAAGCCGCAACCGCGCCTCGTCCGCCCGCCGTCGCTCCGTCACGTCGTGAAACACGATCACCACGCCCGCGATCTTTCCCGAGGGATCGCGAATCGGCGCGGCGCTGTCTTCGATCGCCCTCACCACGCCATGCCGGTCCACCAGCGCCGTGTGATTGGCCAGCCCGATCACATTCCCCGTCGCCAGCACCAACGAAACAGGTTCCGGCGCCGGCTCGCCCGTTTCCTCACTGACGATATTAAACACCTCCGCCATCCTCCGCCCTTTCGCCTCCGTCAGCTTCCACCCCGTCATCGACTCAGCCACCGGGTTCATGAAAGTCACGAGGCCTTGGACATCGGTCGTGATCACCGCATCGCCAATACTCGAAAGCGTCACCTCGAACCACTCACGCTGCTCGCGCAGCTTCAAATCCGCCGCCCGCCGCTCCGTCACGTCCCGAAAACTCCACACCCGCCCGAGCGAGCGTTTTCCAACCCGCTGGATCTTTGACACCCGCTCAAACACCCGGCCGTCGCTCAATTCCAACGCATCGAACGTCTCCTCCGGCCAGTGCTCGTAAATCTCCGCGATCCGCTCGATGAACACCACCGGATCCTTGGTCGCGTTGGCCGCATGGCGCTGAATCGCACTCGCTTCCCCCGCTTCCAGCAGCTCAGGGGTGATCTTCCACATCTGCACGAATTGGCCGTTGAAGCCCGTTACCCGCCCTTGGGCATCCGTCACCAGAATACCATCCGCCGTCGAATCGAGCGTCGCCCCCATCATCGCCGCAGAATACGCCAGCTCCTCCGTCCGCGCCTCGAGCGAGGTTCGCGCCTGCCTCAGCTCCTCCTGCGCACCGCGTCCTCCGTCAGCCGAATTCCGCCGCGTTCCCGGCCGCTCTCGTTCTTCAGCGTCCATTACGTAAGCCGCTCCGCCCTTCCACCCCGCACGTGGCTCCACACGGCTCCGACCCCGACAGACGGCAAAACGAGGAGGTGCTCACAAGGGTCGAATCTCATTGCGTTGGCTGGATCCTGAAAGACCTTCCCGCCGCCGCAAGACGCGAGCCGCAGGTGTCAGCTGGTTTCGTCAACTCCCGTTGACGTCAGTTCCTTTCGGCAAATCGCTAAATACATGGGCCTTGCAAGCGGGACCGCCTCCCACGTCGGCAAAACCCGCATCCGCCGTCCCGGTCGCTTCGCGCGATCCCCAGCCGTTCGCACGGGTCCAATCCGCCCAACCCACTCCACCGCGCCATTTATTCCCCGCCGACGCCCATGAAAGTTTCTTCCCTGCTTCTGGTTACCGCACTCCTCGCCGCTCCGCTCTTCTCCGCGCCCGCGGGCACCGCCATTTCGCTCTCGGACACCGCTCTCGCCGCCCTCGCACGAAGCCACGAGGAAGTTTTCCAATCCTTGAGCGGCGACGCTCCCATCTCGGTCGTTCTCCAACGCGGCGATAAACAGTTTGTGATCTCCGGCGTCACTCGAGTGCGCGCCGTCGGCAGCGTCGCTGAAATCGCCGTCAATAACGGCCGAAAATACAGCGTCAGCGCCGGAGATATCTTCTTCATCACCAACGATACCTTCGGCTTGAAATAGGCGCGGGATGAAAAATCGGGAGAATCCCGCCTGTCTCGCCGGGCTCTATATCGCGACCCGCGGGTCACAGGGCCGTCCGCCCCGATTGCTCATGCCCGTTACCACTCCGGCCGCCACTCTCCGCGTCCTCATCGTCGAAGATCGTGCCCTCGACGCCGAACTGATGGTGGCCGAACTGCAGCGCGCGGGCTACACGCTCGAATCTGTCATTCGCGTCGAAACGGCCGAGGCCTTCATCCGCCAGCTTTCACCACAGATCGATGTCATTCTGTGCGACTACGCCCTGCCGTCGTTCAGTGCACCCGACGCGCTCCGGCTCGTAAAACAACGCGGCCTCGACATTCCTTTCATCATCGTCTCCGGCTCGATCGGCGAGGAGGTCGCGGTCGATGCCATCAAACACGGCGCCGACGACTACTTGCTGAAGGATCGACTCGGCCGCCTCGGGCCCGCCGTCAACCAAGCCATCGAGGAAAAGCAACTCCGCGCCGCCGCCCACCGCGCCGAAGAAGATCTCCGCCAATCCGAATACAAATATCGCTGCCTCTTCGAACACCTTCCCGACGCCGCCTACCTCTGTGACGCCACTTCCGGGCGGATCATCGACGTCAATCCCCACGGCGAAACCCTCCTCGGACGCGATCGAGCCGGCGTCCTCGGATCGAAGATCGGCCTGTTCCTTCCCACCGAGATCACACGCGAACTCCTTTCGCCTGCTGCCCACACTCCTCCTCCCGAAATCGAAACCGTGTTCAATCGACCCGGCCACGACCCGCTTCGGGTGCGTCTTCGCTCCGCCATCGTCCCTTTCTACAGCCGTCGTCTCCTCCTCGTTTTCATCCGCGCTGAATTGTAGCGCCCGAGGCTCCCGGCCCCACGGGCAATCGCTTTCAGCTCGACGGCGCCCACTCCGCGCCCGTGATCTCCGCCGGCGATTTTTAGCCTCGTTCCCGCTCGCCGCATCGCTGCAACATCGCCGCACCCCACGCGTCAGACTTTCACGCGTTTCACCCCCCAACCTTTTATCATGAATCGTCGCTCCTTCCTCGCATCCTCTGCCGCCGCGCTCGCCGCCTCCTCGCTCCCGCGCATCGCGGGCGCCGCCGATTCCTCCGCCGTCAACCGCGCGGACGGCATGAACTACGCGCCGAAGAGCAAACCCAAGCCCGTCGTCAAACCGGGCGAATTCATCTTCGCCGCCGCCCACCTCGATCACGGTCACATCAACGGCCAGTGCAACGGCCTCACCGAGGCCGGCGGCCAGCTCAAATGGGTCTTCGATCCCGACCAGAAAAAAGTCGACGCCTTCCTCCAACGTTTTCCCAACACGAGGGTCGCGCGTTCTCTCGATGAAATCCTCGACGATCCCGAAGTAAAACTCGTTGCCGCCGCCGCCGTCACGTCCGAGCGCGGCCCGATCGGCTGCCGCGTCATGGAAGGCGGCAAGGACTACTTCACCGACAAAGCCCCGTTCACCACGCTCGAACAGCTCGAACAAGCCAAGCAGGTCGTCGCCCGCACCGGCCGCAAATACATGGTCTACTACAGCGAGCGCATCCACAACGAGTCCGCGATGTTCGCGACGGACCTCGTCCAACAGGGCGCCATCGGTCGCGTCATCCAGGTCATCGGCCTCGGCCCTCACCGCCTCAACGCCCCCGCCCGGCCCGCCTGGTTCTTCGAACGCGAAAAATTCGGCGGCATCCTCTGCGACATCGGCAGCCACCAATTCGAACAATTCCTCACCTACTCCGGCGCCACCGACGCCACCATCGCCCACGCCGCCATCGCCAATTACGCCAATCCGCAGTATCCAGGTTTTGAGGACTTCGGCGAAGCTTCCCTCATCGGCAACAACGGCGCCTCCAATTACGTCCGCGTCGACTGGTTTACCCCCAACGGACTCAGCACGTGGGGCGACGGTCGCACGATCATTCTCGGCACGAAGGGGTTCATCGAACTTCGCAAATACGTCGACCTCGGCCGGGAGAAATCCGGCAACCACGTCTACATCGCCGACGGCCAGGGCGAGCGTCACATTCCCGTCGAAGGTCAGGTCGGCTTCCGTTTCTTCGGCGAGCTCGTCCTCGACATTCTGAATCGCACCGAAAAAGCGATGACTCAGGCCCACGCCTTCAAAGCCGCCGAGCTCTGCCTCCGCGCCCAAGCCGCCGCCCGCCGCCTCACCTAGAGCACTCCCATCCGTGGAGCCCGAAGTCCCCATCGGGCTGCTCACTGCTCGCAGTCCCGACTCCGCCGGTCTGCACCTCGTAGCGCGGTCAACCTGACCGCGCTTCATCCCTCGCGAAGGGTCACGCCCCTCCACGGTGTTCTGCTCCATCGTGCCCACCCCGCTCATTCTCACCGGCCGCATCGCTTTCGCCGCCGCCCTCGCCTTTTGGGGGTTCCAACACCTCCAACACGGCTCCTTCGTCACCCGCGCAATGCCACCGTGGCCGGAAACACTTCCGTTCCGCACCTCCGGCGCCTACGTGATCGGCACGCTCTTCATTCTGTGCGCCATCGCCATTTGCATCCGCCGCCAAGCTCGCCGCGCCGCGCTGTTCGTCGCCACCGTCGTGTTCCTCGGCTTCGCTTTCCTCGCGGTCCCCGCCACCTTTCAAGACGTTCTCCTCGGCGGCACGTGGACCCTCGCCGGAAAAGCCCTCGTCATCGTCACCGGCGCACTCGCCATCGCCGCCACCTTCCCCATCGAACCTGAAAGCCCGACCGATCGTCTTTTCATTCTTCTCGCCCGCCTCGCATTCGGCGCGTTCCTGATCCAATCCGGGATCCAACATTTCGTGTGGGACGACTTCGTCCACACGCTCGTGCCGTCGTGGATTCCTGGAGGTCCATTTTGGACTTACCTCACCGGCATCGCGCTCATCACCTTCGGCCTGGGCCTGTTCCTCGCCCGCACCGCCCGCCTCGCCGCCTTCGCTTCCGGAGCGATGATCTTCACCTGGGTGATCATCGTCCACATCCCTCGCGCGCTCCTCACCGTGCGCGACACCAACGAAGCGACCGCCCTCTTCGAAGCGATCGCCTTCAGCGGCCTCGGTCTCCTCCTCGCGGCAAAAACCGCGCCGCAGTCGATCAGTCCCCAATCAACCGCTTCACTTCCGCAACCAGTTTCGTGAGCGACGCCGTCTTCTCCACGTAGGCCGCCACCTTCGTTCCCACCGTTTCTTCGGCGACCTGCGGGTCGATCAACACACCCGTCAACAAAATCACCGGCGTGTTCGGCAGCACCGCTTTAAACTGCTCCACCACTTCAAGACCATCCGCATCCTCCAGCTGCAGATCGGTAATAATCAAATCCGGCGTCTCCTGCCGGATCGCCTTCATCGCCTCCGTCGGCGATGCCACCGGAATTACCCGGTAGCCGCGCGCCGAAAGATACTGCCTCAGCAAATCGCGGATCTCCGCTTCGTCGTCCAGATGGAGAATGGTTTTCTTCATGTTCGCCTGCATCAGTGTTTCACTCCTCGCCAGAAATTCAGGTGCTGCTTCCTTGCGACACGGAGGCCGCATGCACGATCAGAATGCCGCCGACCACCTTGTCGCGATCGCGCAGCGGGAAGAGCGTCGCTTTCGCCGCCACCTTCTGTCCGCGACGATCCTCCACCCACGCCGGCCGCTCCCTCAACTCGCGTCCATCGCGCAGCGCCTGCGCGATCGCACCGATCGGTGACCGCACCGCCTCGTTGTTCGCTTCTTCCAGTTGCACCACCCGTTGCAGCGGTCCGCCCAGCAGATCCTTCGCCTCCCAACCGGTCAGGTGCACCACCGCCGGATTGATGCGCGTCACGTTCAACGCCTTCGTCAGCACAAACACCGAATCGAAAACCGAATCCACGATCAGCTGGTTGTAACGCAGCTGATGCTCCAGCGCCTGGTTCGTCCAACGCCGCTCGAGATTCTCCAACGTCAACTGCTCGTTCGTCGTCGCCAGCTCGTTCGTCCGCTCACGCACCTTCGCATCGAGTTGCTCATTGGCGCCGCGCAATACCTCCGCCGCTCGCCGCCGCGCCGCCAGATCGTCGCGAATCAACCAGCTCACCGCCCCGAACAACACAAAATTCAACGCCACGCCCGTGCCCACGATCCAACGCGTCTTCTGCGCCTGCAGGTAGGACTCGCGATCCCGATTCGCCAGCAACGCCATCTGCTCCCCCCGCAACCGCTCCACCACGCGGCGAATCTCGCCCAACGCATCTACGCCCGCATCCGCTCGCAGCAGCTCCTGCACTCCCGCCGCGTCCTCGGCTTCCCTTCGCGCCGCAACCTGCTCCGCCCACTCGTTCCGTCGATTCGCCAGCTCTTCCAATCGCAACACCTGCGCGTGCGCGCTCTCGTCGTTTCGCGTCAGCGCCTTCGCGATTTCCACGTGCTCGGTCGTCACCGCAAACGCCTCCCGCGCCGCCGCGAGGTCACGCCGGTCTCCGGTCAACAAATACGTCCGCATCGCCCCATCGCCCGCCCGCAACGTCGAAAGCACGCCATCGACTTCCAAGATGACTTCGTGCGTCTGATTCACCCAATCACTGCTCACCTCCGCACGATTGATCGCCCCGATCGCATAGACCGCGACCGCTGCGAGCACGCCGAAGATCACCAGGAAAAACACGTAAACGCGACGCAGGGTGAGATCTTTCACAGGAGGTTGAAGCGGAATGGCGCCCGGCTGGATTTAATCTTTGCGCCGATCGGGATCATTGGCGGGCGGTTCGGTTTTTACCACCGTAATTCCCATCTTCTTCCGATCTTCCGCATAGCTGTAGGTAAACTCCGTCACGGAGGTCCAATTCGCCTGGGCCGCCTCCGACACCTTGTTCGCAATATCGCGCAGCGTGCCTCCGCTCTTCTCCAGGTTCACCGTGTATTTGCGGTTGTTGTAATCCAGATACGCCTTGCTCTCCGCGACATAACACACCGCATGCGCCGGCATGCCCACCATCCGCACGTGGATCAACCGCGTGCGAAATCCTTTCTGCTTCAACACGTGATCGGCTAGGACCGCGTAGTCGTCGCAATCGCCCGCCCGCGAAGCCAGAAACCGCTCCGCCGTCTGCACGTGCACGTGATACTCGTAGTCGAAATCCTCGAAGTGATTCGCAAAGCGCTTCGGCGTAAGTTTCGCATCGTTCAACAACTTCTCCAGCGTCACTTCCGCCGCCCACCCCATCGCCGCAAATCCCGCCAGCCCGGCAAGCACCGCCCACCGGAGCTTCACTCCAGTCGATAGCGGCGGCATCAGAGCATTCTTCATTGAACGTTTTTCGTGCCTCCACCCGTCCGTAATCGGAACCGACTCGTCGGATTGAAGGCAAATTCCATCTGAACGAACACCGCGCCTCGCGCAACTCAACGAACGCCACTAGGCCGTTTTACGCGGTTTTCTCGATAGCACTTCTTTGCGCCATCGGACATCCTCGCTTCACCCCACCCCATGCCCTTCAGCCTCAGCCTCCCCGTCGCGATTTCCGCGATCCGGTCGCTCATCAAGTTCCGCGATCGAGTCGACACCATCCTGTCCCTGAACAAGGCCACCGATCCGCTGCCGTTCCTGCTGCCCGCGACGCCGACCGATCATGGCCCGCACCTTCAAGCAATGCTGGCGTTCTTCCGCAGTAACGCCGGGACCGACGTCCTGATTCTTCGCGGCCTCGAAACCGTCTGGAGCAAGGTCTCCCCTAATCCGGTCGCCGCCAATGCCAACGACCTCGAAACGCTCTGCCGCATTTACTACGAAGCCCACGATATCACGCCCAAACTTCTCGGGCCCGACCTCGATCGCTTTCGCCTCGCTCGCGGGAGCACCCGCGAAGCCCAGCTCGCGTTCCACGTCGTCGAAAGCGATCGCCTTTCCCGCAATCCCGCCGTCACGCGCGTGCTCCTCGCCGCAGCCGACACTCTGCTCGAATTCGGCGCGGCCCACGCCAACCTCTTCATCTCCGATCCCCGCACGCGTCCGCTCGTCGAATCGCTGCTCCGCGAGTTTGCCGAGAAACGCGATTGGGACGACGCCGGCGCGGGCTTGATCTTCAAAACTCTCCTCGGCTCCACCGCCCTCGCCGCGCTGCAAAATCAGCAACAGCTACCCGACACCCCTCTCGCCAAAATTTTCTTCGCCGCCCTTCACGACGTCGAACGCGACTTCGGCGCCAACGGGGCCGATGTCGTCGCCCGGCTCGTCACCCGCGAGGGGTTTCACGCGCTTCTCTCCCATCTCCTCCTTCAGTCCGCGCAACACCCAGCGCTGCTTCCCGGCCAGCCGCTGCTCCAACAATCGCTCGCTGCGATGCTGAAAACCGCCGGCGAAAACCTCGATTCCCTTCTTCTTCGTCAACCAGGCGCGATCGAGAATCTCCTCCACGCCGGCATTGCCGCGGCCGCCGCCAGCGCCACGCCACTGCTTCAACAAAAGATCGGCGATCGTCCGTTGCTCGACGCCGTCCTCCGCTCCCTCCTCGACGCCACCCAAAAAGCCGCGGCCCAAAACGAGCTCTTCGCCCAGATCACCGATGGAGAACTCCTCGCCACCTTTTACAAAGCCGCTCTCCGCAGCGTCGCCGATCACCCCAACGCCCTCGCCGACGCCGCCCAACTCGACGCGCATGTCGCCCAACTGATCGCCACCTGCGCAGACGAACTCGCCCGCACGGACATCGCGGCCGCCTTCTCGCCCAACACCCTTCGATCCATCGCCGTCCGCGCACTCGAAACCCTCGCAACCGATCCCGCCTTTCTCGCCCATCACGAAAACTCCACCGCCCGCATCCTCGCATGCGCTCTCGCCGCCACCGCCGCCGCCGCGAAAACCCGATTCACGGCCGCCGATCTCGCCGAGATCGCCAGCCACGTCGCCCGCACGGCCGCCAGCAACCTCGCCCTTCTCGAGATGGACGAACGCCTCCGTCCTTTGATCGCCGCGATGGCACAAACGCTCTCCGCCCAAGGCCTCGCCTCCATCGCCATGCCCGAGGTTCGTCGCGGGTTGTTCTTCGCCGGACTCGAAGCCCTCGCGACGAATCCGAAAATTTGGGACGCCTTCGCCGCCCGCGATCTCGCCCAGCCCGTCGTAATCGCCGTCGTTCACGCGCTCGCCAAAAATCCGGCCAACCTGCTCGCCGGTCCCGCGCTCATCCCTGCGTATCAAGAAATCCTCGAAGCCGCCGCCCGCCGCGGTCGCGCGTTCCTCGACGACTCTACCACGCCCGCCGAATTTGAAATCGTGCTCACCGCCGCACTCGCCACTGCTGAAAAGTCGATCGGTGACTCGATCGACGCGAAAACGCTTCCGCTCTACCTCCGCCGTGTCGCGCTGGCATTTCTCGCCACCCCGTTTGATCCGAAAAAAACCGCCGATCTAGCCGCCTTGCTCCAACAACAACTCCCCGCCGCCGCCTGAGCCCCGCCCGCCGTCATGACGCTTCGCATCTTCAGCTTCGTCGCAGCCCTCCTGCTGCTCACCGGCTGCCCCGCCACCCTCGCGCCGTCCACCGCGGACCTGCAGCACGTCCACGAACTCTACGCCACCGAATTCACCTCGCTCGCCGACGCGGTTCCGACGCCCGACAACGAACCTTCAGCCAAACAACCCTCTTCCGGCGAGGCCTTCATCCAGTCGCTCCGCGCACTCAACGACTACCGCGCCAAACACCCCGACAAAATCCTCGAGCTCGCTCACCTCGATGTGCTGGAGGGCATGATCTATCTTCAGTCGGGCCGCTTCGGCCTCGCCCGTGCCGTCGTCCCCAATGTCGAGCGCGCAGGCACCACGCTTTCCGCCACGACCTCGACGCGCCGCTCCACTCCCGGTAACGTCCCTGCTTCGTCCACCGTTCGTGACGCTCTCTTCGCGAAGAATTTCCGGTCTCTCCTCGACGGCTGGTCCGCGACGCGCAACGGAGAATCCACCTCGGAAGATTTCGAGCGAGTCTTCCAATCCATCGCCCAATCTCTGACGGAAGAATCCCCGCCTTCCCTGCGCCTAACCCGCGATCACGGCGCGCTCTACCTCGCGACCAGCGCCTCCATCTTTCAAGCTTGGGCGCATGCCCGCGATAGCATGCGCGTTCACCTCGAACCCACCGGCGAAAAACTCCGCGCGCTCGAACAACGCCGCATCCAGCGCTACTCGGCTGCTCGCGATCTTCTTGCCCGATTTCTCACCGACGCCGAGCGGGCTGTCCGACCCGCCGACGATCTCGCCGGGCAAACCCCTCAAGGTCGTCTGCGTTACGTCGCCTGGTATCATTTCTTCAACGACGCGCCCGCCGCGCCATAGCGCAGGGGCAGGTTGCAAGCTCTCCGATCGCACTTTCATCAGGGAAACACGGCGCACCGGTTTCGTGGCCAGCCCGGTTCCCGACGCGACGCCAACCTGCTAACCTCACCCCGTGTTCGCAGATCGATGGTCTAGCCGGCTGCAAGGAGCGTTGAAACGCAGCGTCGCGCACGGCCTCATCCCTTTCGATTGGGGTGCCGCTCGCTCCTACCGCATGCCCGCGAGGCACCACCCCGACCACACGCCTCGCACCTTCAGTGAAAAAGTTCGCTACAAGCTTCGCCGCGACCGGCGGGCCATCCTGAAGATCTATGCGGACAAGCTCGCCGTGCGCGACTACGTGCGCGCCACCTGCAGGGACGTCCGTCTGCCCCGCCTTCTCGGCGTCCACTCAACCGTCGGAAGCGCGCTTTCCTCGATCCCCGCCGAGCCGTGGGTAATGAAGGCCTCTCACGGCTCATCGATGGTTCTTGTGAGCGCCTCTCAACCGCCTCCCCTCAACGAAATTCGTCGGCGGGCCTCGGAGTGGCTGCGCACCGACTACGGCCTTCATTACTGGGAATGGCAGTATTTCCGGCTGCCGCGGCGCATTCTCTTCGAAGAATATCTGGGTGACGCGAATGGCGTTCCGGCCGACTTCAAACTCTACGTCATCCACCAACGCGTGCGCTTTATCGAGGTCGACCAGGATCGTTTCACCGGCCACACCCGCGACTTCTTCTTTCCGGATTGGACTCCGATCACATCCCGCATCGGCCCCGCTCCGACGGCTCGCCGCCGCCCCGCGCGTCCGCCTCAGCTCGCGCGAATGATCGCCATCGCTGAAGCCTTGTCCTGCGACACCGATTTCCTCCGCGTGGATCTCTACGCCGTGCGCGGCGACATCTATTTCGGCGAACTCACCCACTCCCCCGCGGCCGGCAATTTCAACTTTGCCGACCGCGCCCTCGACGAAGAACTCGGCCGCGACTGGCAACTGCCGCGTCATTTTCGCTGACCGCACAGCTCGCGCCAAATCGAGCGGTCGGTTGAATTTCAGCGGCCCCGCTACTCATTGCCTCCCATGAGCACGCAATCGAACTTCCAGCTCGGCACCCGGCGACTCGGCTCGCAAGGCCTGCAGGTTTCAGCCCTCGGGCTTGGCTGCATGGGAATGAGCGAATTCTACGCCCCGGGCAGCCTGAACGAGGACGAATCTATTCGCGTCATTCATCGCTACCTCGATCTCGGCGGAAACTTTCTCGATACCGCCGATATGTATGGCTCCGGCCGCAACGAAGAACTCGTCGGCCGTGCCATCGCCGGACGCCGCGATCGCGTCGTGCTTGCAACCAAGTTTGGCAACGTGCGCGGTCCCAACGGCGAGTTTCTCGGAGTTCGCGGCGACCCGGACTACGTTCGCTCCTGCTGCGAAGCCAGCCTGCGTCGCCTAAAAGTGGATACGATCGACCTTTACTATCAGCACCGCGTCGATCCCAAGATCCCGATCGAAGACACCGTCGGTGCAATGTCCGAGCTCGTTCGCGCCGGCAAGGTCCGCCATCTCGGCCTTTCGGAGGCTGCTCCCGCCACCATCCGACGCGCCGCCGCCGTCCATCCCATCGCGGCGCTCCAGACTGAATACTCTCTGTGGAGTCGCGACGTGGAGACCGACGTGCTCCCCACGATTCGCGAACTCGGCATCGGTTTCGTCGCCTATAGCCCGCTCGGCCGGGGATTTTTAACCGGCCAGTTCAAACGTTTCGAGGATCTGCCCGCCGACGACTACCGACGCCACTCTCCGCGTTTCCAAGGCGATAACTTCAACAAGAACCTCGCTCTCGTCGGCAAAATCGAAGCGATCGCGGCGCGCAAGGGCTGCACCCCTGGCCAGCTTGCCCTGGCTTGGGTGCTCGCCCGAGGAACCGATATCGTGCCGATCCCCGGCACCAAACGACTTCGATACCTCGAAGAGAACCTCACCGCTACTAACGTCGTTCTCACCGCCGCCGAGACCGACGAAATCGAAGCCATCCTCCCGTCCGGCGCCGCCGCGGGCGAACGTTATCACCCCCAAGGCATGGCGTCCGTCCATCGCTGATTTACGCGCCGATTGGCCAAGCGATGGGGCTGATGCCCATCGCTTGCGCAACGATCCCAAATTTTTCGCCTGGCGCTAGCTATTGCGCTCCAGGCGTATCCAGATTCCGGCTACCATTCCCGGCACTTTAACGGGAACCATGTGGAACCTTGCCTCCGGGAGTCATGTAGAACCGGGCTTCCCGCTGCTGGTGCCGGGTTTTTTCGGGTGTCCGTTCCTGGGGAAAATTATGCGAGCAATAATCTCTAGAAACACCGCTCCTAACCTCTCGCTCGTCGGGTTTTCATCCGGGCCGTCCACCGGATTACTTACCGGATTTTAACCCGGTAAAAGCTTCACACCGACGACGAGCCTGTTCTCATCCGCCCCGATAGATCCGGCACAGCAGCATAAAATAAAATGATCAACCAACCCGAGAATGTTAAAATCACGCCCTGTCAGTGTTAGTGCCGGCTTCTTCTTTTTCTTCGTCGTCCTTCTAAGTTCCTCCTCCGCTCAATCCCTCTACAAGTCCGATGGTTCGCTCGACGCCGCCGTATATAATCGGCTGGCACAAACCTACGACAAAGCGACCATGGAGCTGCGCCTCGGGCCGAGCTTCCAGGATCTGAGCCCCACAGCCAAAGACGATCGTCCCACGCTCTACCGGCCGGCATCGCACAAGCGGTCTGACGGCTATATCCGCACCAATCCCTACGAGCTCGGCAGTTCGCCCAAAACCGACAGCGACTACTGGAGTGAAAGTGGCCAGGTGGCCTACGTGCCCACGGACGCTAACGATCCCGGCCTCGATCGGACTCAGGTCTACGCGTATTACGACCGCGTCTTCGCGATCAGTCCTCGTCTCGATTGGGCCAGCGGCAAACCCCACCCTGATCTGCAGACCCGCGAGCCCTATTACGCGACCCTCTTCGGCGCTCTGCCGAAGCACCCGATCGCGATGGCGCGCAACTATGGCATGCAATGCAACGAAGCGATCGTCCTCTATCGCGGCGGCTACATGGCGGTCGCCGGCACCCAGACGAGCCGCACCTCCTCCGAACGCCCCTACCCCGGATTCGTTTTCCCGAAGAACAAAGTGCCCACGGGGATCGCCCTCACCACCGCGAATGAATTCGGCCTCGTGACCGTTTGGGACACGACTACGAAGAAGGGCCAGCTCGCCGTCTTCGCCCTCGAGGGCAAGTATCTAAAATTCCATACCTGGCCTTATATGGGAATGCCGAACCAAGGCAGCTGGTCGGCCTTCAAGCTTCTCGGCTATATCGATCTCCCGATGGCGACGCCGACGTCGGTCTCTGCCGCGAGCAACGGTTGGTGGAGCGGACCTTCGCAGACCGGCGGAAAAGTTTTGAGCCAAATCGATCTGACAAAAGATTCCGACCGCAAGAATGTTTATAACGGATCCTGGGCCGGCGTAGTCGCGCGTGGAGGCTATGCCATCGTCGCGTCGAAACACGATAACAAGGTTGCCCTCGTCGATCTCGCGCCGCTGTTCACCTATATGCGCGAGAGCTATCTCAGCTCCGCCGCTAGCTACAAAGCCACGCTTGCGGCCCGCGGCACCGGCGACAGCAACTTCCCGCAGGCTTTCTCCGTGAAGCCCTCCATCGCCCCCAAAGTCGTCTGGCAAAGCACGGTTTCCAAGCCGACCACCGTCCTCGCTGGCATTCGGATGGACCGCTGGACGAAGGATTATTTCAAAGCCTACGTCGCCTCGGAAAACGGCACGATCTCGATCATCGACACGTCGCCGCTGATGAAGCGCAACTCGTGGGAGCGCCTCGGCTCATTGCGGATCGCCGGCACGTTCAACGTGGGCCGCAATCCGGTGAGCATGGCGTTCACTCGCCGCGGCGACAGCAACCTGCCCTTGCTACCGAAGAAGTCCGATGGCGCGCAAATCTCGCCCGATCCATTGAACAACATCTTCTATATTGCAGTGCGGGGTGATCGGAAAGTGGTCGCAGCCGTGACCTTCGAGGGTCAGGGCGCCGTATATAGAACCATCAAAGACAAACGAATGGGCGACCCGGTGGCGGTGAGCACTGCGATTCGCGGCCCCATGGTTTCCGTCGCCGACTTCCGCGGCCAGAAAATGGTGAGCTTCCGCGTCGGGGCCATCAACGATGCTCGCAACAAGAAGGTTTATGGTTGCGGCGCCGACGGCAAAGCACCTTTCGAATTCGCCGGTGAAGTTCCTCTCGCCGGGTATCCTTTCCTGCTCAATTCAACCAACGTAAACTGATCGCAGGTCCAAACATCAAGCGATAGAGAGCATGCAGCGTGTAGTGTCGCACGTCGCAACGAAACCGGCGGCCGATTTGGCCGCCGGTTTTTTTACGCCTCCTCGGGCAATGCCTGACACCAGCAACTTCGCCGGGTCCTCTAGGATAGGTAAGTAGCGAAGTTCGGCATCGGGAAATCTACTAAGGAATCTTACGTGGTGTTTACCACGTAGAGGCTTCCCATCCCTGCGGCAGCTGCTCTCATCGCCCCGTCCCGACGCAGACCGTCGGGAGACAATATAGAAAATAATACGATCATGCCTACGGCACTTATCAAAAATGTAACCCTCGCCGGCGTGTTGGTCCTATGCGGATTTCTCCCTCAGAGTTTCGCACAAACCGCGCCGTTGCCCGCCGTTACCCGGCTGGTCCTCATCAATGCCTCGACGCAGAAAGACATCCGCGCCCTGGGCACCACTAATGATATATCACTTCTAGAAGACGGATCCGCCCTCAATATTCGTGCGGAAGGTAACAGCTCGGTCCGTAGTATCGCCTTCTATTATGATGGCGCCCACGTTCGCACGGAAAACGAGGCTCCTCTGGCTTTCTGGGCCGACGATTCCGGCAAGTATAGAAAATGGACTCCGACGGCGGGAACGCACAAACTGCGTGCCGTTCCCTATTCTTCCACGGATCGAAAAGGAACGCAGGGGGCCGCCTTCGAGGTCACGTTGAATGTGTCTGTCGCCGCCGCCGCCCCGCTTCCTCCGCCGGCGCCGACGACGCTCGCCGTCACCAAGCTCACGCTCGTCAACGCATCCACGCAGCGCGATATTCGCACCCTCACGCCTGGCGACGTGATCGACCTGGCCGCCGATGGAACTTCCCTCAACATCCGCGCCGACGTCGGCGGGAAACCCGGCAGCATTGCGTTCACGCTCAACGGCAAAACGATCACGGAGAATATCGCCCCCTACGCGATTGGCGGCGACGACTCGGGCAAGTATCGCAAGTGGTCGCCCCCGCTCGGCTCGCACACGCTCCGCGCCACGCCTTACTCGTCTACCGACCGTAAAGGCACCGTGGGCACTCCGTTGGAAGTCGCCATCACGGTGGTGCAGAATGGCGGCGGCACGCCCCCTCCGGCTCCTAAACCCGTTGAGCCGACTGAGCCGGTTGAAGACAACAAGCCCGCGCCGGCGCCAGATCCTTCCGATTCACTCGCATCGAAACTCTACGACGCCGCGGGAAACCTGAACGAAGCTCTCTATCACAAGATCGCGACCGGCGTCGACAAAGCGACCATGGAGCTGCGCCTTGGGCCGAGCTTTCTCGATTTGAGCCCCGGCGCCAGTGACGACCGTCCGACTCTCTATCGTCCTCCGTCTTACCCGAGAACGAGCGGCTACATCCGCACCAACCCGTATGAACTCGGCGGCCCGCCGAAGACCGACGGCGACTATTGGAGCGAAAGCGGACAGGTTGGCTACATCCCCACGGATCCCAGCGATCCCGGCCTCGATCGCATCCAGGTTTACGCCTACTATGATCGCGTATTCGCCATCAGCCCGCGCCTCGACTGGGCGAGCGGCAAGCCGCACCCCGACCTGCAGACGCGCGAGCCGTATTACGCCAGTTTCTTCGGTTCGCTTCCGAAATATCCGATCGCGATGGCGCGCAACTACGGCATGCAGTGTAACGAAGCCATCGTCCTCTATCAGGGCGGTAAGCTCGCCGTGGCCGGCACGCAGACCAGCCGCAACGGCAGCGAACGTCCGTATCCGGCATTCCAGTTTCCCGCCCACAAGGTTCCGACGGGCGTCGCCATGACCACGGCGAACGAGTTCGCGCTCGTCACCATCTGGGACACGGCCACCAAAAAGGGCCAGCTCGCCGTCTTCGCCCTCGAGGGCAAATACCTGCCCTTCCACACCTGGCCTTACATGGGCATGCCGAACCAAGGCAGCTGGTCGGCGATCAAGCTCCTCGGCTACGTTGATCTGCCGATGACGATGCCGTCGTCCGTCGCGGCCGCGAGCAATGGCTGGTGGAGCGGTCCGTCGCAAACGGGCAACCTCGTCCTCAGCCAAATCAACCTCGCCACGGATAAACATCGCAAAAACGTTTATGATGGCGGCTGGTCCGGCGTCGTCGCGCGGGGTGGCTACGCGATCGTCGCGTCGAAGTTCGACAACAAGGTCGCCCTCGTCGACCTGGAGCCCTTGTTCAGCTACGTCCGCGAGAGCTATCTCAGCTCAGCCTCGAGCTTCAAGAGCACCATGGCTGCTCGCGGCACCGGTGACTCAAACTTCCCGCAGGCATTCTCGGTGAAGCCCAGCATCACTCCGAAGGTTGTCTGGCAGGCGGATATCTCCAGCCCCAACGCCGTCCTCGCGGGCTTCAAGATGGATCGTTGGACCAAGGACTACTACAAGGCCTACGTCGCATCGGAAGACGGCACGATCAGCATCATCGACACAACGCCGCTCATCCACCGGGCGTCGTGGGAGCGGAAGGGATCGTTGCGCATCGCCGGCACGTTCAACGTTGGACGCAACCCGGTGAGCATGTGCTTCACGCGCCGCAGCGACAGCAACCTGCCGCTCATCCCGCGGAAAGCGGACGGCACGCAATACGAGCCGGATCCGTTCAACAACCTCATCTACATTGCCGTTCGCGGTGATCGGAAAGTCGTCGCGGCTGTCACCTTCGAAGGTAAAGGCGCCGTGTATCGGACAATCAAGGACAAGCGCATGGACGACCCGGTTGCTGTCAGCACCGCGATCCGCGGCCCGATCCTTTCGGTCACCGATTTCCGCGGCAAAAAGATGATCAGCTTCCGCGTCGGCAAGATCAACGATGCCCGCAACAAGAAGACCTACGGCGCCGGCGCCGACGGCAACCAACCGTTCGAATTCGCCGGTGAAGTGCCGTTCAACGGTTATCCCTTCCTGATCAACACCACCAACGTCAACTGATCGCAGGTTCCAGCTTACGAAAAGCGACCAACAGGTGAGTTGATCATCTGACCCAACGCCGGCGGCCCGCAAGGGTCGCCGGTTTTTTTGCGCGTGCTCCAGGACCGACGCGGGGCCTGCAATCAACGAGCGACGCCGTCGGCCAGCGCAGCCACAAAATGAATCCCCCCATTCGCCACAATCTTCTCTGCGCCGGGCGCGATCACCGTGCGGGCAGAAGCATAGCTGAAGTAATCGGTCGCAGCCGTTCCCAAGCCAGCAGCGGCACGAGCTTCTTCTGCGACCTTCGGCGACAAACTCGCGGTAGAGAGATAAACGCTATTATGGGACACGGTCGGAGTTCCGGCTGTGACCATCAATCCCGGCTGGTTGCGGCGCCCCCAGTTGTCCACGCAACCAACCACCATCGCATACGACAAAACATCGAAATCGTTCCAGTAAGCGACCTCCTCGTCGTAAACGGCCCGGCGAACCACACGTTGATATGCGCGATCAAGGACTGCGCGATACTCGTCCGGACGCTGCCGAAGCTTGGCAACGTTTGCTTTCACCTGCTCCACATAGATAAGCACGCGCTGCTCCTGCGCTAGTTCGGCGCTCTCCGGTGCGTGCCCAAAAGCATCCGCAAACGCCTTTGTCACCACCGCGCGGCGTGCGGCTGGATCTTGCTGCAACAACCTCCGATGCTTCTCCACCAGATCGCCCACTGTCGCCGCGCCAGCTTCGCCGCTCCACTCCGCGAGCTCCGTGGAGTTGGGAAGGCGACCTTGACCGAGCAAAAACGACGCCTCCACTCGTTGAACCACCGCTGGTTCCGCTCCGACCAGAGAACATAGGGACGATTGAACAATGAGCAGGAAACCGAAACAAACGAAACGGGAGATCATGGAAGTAGCGCCAGCAGAATCAAATTGCCGTTATCGTCAACTGAAGCCCGCCTCCCGGACCCTAACCGAAGAGACACTTGCAATTATAGCTTGGAGATACTCCTGAACGCCCTGCCCCCCCAAAACAAACTTCCGGGTATGCTGGATAATTGAGAAGTCGAGCTCAGGACAGCAGGCCGGGTTAACGCCTCCAGCCATCGCGCGGCTGTTTACGTGCGCGCGACTGTCCGTCCGCGGCGAGATGTGGTCGTGAACATAGAAAAAGGCCGCCCCCACAGAGATCCGGGCAAGGCCAAGACTTAGGATGCTTCAACTGCCGCAAATAGCTCGTAATGGGCTCCGACGTGGGCGTTTACGTCATCCTTTTACCCCTCACAAAGCTGCGGCCACAATCGCCGGGAGAGTTTGCCGTATACTATGATGAGCGCACGCGGGCCGCTATAGGCCCCGAGGTTTACGCGCTTGAACTATAAAGTGTTCCAAGGTGTGCGAACCCCACGGGCGAAACCCCAACTGAAGCTAAAGCTCTAGTTTGATCGGTTCGCTTAGCACCTGGCGGCTTGAGTATGCACTCCCAGATAGCGCATTGAGCTGCCTGAGCGGGCCACCTCCTCGGGGATGCAGAGCGTTTCTGACGCGGGACAGCGCAGTTCCGCCTCAAACTAAGGACTGCAGTGAGGTTCACAGGCACTCCACTTGGGATGCTCCAGGCATCTTCTCACCCCAGCTACTTTGCCGCCCTACTTAGCGCATCACATCCCATCCAAAACTCGATAACACCGATAGTCACCCCAGCTCACAGCGATTACGGAAGACCACCGGCCGCGTCTGCCCGCTCGCCGGCGAGCTATTTCTCACGTAGGTCTGCCCTCGCTCGTCTACGAGGCTGCCATTCATCAAGCTCGCACCTGGCGTAAGCGTCCGGCCGGTGACCTCGTAGGCGGAAGGTGAAGGACGCGATAGAGTGCCGTGATGAGCACAATCACGGCGGAGTTGGTGGATGTGGGTGAACGGCGCGGGGCCGGAGGGCGGCGGGTGACGCCGGTGGAGCGGCGAGAGCAGTTGATCGCGGAGTATCGAGCGAGCGGGCTGACGATGGCGGCGTTCGCCCGGCGCGAGGGGATCAAGTATGCGACGTTTGCCAACTGGAGCGCGAAGGCGCAGTCACCTGCGA
>JAEWBF010000058.1 GCA_023391285.1 Verrucomicrobiota bacterium
CTACAAAAGTATGCGATTGCGGGAGGGAGAGGCGGGGGAGCATCGTGGTGGCGAATGTCGAACGAAGCAGGGATTTCGAAGCGGATGAGTGGGCGATGGGCGGTGGCGGCGTTGGGCGTGCTCGCAGGGTTGGCGGTGGTGCTGGCGCCCTGGTGGAAGAATCACGCGGCGTTGGTGGACTTTACCGACTACGGGTTGGTGATGGCGGCGGTGGGGCGGATCGAGGCGGGGGAGCGGCCGTATTTGGATTTTGTTACGCCGATTCAGACGCTGCAGTTCACCGTGAGCTGGTGGGCGGAGAAGGTGGCGGGGGCGCGGTATTTGAGCCTCACGTATGCGAACGCGGTGTTCATTGCGTTGAGTTTTGTCGGGTTGGTTGTGGCATGGTGGCGGCGGCTGGGCGCGGTGACGGCGATCGTGGTGGCGGCGGCCGTGGTGGGCGCTTCGTCGAGCCAGCATACCATCGTGTGGTATAACGCGGTGGGGACGACGGTGCTGGGGGTGGTGGTGGGGGTTCTGGCGGCGCGTCCGCGCGAAGGGCGATGGGGGGCGGTGGCGATGGGATGCGTGTGGTTGGCGTTGTGGGTGGGAGGGATGACGAAGCTGACGTATCAGGTGGCGGCGCTCGCGTTTGCGTGGACGCTGACGTTTCGCGCGGGGTGGCTGGGAGAGATTTCGTGGCGACGCGCGCGGCTGACGATGATCGGGCATTTCGTGTTTGGCGTGATTGCGCCGGTGGCGACGGAGCTGGCTTGGACGGGAGCGACGCTGGAGCAGTGGCTCTACAACGTGATCGTGCTGCCGGCGGGATATCGGACGAACATGTTGTGGCAGCTGGCGACGGCGAAATTCTACCTGCACACGCCGCACCACTACTACAAGCCGTTGCATTTCACGTATGCGGGCGCGTGGGGTTTGGGGCTGTTGATGATTGTGACGGCGGCGGCGGCTTGGGGGATTGCCCAAGCGCGAGAGCGGCGGCTGGCGAAGGCGGTGATGTTGGCGGCGATCGCGGCGGGAGCGTGGATCTGCATGGGCGTGATTCTCGCGACGAACATGGACATTTCGTATCTGGCGGGAGCGGCGGCGCTGGTGTTTGCGACGGGGATTGTGCTGGCGCATGCGGATGGGGCGGGAGTGTCGCGAGCGATGCGCGGGGTGCTGGTGGTGGCGTCGCTGACGTTGCTCGTGCCGGCGTGGGAGGCGGCGTGGCAAGGGACGCGGGCGTTGTGGACGCATGAACCGGCGGCGCGGAAGGAGATGGTGAGCGCGGACGATTTGCCGGCGCGGTTGGAGTATCTTCGCGGGATGCAGATCCCGGCGACGCTGCACGCGAGCCTCGTGGAATTTCATCGGCAGGCGGAGCGTTTGAAGGCCAGCGGTGTGGGGGAGAGTGGATACTATTGCGTGAACGCGATGGACTGGCTGGTGCGGGCGATGCCGGGAGCGAGGCATGACGATTTGCCGTTGTGGCTGGCGAGCGGCACGACGACGTCGGACGCGGATTCGTGGCGGATGGCGAAGCGGATTGAATCCGACGAACGGATACAGGTGATCCTGTCGTATGCGGGATGGAATTATTGGACGTCGGGCATGACGGAGATGCTCGGGAAGCATTTTCGCGAGGAGCGCTGGGGGCCGAGGCTGCACGCGTATGTGCGCGATCCGCAGGTGTCGGTGTTCGAATTTTCCGTGAACACCCAATCGAATCTGTATTGGCGCGACGTCACGGTTTCAGGAACGGAGCCGCTGGTGGAACGAGCGGACAACGGGTTGTTTTATCTGGGAGCGGGAGGGGCGCACCGGTTGGACTTTGCGCGGGGGCTGTATCGGTTTGCGGGGGAGCTGGTGGCTTCACGCGACGGGGCGAGCGGGGACGTGGCGCGGGCGACGTTTACGGTGCATGCGCGGGAAGGGGCGGCGCTCGCGGATGAAATTTGGCGGGACACGATCGAACTTGGCGCGGATGAGCGCTGGGTGGCGCGGCCCTTTGCGGTGAGTCCGGGCGGGCGTCCGGTGACGCTTACCGTCGACGCGGTGCAAGGGACGGGAGTGCGATTTGGGTGGCGGCGGTTGCAGACCGAGCATGCCGGCGAAAGCGGGGATGAACCGCCGCAGCCGATCGAGCGTCGACTAGAAGGCCGGCACATCGACACGCGGGTGTTGTGGGGCGGAGGCGACGGCGTGGGAGTGGAGGGCGTGGCGCACGGTTTGGTGGAGCACGCCGCCGCGGACGGTGGGGCGATTGAAGGGGCGGCGCCGAGCGAAGTGTGGGTGAAGCTCGGACGAAGGATCGGGCGGCTGGCCGGAGAGTATCAGTATGTTGGAGACGCGCGGCCGGAGGACTATGGCGCGACGGGGATGAAGGTGACCGTGATCTACTACAAATCGGGGCGGTTCGAGGTGATGCACAGTCGGGAGCTGCGGCCGAGTTTGAAGGAAGAAGATCGGGCGGCGCAGCGTTTCGACTTTGGCGTGCCGGAAGGTGAGGGGTGGGTGGCGTTGGTGGTGACGCCGGCGCCGGGAAATGCGGAGGCGGTGGGGCGGATTGCGTGGCGGAAGTTTCAGGCGTGGTGAGCGACGCGTGAAGCTAGAGGAACGTGGAAGCGGCTCGGCGGGACGCCTCGCCCTACCGGAATCACCGGAGGCGGGGTGGGGTGGAAGGGGTGGCGAAGACGACGATGGCGATGCCGGCGGAGACGATCGCGGCGGCGGCGAGGAAGAGCGGGGTGGGGATTTCCTGGAAAAGGAAAAACGCCATGATGCCGGCGAAGATGAATTGAGCGGCGTTGCAGAGGCTGACGACCTGACCGCGGACGTGGCGGAGCGCGTGATTGAGAAGCGAGTGGCCGATGATGGTGGGGATGATCGCGAGACCAGCGAGGAGCGACCATTCACGGAGTGAGGAGTAGTCGAACGTGTCGAGCCACGGAATGGCGGCGAGGAGGCTGAAGAGGCCGGCTTGGAAGTAGACGGGGATGACGTAGAGCCAGAGGCTGGGGAAGTCGCGGTTGGCGCGACCGAGTGCGAGATACCACGCGAAAAGCAGCATGGAGCCGAAGCAGACGATATTGCCGAGGACGTCGCCGCTGCCGGAGAAGGCGTCGTGGGCGTTGAGGAGAATCAGGCCGGCGATGGTGATGGCGGTGCCGATGAGTTCGGTGCGGTTGATTTTTTCGCCGATGAGAGCGTGGAGGAAGAAAGGGATGGCGATGGGGACGAGGTTGACGATGAGGGTGGCTTGCGCGGCGTAGGTGGTGCGGGCGCCATAGGTCCAGGAGATGAAATGCAGCGCCAGGACGAGCGCGGGGATGGTGGTGCGGCGGAAATGTGCGGCCGTGTAAACGGCGTGGTGGCGGCGAAGGTCGAAGATGAAAAGCGGAGCAAGGGCGACGACGGCCAAAAGGAGGCGCGCCGGCGGGATGATCATGGCGTGCGCCTGGCTGGCCTTGATCAGGATGACCGAGACGGAGCAGGCGAACACGCCAAGGAGCAGAGGGACGTAGCGCCAAGCCATGGAAGGGCGAAGGTGATCGGGGAATCTCCGGAGTCGAGTGTGGGCGGAGCGAGTAGGAACGGGGTGGGCGCGGGGCGTTCCATGGGCGATACGCGGCGCGCGTGGTGCGCGGGGCGTGTTTCCCCATGATGAAAACTCGAGTTTGGCGAAGTGGCCTGGTCGCTCTAGCGTGCGTCGCCGCCGCGGGAGCGGAGCTGCAGGCGAAGTTGGTGCAGGTGCCGTTGCCGCGGCTGGCGACCATTCAGGCGATGGCCAGCAATCAGTTCATGATGCAGGGCGAGGTGGTGCGGCGGACGGAGATCGATTTCACGATGATCGTGCGCAACACCCAAGTGGTGACGGTGCAAGTGACGCAGGACACGGCGATCTTGAGGGGGGCGGAGACGATCGGGGTGGAGGATTTACGGCCTGGCGAGAAAGTCGTCGTGAGCGTGATGCGAGGGGGCGAGGGACGATTGCTCGCGGTGAATGTGATGGTTCGGGATGCGGCGGGTGAGTGAGGAGAGGGCGGAATTTTCGATTGGGGATTTGGGATTTTCGATTGGTGAGGAGCGATCAGGTGGGGCGGGTCACGGGGGTGGGCGGAGGCGGGGTCGGGAGACCCCGCCCTACATGGGCTACGCGGGAGATCGGATAGCGGATGAGGCCGTGGTAGAGGGCTAGAAAGACGAACATGCCGAGCAGCGCGTAGATGAGGCCTTCGGGGGTGGTGGGGACGGCCGGGCGGTAAATGTCCCACGTGGCTTGCGCGATGGACGGGTCGACGTGGCGGAGGAAGACGAACGGTTTCGACCAGAGGGACGCGTTGTGGAGGGCGGCTTGGGCGGACTCGAGTTCGGCGACGCGTTCGACGGAGGCGGACATGACGCCGCCGAGCTTGGCGACGGCGGTGTCGGCGTTGGTGGAGGTTTGCTCGATGAGGCGGTCGAGCGTGAGGCCGGATTGCGTGGCGACGTCGCGGAATTGGGCGAGTTGGCGGCGGGCTTCGTCGAGATGGCCGCCGAGCCGTTGGAGGTATTGCTGGATGAACTCGGGGCCTTGCGAAAAGACGAGGACGCCGAGGACGCAGAGCAGGCGGTCGATGAGACCGTCGCTGAGGCCGAGGAGGGCGCGGCCGGGTTTCATGGGGTGGAGGGTAAGCGCGAGGTGGGCGTGTGCAAGCTGTGTGCCGAGCGCGGACAAGCTGTCTCTGGGATGACGAGGAGAACGCGGTCAGGTTGACCGCGCTACGGGGGATGCGGGGACGACGAGAACGCGGTCAGGTTGACCGCGCTACGGGGGATGCGGAGACGAAAAAGGCGGGGTCGGGAGACCCCGCCCTACAAGAGGTTGAATTTTAGTTGAGGCCGCGGCGTTCGAGGAGGGGTTGGACGTCGGGGTCGCGGCCGATGAAGTTGCGGAAGAGGTTCATGGCTTCGTCGGCGCCGCCGCGGGAGAGGAGGAGTTTGCGGAAGCGGTCGCCGTTTTCGCGTTTGAGTCCGCCGTTTTGTTTGAACCAGCGGACGGTGTCGGCGTCGAGGACCTCGCTCCAAATGTAGGAATAGTAGCCGGCGGAGTAGCCGTCGCTGGAGAAGATGTGCGAGAAATACGTGCTGCGGTAGCGTGGCGGGACGGGCGGAAAATCGACGCCGGCCTTTTTCAAGGCGGCGGCTTCGAAGGCGAGGGCCTGTTCGGCGGAGGGAATTTCTTCGGCGCGGAGTTGGTGCCAGGATTGGTCGAGGAGGGAGGCGGCGAGGTATTCGGTGGTGGCGTGGCCCTGGTTGAATTTTTTGGCGGCTTCGACTTTGGCGAGGAGTTCGGCCGGGAGCGGTTCGCCGGTTTTGTAATGTTTGGCGTAGTTCTTGAGGACTTCCGGCCAGTCGGCCCACATCTCGTTTACCTGGGACGGGAATTCGACGAAGTCGCGCGGGACGTTGGTGCCGCTGAAACGCGGGTAGTGCACATCCGAGAGCATGCCGTGCAGGGCGTGACCGAATTCGTGGAAGGTGGTGATGACCTCATCCCAGGTGAGCAGAGCGGGTTCGCCGGGCTGGGGCTTCGGGATGTTGAGGTGATTGGCGACGACGGGCTTCAGGCGGAAGAGGCCGGATTGCGCGACGTATTCATTCATCCAGGCGCCGCCGCGTTTCGAGGGACGGGCGTAAGGATCGAAGAGGAAGAGGGAGAGCGGGGTGCCGTCGGCGTCGAAGACCTCGAAGACGCGGACGTCTTCCTGATAGACGGGGAGGTCTTTGCGTTCCTGAAACGTGATGCCGAAAAGTTTGGTGGCGGCGAAGAAGACGCCGTTGATGAGGACGTTGTTGAGCTCGAGGTAAGGTTTGAGCTGGGACTCGTCGAAGTCGTAGCGAGCTTGGCGGACTTTTTCGGCGTAGTGGGCCCAATCCCACGAGGCGAGTTGGAAGCCGCCGTTTTCGCGGTCGATGATTTGCTGCATGTCGGCGGCTTCGCGGCGGGCGTTGGCGACGGCGGGTTTGGCGAGGTCGGCGAGGAGCTTGTTGACCGTGCCGACGTCCTGCGCGGTTTGTTCGGAAAGCTGGTAGGCGGCGTGGTGCGGAAAGCCGAGGAGCGCGGCGCGTTCGGCGCGGAGTTTGGCGGCGCGCGTGATGTTGGCGCGATTGTCGAATTCGCCGCCGGAGCTGCCGCGGGCGAGCGAGGCTTTCATGATGCGCTCGCGGGCGGCGCGATCGGTGAGCGAAGTGAGGGCGGGCTGGCCGGTGGTGTTGAGGAGGCGGATGACGTATTTGCCCTCTTTGCCGTCTTCTTTGGCGGCGTCGGCAGCGGCGGAGATTTCGTGGTCGGAGAGACCCGCGAGTTCGTCGCGGGAGTCGAAGACCACGGAGGCGGCGTTTTTCTCTTTCAGGACATTTTGCGCGAACTGCGTGTAGAGCATCGCGAGCTCGGCGTTGAGGGCCTTGAGCTTGGTTTTGTCGGACTCGGAGAGTTTGGCGCCGGCGCGGACGAAATCTTTATAGTAGCGCTCGAGGACGCGTTTCGATTCGGCGTCGAGGTCGAGCTCTGCGCGCTTTTCGTGAAGTGCTTCGATGCGGGCGAAGAGTTTTCCGTCGAGGAGGATGGTGTCGTAATGCGCGGAGAGTTTCGGGGCCATGGCGGCCTCGATTTCCTGGAGCGTGGGATTCGTGTGCGCGGAGGTGAGGGAGGAGAAGACGATGTTGACGCGGTTGAGGAGTTGGCCGGAGCGCTCGAGGGCGACGACGGTGTTGTCGAAGGTGGGACGCTCGGGGTTGTTGGCGATGGAATCGACTTCCTTGAGTTGCTCGGCCATGCCGCGGTCGAAGGCGGGCGTGTAGTGGGTGTCTTTGATCTTGTCGAAAGGCGGGTAGTGG
This sequence comes from Verrucomicrobiota bacterium, assembly GCA_023391285.1. Taxonomy (GTDB): domain Bacteria; phylum Verrucomicrobiota; class Verrucomicrobiia; order Opitutales; family Opitutaceae; genus Opitutus. The sequence goes on from JAEWBF010000058.1 coordinate 6,862, forward strand.
TAGGGGAGCGAGCTTTCGGTGTAGAAAGGATTTTCGTCCGGGGCGGAGGCGGCGGTCGCGGAGGCGGCGAGTCCGAAGGAGACGGCGGCGAGAGCGAAGAGGCGCGGCAACTCCCGCGCAGAGGTCGAGTTTTGCATGAGAGGGACGGTGTTCGGGCGGCGGCCAGTGGCAAGGAGGAGGTGAAAGTCGGGCGGAAGTGGCGGCGGCGGGGTCGGAGGCGGGGGGGGGGGGGGGGGGCTGGTGGCCGACGACGCCATGGTCGCGCAGTTCCAGCCACACCGGCAGGGCCGACACCAGC
>JAEWBF010000066.1 GCA_023391285.1 Verrucomicrobiota bacterium
CCCCCAAACCGCCCCAACCCTTGATCCCGATCAATGCCCCGCCGCCGCCTCCGCGCTATTCTCCTCCCATGGCAAACGTCCCTCTCCCTCCGCGCCCCAGCGCCCCCGCGTCCCCCTTCTCGCTCGCGATCGATCCCGCCGCGCCGGAAAGCACCGTGAGCAAATCGCTCCTCCGCGAGGACAACGCTCGCGTCACCCTCTTCAGCTTCGCCGCCGGCCAGGAACTCACGCCGCACACCAACCGCCGCCGCGCCCTCGTCCAGATCCTCTCCGGCGCCTGCGAGTTCTTCTACAACGACACCTGGCAGCGCCTCGAAGCCGGCACGCTCCTCCATCTTCCGCCGGACCACCTTCACGCCGTCCGCGCGCCCGAGCCGTTCACCATGCTCCTCATCCTCTGCGCCGAATAAAACCCCCACTCACGAATTCATCTTATGGATACAACCATGAACACCACTGCCCCCGCCAACGATCCCGCCCGCTTCGACGTGCGCGTCATCTCCTGCCGCGAAAAACACGCGCTCATCTTCAAACGCTGGGCCGGCCTCGCCGTCGGCGAACACTTCATCCTCGTCAACGATCACGATCCCGTTCCGCTCTACTACCAATTCGCCGCGCAATTTCCCGACGCCTTCACGTGGGAATACCTCGTCGAGGGCCCCGACGAATTTCAGGTGAAGATCACTCGCACCGCCGCCACCGCGCCCGTCGAGCTCCGCCCACCCACCGGCGGCTGCGGCTCCGCCCGCAAGAACGCCGGCGCGCTCCTCGACGTCCGCGGACTCGAACCGCCGGAACCCATGATGCACATCATGGCCGCGCTCGAAAACACGCCGATCGGCGGACAACTCCGCGCGCTCACGGACCGCAAACCCGTCCACCTCCTCGCCGAGCTCGACACCCGCGGCATCCAACACGCCTCCCACGAACAACCCGACGGCTCCTGGCTCAACACCTTCACCCGCTAGCTTCAGGTAGGGCGAGGCAGCGTGCCCCGACGCGTCGGGGTCCCCGCCGAGCCGTCACGCCTCGCCCTCCCTTTCGTATCCGCCCTTTCTATACGATGCTCCCCTCCACGCCGCACCACTCCCCCCTCGCCGCCGGCGCCATCATCCCGCTTTCCTTCATCTTCACCGGCCTCCTCGCCGCCTTCGCCTCCTCCGCCGCCCTCGTCCTTTTCCCGTCCACCCTCGCTCTGCCGCACCTGCACCTGCATGTGGTCGCGCTCGCGCACGCATGGCTCCTGGGCGCACTCCTCACCATCTGCTTCGGCGCCGTTTACCAACTCCTGCCCGTCCTCGCCAACACCGCCTTCACCGGACCTCGCCAGGCCTGGTCACACCTCGCGCTTCATCTCGCCGGCACCGTCGCCATGATCGCCGGCTTCCTCCGCGGCGACCTGCTCCTCGTCGCCTTCGGCGGCACCGCCGTGTCCGTCGGCGTTGCCCTCTTTTCCGCCAACATCGTTCGCACGCTCCGCACCGCCCCGCGCCTCGATCCCATCCTCCTCGCCTTCCCCGCCGCCGCCGCGTGGCTCGTCGTCACCGTCTCCGCCGGACTCCTCCTCGCTCTCAACCTCCGCTTCGCTTGGTGGAACCTCGACGTCCTCGCCCTCCTCCGCGCCCACGCCCACGCCGGTGTCGCCGGTTTCTTCGTCACGCTCACCCAAGGCGCGATGTTCCGCCTCGTCCCGATGTTCACTCTCGCCGGCCCGCCCAACCTCCGCCGCGTCAGCATTGCTCTCATCGCCTCTCAAACCGGCCTCCTCCTCCTCATCTCCGCTCTCGCTCTCGACGCCTCTCTCTTCGTCCTCCTCGGCGCCGCGCTGCTGCTCGCCTCGTTCGCGCTCTCCGCCGTCGAACTCCGCCGCCTCCTCGCGACTCGGAAAAAGAAGCTCCTCGAACCCGGTCTCCGCGGCTTCTTCCTCGGCCTCGGCTTTCTCGTCTTCGCCGCCATCAACGGCACCGCGCTCGCCGTCGCCAACGACCACCTTCAGGCCGCCCTCGCTTACGGTGTCGTCGCCATCCTCGGCGGTGTTCTCGCGCTCGTCCAAGGCATGCTCTGCAAAATTATTCCGTTCCTCGTGTGGATGCGTGTTTACGGCCCGCGCGTCGGACGCCAACGCACGCCCGTCGCCGCCGCGCTCGGCCGCCCCAATTGCGAACGCGCCTGGCTCCTCGCCCACGTCTGCGGCGTCCTCGTGCTCGCCGTAGGCTCCTTCACTGCTCATCCGCTCACGCTCACCTTCGGTTCACTCCTCTTCGCCGCTGGCCAGCTCTCGCTGGCGCTCAGCCTCTCGTCCGTCGCCCGCCACCTCTGGCGCGCCGACCTTCCTCAACCTCTTCCCGCCCCGTTCAACCGCGCCCAACCCGCCGCCTCATGAATACCACCGAAGCGCTCACCACGGAAACCATCTGGTCCACACTCGCCACCATCCTCGATCCGGAATTCGGCCTCAACATCGTCGACATGGGTCTCGTCTACGACGTGAAACTCGACGGCCCCAACGTCGCCGTTGCGATGACTCTCACCACCCCTTCATGCCCCGCCGGCGACATGATTTTCGACGGCGCCCGTGCCGCGCTCTCCGCCCTCCCCGGCATCGGCGAGGTCCGCGTCGACCTCGTCTGGGACCCCGCGTGGAACAGCAACATGCTCACCGACGAAGCCCGCCGCTACCTCGGCTGGACCAAATAACTCTCGGCCCCGGCGTCGCCGAAAAAGCTCCAAGATCCAAGCACCAAGCTCCAGAGAACCTTCAACTCCCAATTCCGACTTGGAATCTGCTTTTTGAACATTCTCTGGAGCTTGGATCTTGGATCCTGGAGCTTTCCCTACCCCTCCCGCACCGCCTCCAACACAATCCCCGGCGTCAGCAACTCCGGCAAAATCACCGGCTCCGCCTCACCCGGTTTCCACACCAAATTAAACGGCACCGCCGACCGCTGATACTTCGCCAGCTCCGCCGTGATCCGCGGATCCTTGTTCGTCCAGTCCGCGCGCAACGTCGCCACGTTCCTGTCCGCAAACTCCTTCAATACCTCGTCCGAGCCGAACACGACCTTCTTGTTCGTCTGGCACGTGAAGCACCACCGCGCCGTGAAGTCGACATACACCACGCGCCCTTCCGCCCGCAGCTTTTCCACCGCCTCCGGACTCCACGGCTCCCACGTCACACCGCCCGACACCACCGTCGCGCCCGAACTCTGCACCGCCGCCGACGCCTTCGGCCAACCGAGCCACACGCCCGCCGCACCCACGATCACCAGCGCGGCCACGCCAAAGTTCCTCCGCCCGCTCGACGCTCCCGGCGCCGTCCACCGCCCATAAAACCACACGCCCATCGCCACCAGCACGAGGCCGAGCAATAAATACTGCAGCCCTTCCTCGTTCACCTGCCCCGCGAGCACCCAGATCAGGTATCCAACGGTCGCATACAGGGGAAACGCCATGAACTGCTTGAACGTCTCCATCCACGCACCCGGCCGCGGCAGCACTTTCACCGCCTGCGGAAAGGCCGACAGCAACAGGTAAGGCGTCGACAAGCCGATCGCGATCGCCGTGAAGATCGCGAACGACTCCACCGTCGACAATGCCAGCGCCGCTCCCAGCGCCGGCGCCAGAAACGGCGCCGAGCACGGCGTCGCCACCACCGTCGCGAGCACGCCCGTGAAAAACGATCCGCCATAACCCGACTTCGTCTGCAACTCCCCGCCGATCGCCGTCGCCCGCAGCCCAAACTCGAACACCCCGCTCATGTTCAACGCGAACACCAGCAACAGCACCGCCAGCGCATACACAAACGCCGGCGACTGCAGCTGAAATCCCCATCCCAACTCCGCCCCGCCCGCTCGCAAAATCGCCAGCACCGCCGCGAGCGCCCAAAACGACAGCAACACCCCCAGCGTGAACACCAGCCCATGCGCCACGATCTTCCCGCGCTCATGCCCCGCCTGGTTCACGAAGCCCAGTATCTTGATTCCCAATACGGGAAACACGCACGGCATCAGGTTCAAAATCAATCCGCCCACAAACGCCAACAACAGCGTCCCCGACAACCCACTCGCCGCGCCGCTCGCCGAACCGCCGCCCACCTCTCCGCCTTTCGCCGCCGCACCGGTCGCCCCCTCCGACTCGCCCAACGCCGCATTCACGAACATCCCCCGCATCTTCCCTCCCGGCAGCCATCCACCGCTCGCCGTGATCACCCCTTTCAAATGCGTCGCATCCTGCGGCCCATCCGGCGAAATCGGCGCGCGAATCGTGTATCCGCCGCCTGGATTCGCCTGCACTTCCTGCGGCAGATCGTAGGCCACCAGATTGTCCTCCGCAAACACATGCAGCTCCCCCGGCGCCGCCGCGTTCGCCGCGCCACCCGCTGGTTGCACCGTCACGACCATCGTCTTCCCCTCCTTGCGCGCGGCTACTTTCCATTCCGCCAACGCCCGTGGCATCTCCGCGACCGTCGCCGCAATCTCATCATTCCACTCGCTCGGCTGCGGCGCCTCGCCGCGCACCGGCAGCGTCAAGCTCACCTCCTGATCGCCCGGGATGCACACATCCGCGCACATCAACCAGCTCGCATGCGCCTTCAGCTCCACCGTCCCGCCCGCAGCCAAATTCGCCGGCGGCGTGATCGTCACCGGCAAATACGTCACGCCTTCATACCCATTCCCCATCACCGTCCCCTTGCTGTCCTTCAACACCACCGGCGCCGGCCACTGAATCTCCCCCGCCGAAAACCCTTCCGGCAGCATCCACTCCAACGATGTCGGATAACCCGTCCCCGGATTGATCCAATACGTGTGCCAGTGCGGTTCATGCTCCAGCCGCAACGCCACCGTAAACGCCCGCCCCGGCTGCACCGACTCCTCCGCCGCCACCAGCGTCGCCTTCACGTGCTGCGGCGCACCCCCAAATGCCGCGTGCGCCACCTGCGCGATCACCGGCAGCAAACCCATCCAAAACGCGACGCAGCGGAGCAACTTCATGACGGCAAACATGTGGAGTCTGACGCACGAGGCAAAGCCCGGGTGGCAAATTCCCCCACACCTTCTCCGTAACAACTTTGTCGCCACCCCCTCTTTGCGCCTTCTTGCGCCTCTTTGCGGCTATCTCCTCGCCCAACCTCACGTTCACTCCCGCTTCATCTGATGCGCCACCAGCAGCGTGAAAAAGCACAGCACCAGATTCTGCAGCGGCAGCTGCAACGCCGTCGGCAACGCATAAATGATGCACACCGCCGGCAGCCACACCCCGACATTGGAAATCAACACCGGCACCACCCGCCGCCAAATCCACCTTCCCGCACGCACATCCGCCCGCACCGCCCCCGCATCGAACCGCGCCATCACCCACTCGTAGAACAGCACCGTCACCGGCACCGCCACCAACGGACAATACACAAACTGATCGATCACCGTCTTCACCGCGATCGTCCCAACATCATTCCCCTCACCCACGAACCGCGCCAGCAGCCGATACAACAAATCCACCTCAAATCCCTTGTAAGCCCAGAACGCCGTGATCGCCCCCGCCTGCGCCACCGAGTAACGCCCCCGCGTCGCCCGCCGCAGCTTGAGATACACCATCGGCAACAACCCACCGAAGAACCCCGTCGACACAATCGATAGCCCCACCCCCACGTCCTCACGCCACTCCACCAACCGCCCCAACACCTCCCGCGTCGCGTCATCGCGATAATACGCCAGCACCAGCGCCAGCGCCGCCACCTGCAGCACCAACCCCGGCACCAAATTCGCGCGCGCACTCCGCACCCCCGACCGCCACGGCGCCTCCCCCAGCATCACCCCGTTCGACATAAATTCCCGCCGACCTTCCTTCCAACACCCCACCCCGCCAAGCCCATTCCCCCGTCCCCCTCCTCCTCTTTCTCTTTCTCTTTCTCTTTCTCCTACTCCGCTCTTGATCCTACCTCCGTGCCTCCGCGCCTCTGTGGTTCAAACCCTCATCCCCGCCCGCTCCGTCACCGCATCGCCGCATCCACGGCGCGTCTCGTCTTCTCTATGTAGGAGCCTGCTTGCAGGCGATTTTCCCGTCAGTCGTCCAAATCCTCCCGCCCTCCGCCCTGCCGCCCCCCACCTCACCCCAAATCCCGCCCATGATTCCGCGCATGCAGCCAAGCCAGCAACAACAGCGTGCGTTCCGCATCCGGCAAAGCACTCCGTTTGTTGAACAAATCGTGCACCCGTTGCCGCGGCACCCCTAAAATCCGCGCCAGCCTCGCCTTCTCTCCCCGCCGCCCGAGCTGCGCGTCCACCGCCGCCGCCAACTCATTCCATAACGGCGTCTCCACCCCCGGCTTCAACGCCAGCCCGCGCTTCGGCCGCGCCACCCGCTGCCCTCCTTTCGCCGCCTTCGCCGCCGTCTTCAGCGCCGCCTCCATCAACGCATACGACAAATCCGATGAAATCGTCAGGCCCCGGGAAACGTCCGCTTGCATGCCCGCCATCCTGCGCACCCAAGCCGACTAGTCATGCATTATATTACAACCTTTCCCCTCACCCGGCACCGATCCTCCTCTCCCTCGCACGTCGACTTGCCTCCCCCTCACCTCACTCCACCGTCAACGCCATGAACACTCGCCCTTTTGGCACCACCGGACGCACCGTCAGCGAAGTCGGACTCGGCTGCTGGCAAATCGGCGGAAACTGGGGCGATGTCTCCGACGAAACCGCCCTCCAAACCCTTCGCGCCGCCTTCGACGCCGGCACCACGCTCTTCGACACCGCCGATGTTTACGGCGACGGCCGCAGCGAAACCCTCATCGGCAAATTCCTCCAGCAAACGCGCGCCGACATCTACGTCGCCACCAAGCTCGGTCGTTTCAGCCCGCCCGGCTGGCCCGACAACTTCACGCGCGCCGGCATCCGCCAACACACCGAAGCCTCGCTCAACCGCCTCGGCGTCGACGCCCTCGATCTCACCCAGCTCCACTGCATCCCGTTCGAGGTCCTCCAGCGCGGCGAGGTCTTCGAACACCTCCGCGAACTCAAACGCGAAGGCAAAATCCGCGACTTCGGCGTCAGCGTCGAATCCATGGAAGAAGCCCTCTTCTGCGTGAAACAAGACGGCGTCGCCTCGCTCCAAATCATCTTCAATCTCTTCCGCCAAAAACCCGCGCAGGTCCTCTTCGACGAAGCCAAACGCCGCCAAGTCGCCCTCCTCGTCCGCCTCCCGCTCGCCAGCGGTCTCCTCGGCGGAAAAATGACCAAAGCCACCTCTTTCCCCGCCGACGACCACCGCAACTTCAACCGCGATGGCGCCGCCTTCAACGTCGGCGAAACCTTCGCCGGACTTCCGTTCAACAAGGGCGTCGAGCTCGCCGACACCCTCAAATCCTTCGTCCCCGCCGGCGTCTCCCTCCCCGAGCTCGCCCTTCGCTGGTGCCTCGATTTCGATGCCGTCACCGCGATCATCCCCGGCGCCAAAAACCCCGGCCAAGCCCGCGCCAACACCCGCGCCTCCTCGCTGCCTCCCCTTCGGCCAGACCTTCACGCCAAGCTCGCCGACTTCTACACCCGCGAAGTCGCCGCCCACATCCGCGGCCCGTATTGAAATTCTGAATTCACTCCGCCGATGGAGGCGCGGTGCCCCCACCGCGCTGCCGTAAGCCTTCCCTCAACTCGCCGCGAGTTGCTCTCCCGCCGCCGTCCCACCCACCGTCAGCGCCGAAAACGTCACCGTCGTCCCACTCCCCGGCTGCGAACTGATCGCCAGCTCACCACCGAGCGACGACGCCAACCGTTTCGCCAGCGGCAGCCCCAGCCCGATGCCCGAATTGCGCCGCGTGATCCCACCATCCACCTGCGCAAACGGCAGCGCAATCCACGCCAGCTGCTCGTCACTCATGCCGATGCCGGTGTCGTGCACCGTGAAACACAACCGCGTGTCGTCTCCCGCCACGCTCAACGTGACCACACCGCGCTGCGTGAACTTCACCGCGTTATCGAGCAGCACGATCAGCGTCTCCCGAATCACCGGCGCCGGCGCGCGCACCACCGCCGGAACGCTCGGCGCCACGTGGGTCTTCAGCGCCAGTCCCTTGTGCAGCGCACGCGCGCGGTAAACATCCGCGACTTCGCTCAGCAGGCTCCCGGGCGCAAACGGCAACGGCTCGAGCGCCAGCGTTCCCGCTTCCGCCTGATTGAACGCCACGATCTGCCGCAGCAACTGCGCCAAGCCTTCCGCACATTGCTGCGCGTCGCCGAGACACGACAGCTGCTCCGCATCGAGCGTCGTGTCCTTCAACATGTCCAGCATGCCGAGAATTCCATTCATCGGCGTCAGCAACTCGTGGCTCACGTTCGCCAGGAATTCATTCTTCACCTGCACCGCCTGCCGCAGCTGATCCGTCCGCACATTGACGTGCTCCTCCAGCGTCGCGAGCTGCAGCTTCGACAACCGCGTCAAATGCCACTTCTCCGTCAACGCCTGCGCGAGCTGCAACACTTCCACTTTGTCGAAGGGCTTCTTCAACACGAGCCATCGGTCTCGCGCCGTCAGCGCCGCCTGAATCTCGCTCCAGCTCCGATCCGAATACGCCGTGCAAATCACCACCTGCAGCTCCGGATCGATCTCCCAAAGTTTCCCGATCGTCGTCAGCCCGTCCCATCCCGGCGGCATCCGCATGTCGACAAACGCCAGCGCATACGGGCGCCCCGCCGCCACCGCGACCGCCGCCTTCTCCGCCGCTTCCTGTCCCTGCTGCGCGTAGTCCAATTCAAATACATCCGACTGCACCATCGGCGGCTCCGCCGCCGCCCCGAACAGCGCCGCCGCCGCATCGTCGAGCACGTCGCTCGTCTTCGTCGGCACCAAAATGCGCCGGAAGTCGTCGTGAATCGACAGGTTGTCGTCGACGAGGAGAATCCGGCGATTGGGCGGCAGCAGGGGATTCATGACGCAACGGTCGCCGCCGTGGGCAGTGAGAGAATGAAAATCGATCCTTTCCCCGGACCTTCGCTCTTCGCCATGAGGTCGCCACCCATCTCGCGCGCGGCGAGCACGCTGCTATGCAGGCCAAAGCCATGGCCCGTCGGCTTCGTCGTGAATCCATGCTGGAAAATCCGCGTGAGATTCGCCGGCGGAATTCCCGGCCCGTTGTCCTGCACCGACAGCGTGACCGTTTTCTCACTCGCCCGTGAAACGAGCACGCGAATCGTGCGCTCGCCGGGCTTCACCACTTGCAACGCATCTTTCGCGTTCTTCAACAGGTTCACGAGAATCTGCAGCACCTTGTGGCGGTCCGCTTTCACGGAACCCACCGGCTCGAATACCCGCTCGAGCGAAATCCCATGCCGCTCCAGCGACTCGGCATTCAACCTCAACGCATCCTCAAACAGCTGCGCCGGCGCCAGCGTCTCGATTACGCCAAAGAGCTGCGCCGAACCCTGCTGCGTCACGATGATCTCGCGGATGTGCTCGAAATGCCGCACCAGCCCGCCGACGTCGTTCAACAATTGCTTGTTCTCCGCCGTGAGATGCTCATCGAGCTTCGCCAGAAAATCCGGCAGCTGCTTCCCCGCGCCATCCTGCGCGAAAAATTCCGCCAGCCTCGGCTGCTCGCGCTGCAACACTTCCACCACCCGTCGCAGATGCGTGAGCCGCGTCGTCTTCAACCGGTCCTGCACGTCGTGCACGATCAGGTTCACGCTCGTCAGCACGTTGCCCACATTGTGCAGCACACCCGTCGCGACTTCCGCCATCCCCGCCTGCCGCGACGCCAGCACCAACTGGCTGTTCAATGCATGCAGATCGCGCTCCGCGCGTTTCCGACTCGTCACATCTTCGATCGTGCCTTCGCAGACCACGTCCTCGCCCGGCTGCGCCGACTTCAGTCGCGCGTTGATCACGACTTCGAATTCCGATCCGTCGAAATGACGAAACGTCGCCGCAAAGCCTCGCACTTCGCGCTCGTTCTCGAGCCGGTGCCATAACCGCTCTCGATCGTGCACGGGAAAAATCCGCCCGTCCATCAGCGAGATCGCCGTCGGATCGAAATTCGTCGGCAGCCCGATCAAGCTGACGAGGTAAGGATTCGCGAACCGGATCGCGCCCGAACGCGTCGTCTCGAAGATCCCGATCGGCAAACTCGCCACCAGCTCCCGATGCCGTTGCTCGTTGCGCTGCAGCTCGCGAGCGGTGCGCTCCCGCTCCTTCATTTCCGTTTCCAACGCCCGCGTGCGTTCATGCACCCGCTGCTCGAGCTGCTCCAACAGCTGTTCATGCTGGTCCTGCCGCTGACAAATCTCGCGCATCTCCCGCCGCGAAATCACGCACGACCAGATCAGCACGACATTCTCCGCGATCAGCCACCCGCCGTGCTCCGCCGCGCGCCAGAGCGTTGTATCCGTTTCACCATACAACGCTCCCGGCGACGAAAGCCCAACGACCAGATGATGCACCAGCACCCCCGCCGTCGCGATCGGCAACAGCCGCCAGTCGCGATAAAGCGCCAAGAACGCCAGCGTCCCGAAGATCTGAAAATGCGCCTCCACCCGTCCGCCGGACAGGTGAATCAACAACGCCGAAAAACCCGCTTGCGCCACCGCGACCGCCGCCCGCGTGGCAAACTCCGTCGGCAGCCATCGCATCATCCCGAGCGTCGGCGCCGACAACACCGCGCCCACCACCCCCGCCCACACCAGCGGCGCCAGCGATCCGTTTTCGCGGGATGCCCACACGCCCGCTCCCATCGCGATCGCCCATTGCGCCAGCAACAGCCAGAAAAACAGCCGGTTCGTTCGCCGGATCACTGCCTGCGAATACGTCCCCAGCAACCGTTCCATGCGCGAAGCCGCCACACGTTCGGTCTCCGGCACGGCAGAAAAATCTGCGATCGCACTCGTTTGCGCCACACCGTTCATCGCCGCGCCCCCGGCACCGCTGCGTCTTTCCGCATGTTCGCCGTCTTCCCCCGTAGGTCCGCGCCTTCCCGCCCGTCGAGCGCGACGCCAGCGCCCGTTCGCAATGCGCAGACAGCAGGGAAGAACATGTCGCAGCGAGGCATGGGCTTCCTTTTTCGGCACATTCCCGCCCGCATTTAGAAGCGAAAAGCTTAAGCCCCGCGCCTCTGCACTACTCGCGCCAGCGAGCGCAAAGATCTCGCAACAACTCCGCCTTTTCGTTCACCCGAAGAGCTGATCGATCGCCCGGCGATCCCGCTTCGTCGGCCGACCCGCGCCTTTTTCGCGCGCAAGAAGATGCTGCACCCGCTGCGCCGCCGCTTTCTCGAACTCGCTCGCCGGCGTCAGGTCTTCGCAAAACTCCGGCACTTTCTTCGCGCCCACTCGCGACTTCGGCACGCCGACCACGCGCAGGGTGCGCGTCACCAAACCTTGCTGCACCGTGACACGCTCACCCGCACGAACTTCCCGCGCCGGCTTCGCCGTCAACTCCCCGATGTTCACGCTGCCCGCCCGGCAGGCATCCGCCGCCAGCGCGCGGGTCTTGAACATCCGCACCGCCCATAACCACCGGTCCAGCCGCGCCGCTCCTCCCAGGTCGTTCAGTCCTTCCATCGAAAAATAAAGCGACCGCGAAACTGTCGGAATCGCGGTCGCGCGCAAATCGGATCTTCGGATCGCCGCTTACGACTTCTTGCCGCGCTTGAACTCACTTCTCAGCCAATCGTCGATCAGCGCTTTTTCATGCACGCGCGGATCGCTGTGGTTGATCGTGATCTTCCAGGTGAACGTCAGGTCCTTCAACTTCCGCTCGCCTTCCTTCACCACGGCGCCACTCGCGTCGAGCAGCTGAAAGCTGAGATCGATCCGCGGCGGATAAATGTCTTTCACGATGCGCAGGTCATGCGCCCCGTGCGTCCGCCAGGGTTCGACTTCCCCCGCGAGATCCACGTCGGTGACGGTCACCTGCAACCGCTGCCCGTCCGCGAGATAAAGTGCCGCGCGTTCGACGATGTAATCCTCGATATCGGAAAGATTGTCTTCGCGCCGCACGCTCGATCCGCGTTGGCCATCGGCCGCGTCCGCGAACTTCTCCGGATCGGAGAAGGTCACCGTCACGCGCGCCTCCGAGTTTTCTGTCGCCGATCCGGCCGCCCATCCGGTCACAGCCCCCAAACCGAGCAGCACTGCCAGGGTAAAACGGTGTGTGAGTTTCATAGTGGGCATGGTGACGGAAACTATTTCGAAAGGTTTCACAGCGCCAGCCCGCGCTTGTAATCCTTGCGCCCGGCGCCGACCCGAACCGCCTACCGGCCCCCAGCCCGATCTACCGCAAATCACCATTCTTGGCCACCGCCGACGCGGAACGCACCTGCAGCTCATTCCGCACGTCCTTCACTCCTTCCACGTTGCGCGCCATCGCCTCGACTAGCTGCCGCTGCGTATCCGTTTCCGTAACACCCCTCAGCGTCACGACTCCTTCCGACACGCTGACATCCGTCGCCCGCACGCTCAGATCGGGCTCCAACAATAGTTTCCCGCGGATTTTCAGTTCCAACCAACCGTCACCACGCTCCCGCCCGGAAAACTGCACCTCCAGCTGGTTCTCGATGCGTTCCACCCCCGGTATCGCACGCACCGCCTTCTCCGCCAGCGCCTTCTGATCGAGGTCCTGCACCGTCCCGCGCAACGTCACCACACCCGCGCTGCTCCTCACCTCCACCTTTTGCTGCAAGATCCCGCGCAACCCGCGCGACTCCCGCGCCGCGTCCTCGATCTGGCGGTCAACATCCGTCGACGCCATCGCCGCGGACAAAGTCGCCGCCCACATCAGAATCATCCAATTCCCTCTCGTGCGTTTCACGCTTCGTCTCGAGCCGAACGGGTGCCACCCAGCCCCCACGCTCACCTAGCGCTTCGCCCCCAACCGCTTAAAAAATTCCTCCCGCTCGCCCAAGTCCGCCACTCCCGAAATTCGCACGACCTTCGTTCCTCCCATCCCGCATCTCGCAACCCGAAATCCTCCATCGCTTCCGCCGCACCGCTTCCCTTTTCACCGCTTCGTTGTAGCTTCTCATCACTGGCATGATTCCGAATCTCCTTCAGCTTATCACCCGCCGCCCACCGGCCGACTACGACCGCGGGTTCGTCGAAGAAGTGCGGTTGATCGAGCACCTCCCGCGCCGCAACCCGCGCGTCGAAAAACTCCTCCTCTGCTGCTGGCTGCTGATCGCAATCAAATGCTGGCTCGTCGTGTGGCTGGTCAAGAAATACGCCATGCCGTTCGATCCGCTCTGGGTCAACGCCCCCACCGTCGCCTCCGCGCTTCTCTGCACCGCCGTCTACTTCTGGCACGACTCGTAACGCCTTCCCGCAAGAAGGAACACGCGCCGTCGGCCGCGAACTCGCGGCACCATCGCCGCCGGCGCATCACGCGCATCGCTGCAATATTGCAGTCACTCGCCGCCCGGCGATGATTCTCCCATGCGCCCCGTCTTGAACGTGCTCTACGCGGAGGATGATCCCGCCGACGCCGCTCTCACGCGCGCCCACTTCGCCCGCCACGCGCCCGATATCGATCTCGAGATTGTCAGTCGCGCGGCCGAGTTCCTTCCCCGCGCCCGCACCCGCCGCCATTCCGTGCTCCTCATCGACCAACGTCTCCCTGACATGGACGGTCTGGAGATCCTGAAGGTCCTCGCCGAGGAGGGCTTCAACACGCCCATCGTGCTCGTCACGGGCGCCGGCGACACCGAACTCGCCTCCCAAGCCCTTCGCCTCGGCGCCGACGACTACGTCCGCAAACGCAGCGGCTACCTCCTCTCGCTTCCCCACCAGCTCCGCGAAGTCATCGAGCGCCGGCGCCGCGCCTTCAACGCCCTCCAACCTCGAATCCGCCCGCGCAACATTCTTCTCGTCTCCGGCGGGTCCCAAAACGCCCTGCTCCTCATCAAACACCTCGCCGACGCCGCTCCGCACCTCACCGTCGAACTCGCCTCCTCCGCCCCCGAAGCCCTCGAGCGCGTCGGCCCCGACGTCAGCTTCGACTTGCTGATTCTCGATCACAGCCCGCCCCATCTCGAAGCCCTCCAACTTCTCGCCGAAATCCGCGGCCGCGAGCTGCGCACCCCCGTCATTCTGATGACCACCTCCGAAAACGAGGAAAAGGTCGTCGCCGCGTTTAAGCTCGGCGCCACCGACTACGTGGTGAATCACGAAAAGCACTACGCCGAACTCGCGCTGCGCATCGACCTCGCCATCGACCGACACGAGCTCGCCCTCGCCAACGAACGCGCCGCCGCCGAACTCGCCGAACGCCAACGCACCGTCGCCGCCCTCCGCGAGAGCGAGAAACAACTCAACCTCGCCCTCGACGCCGGCCGCATTGGCCTTTGGTCCTGGCAGGTCGGCACCGGGCACGCCCAATTTTCGAGCCGTTGGAAGGATCAGCTCGGCTTCCAAGACCACGAAATCCGCAACGACTCCGCCGAATGGGAATCGCGCTGCCACCCCGACGATCTCGTCCAGCTCCAGGCTCTCATCAACCGCTACCTCGACGCCCCATGGCCCGACTTCACCGTCGAATACCGCATGCGCCACAAGGACGGCTCGTGGCGCTGGTTCATGATTCACGCCAACCTCGAACTCGACGAGTCCGGCCACCCTCCCCGCCTGATCGGCTCCCAGATCGACATCACCACGCTCAAGCAACAACAGGCCGAACTCGCCAGCACCTCCGCCCGACTCCAACAGCTCTCGCGTCGCCTCCTCCAGATTCAGGAGCTCGAGCGCCGCCACATCGCGCGCGAACTTCACGACGAAATCGGCCAGGTGCTCACCGTAGCCAAAATTCACCTACAATCCGCCACCTTCGCCCCCGAAGCCCACGCCATCCTGCCCCAAATCGAGGAACCGATCGCGCTCCTCGACCGCCTCCTGAAACAGGTTCGATCGCTCTCCCTCGACCTGCGCCCGCCGCTCCTCGACGACCTCGGCCTCGTCCACGCGCTCAACTGGCTCATGCAGCAACACCAGGGCCGCGCCAACACTCCGCACGTCCACCTCGCCACCGATCCGCTCCTCGGCCGCTGCGACCCCACCCTCGAAACCGCCTGCTTCCGCATCGCCCAGGAAGCGCTGACCAACGCCCTCCGCCATTCCCGCGCCAAAAACGTTTACATCAGCCTCGCGTTGCACGACGGCAATCTCCGCCTCGCCGTGCGCGACGATGGCATCGGCTTCGACGCCGCCGCCGCCCGCCTCCGCGCCGAACGCAGCGGCAGCCTCGGCCTCCTGGGCATGCACGAGCGCGCTTCGCTCGCCGGCGGCACTCTCACCCTCCTCTCCGCCCCCGACCGCGGCACCGAGGTGGAGGCGATTTTTCCGCTGTCCAACTCTAACGATCCTCATTGAGTCTTCCCCGTGCCCGGTCCGCTCTCCATCATCCTCGCTGACGACCACTCTCTCGTCCGCGCTGGCATTCGCACTCTCCTCGAGAAATTGCCCGGCGTGACGATCCTCGCCGAATCCGGCGACGGCCGCGAAACCCTCGCGCTCGTCCATCAACACAGTCCCGACATCGTGATCATGGATATCACCATGCCCGGCCTCAACGGACTCGACGCCACCGCGCGCATCCTCCGCGAATGCCCGGGCACGAAGGTCCTCATGCTCTCGATGCACACCGGCGAGGACTACGTGCTCCAAGCCCTGCGCGCCGGCGCCACCGGCTACCTGCTCAAAGACGCCGCCACCGCCGAACTCCGCCTCGCCCTCGAAGCCGTTCAACGCGGCGAAACCTACCTCAGCCCAACCATCTCCAAGGAAGTCCTCGCCCGCCATCGCCAGCTCGCCAACGACCCCAAGGCCGATACCACCAAAACGCTCACGCCTCGCATGCGCGAAATCGTGCAACTCATCGCCGAGGGCCGCAGCACCAAGGAGATCGCCTTCCTGCTCAATCTCAGCGTTAAAACCATCGAGACCCATCGCATGCACCTCATGGCCCGGCTGGACCTCCACGATGTCGCCGGCGTCGTCCGCTACGCCCTGCGCACCGGCCTCATCTCCGCCGAGAAGTAAGCAAAGTCACCGCCCCCAGAAAAATCGGAAATCGAAAATCCAAAATCGAAAATTCCAATCATGCCCGCCGTCCCCGGTCTCCGCAGCGTCTACGCCAAAGTCGGTCGCCTCATCTACTTTGGCCGCATGCTCGACAAAATCCGTCTCCACGCCGCCGGCCAACTCCCGCCCGACTACACCGCCAATCTCGGCGATTCCCAATTCTTCGTCTTCGATGGCCGCTGCTGCCGCTTCCTCGGCATCGCCTACGCCGACCTGAAAGCCCGCACGCTCGAAGGCGGCACGGACGAGGAAATCCTCGCCTGGGCGCACACCCGCGGCACCCCGCGCACCGACGAGGAATGCCACGTCTGGAACCGTTTCATCCTGAAACTCGGCTGGCGCGACGAACGCTCCGCCGTCTTACCCCAACGGATACGCGACGCTGGTCTCGACGGAAAACCCATCGAAACCATCGTCGACCACATCGAATTCGACGAAGGCCGCGACCCGGTCGCCACCCGCGCCTGGGAAAACATCTGACCTCGCGCAGCAAGATCCCTCCCGCCCGCTGCGCGCGCCCCTTGCCTCCTCGTTTCCTCCTAACGCATGATCATCCTCGTCATGGGCGTCGCCGGCAGCGGCAAAACCACGATCGGCCAACTCCTCGCCCGCCAACTGAATTGGCCGTTCGCCGACGCCGACGATTTTCACCCGCCCGCCAACATCGCCAAGATGTCCAGCGGACAGCCGCTCACCGACGACGACCGCACCCCTTGGCTCGCTGCGCTGCGCACCCACATCGAAACCCGCATCGCGAATAACGAAAACGCCGTCGTCGCCTGCTCCGCCCTCAAGGAATCCTACCGCCGCACCCTCGTCGTCGATCCACAGCACGTTCGCATCGTCTATCTCCACGGCTCGCGCGAACTCCTCCTTTCTCGCATCTCCGGGCGCCAAGGCCACTACATGAAGCCAGCCATGCTCGATAGTCAGCTCGCCACGCTCGAACCGCCCGCCGGCGCACTCTCGCTCGACGTCTCCCCGCCACCCGAAGTCCTCGTCGAAACGATCCGCACCGCCCTCAACCTGCGTCCGGCCTAGGAGCGGCTTTACGCCGCGACCCGAATCTCGCGACATCTCTTTCTCCACCGCCGCTCGATGTCGCCCGCTCAGACCAAACGCATCCAACTCCTCGCGAGCGCACTCAGCCTCCTCCTGCTTCTCGCACTCACCGCCGGCGTCTGGTTCTACTTCCAACTCCGCGGCAGTCTCCCGCAACTCGACGGGCAACGCCAACTCCTCGGCCTCGCCGCTCCCGTCACGGTCACCCGCGACGCCCTCGGCGTTCCGACCCTCCGCGGACAACACCGCACCGACGTCGCCCAAGCCCTCGGTTTTCTCCACGCCCAGGACCGTTTTTTCCAGATGGACCTCATGCGCCGCCGCGCCGCCGGCGAACTCGCCGAACTCTTCGGCGAAGCAGCCCTGCCGCTCGACCGTCTCCACCGCCCCCATCGTTTCCGCGTCCTCGCCCGCAAGGTCCTCAACTCCCTCCCCGCGTCCGACCGCGCCCTCCTCGAGAGCTACGCCCTCGGCGTCAACGCCGGCCTTCGCGCCCTCGACCGGCGCCCGTTCGAATACATCGTTCTGCGCACGCCCCCCGACCTCTGGCACGCCGAAGACAGCCTGCTCGTCGCCTACACCATGGTCCTCGATCTGCAGGATTCGCGAAACACCTACGAGCGCTCGCTCACCACCCTCCGCGATCGCTACGGCCTACCCGGCGTCGATTTTTTCGCGCCGCTTCTTTCGCCCGACGACGCCGCGCTCGACCACTCCACCGCCCCGCTCGCCCCCATTCCTCCCGCGCGCTACATCAATATCCGCGAACACCCCCTCGCCGCAGCCGACCTTCCACCGCTCGAAACCGCCGACGACTTCTTTCCCGGCTCCAACAGTTTCGCTCTCTCCGGCGCTCATACCGCCACCGGCGCCGCCCTCCTCGCCAACGATCCCCACCTCAACCTCTCCGTCCCCAACATCTGGTATCGCGCCGTCCTCTCCTGGCCCGCCCCTTCCACCCAAAACTCAGAACCCAAAACTCAAAACTCAGAACTACGCCTCGTCGGCGCCACCCTCCCCGGCCTTCCTCTGATCGTGATCGGCTCCAACGGTCACATCGCCTGGGGCTTCACCGTCGCCTACGCCGACACCAACGACCTCGTCACCGTCGACGTTAATCCCCTCTCGCGCACCCTCTACAAATTTCCCGGCGCCGACTCGCTCCGCGAAATCGAAACCCGCACCGACCGAATCGAAGTCAAAAACGCCGATCCCATCACCGTCGAATCTCACTGGACCGCCTGGGGCCCCATCCTGGTCGACGACGGCTATCAACTTCCCCTCGCCCACCGCTGGCTCGCTCACGATCCCGCCGCCCTCAATCTTCACCTCGCCCGCCTCGAAAACGCCACCACCGCCCGCGAAGCCATCGACATCGCTCGCTCCGCCGGCATTCCCGCCCAAAACTTCCTCGTCGCCGACCGCCATGGCGACATCGGCTGGACCATCGCCGGCCGCCTCCCCCAACGCACCGGTTTCGACGGACGCTTCCCCGTGTCTTGGAGTTTTGGACACCGACACTGGACCGGTCTCCACCCACCCTAAAAACCCCCCGCCATCCTCTCCCCACCCGAAGGCCGACTCTGGACCGCCAACAACCGCCTCGTCGGCCATCACGCGCTCACGCTCCTCGGCGACGGCGGCTACGCCTCCCCTCCGCGCGCCGCCCAAATCCGCGATCGCCTCGCCACGCTCGAAAACGCCCAGCCCGCCGACCTCCTCGAGCTCGCCCTCGACGACCGCGCCCTCTTCCTCACCCGCTGGCAACAACTCGCCCTCGAGGTCCTCACTCCCGACGCCATCGCGAAAAATTCCTCCCGCGCCGAATTCCGCCGCCTCGCCGAAACCTGGAACGCCCGCGCCTCCACCGATTCCGTCGGCTACCGTCTCATCCGCGAATTTCGCACCACCACCGCCCATCTCGCGCTCACTCCCATCTTCGCCCCGTGCATCGAAAAGATGCCCGATTTCAATTGGCGCCTTTTCCATTACGAACCCGCGCTCTGGACCCTCGTCCGCGAAAAACCACTGCACCTCCTTTCCTCCCGCTACGGAAACTGGGACGCCCTCCTCCTCGCCGCCATCGACACCACCATCTCCCGCATCGAGGAATCCGGCCCGCCTCTCGATCGCGCCACCTGGGGCAACACCAACCGCGCCCGCATCCGCCACACGTTCGCTTCCGTCCTTCCCGACTTCCTCACCGCCCGCCTGAACCTCCCGCCCGATCCGCTGCCCGGCGACGCCCATATGCCCCGCATCCAATCGCCGTCCTACGGCGCCAGCCTGCGCTTCGTCGTCTCTCCAGGCCGTGAAAACGAAGGCATTTACCACATGCCCGGCGGCCAAAGCGGACACCCGCTCTCCCCGTTCTACCGCGCCGGCCACGAAGCGTGGGTCAACGGCACGCCCACGCCATTGCTTCCCGGCGAAACCCAACACACGCTCACGCTCACACCGTAGGTCGCGCGCTCGCGCGCGCCTTCGCCTCGCGCGACGCCCTCACAACGAACACGAACTCCGCGCGCCATGCTCCACGTCCTCGATCACCCGCTCGCGCAACACGTCATCACCCACCTGCGCGACAAAACCACCCGCCCCGCCACGTTCCGCACGCTCTGCTACCAGCTCAGCCTGCTGCTCGCCATCGAGGCCACGCGCGATCTCCCCACGACGGAAAAAATCATCGAGACGCCGCTCGAGCGCCACGTCGGCCGCGTCCTCTCCCAACAACCGCTGATCGTCGTCCCGATTCTCCGCGCCGGTCTCGGCATGGTGCAGCCCATCCTCGACGCCTTTCCCGACGTCTCCGTCGGCTACATCGGACTCGAGCGCGACCATGAAACCGCCGTCGCCCGCAGCTACTACTGCAAACTTCCTCCGCTCACCGGCGGCTCCCGCATTCTCCTCGTCGATCCCATGCTCGCCACCGGCGGGTCCGCCGTGCAAGCCATCCAAGCCCTCCGCGATCGCGGTGCCGTCGACATCACGCTCCTCAGCATCGTCAGCGCCCCCGAAGGCGTCGCCGAAGTCGACCGCCACTTCCCCGGCCTGCCGATCTTCACCGCCGCCCTCGACCGCCAGCTCAACGACCGCAAATACATCCTCCCCGGCCTCGGCGATTTCGGCGACCGCCTCTACGGCACCTGACCCCCGTAGCTACGAGCGTGAGCGAGTGGCTTCGTAGCAGCGAGCCGCCCCATTGGGGCTTGGTCCTTGGACCTTCTCTGGAGCTTGGAGCTTGGTCCTTGGAGCTTCCACGGAGCGTCTACGCCCCGCGGCCGCGCCTCGCCTTCACTTCCTCATACGCCAGCGCCAACGCCGCCACCAACGCCTCCGGCCGCAACGGCTTCGCCACGTAATCGTTCATCCCCGCCGCCCGCGCCTCCTCGCGATCCGCCGACCCCACCCCCGCCGTCAGCGCAATGATCCACGGCAGCTTCGCGTGTTTCGGATTCGCGCGAATCTTCCGCGTCGCCCCGAACCCATCCAGCTCCGGCATCTGCACGTCCATCAACACCACGTCGAAACCGCCTTCCTCCACCGCCGCGACCGCAAGCGCGCCGTTTCCGACCACGGTCACCTGATAACCCAGCCGCGACAACTGATGCCGCGCCACGGTCTGATTCACCACATTGTCCTCCGCCATCAGGATCTTCAACGGCTTCAACACCGCCGTCCGCTTCAAATCCGCCTGCGCCGAGACCACGGCCGGCCGAGCCGCTTTCCCTCCCATCACCTGCGCCAACCGCTCTCCAAGCAGATCGCGCTTCACCGGCTTGTGGACCGGCCCGTCAATCGCCGGCTCCGTCACCGTCTCGCCAATCGCGTTGAGCAATAAAATCGGAAAACGCTTCCCTTTCGCCACCACGTCCCGCGCCCACTCGGTCCCTTCCTTGTCGATCAGGTGCAAGTCCACCAGCGCTGCGTCCACCATTTCGCCCGTCGCCAGCTTCGCATCCGCTTCGGCCGCCGTCGCCGCACACACCGGCTCCGCTCCAAAAAACTTCAAATGCCGCGCAATCACGTCCCGACTCGTCGCATTGTCTTCGACCACCAACACCCGACGACCGCGCAACACCTTCGCCGCCGGCGTCTCCTCCTCCTTCGCCACCCCCGCCCGGGCCTGCATCGTAAACAGAAAGTTCGCCCCCTTCCCGACATCGCTCTCCACCCACATCGTTCCCCCCATCAATTCCGCCAGCTTCTTGCTGATCGCGAGCCCCAGGCCCGTCCCGCCAAATTGCCGCGTCGTCGATGAATCCACCTGCGAGAAACTCTTGAACAGCCGATGCTGCTTCTCCGGCGCAATGCCGATGCCCGTGTCGCGCACGCCCAGCTTCAACACCCACGCGTCTCCTTCCCGTGACACCACCGCAATCCGCAACACGATCTCGCCCGCCGCCGTGAACTTCACCGCGTTGCCGATCAGGTTCACGAAGATCTGCCGCAGCCGCACCGGATCCCCGACGATCTTCCGCGGCACGTCTTCCGCCACGTCGCACACGAGCTCGAGTTTCTTCGCAAACGCCTTCCCCGCGAGCAGCTCCGCCGCCTCTTCCGCACACCCGCGCAAATCGAACTCCACCTGCTCCAAATCCAGCCGCCCCGCCTCGATCTTCGAATAATCCAATGTGTCGTTGATCACCGCCAGCAACGCCTCGCCCGACATCTTGATCGTCCGCAAACACTCGCGCTGCTCGTCGTCCAACCGGCTCGACTCGAGAATTCCCGTCATCCCGATCACGCCGTTGAGCGGCGTGCGGATCTCATGACTCATCATCGCGAGAAACGCGCTCTTCGCCTGATTCGCCACCGCCGCTTCCATCGCCAACTGCTGCGCCCGCTCGATCGCATGCTCGAACTGCGAATTCAAATTCTGCATCGCCGCGTTCGCCCGCCGCATCGTCTCCTCATGCTCGCGCCGCTCCGAGACGTCGTCCTGCAACATCAAGTAAGCCGTCACCCGCCCTTCCGTATCGCGAATCGGCTCGATGTTGATCTCCGCCCAATACCGCCGCCCGTCCTTCATCTCATTCTCCAACGCCACCACAAAGGTATCCCCTCGATCCAACACCTCGCCCACCGCCAGCCCCGCCGCCGGGTCCACCGCGAGTTCCTCCACCAACGCTTCCAGCCGCCATCCCTGCACCTCCTCCGCCGCAATCCCCGTCTGCCGCGTGAACCCCGGATTCACCCACTCGATCACGCGATCCGGATCCGCCACGACAATCGACGTGGTCGTCACCGCCGCAATCGCCTGCAACACGCGATCCGCCGTCTGCCCCGTTAAGGGCATCGCATTCACGTTCTCCCCGCTCTCCACCGCGCGCGGCCGCCCACGCGCATTGCGCGCCGGACCAAGGTCGAGCGTTGTGGAAGCTGGAGACACGTTCGCAAAATCTAGGGTAACTCCCCCGCTACATCGGCCCGCCCTTTCGCCAACTAAAGTCCTCTTTCAATGTAGGGCGGGGTCCCCCGACCCCGCCGCGCTTCTCGCTCTACAGTTAAACTCCCGCCCGCCGTTGCCGCTGGCGTTCAATCTCATCCCTGTCTCCCCGTGACACCTACCCGGGCCGCCACGCTCCTCCTCCCGATCATCTATCTCGGCTTCATCAGCCTCGGCCTGCCCGACGGCACGTTCGGCGTCGCCTGGCCGCAACTCCATCGCTCGCTCCACCTCCCCATCGGCCTCGCCGGACCGCTCCTGCTCGTCATCACGCTCCTCGCCGCCCTCTCCGGTTTCTCCAGCGGCCGCGTCATGGCCCGCTTCAAAACCGGCCCCGTCGTCCTGGTCTCCTGCATTCTCACCGGCTCCGCGCTCCTCGCCATCTCCTACGCGCCCAATCTCCTCTGGCTCTCCCTCGCCGCGCTTCCCCTCGGTCTCGGCGCCGGCTCCGTCGACGCCGGTCTGAACGGCTACGTCGCCCGCCACTACTCCGGCCGCCACATGAGCTGGCTCCACGCTTGCTGGGGCATCGGCGCCACCGGCGGCCCGCTCCTCATGGCGTATTACCTCGGCCGCTACAACGACGGCTGGCGCCACGGCTACTTCGGCCTCGGCTGCATCCAACTTTCCCTCGCGTTTCTTTTCCTCGTCACCTTGCGCATGTGGTCCGCCGTCCCCGAACGCACGTTCGCCGACAACGCCGCGCACCTCACCGGCCCCGTCCCCACCACCCCCGCCAACTCCCCCGCCGGCTGGCTCTCCGCCGCCATCTTCACGATCTACGTCGGCGTCGAAACCACCGCCGGCCTCTGGGCCAGCTCCATCCTCGTCGTCGCCCGCGGCGTCCCCATCGACACCGCCGGCCGCTGCGCCGCGGCGTTCTACGCCGCGATCACCGTCGGCCGTTTGCTCAACGGTTTCATCGTCGATCGTTTCGGCAACCGTCGCCTCGTCACCCTCGGCGCCATCCTCGGCCTCATCGGCGCGACCCTCTTCGTCTTCGCCCCCAACACCCCTGTCGCCGCCCTCGCCCTCGCCCTCTTCGGCCTCGGCTTCGCGCCCGTCTATCCCGGCCTCATGCACGAGGTCCCGCGCCGCTTCGAGCCCAACTCCGTCCAAACCGTCATCGGCCGACAATCCGGCGCCTCTTACATCGGCGCCGCCTTCCTCCCCGCCGCCGCCGGTTCGCTCGCCCAATTCTCCCTCGAAGCCCTCGCCTGGCTCATCGCCGCCGGCGCGCTCCTTCTGCTCCTCGCCATCCAAAGGCTCAACCGCTTGACCTGAATCCGGCCTCCCCTCGGCCCGCATTCGTGTTCCTTCGTGTCCATTCGTGGTTTTCCACGAGGAGACGGGTTCAACGGGGCTACCGCCCGCAAACTCGACGGAACCGTCCGAATGCGTTTCCCTCGCCAGTTGCGCATTTTCGCCGCTCCGTAGCCTTTTTCCGCCGCGATTCCCCCAACCCACGTTCGCCGCCCGTCTCTCAACTCTCATCTCTCAACACCTTTCACTCTCCCTTTCCCTTTCCCTTTCCCTTTCCCTTTCACTTTCACTTTCACTTTCACTTCCTCGCCATGCCCACCTACCGCCACGTGAATTACCTCTGGGACGACGCCAAAGCCGCCTCCCTCGATCCCGTCGCCCGTCTCGTCTATCGCTCCAATCTTCTCGGTAGCGACCAGCGCATCACCAACACCGGCGGCGGCAACACGTCCTCGAAGATCACCGAGAAAGACCCGCTCACCGGCCAGCCGGTCGAAGTCCTCTGGGTCAAAGGCTCCGGCGGCGATCTCCGCACCAGCAAACGCGAGAACTTCTCCTCGCTCTACCAACAAAAACTCCTCGATCTCCAAAAACTCTACGCCGCCCGCTCCGACAAAGGCCTCAAGGCCCCCGCCGAAGACGACATGGTCGGCATGTATACGCACGCGACGTTCAACCTGAACCCGCGCGCTTCCTCGATCGACACGCCGCTCCACTCCTTCCTCCCGGGCAAACACGTCGATCACATGCACCCCAACGCGATCATCGCGATCGCCGCTTCGAAGCACTGCGAAAAACTCACCAAGGAAATCTTCGGCGGCGAAATGGCCTACGTCCCGTGGATGCGCCCCGGCTTCGAACTCGGCCTCGCGATGCAGAAAATCTCCCGCGAGCAG
This sequence comes from Verrucomicrobiota bacterium, assembly GCA_023391285.1. Taxonomy (GTDB): domain Bacteria; phylum Verrucomicrobiota; class Verrucomicrobiia; order Opitutales; family Opitutaceae; genus Opitutus. The sequence continues at coordinate 24,723 of JAEWBF010000066.1, forward strand.
CCCAACGTCCGCGCCATCATGATGGGCCAGCACGGCTTCATCTCGTGGGCCGACGACGACAAGCAGTGCTACACCGACACGCTTAACTTCATCGAAAAAGCCGCGACCTACATCGAAGAAAAATACGCCGCGAAGGGCGGCGACGCCGCCGCGTTCGGCGGACAAAAATACCAAACCCTCGACGACACGAAACGCCGCTCCACCTTCGCCGCCATCCTCCCGTGGCTCCGCGGCCAGGTCTCCCAACAGAAGCGCTTCATCGGCACGATTCAGGACGACGCCAAAATCCTCCGCTTCGTTAACTCCAAAGACGCCGCCCGCCTCGCCGAACTCGGCACGTCCTGCCCCGACCACTTCCTTCGCACGAAGATCAAACCGCTCTACGTCGACTGGAACCCGCAGTCCGAAGACGTCGCCGCGCTGAAGAAGAAACTCGCCGACGGACTCGTGTCCTACCGCGAGGACTACGCGAAATATTACAACAAGTGCCGCCACGCGAACTCCCCCGCGATGCGCGACCCCAACCCGACCGTCATCCTCATCCCCGGCCTGGGCATGATCGCCTGGGGCAAGGACAAATCGGAATCCCGCGTCACCGCCGAATTCTACAACTGCGCCGTCGAGGTCATGCGCGGCGCCGAGGCGATCGACACCTACATCGCCCTCCCACAACAGGAAGCCTTCGACATCGAATACTGGCTCCTCGAGGAAGCGAAACTGAAGCGCATGCCCGCCGAGAAAGAACTCGCGCGCCAAATCATCGTCGTCATCGGCGCCGGCTCCGGCATCGGCAAGGAAACGGCCCACCGCCTCGTCAAAGACGGCGCCCACATCGTCGCCGTTGACCTCAACTCCGACGCCGCCAACGCCACCGCCAAAGAGATCACCGACAAATACGGCCTCGGCATCGGCGTCGCCGGCACCGGCCTCTCCAACTGCGGCCCCGCCCTCGGCCTCGCCGCCAACATCACCGACCGCGCCTCCATCCGCGCGATGCTCGACAACGTCGCCCTCGCCTACGGCGGCTTCGACTCCATCTGCGTCACCGCCGGCATCTTCGTCCCGAGCGACACCACCGGCCACATCCCCGACGACAAGTGGGCGCTCACGTTCAACATCAACGTCACTGGCAGTTACCTCGTCGGCGACGAAGCCGCGAAAACCTGGCGCGAACAAGGCCTCCGCGGAAACCTCGTCCTCACCACGTCCGCCAACGCCGTTGTATCCAAAAAAGGATCACTCGCCTACGACACCTCGAAGGCGGCCGCGAACCACCTCGTCCGCGAGCTCGCCATCGAGCTCGCCCCGCTCGTCCGCGTCAACGGCGTCGCCCCCGCGACGGTCGTGCAAGGCTCCGCGATGTTCCCCCGCGACCGCGTCATCGGCTCCCTCGCGAAATACAACATCCCCTACAAGGACGACGAGGAAACCGACTCGCTCGTGCGCAAACTCGCCCAGTTCTACGCCGACCGCACGCTCACGAAGTCACCGATCACCCCCGCCGACCAAGCCGAAGCCTACTTCCTCCTTGTGACGCAGCGCCTCAGCAAAACCACCGGCCAAGTCATCACCGTCGACGGCGGCCTCCACGAAGCCTTCCTCCGCTAGGCAGATCTCCCAATCAATAGCCGCAAAAAGGCACAAAAGGCGCAGAATGACCCGGAGATTTCTTTCTGTTTTTGCGCCTTTTGCGCCTCTTTGCGGCCATGGATTTTCTGCGGTCAAATATTTCTGATGACTGCGTCTAAACTCCACTGCGCTGCTATCGACCTCGGCGCCACCAGCGGCCGCGTGATCGTCGGCACGTGGGCCAAAAACAAACTCACCCTTACCGAGGTCCACCGTTTCCCCAACGCCTTCCATTCCGTCGCCGGTCACGACTACTGGAACATCCCCGGCCTCTGGTCCGAAACCCAAACCGGCCTCCAGAAAGCCGCCGCTCAGTTCAAATCCATCGCCTCCGTCGGCGTCGACACCTGGGGCGTCGACTACGCCCTCGTCAACGACGCCGGCCGGCTCGTGTATCCAGTTCACGCCTACCGCGACGCCCGCACGCAGCCCGGCCTTCAAAAACTCGCCAACACCCGCGCCGCGCTTGCCCGCATCTACGCCGCGACGGGCATTCCCAACGTCTTCTACAACTCCAGTCTCCAACTCGCCGAAACCGTCGCGAGTTGCCCCGCCATTGAAGACCTCGCCACGCGCTGCCTCTTCCTCCCTGACTATTTCAACTTCCTCCTCTCCGGTCGCATGGAGAACGAGTTCACGATCGCGAGCACCACTCAGCTCATCGACGTCCACTCCACCGACTGGTCGCGCCCCGCGCTCGATTATTTCCGCATCCCGTCGCAGTGGTTCACAAAGCCCATTCTCGCCGGCACCAAACTCGGCCGAGTTAAAAACATCCCCGAGTTCGCCGCCACCCAAGTCATCGCCGTTCCCGGCCACGACACCGCGGCCGCTTACGACGCCATGCCCGCCGATCCCTCGGGCACCGATCTTTTCCTCAGCTCCGGCACGTGGTCACTCGTCGGTTTCGAAAGCGACGTCCCCGTCCTCGGCGACGAAGCTCTCGCCGCGCGCATCTCCAACGAGCGCACCGGCGACGGCCGCTACCGCCCGCTCACGAACGTCATCGGCCTCTGGCTTCTCGAGAAAACCCTCGCCGACTTCTCCTCCCGCCCAAAAACCGAAGCCGATTGGTCCGCCCTCATCACCGCCGCCGAAAAACTGCCCGCGCCCAAAGCGCTGCTCGACGTCGCCGATCCAGTTTTTGCCAACCCGCCCTCGATGCGCGCCGCCATCGACGCTCAGCTCAAAAAGAAAAAACTTCCGCTGCCCAAGAATCTCGCCGCTTACACGCGCCTGATCTGCGACTCGCTCGGCCGCGGCCACGCCGACGCCATGCGCGCCTTCGAAGGCCTCGCGAATCGAAAATTCCAACGCATCCTCATGGTCGGCGGCGGCTCGAAAAACCGTCTCCTCTGCCAAGCCACCGCCAACGCCGCGCAAATCCCCGTGATCTCCTTCGCCCTCGAAGGCACCGCCGTCGGCAACCTCGCCAACCAACTCATCGCCCTCCGCGCCATAAAGGATCTCCCCACCTTCCGCACCCTCCTCGCCAAACAAATCCAACAAACCGTCTACAAACCACGAATGGACACGAACTGACACGAATGCTCCGAGGCCGACGAGTTCGTGTGCATTCGTGTCCATTCGTGGTTCTCAGATCGGATCGCCTGAATCCGTGTTCATCCGTGTCCATCCGTGGTTGAATTTCTTCCTTTCATGACTTCCGCCAAAAAAATCTCCGCCGCCTACAAACTCGCCCGCGAAACCTACGCCGACTTCGGCGTCGACACCGAAGCCGCCCTCGCCCGCGCCCTCGAAATCCCCATCTCGCTCCATTGCTGGCAAGCCGACGACGTCCGCGGCCTCGAAACCCCCAAAGGCACCGTCGACTCCGGCGGCATCATGGCCACCGGCGGCTATCCCGGCCGCGCCCGCAACGGCGACGAAATGCGCGCCGACCTCGACGTCGTCCTGAAACTCCTTCCCGGCCAGCAACGCCTCAACCTCCACGCGTTCTACGCCGAAACCGGCGACGCTCACGTCGATCGCGACGCCCTCGAACCCCAGCACTTCTCCCGCTGGCTCGACTGGGCCAAATCGAAATCCATCGGACTCGATTTCAACCCGACCTACTTCGCCCACCCGAAAGCCGCCTCCGGCTTCACGCTCTCTCACGCCGACAAATCCATCCGCCGTTTCTGGATCGATCACGCCAAAGCCTGCCGCCGCATCGCCCAGCACTTCGCCAAAAAACTCGGCACGCCCTGCATCCATAATCACTGGATCCCCGACGGCGCCAAAGACACCCCCGCCGACCGCTGGTCCCCGCGCGAGCGCCTCGTTCAATCCTACGACGCCATCTTCGCCGACAAATCCATCAACCGAAAACTCTGCGTCGACGCCGTCGAAGGAAAACTCTTCGGCCTCGGCAGCGAAGACTACGTCGTCGGCTCGCAGGAATTCTATTCCTCCTACGCCCAAGCCCGCGACCTCGTCCTCTGCCTCGACCTCGGTCACTACCACCCGACCGAATCCGTCGCCGACAAGGTCTCCGCGCTGATGCAGTTCCATAAACGCATCCTTCTCCACACCTCGCGCCCGATCCGCTGGGACAGCGATCACGTCGTCATCCTCGACGACCCCACGCGCAATCTCTTCCTCGAAATCGCCCGCGGCGACGCCTGGGACCGCGTCTTCGTCGCCCTCGATTTCTTCGACGCCTCGATCAACCGCCTCGCCGCCTACGTCGTCGGCGCCCGCGCCACCCGGCAAGCGATCCTCCTCGGCCTCCTCGATCCGTCGCAACGTCTCCGCGAAGCGGATACAGCCAACCGCGGCCACGAACGCCTCGCCTTGATGGAACAATCCAAGTCACTCCCCTGGGGCGCCGTCTGGGACGAACTCTGCCTCCGCGCCAACGTCCCCGCCCGCGCCGACTGGCTCGCCGAAATCTCGGCTCACGAGAGCTCCGTCCTCCGCGGCCGCTAGCATCCGCTGACAGGACCGACCTCCGATCGGTCCGCCTTCCGCCTGCGAACTCGGCGCGCCCGCACGCTCCGCGTGATAGGCCTGCGCGTAGTCGTTTCAGCCAAATCTGCCCGTTAAACGACAAGATCCGCCCACCCGGAAAAACCGAAACCCGCTATACTCGGCGCGTTGGTTAGACAGTTCCTTAAAATCCTCCCCACAACCCCATGAAATCCCCCGTCTGCTTCAACAGCGAAAAGCTCATCCTTCGCGGCATTCACCTCGATCTTACCGACGCGATGAAAGCCGCGGTGGAATCCAAAGCCGAACGACTCTTCCGGCACGAAGCGCGAATCGTCCGGCTCCGCGTCGACGTCGACTGCGGCTACCGTAACCACACCCGAATCTTCACCGCCAAGGGTCGAGTCGAGATCGCCGGCCCCGATCTGACCGCCACGGTCACTTCCGAGGACGCTTACAACGCGATCAACCTCCTGATCGACAAACTCGACCGGCTTCTGCGCAAGCGTGCGACCTCCGCAATGCGACGGCGCTCCGTGGGCGACATCCGGCTGCTCGAGCCCGCGGCCATGCCGGCCTGATCCAAATCACCGTCGGGGTGTAACGACTCGACCACGCGTCAATCGTTGCGCCCCGCGGTTCGACTTTCACCTCTCGTGACGTCGGAGATCTCCATCCATCTCCACCACCTCCCCTTTCTTCATCGCCAACTCCACGCTGCGATCGCCCACTCGCACCGCCACGCTTCCTCCGCGCAGACTCCGCACGCGCACCCATTCCGGCAGATGCTCGCGCCAGCGCACGTCCACTTCATAACCACCGCGCGCCCGCAGTCCTCGCACCTCGCCATCGCGCCACGCCTCCGGCAACGCCGGCAAAACGTCGATCTCCGCTTTCTCGCTCATCGTTTCCAGATCCCCGACCCCCTGTCCACCTGCGCCAATCGTCAGCCGGCTCTGCAACAGCATCTCCGCCACCGCCGCCGTCCCGCCGAAATTCCCGTCGATCTGAAACGGCGGATGCGCGTCGAATAAATTGGGATACGCCCCGCCGCCCGTCGACTCGATCCGATCCGTCTCACTCGCCGGACTCAACAACCCGCGCAACAAATCCAGCGCCCGATCCCCATCCTTGAGCCGCGCCCACAGCGCCGCCTTGTGCGCCAGCGCCCAACCCGTTCCGCCATCGCCACGCTCCTCGAGCGTCTTCCGCGCCGCCGCGCCGATCTTCGGCGTCCGCTCCACATCGATCTCCGCGCCGGGATAAAGCCCCCACAGATGCGAAATGTGACGATGGTGCGGATCGACTTCGCGAAACTCCTCCAACCATTCCATCACGCGCCCGTCGCGCCCAATCCGCGTCGGCGGCAACCGCGCCCCCTTCTCCGCCAGTTCACGCCTCAAATCCTCATCCACCCCCAACACCTCCGCCGCCGTCCTCGTAGCCTCAAACAGCGCCCGCAATATCTGGTTGTCGAATGTCGGCCCCATGCACACGTGGGCCTTCGTACCATCCGGCAGCAAAAACGCATTCTCCGGCGAATTCGCCGGCGCCGTCACGAGCCACTTGTTCGCTGGTTCCTCGATCAGCATATCGAGATAAAACTCCGCCGATCCTTTCATGATCGGATACGCCCGCTCCAAAAACGCGCGATCGCCCGTGAACAAATAGTGCTCCCACATATGCCAGCACAGCCACGCCGATCCCGTGGTCGTCGCGCCCCAGTTCGCGCCCTCGCCCGGTGACGTGAATCCCCACGGATTTGCCAGCACGTGCGCCACCCACCCCCGCGCATCGTAATACGTCTTCGCCGTCCGCGCTCCCGGCTCCCGCAACGACTCGATCAACGAAAACAACGACGCATGCAGCTCCGATAAATTCGCGACCTCCGCCGGCCAGAAGTTCATCTGCACATTGATGTTCAGATGCCAGTCGCCATTCCACGGCGTCGTCACCCCATCCGCCCAAATCCCCTGCAGGTTCGGCGGAAACCCGTCCGGCCGCGTCGACGAAATCAGCAGATACCGCCCGAAATCAAAATACAGCTGCACCAATCCGGGATCGCCGCTCCCCGACGCGAACGCCTCCATCCGCTCCACCGCCGTCGCCTCGCGCGCTTCCGACGGCGTCCCCGCCAACCGCAAGCTCACCCGCTCGAACAACGCGCGATGATGCGCGACATGCGCCGCCCGCAACGCCCGAAACGTCTTCCCCGCCGCGCGCTCCACCTCGGTTTTCGCCCACGCTTCCACCCCCTCCTCGTAGCGGAAAGCGTGAGCTTTTCGTCGATCCGCCCCCGCACCTGGAGGGTGCTGCTCCATCGGCCCCGTGCTCCACGCTCCCGCAAAACTCTCAATATCTGTCCGCGCTGCGACCAACACCATCACCTCGTCCGCCCCGCTCACCCGCAGCGAACTCCCGTTCACCACCTCCACGCTTCCCCCGCGATTCACCACCCGCAGCGCCGCCGCGAACCCCACGTTCTCGCCGCCTTTCCCATCCTTCAACCGCCCGCTCATCACCAACCCGTCGCTGCCCCACGCCTCCGTCACCGCCCGCTCCGGTCGCGTGAGCCCCACTTCAAAAGAGATCTTTCCCGCCTCGCTCGCCGTCAGCCGCACCACCGCCACCTCATCCGGCGCACTCACCAACGCCTCTCTTTCAAACCGCACCCCATCGCGCACATAGCTCACCCGGGCCACCGCGTCCCCAATATCCAATTCCCGCGCATACTCCTCCGATTCCGTCGGCCCACCAAACACCAATTTCACGTCTCCTAAAACCTGATACGTCCCATACGGCACCTCCGCCCCATTCCCGAACCCCGACCCCGCGCCCGCGCAGGTGAAATGCTCCGCCACGAGCTTCTCCGCCTCCGCATTCTTTCCTTCCAACAATAACCGCCGAATCTCCGGCAACGCCTTCGCCGCGTCCGGCCGATCCGCGTCCTGCGGAGAACCCGACCACATTCCCGCCTCGTTTAGAACAATCCGCTCCTCCTCCACCCCGCCAAACACCATCGCCCCCATCCGTCCGTTCCCCAAGGGCGCCGACTCCGTGAAATGCCCCGCCGGCGCCGCGAACCTCACCACCCGCTCCGGCCCCGGCCGCACCGCTTTCAACCGCTCCACCAACGCCCGCGGCACTTCGATCACCGACCCATGCCGCACCCCGCGCGGCAACGAAATCTCGCTGGTCACATCCTGCCACTCCTCCGCGTCGCCCGCACCTTCGCCCGCACGCATCCGCAGCGCCCCGAAGTGCTTTTCTCGATACACATCGAAATACACCAGCGTCTCATCCCGCTTCTCGCCGACACCTCTCACCACCGTCGGCCCTTCCACCCAATCCCGCGTAAACGGCGCCTCGAACTCCTTCCACGGCCCCTCCACGTCGTCCGCCACCGCGATCCGCAAATGCTTCTTCGGCGGATGCCGCGTCTCGTCCTTGATGATCATCCGCCACGTCCCATCCGTCCTTCGATCCATCGTCGCATCGATCACGCTGAACCCCGGATCCACCAACACCCGCGCCGGCTCGAAGCTCTCCCAGTCCTTCGTCGTCGTCGCGTAGATTCGATGATTCAACTCATCCTCCGACGCCCCCGCCGTCTCCGAGAATTTCCCCGGCACCGTTGACGCCCAAAAGATCAAAAACCGCTCCCGCTTCGGATCCCACACCGCTTCCGGCGCCCACGAATTCCGCACGCCCGGCTCATGCGCCATCACCGGAATCGCCTTCTGCTCCGACCAATTCAAAAAGTCCTTCGTCGACGCATACCCGATGTGGTTGTCCCACCACCCGCTCGTCCAAACGAGATGATACGTCCCATCCGGCCCGCGCACCGCGTGCGGATCGCGCATCAACTTATCCTTCCCCACCTGCGGCTTCAGAAAGCTCGCACCGCCATCCAGTGCCTCCCACCGATACCCGTCCTCGCTCCAGGCGAGGTGCAACCCGCTCTCCCCGTTCCCCGTAAAATACGTGAACAGATAAACCGTCCCCTCCGCCCGCACCGCCCCCGCCAACCCCAACCACGCCAGCCCCACTCCCCACATCCGCTTCATCACTCCAGTTCTCATTTCAACGAAGCGAAGAACCCACCGCCACTTTGCAACTCCATCCGCCCACTCTCGCCCTTCGCGTCTCTTCGCGCCCTTCGCGGTTCCACCTCTTTTCCGTGTCTTCGGTGTATTCCGTGGGCCCTTCCTTTTTGCGCCTTCTGCGCCTCTTTGCGGCCATTCCCCCACTCATCACAGCTCCTCACCCCGCCGCCATCCGCAACACGATCCAGAACCCCGCCAGAATCGTCCCCGAAACACCCAAGCACGCCACAAACCCCACCGCGTCCACCTTGTCCCATTTCGTAAACTCCCAGTTCGACCCCGCACCCAACAACTTCGTCTCGTCGAACCGCCCCGGATTCCGCCGCGTCGCCGCCATCGCCGCTTCCTCCGCCTCCGGCGTCGCACCGACCGGCGTTTTCATCTTCCCAAAAAACAAATCCGTCCGCGCCTTCTCCGGCGGCCGTGTCACCAGGCTCACCAACACCAGCACCACAAACGGAAACAATCCATCATAGATAAACCGCGCCGCGTTCCGCCCGCTGGGGCTCAGCTCCGCCACCGGCAGCCCGAGCTTGTCGAGCACCCATAGCTCCACGTGAAACCGCCCCGTGCCGATCCGCGCACTCGCCGGATCGCGCGGCTCCTCCCGGACCACGCTTTGGAAAAACACCGCCTCCCCGCGCCCGTTCCACTCCGCCGTCTGCGTCAGAGCCGGACTCCGCACCACCGCATCGATCCGCGGCGCGATCAACGAGGGCACGATGATGTTCGCCACCGCCGACACGATCACCGCCGCCCACACCGCCGGCGCCGTCAATTTCCGCCAGAAATAGATCAGCATCACCGCCGCGCCAAACGGCACGTTCACCGTCAGCATCAACTGCACGACTTCGTAAACGTCGTTCATGTTCGCCGCCGCATACACGCCCGCCGCCAGGATCACGACGATCGCCCACCGGCCCGCCAGCACCGTCCCGCGCTCCGTCGCCTGCGGTATCAGATAATTATATACATTCCGCACGAACAGCGCCGACACCGCCATCGTCTGCGCCGCCACCGTCGACATGTTCGCCGCCAAAAGCCCCGCCATCATCAAACCGAGCAGTCCCGGCTTCAGCAGCGTCAACGCCATCGTGCCCCACGCCGAATCCGGATCCGACAACGCCTCGCCGCCCTGATACAGCGCCGCCGCGATCAATCCGCAAAACGCCCACAAAATAATCATCACCCGCTTCGCATACGTTCCCGACACCGCGCCAAACCGCGCCGCAAATTCGTTCTTCGCCGACCCCGCGATCGACATGTTTCCGATGATCCCGTGGATCTGCACAATCGAGATCAGGAAAATTCCCGCCAGCTCCCACGCTCCAATCCCGCTCCCCGCCTCACCCAAAAGTTGAAACATGTCCGACGGCACGCGCTCGCTCAACTGATCCCACCCGCCGATCGCCGACAGCCCGAACGGGATCAGGATGAACGAAAAAATCACGATCAACACGCCTTGCAGCGCTTCGTTCACCGCCGCCGCCGCCAAGCCGCCCATCACGATGTAGCCGCCCACGATCACCGAATAAATCAGGTAGTAGGTCCACTTCCCCGTCGGCCCGTGGATCCACGACACATAACTGCTCAACTCCCCGCGCTTGTTCGCCTCCCGCAAAATCTCCAGCCGCGTCTCGTCCTCGCCCGCCAGCACTCCCGCCCGCTGCGCCCCTTCGAGCCGCTTCAATTCCTGATACTGCTCCACCGACGCCCGCTCCGCCGCCGTCCACTGCGCCTCCGGCTTCACCATCAACGACGCCGTCACCTTGTAACCCACCAGATTTCCAAACCCGATGATCACAATCACCGTCGCGACAATCTGGAAAATTGCATAAAACCGCGCCAGCGCCCGGCTCCCAAACCGGTCCTCGAACAAATCCGCCACCGTCACCAACCGCACGCGCCGAAACCACGCGTTCATAAACCAGTAATACGGATTCATGAACAGCGTCTGCAGCGACAGCCACACGCCAGACACGCCTTTCTGATACACCAAACTCGACGTGCTCACCGCGCCGTTCGCATCCGTCGCATTCCCGAAGTTCAGGAAAAACTGATACAGCTTTCCCAGCTTCCGCCCCGCGAGAAAGAACCCTTCCTCGCTCGCCGCCGCCGCACTCGCCCGACGGCCGATGTAAATCACCACCGCGAGATAACCGAGAATGATCGCAAAATCGAAAACGTGCAGGCCGCCGAATCGCATGGGAGGGGAAGGGTAAGCTGAAACTCACATCGTGCCCAGCACGACGCCGCGCCACTCTGCGCGCCCTCCCCCACAATGCCAGCCTTCACCGGCCGCACCCATCCTCGGACAGTCCGCCCGCGATGTAGGGCGGGGTCTCCCGACCCCGCTCATGGGGGCGCGGTGCCCTCACCGCGCAATTAGGCACGTTCCCGCCTCAGAAGTGATAATTCACTCCCAGCGAAAACTCCTGCGAATCCGGCGAATCCTCCACCGCCTCATACTGCGCCCGCGCCGTCGCACTCCACGACTCGTTGAAGCGATACGTCGCCTTCACCCCAAGCTCATACTCGTTCGCATCGAAGCTCGTCGCGCGCACGTAATTCACAAACGGCGTCACCGCCACGGCCGGCGCCACCTGAAACTCCACGCCGGTGCCAACGCGAAACGCGAACGAATCATCGCTGAGCCCGCCCGCCTTCTGCCACTGCCAGCCCGCCCCCGCCATCACGAAGGGTTTCCCCCACGCATACTGCGTGTGCATCGTCAGCCCGAACTCCGCCTCGTGCACCCGCAGCCGCGAGCCCATGAACTTCGCCGAAGCGTAGTCATAGCTGAGGTGATAATCGATGTTGGGCCAGAACGGCTGGTTCAAGGTCACGCCGAACCCATCCGCATGGCTCGGCCCATAACCGTCGAGATCGATGTAGTTGTATTCGACTTGTGTATACGGCGATCCCAGCAATCCGGCCGGCCGGCCCGCAACCGCGGGATTCGCCGGCGCGAAATCCGGATTCTGCGCCCAGGCCGCCCCGCCCAGCCCGAGTGCCGCCATCATCGCCGCCAACGTTTTGAAGGTAGTTTTCTTGTTCATGTTCGTTTGGTTTTTTGGTCCCGCCGGCAGCGAGTCGCCTCACTCCAAGCGGGGTGGGTATGACCGCCGATCGTCCAAAAGTTCCTCGCTTAATACCTTCGTCGAAGCATCTTTCCTGCGAAACTTTTTCATTTCCCAGCGTCAGGCCCCCACGTTCACCAACCTCCCACCGTTCGTTCAAACTCCCCCGCCATGAACCTCCGCTCCATCCTCCGCACGCTCGTCGCGTTGCTTTCCTCCATCTTCGCTTCCGCCGCTTCCGCCGCCTCGCTTCCGGTCGGCGCCCCCGCCCCGGCGATCAGCGCCACCACCGACTCCGGCGACACGCTCGACCTCGGCCAGCTGTATCCGAAACATGCTTACACGCTCGTCTGGTTCTACCCCATGGCCCTGACCGGTGGCTGCACCAAACAAGGCTGCTCGCTCCGCGACGCCTCCGCCGACTTTGCCCAACACGACGTCGCCATCGTCGGCGTCAGCACCGACTCCGTCGAAAAGCAGAAGGAGTTTAAAGATCACAACAACTTCCCCTTCCCGCTCCTCGCCGACACCGACAGCAAGGTCCGCAAAGCCTTCGGCCAGGAAGGCGGCGCCCGCGCCAAACGCGAAGCCTACCTCATCGACCGCAACGGCAAGATCGTTTACCACGACGAAGGCGCCACCGACCACCAAGCCGACAACGTCCTGAAATTCCTCGCTAAACAAAAAAGCTGATCGCGAAATCCTTCACCTTCTTCCCCCAAGCCCGCTCCTTCCCGAGCGGGCTTTTTCATGTCCATTCAACGCCCCCAGATTCATGTCCCTTCGTGGTTCTCCTCTTTGCGCCTTTTGCGCCTCTTTGCGGCCATCCCCTCCCCCGCCCTCACAACTCCTCATCCGCCACCTGTCGCAACACCCCCGCCTTTGGATCCTCCCGCACGCGCTCCAGCCACTCGCGCATCAGCGCATTCCTCTCCACCGCCTCCCGCGGCCACGGCGCCGCCACCAGATCGATCGTCCGCAATTCCCCATCCGCACACCGCACGAAATTCCGCGCGTGCAGATCCGCCACCAGCCACGCCTGCTCGCGATGAAACCACAGCCGCGGATGATCCCGGTTCGCCCGCAAAAATCGCGACGGTATCTCGATCAATCCTTCCGGCAGCGACCGCGACATGTCCTCCCCCTGCGGCAGCGGCTCCCCCAACGCCTGCTTCGCCACCAGAATCCCTTCCGGCGTCACCGCCACCACCTCCGTCGCCATCCCGCCGAGCAGGTGAATCAACAATAACTTCTCCAACAGCCCGCGATAATCCCCCAACACCGCATTCGCCACCAGCGCCGCTTCCTCCCCCACCCCAAATCCAAACACACTTCCAATCCGCTTCTCCTCCCGCGGCAGATAAAATTTATAGACCGACCCGTCCTCCTCCGCCGCATACGCCCACGCCTCCACCCCCCCTCCGATCCGCCGCAGCCGCGGATTCGCTTCCTCCAGCGGATTCTCCGCGTGTCCTGGAAATCCAAATACATCCAGCGATCGCAGCGGCACGAGCGCTCGCCACGACCGGATCGCTTCGCCGAGCGCCGCCCACTCCCCGCCGGCGCCTTCCAATAAACTTACTTCGTCTTCCGCGAGGAGGACGAGATCGCGGTCCGAATCCGCGCCGACACCGCATTCTTCTGCTGCCGCGCCGAGGCGAGCGAGCGCTTCCAATCGTCGCTCGTGATCGTGTTGAAGAGCGGCGCGTCCTTCCGCATCCGGAAGGTGCCGCCCGCGGATGCGGGTGATGTGTCCGGTGAAGAGGTCGTGCATGCTGGATCCGCCATGCCCGCACCGTCACCGCCACGCTCCCCCAAAGCAAAGGCTTTTTACCCACAACTTATCCGCACCCGCCCAAACCATCGTGTAACCTATTAGGTTACACGTTCCTGATCCGGTTTTCGTCTCCTTCGGCCGCCCGCGCCTCATCTCAAAACAACTTCGCCGGATACTCGCCGCGCCGGACCAGCTCCGCGATTGCCGCCACCACCCGCGGCTTGTCCTCGCGATACGTCACACCAAACCACGCGCTCTCCGTCGGCAGCACCCGCACCGTCGCCTCACCCCGCCCAATCATCGTTGACACCGCCGCCGGCAAATAAAACTCCGCCTTCTGTGCCGATAGAGACGGGACCACTGGGGGCGCGGTGCGCTCACCTCGCATACCCGCGCCCGTCTCCTCCAAAAACTCCCGCAACTGCGCATCTAATCCCGCGAACACCTCCCGCCCGAATCCCCAGCAATTCATCGATACAATCTCCTCCCCCGAAAACTCCCGCCCCGCCCCCACCTGCCCCGGCTCGATTCCCGTCCGCTCCACAATCGACGCCAGCCGCCCGTCCGCTCCGACCGCGCACACGCCCCGCGACACCGCCCCGTGCTCCGACAAGGTCCGATTCAACCGAAACCCCACGATCGCACACTCCGTCGCCGGCGCCGCAGTCCCGCCTCCGTCCTCCTTCTTCTTCTTCAAAAACTCCCCCAACCGCCGAAACGAATCCGCCCCATAAAAATCGTCCGCATTGATCACCGCAAACGCCCCCGGCACCGCCTCGCGCGCACACCACACCGCGTGCCCCGTCCCCCACGGCTTCTCGCGTCCCGCCGGCGCCACGAATCCTTCCGGCAACGCCTCCACCGCCTGAAACACATACGCCACTTCGATCCGCCCCGCATACTTCGCCCCGATCTGCTCGCGAAACACCGCCTCAAACTCCTTCCGAATCACAAACACCACCCGTCCAAATCCCGCGCGCATCGCATCGAACACCGCATAGTCCAACACGGTCTCGCCCCAGGGCCCCACCGGATCGATCTGCTTCAGCCCGCCGTAACGCGAGCCCATCCCCGCCGCCAAAACCAGAAGTGTCGGTGCCTGCATTCGCGCGAGCACACCGGTTCGCCCGCGCCCGTCAATGCTCCGCCCCGGCTCACCTCAGGGCCTCCCGCCGCTCACCCCAGCCACGCCGCCGCTCACCCCAACACTATCGGACGAAGCGCGTAAGTCATTTCTGCTCGCCAGTCTGCTTCACTAATCTCCTTGCCTCTCGTTCACACCTTGTGTCGCCCGCCGCCCCCGGCATCCTCCCGCCGCTCGCATGAACCTCCGCCCGCTCGTCGCCGCTCTCGCCGCCCTCCTCGGCGCCGGGACCGCAACCGGCGCTGTTTCACCTCGCTATTCCGGGACGCCGATCGCGCAGGTGTTCACCGAGCGCGATGTCCCCGGAAGCCCTCAAACCCGCTCCGTCTGCGCACACCCCAACGGCTTCATCTACGTGGGCAACACCGAGGGTCTCGTCGAATACGACGGCGCATCCTGGAAAATGATACCGGGCACCGCCGGCCTCATCGTCCACAACGTCTTCGCCGACAACTCTGGCCGTATCTGGTATTCCGCTACGGGCGAGTTCGGCTGTCTCGTCGCCGACGAACACGGCGTCCTTAACGCCCACCCGCTCCACCTTCGCCTGCCAGGCTCCCCCGACATCGGACACGTCCTGCGCATGCTCGTGCACGAGCAATACGCCTACTTCGTCACTCAGGGCAGCCACCAGTCCGTCGTTCGCGCCGACGCCCGCGGCAACCTCCTCGTCGTTCCATTGCCCATCGGCGAACGCCCGCTTTCCGTCTTCCTTCATCGCGACGCCGTTCACGTCCTCACCTCACAACATGTTTACCGCCTCGACGGTCCCACGCCCCGCGCGGAACCGTCCGCTAACATTCTCGCCAGCGTAGAGGTGCGCTCCGTCTGGCCGCGCGACGACGGCGGCGCTTGGGTCGTCAGCGCCGCCGGGCTTCGCAGGTGGGATGGTTACGACGCCCTCCTCGTTTCTTCCGAGGTCCAGCAGCTCCTCGGCGACGATCGTGTCTCCTGCGGCAGCCCGCTAGGCGACGGCACCTTCGCGCTCGGCACCGAAAAACACGGCCTGCTCATCGTCGAAGCCGCTACCGGCCGCATCCTCGCCCGCTACGACGACGATGGCGGACTCGGCGCCACCAGCAGCACGATTGTTGGCGTGACCCTCGACGCCGAAGGCGGCCTCTGGCTGGCGCGCTTCGCCGGCATCACGCGTATCCAAGTTTCAACTCCCTCCGCCCTTCACGTGGGCCCCAACGGCGGCGTGCGCGGCCGCGTGCAAGCTCTCGGTTTTTATCGCGATCGCCTGCATGTCGCCACCACGCAGGGCGTGTTCGTCCGCGAAACGCCCACCGGCCGCTTCGCTCTCCTGCCCGGCGCCCTGGGCGATTCGTGGGTGCTGCTGCCAACCGATGACGGCTTGATCGTCGGCGGCCCCGACCTCCGCCTGCTCCGCGACGACGGCACCGTCGAAATCATCGAACACGAACGGCTGCTCTTCCGCTCCGCCGTTCGCCTCCGCCGCGATCCCGACCGCATCGTCGCCTGCACCGGTCCCGGAGCCGTCCGTGTCTACCGCCGCCACGAGGGCAAATGGCAGTTCGAAGCCAGCCTCCCCCACATCCGCGCCTCGCTCTTTCCACTCCTCGAAGACGCCGACGGACGCCTCTGGGCCACACGCAATCGCATCGAGGTCGTCCGCATCGACTGGCGCGATGGCGTCAACTTCGACGCCCGCCTCGAACAGGTTGGGCCCGCCCTCGGGCTCCCGTTCTCCGCCCACAATCGCAGTCGCGCGTGGATCTTCCTTGTCGACGGCTCGATCGAAGTCACCACCTGGGACGGCCTCTGGCGTCACGATCGCGCCACAGACCGCCTCTCCCCCGAAAACCGCATCGAAGGTCTCGACGTTTCGCGTTGGTCGCGCGCGTTCCCCCTGAGCGATGGCTCGCTGTGGTTCGCCAATACCCATGAACACGATCCGGCCGCCCTGGCTCGCCCTATCACGCGCGACCGCTGGAAACTCGAGCCCTCAATCTACTCCGGCTTGGAAGCCATCAGACCGCTCGAGGTGTGCGACGATCCTTCTACCTCCACGCTCTGGCTCGGGCATTTCGGTCTCGCGTCCATCGACCGCAATGCGCGCTCCGCGCCGCCCTCGACTCCCGTCGTCCGACTCCGCTCCATCATCGCCTCGCCGACTCGCCTGCTCTGGGGCGGCGCCGGGACTCCTCCGCTCGTCCCCTTTCCGCCCGAACATCGATCGCTCCAATTCACCTACGCCGCTCCGTCTCTTCGCCCCAACGCGCATGGCGTAGTGAAAACGGAATACCGCACCCGTCTCGACGGCTTCAACCGCCAGTGGTCCGCATGGACCACGAGCACGCACCGCGAGTATTCCAATCTTCCTCCAGGCCGTTTCACGCTCCGCCTGCAGGCCCGCGACACCAACGGCCGCGAAGGCCCGGAAGCGACGTTCGCCTTCACGCTCCTCCCACCGTGGTGGCGCACGTGGTGGGCGTTCACCGGATATATCGCGCTCGGGCTCGTCGGCATCGGCAGCCTCGTCCGTATGCGCACCCGCACGCTCCGGCGACGCAACGAGCGCCTCGAAAATCTCGTCACCGAGCGCACCGACACCCTTTTCAAACAAAACCAGGAACTCGCGCGCCTCCACCGCCTCGAGCTCGACGAAAAAACCCTCGCTCGTCTCGCCGCCGAAAAATCCCGCCTCGAAACGCTCCGCTACCAGCTCAATCCGCATTTTCTTTTCAACTCCCTCACCTCCATCCGCAGCCAGATTCCCCCCGGGCTCGTCCGCGCCCGCGAATCCATCGACCGGCTCGCCGACTTCTGTCGCCGCACGCTCCGCGACGATGGTGGCGACGAACGCACCTCACTTGCCGAAGAGTTCGCCATGATCCGCTCGTATCTCGACATCGAGCGTTTCCGCCTCGGCGACCTGCTCGCTGTCACCATCGAGCTCGACCCCGCCGCCGCTCCCATGCTGCTGCCGCGCCTGCTGCTTCTTCCTCTCGTCGAAAACGCATTGAAATACGGTGCCGCCACCAGCAGCGACCAACTCGAGATCCGCATCTCCGCTCGCCGCGAGGTCGAGGCCCTCACGATCGATGTCGCCAACACGGGCCGCTGGGTCGAACAACCTGCCTCCCATCACGTCGCTTCGCTCGGCATCGGTCACGAAAACCTCCGCGAACGTCTCAACCGCTACTATCCCCACGCCCACGAATTCACCCACCAGGCCGCCGACGGCTGGGTTCGCGTGGTGCTTCGGCTCCGCCGCTCCGCCGTCGCCCGCAACCCCAGTTCGCGCTGAACGCACATGACTCGCGCGCTCCTCATCGAAGACGAACTGCCCGCCCGCGAAGACCTCCGCGCCCTCCTCACGGCCCATCCCGAAGTCTCGATCATCGGTGAAGCCGCCACCGTCAACAGCGCCCGCACCCTGCTCGCGCGCGATGACTACGATCTTCTGTTCCTCGATATCCACCTGATCGGCGGCAGTTCGTTCGAACTCGTGCCGGATGTGCGCCCCGGAGCCCGCATCATCTTCACCACCGCCTTCGACTCGTTCGCCGTGCGCGCCTTCGAGATCAACGCCCTCGACTATCTGCTCAAGCCCATCTCCGCCTCTCGTCTCGCCGCCGCACTCGGCCGATGGACTCCCGCTCCTGTCGCACCGGCGCCAACGCTTGAGCCCTCCGAGCTCGCCCAGCCGCTCCGGCTCGATGACCGCGTGTATTTGCGCACTGGAGACAGAGGCCGCTTCGCGCAAGTCGCGCAGATCGCGCTGATCACCGCCGAAGATAATTACTGCGAGGTCACGCTGGCGACCGGCAATCGGTTGCTGCTGCGCAAGAGTCTCAGCGCCTGGGCCGCTATGCTGCCGTCGTCGCATTTCGCGCGCGTGCATCGCACCTGCATCGTAAATCTCGGGCACGTCGCCGGCCATTCCCGTCACGGCGACGGCGCTTTGTTGAAGGTCGAGGGCGTCGCAGATCCCGTCGTCGCCAGCCGCCGCACGTGGAGCGAGGTCCGCACTCGCCTCGCCGAGCTCCACCCTCAGCTCTAGCTGACTTCCAACCGTCTCGTTGGGTGCCGCGCCTCCGCTCGCCCCATCCACCCCACCGTTCGCCCCCGCGAGCTGGGCGACGCGCCCGCGGTTGTGATGTTGCAGGTTTTCATGCCGCTCTCCTTCGACGCCACGCTCTCGCTCCGCACCCGCCAGGGAGGACGGATCATTGCGGTGTCGGATCTGCGCGTCATCGCTGCCCGCGACAACTACAGCGAAGTGATCCTCGCCGACGGCTCGCAGATGCTCCTGCGCAAAACGCTGAAGTCCTGGCAGGAAGCCCTCCCCGCTTCACACTTCGCACGCGTTCACCGCACGAAGATCGTGAATGTCGCCAGCATCGAACGCTACGAGCGCGAAGAGGCCGATCGCACACGACTTTACCTGACCGGCCTCGCGAAACCGATCGAAGCCAGCCGTCGAACGTGGGGCCAGCTGCGCGCGCGACTCACGGCCTTGCACACCGTTGTGTGATTGCTCGAGTCGTCACGGGCGTATCCGGGGTTTGAACACACACACGCGCCGCTCGCCACACCGGCACCGCCGCTCGCCCCAACGCCATCGGAAAACCGCCTAGGGTAGTTTCTCCATGCACGCTGAAGCGCAGCACGCACCTGCCGCGCTTTCTTCCGCCATGCTTCTTCTCTCCTGCCGCCTCCGTTCTTTCCTGCGCGCCGTCTCGACCGCTTGCGTCCTGGCCGTCGCGTCAACCGCGTTCGCCATCACCACCGGAAGCGCCGGCGGTGGCCAGGCGTTCGACAGCTCCCAGCCGACGATGGCGCTCACGTGGATGATCGCGTATCAAGGTATGATTCCGGATGCGGACGCCAGCGGTGCAGATCGCGCCGCGATGGTGGGCGAGATCCGCCTCTTCGCTTTCGGCTCCAACCAAGAGCTTTCCGGGTGGATACCGTGCAACGGGCAAACGCTTTCCAAGGATATATTTCCAGCGCTGTTCTCCATCATCGGCACCACGTTCGGCGGTGACGGAGTCACGACCTTCAAAGCCCCCGACCTGCGGAATCGCGTGCCGATGGGCAAAGGGCAGGGTAGCGGGCTGACAGCGCGTTCACTGGGCGAGACGGGCGGTGCCGAAACGACGACGCTCAGCGTCGCGAATTTGCCGGTCCATCAGCATACCGTGAACGGGGTGTTCACCACCACCGAGGGCCAGAGCTCCCCGGTGTCCAATCTCCAGCCTTTCCTGGTGCTGAACTTCTGCGTCGAGGCCAAGACGTCCTTCGAGGCCATGGGGAACATTCGCATCTTCGCCTTCGATTTCACGCCGGGGGGGTTCGTGCCGTGCGATGGCACGTCGCTCACGATCAGCACCAACGCCTCTCTTTTCAGCAGAATGGGCTTTGTATTTGGCGGTAACGCCTCGAGCACATTCGCCGTTCCGGACCTGAGGGGCCGCATTCCCGTTATCACCGGAAACGACGGTGTCAGGAGCTACCCTCTCGGGTTGGCCAGCGGAACGGAGAGCTTCACGCTGACCTCGGCTCAGCTCCCCGCCCACGTCCATTCGCTGAGCCTTGGCTCCACCAGCTTGGCCGGCATGAGCCAGCCCTTGGCTACGATGCAGCCCTATCTTGCGCTTCGCGCGACGATCATGACCGAAGGGCTCTGGCTCTACTCGGACGAAGAGCCCACCGTCGGAGAGATCCGCTTGTGGGCGACGGACACGTCAACTTTGGCCGACCAAGGCTGGCTGAATTGTTCGGGCCAGCTTCAGGGGATCGGCGCCTACGAGCTGCTCTACACTTTGATCGGCACCACCTACGGCGGCGACGGCGAAACCAGCTTTGCCGTTCCGAATCTCATCGGCCGCTCACTCTCGCAGATGGGGACTCGGTCGCTAGGCGCGACGTGGGGCAGCGAAACCGTCACGCTCGCGACCTCGCACATGGCGGCTCACACGCATGCCATCGCCAACACCAAGCCCGTCCTCCGCCTGAGCGCGGCGCAATCCCTTACGTTTAGCGAAGACGGCAGCGGACAGGATATCGCTTCGTCGCTCGATGTCGTTGACACCGACTTCGGCCAGACGCTCACCTGGTCCGCCAGCGTTGCTCCGACGCGCGGCACGCTCTCGCCCGCAACGCGCACGGCGTTGGCGGTCGGAACCAACACCCCGATTGTTCCATCGGCGATCACTTATACGCCGAACGCCAACCAGAACGGCTCCGACACCTTTACGATCCAGGTCAGCGACGCTGAAGACACCGACACGCTCGTCTTCAACGTCACGATCACGGCGGTCAATGACGAGCCCGGCGCGATCTCCGATGTCAACGCCGCCACCGATACCGTCGCCGAGAACGCCACGAACGGGGCAACCGTCGGCATCACCGCGCAGGCAACCGACGTCGATGGCGACACGTTGACCTACAGTTTGACCGATGACGCGGGCGAACGCTTCACCATCAACGCGTCGACGGGTGTGGTGACGGTCGCGGACGCGAGCCTGCTCAATTACGAAGCCGCCACGAGTCATAGCATCACCATGCAGGTCACGGACGGCACCACGCCGAAGACGAAAACCTTCTCTATCGCCGTCACGAACGTCGCCCCATCTTCGCCGACCGACGCCAACGCCGCCGCGAACGAAATCGCCGAAGGCAGCGCTAATGGGACCGCGGTGGGCATCACGGCGAGCGCCGCCGATCCGCACGGCGGCACGGTCACGTATTCACTTTCCGATGACGCCGGCGGCCGGTTTACGATCGGCAGCTCCACCGGCATCGTGACCGTGGCGAACACCAGCCTGATTTCCCGGGCCGGCGCGACGAGTCACACGATCACCGTGCGCGCGGCGGACGCCGCCGACGCCGCCAGCACGCAAACGTTCACGATCAACGTCCTCGCGCCGCTCAACACCGCGCCCGTCGCCGGTCTCGGCACCGCGCTGTTGCTGGAAGCAGCAAATTACGAAGGCGTGACCGTGCCTCATGCCACCTCATTCAACGTGGGCGCCGGCAGCTTCACGATCGAAGCGTGGTTCAAACGCACGGCCACCGGCGAACATCTCGTCGCCGGGAAAATCGACAACGACTCTGGCACGGGTTGGACGCTCGACTTCAGCAACAACCAACTCGTTTTCCGGACCCTCGAGATATCCGACACCGTCGTTTCCGGCACGGTCAGAGATCCGATCAAGATCACCGATTCCAACTGGCACCACGTCGCCGCCGTGCGAGATTCCTCCGCCAACACCCTGCGCCTCTACGTGGACGGCATGCTGCGCAACAGCACTGCCATTGCGACCGTTGCGAACGTGAACAACGAGAGCCCGTTGGGCATCGGTGATATGCCGGGCTACGGGATCCCCTTCGAAGGCTCGATGGATGACGTCCGCTTCTGGAACGTCGCCCGCACCGCGTCACAGATCGGCGAATACATGCATGCCCCGCTGACCGGCGCCGAATCCGGCCTGATCGGGTATTGGGATTTCGAAGACGGCACCGGCACGGTCGTCGGCGATCGCTCCGGCCACGGACATCACGGCACGCTGGTGAACGGTGACGGCGACGAGTGGACATCGGGCAACGTTGCTCACGTAGTCTATATTCCCGAGGAAACCACCGCCTCCTTCCGCCTCGGCGGCGGCGACGATGATGACGGCGTAGGCATCGCGACCGCAGTGATCACGGCGCTGCCACAACACGGCACGCTCACCCAGGCCGACGGCACCGCGATCTCGGTAGCAGGCGTTTCCCTCACGGATTTGACCGGCAATCCGCGACGCGTGATCTACACGCCGCAGACGACTCACCGCGGCGCCGACAGCCTCACCTACAAGGTAAACGACGGCAGCGCTGACTCGGCGAACACCGTCACGATCACGCTGACAACCTACGAGGTGAACGACGCGCCCGTCGCGACCGACGATGTTCTTTCCGACGTCGCCGCCCGCTCGAGCGCACGCACGATCTCGTTTGCCACGCTCCTCGCCAACGACTCGACCGGAGCCGAAGAAGAAAGCGCCCAAACGCTCACGATCACCGCCGTGTCCAACCCCACCGGCGGCACGGTGGAGATCTCCGGCCACGACCTGATCTTCACTCCCACGAGCGGATTCACCGGCACCGCCAGCTTCGACTACACCGTTCGCGACGACGGCCGCACCAACGGCGCGAACGACTACAAGACCACCACCGGCACCGTTAGCTTTGACATCACGGACACCACCGCGCCCGACACCACGATCGACAGCACACCCGCGAGCGTCTCGGCGTCGAGCTCGGCCACCTTTCAATTCAGCGGCGACGATCATGGCGGCGTTGGCGTTGCTGCCTTCCATATCCAGCTCGACGGCGGCGGTTTCATCTCCGCCGTCAGCCCGGTGACGCTCAACGGCCTGAGCGAGGGACCGCATACCTTCCAGGTTCGCGCCACCGACTTTGCTGGCAACGTCGATGCCACCCCCGCGAGCTACACGTGGACGATCGATATCACGGCGCCCGCCGCTCCCATCGTCATCACGCCCGCAAACGGCTCGACCACCAACGACAGCACGCCGACCTACACGGGCACTGCCGAAAGCAGTTCGACCGTCATCTTGGTCGTCGACGGCTCCGCCGTAGGCACGACCACCGCCAGCGGCGACGGGAGTTGGTTTTTCACGCCCGTGGTGGCCCTCGCCGTCGGACCTCACACCGCAAAAGCCATGGCCGCTGATGCTGCCGGCAACATCAGTTCGGACAGCGCCACAAACAC
This sequence comes from Verrucomicrobiota bacterium, assembly GCA_023391285.1. GTDB lineage: Bacteria > Verrucomicrobiota > Verrucomicrobiia > Opitutales > Opitutaceae > Opitutus. The sequence continues at coordinate 48,139 of JAEWBF010000066.1, forward strand.
GTTCACCGTCGACACCACGGCCCCCTCCGCGCCGGTGGTGACCGCGCCGGCCGACGGGACGAACACCACGAACCTCCAGCCGGTGATCAGCGGCGTCGCCGAGTCGAACAGCACCGTCACGGTGATCGTGGACGGTGTCCCGATTGGCACGACCTCCGCCAATGCGAGTGGCAATTGGTCCCTCACCAGCGGATCGCTGGCGCTTGGCTCTCACACGGTGAGAGCCACCGCCACCGACGCCGCCGGCAACACCAGCCCGAGCAGCAACACGAACTCCTTCACCGTGACGCAGCCGGCCCTGTCGATCTCCGACGTCAGCCAGTCGGAAGGCCAAAGCGGCACGACGACGTTCACGTTCACCGTGAGCCTTTCACTGCCGGCTCCGGCGGGCGGGGTCACGTTCGATATCGGCACCGCAGACGGCACCGCCACCAGCGAATCCGACTACACCACAAACTCTCTCACCGGGCAGACCATCGCCGCGGGCAATCAAACCTACACGTTCAACGTAAGCGTCGCCGGCGACCATGTCCCGGAAAGCGCCGAGACGTTCTTCGTCAATGTCACCAACGTCACGGGGGCCAGCGTCGGCGACGCCCAAGCCACCGGCACGATCACCAACGACGACACCGTCGATCTCTCCGTGACGCTCTCCGACTCCCCGGATCCCGTCGTTGCCGGAACGAATCTCACCTACACCATCTCGGTCACGAACGGAGGATCCGGCACGGCGTCTTCGGCGGCGCTCTCGTTCACCCTGCCAACGGGCACTACCTTCGAAGCGCTGGTGATTCCCGGAGGTTGGAACGCGACCGTTCCGGCCGTGGGCGCGACGGGAACGATCTCCGCTAGCGTCGCTTCGCTCAACGCCGGTGCGAGCCATTCTTTGACGGTGGTCGTCGGGGTCGATGTGTCCACCGTGGCCGATTCGATCACCGCCACCGCAACGGTTTCCGGCGCCGATGCCGACATCAATGCCGCCAACAACACGGCGAGCACGACCACTGCCATCGGTCGCTTGGCGGATCTTTCGATCGCGATTGCAACTCCGGCGGGCCCAGCCGCGGCCGGTGCAAATGCTGCATTTGTGGCCACCGTGACCAACGCCGGTCCGAACACCGCGACCAACGTCGTTGTTTTCGTTCGCCTGAGCGGCCGGGCCAGCCTCGCCGCCGCCACTCCGAGTCAGGGAACCGGTTCGGTGACGGGCAACGATGTCCTTTTCTCCGCGGGCACGATCCCGAGTGGCGGGTCAGCCACGTTCACTCTCACGGCTGCCATGGCGCCGGACGCGTCCCCGGGCGCGGGCGTGACGGCTTGGGGCGTCGTAAACTCGGGAAGCCTGGATTCAAACAGCGATGATAACAGCGTCACGTTCGAGAGCATCGTCGGGCCGGCGCTCAATGCCGGCCTCGCCACCCCGCTCGGCAATGTGACTTCCGGCGTCCGAGTGTCGGAAAACATCTACCCCGCGGGCGATGCCGATGTGTATTCGTTTTCCGGACATGCCGGCGACCGCGTGTTCATTGCCACGGCTACCACCGCGAGTTCGGATGAGACGAACGCCAGCCGCGACACGCTGATCCGCGTCGTCGGCAGCGACGGCGTCACCGTGCTCGAGGTCGACGATGACGACGGTGGGCTTAGCTCCACCTCGTCGAGCATCGCCGGGCTCACCCTTCCGAGTGACGGCACCTATTTCATCGTCGTCGAGTGCCTGCGGCCGGAAGCGATCATCTTCCCCTACGAGCTCTACGTCCGCTCGCAGAGCGGCACGCCCATGGCCGAGACGGACGCCAGTGCGACCGGCCAATCTCTCACCGCCGAAGGCTGGGTCGCCGGCTCACTCGCTGACACGTCTCAGACGGACCTGTATTCAATTCATCTTCACGGCGGCCAAACCGTCTTCGTCAGCCTGGACCTCGATCCTGAACGCGACGGAACCGGATGGGACGGCTACCTCGCGATCGCGAAAGATACAGCACCGACTCCGCCCTTCGACTCCTACATCAACGGAAGCGATTTGGTCAGCGATACTCCTCCGAGCTCAGAGGCGATGGTGTTCACGGCGAAGAGCTCGTCCATCTACTACTTCGAGGTGGGCTCCGTCACTGCAGCGGGGAACTACCAGCTCAGCGTCACGGTGCTCCCCGGCGCAATGGATCACGCGGTCGCCACCTACCAAGGCAGCGCGTCACCCATCATCGTTCCCGACGGCGGCCAGGCGGTTTCAACGCTCACCATCGAGAACAGCAGGCGAATCGGCAGTGCGAGAGTCGCGATCGATTTGTCGGATGATCTCGCCGGCGACTTGAGGAATCTTGATGTCCACCTCACGTCGCCGCACGGCAGCACGGTTGGCCTGGTTCGCCACGGTGACGGGTTCTTCTTCGGTGCGATCGACGTCATCCTCGACGACGCCGCGGCTTACGCCATCAGCTTCGAGCCGGATGCCGCGAACATCCCCCCGGAAATGAGCAATCTCTTCGGCGTAACGCTGAAGCCGGACCGGCACTCGCGCCTGAGCTGGTTCTCGGGACAGGACGCAAAAGGAGATTGGAAGCTCACTATCCGCGATCGCGACCAAGATGGCGACGAGTTTACGTTGAACGGCTGGAGCCTCATCATCGCCGAGGACGCGCCGCTCTCGACCGGAGACGTTCGCGTGCCTCACCTCGAAGCCGACTTCAACACGACCGATGGCGGCTTCACCCACTCGGGAACAAATGACGAATGGGCCCACGGCATTCCCGTAGGTTCGGTCATCGACTCGGCTCATAGCGGCACCCAGGCGTGGGTGACGGACCTCGCTGGCAACTACGCTACGACCAGCAGTCAAACCCTGACGTCTCCTGCGATCGATCTCACGAACGTCGGCGCTTCCGCTCCGGTGCACCTCTCGTGGGCCATGAAATACCAGCTCGCCGACGCGAGCACCACGACCGCCTACGTGGAAGTGGAAGAAGTCGGCGGCGCAGGTTCGAGTCGCATTGTTTGGCGCTGGCTCGGACCCACCATGCGAGACGAAGGTGTCGGCTCCCTTGGGTTAACCATCGAGAAATCTGCCGGCTGGGGCGTTCACCAGGCCGTCATCAGCGAGTTCGCCGGCAAAACCATTCGCCTCAACTTCCACCTCTCGACCGACAACGCCGTCGCGCTCGAGGGCTGGGCAATCGACGACGTCTCCGTCGTTTCGTATCGCGACGCAGCGAGCAACGCGAACCTCTCGTCGCTCGCGCTGAGTTCCGGCACGCTCTCGCCCGTGTTCGCGTCCGGCACGACCAGCTACACGGCGACCGTCGCGAACTCGGTTACCAGCGTCACCGTCACCGCCGCGACCGCCGATGCGAATGCCACCATGACCGTCAACGGCTCTGCGACCGCATCGGGCGCAGCCAGCGGGTCCATCAACCTGAACGTCGGCGAAAACGTAATCACCACGACCGTCACCGCTGAGGACGGCGCCACGACCAAGTCCTACACGGCCACGATCACACGCCAGCCGAATTCGAACGCCGATCTGTCGAACCTCGTGCTCAGCACGGGCACACTCACGCCCGCATTTGCGTCCGGCACGACCAGCTACACCGCCAACGTAGCGCACGCCAGCACGAGCGTCACGATCACGCCAACGCTCGCGGAAGCCACCGCGACCGTGAAGGTCAACGGCGTCGCCGTCGCATCCGGTAACGCTACCGCAGCCATCGCGCTCAACGTCGGCGCCAACACCATCACCGTCACCACCACCGCGCAGGACGGCACCACGACGAAGACTTACACGATCGTCGTCACGCGCGCCGCCAGCTCCAACGCGGACCTATCCGCCCTCGCCGTCAGTGCAGGGACGCTTTCGCCTGCATTCGCGTCGAACACGACGAGCTACGCGGCCGGCGTCACTCACGCGACCACAAGCATCACGGTCACACCCACCCCCGCCGACAGCACCGCCACCGTGAAGGTCAACGGCACAAACGTGACCTCCGGCAATGCGAGCGGGGCTATAGCTCTTAATGTCGGTGCGAACACAGCCAGCGTCCTCGTCACCGCTCAAGACGGCACCACGAAGACCTACACAATCAACGTCACGCGCGCGCCCGGCTCGAACTCCGCCCTTGCGTCGCTGACGTTGAGTGCCGGCACGTTGTCGCCCACCTTCGCCCCCGGCACCGCCGCTTACACGGCGAGTGTGCCTTATTCGACGGCCTCCGTGGCGGCCACGGCCACCGTGGCGCAATCGGGCGCCACCCTCACGGTGAATGGACAGGCCACCGCGTCCGGCACGCCCAGCGCTCCCATCGATCTCGCACCCGGTGCAAACACGATCGACGTGGTGGTCACCGCTCAGGACGGCATCGCCACGACAACCTACCAAATTCAAATCGCTCGCGCACTCGGATATCACTCCGCCGACACGGATCAGAACTGGCGCCTGAGCCTCCTTGAGCTCACGCGCGTGATCGAGCTCTACAACACGCGCGACGGCACCACCCGCACCGGGGCTTACCACACCGACGCGACCACCGAAGATGGTTTTGCCGCCGGCACGGGCACGATCGCGAGTCACCATTCCGCGGATACAAACCAGGACGGACGGCTCAGCCTGCTCGAGCTGACCCGCGTGATCGAACTCTACAACACCCGGGAGGGGACGACCCGCACCGGCGCCTACCACCGCACGGAATCCGAAACCGAAGACGGCTTCGCGCCCGGGGCGTCCGTCAAATCCTGAACCATCCTCCCAATTAATCTTTCTCGCGCCATGAACTTCCTGCGCCTCACCTTTTCCGCATTTGCCGCTCTCGTTGCGGCCTCGCTCCACGCCGCTGGTGGCGCCACCGCCACGCTGACGCCCACGAGCGCCTATCTGTTGCCTGGCGGCGGCACCGCGACATTCACCGCGAATGTCGCCGGTTATCCCGGCGACACGTCCGCGATCGGCTGGGAAGTCACGCTCCCCGCGGGCTGGTCCTACACGGGCGGCACCGGCGAACCCGACGTCAAGCCGACTCCCGGCCAGACCGGCACGCTCGAGTGGGCCTACGTGTCGATCCCGCAAGACGCGTCGTTCACCTTCACCGCATCGTATCCGTCAAACCTTACATCGAACGCCTCCCTCGCCTCGTCGGTGATCGTGCGCTTCTCCGGCAGCCGCCAAACCGTCACGCCCACCGCCGTCACGCTCACGCCCGCCACCGCGCCGACCATCAACAACACGAACCCCGCGCCCGCGACCTACGGTTCGACGCTCTCCTTCAATATCGACGCGACGAGCCCCATCGACATCGCCAGCTACGACGCCACCGGCCTGCCACCCGGTCTCACGCGCAACGGTGCCACGATCTCCGGCGCGCCAACTCAAACGGGCACCTTCGCCGTGACGCTCAAAGCGACGAACGCCGCCGGGACCGCCACGAAAGACATCACGCTCACCGTAAACACCGCCAACGCTTCCATCGCGCTCGGCAACCTCTCGCACACCTACAACGGTTCACCCAAATCCGCGAGCGCCACCCCGACCCCCGCCGGTCTTCCCGTCACAATCACCTACGACGGCAACGCCACTGCTCCGACCAACGCCGGCACCTACGCCGTTGCCGCGACGATCAACAACGGCACGCACACCGCAACTGCTTCGGGCACACTCACAATCACCCGCGCGACGCCGACGATCACCTTCGCCGACCCCGGCAACGTGCCGCCCAACCAATCCGTCACGCTCGCCGCCAGTTCCACCTCCGGCTCGCCCGTCACCTTCACGCTCCTTTCCGGCAGCGCGACGCTCTCCGGCTCCACGCTCGCCATCAACGGCACCGGCTCCGTCGTCGTCCGCGCCGCGGTTCCCCAGACGCAAGATTACGAAGCCGCATTCGCCGATCGCACGATCAACTCCTCGAAGCTCGCGCAAACGATCACCTTCGCTTCGCTCCCCGATCGCCTCACCACCGATGGCCCCTTCGACTTAAGCGCCACCGCGACCTCCGGTCTCCCCGTCACCTTCACGATTGTATCCGGAAGCCCGGCACAACTTTCCGGCAAAACCGTAACCCTTCTCGGTTCGCCCGGCTCTGTCACCATCCGTGCCTCCCAATCCGGCAACGATCTCTATCAAGCCGCCCCCAACGTCACCCGCTCTTTCGAAGTTTCCGCCGTCGACGACTTGATCTTCTTCGGCAGCTTCTTCTCGAGCTCCAGCCAACCGCTCACTCGCGCCGACGACGCTCGCGTCCACGCACTCACCGACGGCAACGCGAAAGTCGGCGACATCGCCGCGGTGCTTCCCGCTCACTCCGACACCGGCTCGCTCCTCATCGTCGCTCCGGCGATCGGTATCAACGAATTGGTGACGTTCACCCTCGACGCCGACGACCGCTTCACCGGGACGATTACGCAAACGTCGCCGACCCTTCGCACACTGACCCTCCGCGGCCAGATCATCGGCACGACCCTCTCCGGCGCAGTCGAGGGCACCGGCTACAGCTTCACGACCGAAGTCGAGCCGCCCACGGGTCCCTCCGCCGACGCCTCGGGTCTTTACCGCTCCAGCGCCCTCGAAACAAATCAAGGCACCGTCTACTCGATCGTCGGCTCAAACAACAACGTCCTCGTTCTCGCGATCACGCCGACCCTCACCGTCGGCGGCTCCGCGACGCTCGGCTCCAACGGCTCCTTCCAACTCCAAGCGTCTAACGTCACACTTCAAGGTGCCGTCGACGCCTCCACGACCACCGTCGCCGGCACGATCATCATTCCGAATCAAAGCCCGATCGGCTTCGCCGGCCTCGAAACCCGCACCGCACGCACCGATCGTTTGGTCGGTCTCTCCTCCCGCGGTCGCGTCGGCTCCGGTGAAAAAATCTTGATCTCCGGCCTGGTCATCGGCGGCTCCCAACCGAAGCAAGTCCTCATCCGCGCGATCGGCCCCTCGCTCGTTCCGCTCGGCGTCACCGGCGCCCTCACCGATCCGCAGATCCGCGTCTTCAAAGGCTCGACGATCATCGCCGAAAACAACGACTGGGGCTCCAACGCCAACCCCGCCGATATCGCGGCCGTCGCGCAACGCGTCGGCGCCTTCGCGGTCACCTCCGGCAGCAAGGACGCCATCCTCGTCGCCACGCTGCAACCCGGCGCCTACACCGTGCACGTCAGTGGCGGCGAAGGCGTCGCACTCGCCGAGATCTACGACGCGTCGGAGAATCCCCAAGCCGAGTATCAACGCCTGATCGACATCTCCACGCGCGGCGAAGTCGGCACCGGCGAAAACGTCCTCATCGGCGGCCTGGTCATCACCGGCAACGCGCCCAAGAAAGTCCTGATCCGCGGTGTCGGCCCCGGTCTCGCCGCACAAGGCGTCGCCGGCCCCCTCGCCGATCCCGTCCTGAAAGTGTTCCGCCGCTCCGACGAAATCGCGCAAAACGACAACTGGAGCGCCGACGCCACCGCTGCCGCCGCGGTCTCCGCCGCCGAAACCACCACCGGCGCCTTCCACCTCCAACCCGGCAGCAAAGACGCCGCACTTCTCATGACTCTCGCGCCGGGTCTCTACACCGTCCACGTCGCCGGCGCCAACAACACCACCGGCGTCGCCCTCGTCGAAATCTACGAAGTGCCCGAGTGACACGACCTCCCCTGTTTTCGCACCGCTAAATCGCTCTAAGGCATTCACCTGATCCTACGCACTTTCCCGGAGTTTGACTCGGCTCCGGCGCACCGGCAGTTTCCGCGGCGTCCGCTTCATGCACATCTCGGCGAATATCATTCGATTTCCCGAAGCGCCCGCTTCCCTCGCAGAGACGCGCATGTCCGCTTCCGAAACGCCGGCCGAAATCGTCCGGTTCTCGCCTTTGGCGTCGGACAGCTTCGTCGACGAACGCGCGCAGCACCACGGCCAGTTTCACGCCGCCCACCGCATCGTCGCCCGCCTCGCCGATCAGATCGAAGCCATCGCTTCGCTCTAAAGTCCGGAATGTAGGGCGGGGGCTCCCGACCCCGCCGTCTCTGCCCCCGCCGCCCGCGCACCTTCACCCACGCCCGCGCTTCTTCTTCTCCGTCTTGATCGACGCCGCCAACCGCTCCGTCGTCGTCGGCAGCTTCCGCTGCAAGAACCCCAGCACCGCTCGCTCTTCGTCGTTCAGCTCCGCGCGCATCGCCCCCCCGTTTTTGTTCGCCGCCAGCGCCCGCGCTTTCTCCTTCACCCGCTCGATCGTCAAACCATCGAGATAACTCTCCAACACCACGGGATGAATGTAGCACTTGCGGCACACCGCCGGGGTGTTGCCGAGCCGCTGCGCGACGGCTTCCACCGCCTGCACTAAATTCTTTTTCGTCTGCGCCTTCGTTTCAGCCTTCTCCAATTCCCGCAGCGCCACCGCCGCCAGCACCGTGCCCGCCCACGTGCGGAAATCTTTCGCCGAAAACTCTTCGCCGGCGATCTCTCGCAAATATTCGTTCACATCGCTCGATCCAATTTTCTGCGGCTCGTCGTGGGCGTCGAGATACTGAAACAAATCCTGCCCGGGCAACTCCTGCGCCCGCCGCACGATCGCCGCCAGCCGAGCATCGTGCAGGTCGATCTCATGCCGCTTGCCGCTCTTCCCCCGGAAATCGAATCGCATCCGTCCGCCCCTTACACGCACATGCCGGTCGCGCATGGTCGTCAGCCCAAACGATCGGTTCTGCTTCGCATACTCCTCGTTGCCCACGCGCACGAGCGTCGTCTCCAACAACCGCACCACCGCCGCCAGCACCTTCTCCCGATCCAACTTCCGCCGCGCCAGATCCTTTGCCACCTGCTTCCGAATGCGCGGCAGCGCTTTTCCAAACGCGATCATCCGTTCGAACTTGGCGCCATCGCGCACCGCCGACCAATCCGGATGATACCGATACTGCTTTCGTCCGCGCACGTCGCGGCCCGTCGCTTGAATGTGTCCGTTCGGCCACGGACAAATCCATACCTCCGTCCACGCCGGCGGAATCGCGAGGCGCTTGATTCGCATGAGCGTATCACGGTCCTTCACCGCTTTCCCGTCCGGCCCGCGGTAACTCACGCGCGTCCCCGCCATCACGCGGGCAATCCCCGGCAGATCATCGTTCACATATTTCAATCCCGCCTCTCGCGCCGCTTCGATCGATTCCGGATCCGGCGGCCGCACTGTCCCGTTGCCTTCGCCGTTCCCTCCCCCGGAATTCTCCCTCCGCTTGGTTGATGTCATAGGTAATCGTCGCACAAGATTTCCCTCGAGGGTCGCACGACGCCTTCATCCAGATTCCGCCAAACGCCGCGCGTTCCCTCGCCCGCCGCTCCCGCCGCCGCCGCCCCAAAGAATTCTGCCACTCCTTCCGGCGGACTTTCTCCCACACGCGTGGCCGGAATCTCAAAGCATCCCGCGTCGCTGCAATACCTGAGCAGTGTCCGTAAGCCGGCCCGATGGCAGCTCCACACCTCCGCAGCTACTTTGTCGCACATGACTTATCATTTCCGAGCGCCGCAACGGCTTTGCGCTGAACCGCCCTAGCCGGCACGCGCGAGTCGCCGCTCGCCTCCCATTGCGCCCTCCCCGCGCGCCTCTCCGCGCGGCAGCCGAATCGAGCAACCGGAGGTCTGTTCCTCGTTCGGCGCCCAACCCTCAGCACCCATCTTCGTATATGTCTAAACGTATTCTCATCACCGGCGGCGCCGGTTTCATCGGCTCTCACCTCGCCGACGAACTTCTCCGGGCGGGCTATCGCGTCCGCGTCCTCGATCCGCTCTGCCCCCAAGTCCACGGCGAAAACGCCCAGCGCCCCGCCTATCTCGATCCCGACGTCGAACTCCTCCGCGGTCACGTCGAAGATCCCGAAATCGTTCACGATTCGCTCTACGGCGTCGACGCCGTCTTCCACCTCGCTGCCAAAGTCGGCGTCGGCCAGAGCATGTATGACATCCACGTTTACACGGCCACCAACAACGCCGGCACCGCCATCCTGCTCGAAGCCCTGCTCAAGCGGCCGGTCGAGCGCCTCGTCGTCGCTTCATCCATGAGCATCTACGGCGAGGGTCTCTACCGCCGCGCCGACGGCACCCTCGTCCCCGGCCCCATGCGTTCACTAGAGCAGCTCAAGGCCCGCGAATGGGAGCTCCAGGATCCTGACGACGGACAACTTACACCTGTCGCCACGCCCGAAACCAAGGAGCCGAATCTCGCCTCCGTGTATGCGCTTTCCAAATACGACCAGGAGCGCATGTGCCTCCTCGTCGGCCGCGCCTACGGCATCCCCACCGCCGCGCTCCGTTTCTTCAACGTCTACGGCCCGCGGCAGTCCCTCTCCAACCCCTACACCGGCGTCCTCGCCATTTTCGCGTCCCAACTGCTCAGCAACAACCGGCCCGTCGTCTTCGAAGACGGCCACCAACGCCGCGATTTCGTCAATGTCCGCGACATCGCCCGCGCCTGCCGCCTCGCCCTCGAATCCCCCCACGCCGCCGACCAGATCTTCAACGTCGGCAGTGGTCGCAACTTCACCATCCTCGAAATCGCCGAACGCCTCTCGCGTATCCTAAATAAGGATATCGAGCCCGAGATCGCCGCGCGCTACCGCGTGGGCGACATCCGGCATTGCTTCGCCGATATCTCCCGCGCGCGCGAGGTCCTCGGCTACCAACCTCAAGTGTCGTTCGAAAACGGCCTCACCGAACTCGCCGAGTGGCTCGAGGGCCAGATCGTCGAAAGCCATTTCGCCGACGCCCGCAACGAACTCGCCGCCCGCGGCCTCACTGTCTGATCCGACCCGAAACTCGGAACGCGAACTCCTGAACCGAGAACCCGATGCGTCCGGCCCACTACCGCACCGCCATCCTCTCCGGCCCCGGCCACTTCACGTTCGAAGACCGTCCCCTCGAGCACCCGCCGCCGGGCCACGTTCGCGTCCGCCTCGATGGTTGCGGCGTCTGCGGCTCCAACTTGCCCGTCTGGGAGGGCCGCCCTTGGTTCACCTACCCTCTCCCCGCCGGCAAACCCGGCCACGAGGGCTGGGGCGTGATCGACGCCGTCGGCGACGGCGTCACCCACGTCCAAGTCGGCGATCGCGTCGCCGCGCTCTCCCAAAACGCCTTCGCCGAATACGACATCTGCAAAGCGTCCGAAGTCGTTCCGCTGCCGCCCGCCCTCGCCGCGCAGCCGTTTCCCGGCGAGGCACTCGGTTGCGCGATGAACGTCTTCAAGCGTTGCGACATCCAGCCCGGCCAGCATGTCGCCATCGTCGGACTCGGTTTTCTCGGCGCCCTGCTCACGCAGCTCGTCGCGCGCGCCGGCGCGCGCGTTTACGCGATCTCCCGTCGCGCCTTCGCCCGCGACATCGCTCAACGCATGGGCGCATCCGTCGCACTCGGCTTGGACGACACCTGGCAAACCATCGAAGAGGTCAAACGTCTCTCCGACCGCCACGGCTGCGAACGCGTCATCGAAGCCACCGGCCTCCAAGCCCCGCTCGATCTCGCCACCGAACTCACCGCCGAACGCGGCAAACTCATCATCGCCGGCTATCACCAGGACGGCCTCCGCACCGTCAACATGCAGCTTTGGAACTGGCGCGGTCTCGACGTCATCAACGCCCACGAACGCGACCCGCTGACCTACGTCGAAGGCATGGCCGCCGCCGCCGCCGCCGTCGCCGAGGGCCGCCTCGATCCCTCCCCGCTCTACACCCACCGCTTCGCCTTCGACGAGCTCCCCGCCGCCCTCGACCAAATGCGCGACCGGCACGACGGCTTCCTCAAAGCCCTCATCACCTACGAACGATGAAAACACCATCCGCGCGACCCACCCTCCGCATCCGCCTCCCGAAGTCCCCGCGACTCACTCTCCGCGCCCGCCCCTCCGAGTCCCCTCTATCAAGAGGGGTGCCCGTCAGGGCGGGGTGTGTCATTCCGCTCCATCCGCCTCTTCGCTCCCGCTGAGCCCTTTTGCCATGCCCGCCGCCGGATCCGAAACCTTCGTCTCCGTCCGCCCCACGCTCCGGCGCACGCCGAAGCTCGGCTTCGCCGGCGTCGGCTGGATCGGCCGCCACCGCCTCGAAGCCATTGGCGCGAGCGGCCTGGCCGAAATCTGCGCCATCGCCGACCCCTCCGCCGCCTGCGTCGCCGAGGCCGTGAAACACGCGCCCGACGCCGATATCGTTTCCCAATTCGAGGACCTCCTCGCGATGGACCTCGACGGCATCGTCATCGCCACCCCCAACGCCCACCACGCCGCCCAATCCATCGCCGCCCTTCGCGCGGGAAAATCCGTCTTCTGCCAAAAACCCCTCGCCCGCACCGGCGCCGAAACGCGCGAGGTCATCACCGCCGCCCACGACGCCGATCGTCTGCTCGGCGTCGATCTGTCTTACCGCTTCACCTCCGGCATGCAGCACATCCGCCGGCTCATTCGCCAGGGCGATCTCGGCGAGATCTACGCGATCGAGCTCGTGTTCCACAACGCCTACGGCCCGGACAAACCGTGGTTCTACGATCCCGCTCTCGCCGGCGGCGGCTGCCTGCTCGATCTCGGTATCCATCTTCTGGATCTCGCTCTCTGGTGCCTCGACTACCCCGCCGTCGAAAACGCCGTCGGCCAGCTCCTCGCCAAAGGACAGAACGCCCGCGAATCGAACACCGTCGAAGATTACGCCGCCGGCCAGCTCACCACCGCCTCCGGCGTCTCCATCCAACTCGCCTGCTCCTGGCGCGCGCCCGCGGGCTGCGACGCCCGCATCGAAGCCACCTTCTTCGGCACCAAAGCCGGCGCCACCTTCCACAACGTCAACGGCTCCTTCTTCGACTTCGTCGCGGAAAAGTTCCTGCCCGACCGCTCCCGCCAATCGCTCGCCACCCCGCCCGACGACTGGGGCGGGCGCGCCGCGGTCGCTTGGACGCGCCAGCTCTCGCTCGCGCCTTCCTACGACCCCTCGATCAAACACCTCCAGCTCGTCGCCGATACCCTCGACCGTCTCTACGGCCGCGAAATGTAGGGGCCTGCTTGCAGGCGATTTGATATGACCACGCATCCTTTTCCTCGCCCGCTGCTGCGCGTGCTCATGACCGCCGATACCGTCGGCGGCGTCTGGACTTACGCCCTCGATCTCGCCCGCGGCCTCGCCGCTCACGGCGTGCACATCATCCTCGCCACGATGGGCGCGCCGGTGTCACGCGACCAGCGCGCCGAACTCGAGACACTCGGCGACGCCGTGGAACTCCACGAAAGCGATTTCCGTCTCGAATGGATGGACGACCCGTGGTCCGACGTCACCGCCGCCGGCGACTGGCTCCTTTCACTCGAGCGGGAACACCAGCCGGATCTCATTCACCTCAACGGCTACGCCCACGGCGCCCTCCCGTTCGACGCTCCGAAACTCGTCGTCGCCCACTCGTGTGTCATCTCGTGGTGGCGCGCCGTCAAAAACACCCCGCCGCCGCCCACTTGGGCCCGCTACCACACCGCCGTTCGCCTCGGCCTCGATCAAGCTCACATGATCGTCGCGCCGTCGCACGCGATGCTCGCATCCTTGCTCCGCAACTACGGCTTCTCCTGCGAAGCGCGCGTGATCTACAACGGCCGCGATCTCCCCGCCACCTCCCGGTCTCCGGCCAAACAGTCGTCCATCCTCTCGGTCGGCCGGCTCTGGGACGAAGCCAAAAACGCCACCACCCTCGCCGCCGCCGCCGCGAAGCTTCCGTGGCCCGTTCGCATCGCCGGCGACACTCGCGCTCCGCACGGAAGCTCCTCCGCGCTCAACGCGTCTTACCCGAATGCCGAATTCCTCGGGCGCCGCTCCAGCAGCGAACTCGACCGCGAATACGCCGAAGCATCCATCTACGCGCTTCCCGCCCGCTACGAACCTTTCGGTCTCTCTGTCCTGGAAGCGGCACTACGCGGCTGCGCCCTCGTTCTCGGCGACATCCCGAGCCTGCGCGAAATCTGGTCCGGTGCCGCCTCCTTCGTCCCCGCGAACGACGTCCGCGCCCTCCACCAGGAACTCGCCGACCTCATCGACGACCCCTACCGCGTGCAAGCCCTCGGCACCCTCGCCCGCCGCCGCGCCGCCCGCTTCACCGTCGAGCGCATGACCGAGTCCTATCTCACCGCCTACGCCTCGCTGCTGACGCCCGCGCGCCGCCAAGCCGCCGCGTTCACCTCTTTTGCATGAAAATCCGTCTTTTCTACCACTCGCTGATTTCCGATTGGAATCACGGCAACGCCCACTTTCTCCGCGGTTACGCCACAGAGCTCATCGCGAGCGGCCACGAGGTCCTCGTTTACGAGCCGGCCGACGGCTGGAGCGCAAAAAACCTCCGCGAAGAACACGGCGAAAGCCCCATCCGTCGCTTCCACGCCGCCTACCCCCTCCTCAAAAACGTCCCTTACAATCTCGCGTCCTTCGATCTCGACGAAGCCGTCGAGGACGCCGACCTCGTCATCGTTCACGAGTGGAACTCGCCCGAACTCGTCAAGCGGATCGGCCATGCCCGCCGCCGTCACGGCTTTGTCGCCCTGTTCCACGACACTCACCACCGGCTCGTCACCGACCGCGCCAGCATGCGCGCGTATGACCTTCGCCACTACGATGGCGTTCTCGCCTACGGCAACGTTCTCCGCGACCTCTACCTGCGCGAGGGCATCGTCGATCGCGCTTGGACTTGGCACGAAGCCGCCGACACGCGCGTTTTCCGCCCGGTCGAACCTTCCGCCCTCGAGGGCGACCTCGTTTGGATCGGCAACTGGGGCGACGACGAACGCACCGAAGAACTCCAGGAATTCCTCCTCGGGCCCATCAAAACCCTCGGCCTCAAAGCCCGCGTTTACGGCGTGCGCTATCCCCAACACGCGCTCGATGCGCTCGCCGACGCCGGCATCTCCTACGGCGGCTGGCTGCCCAACTTCGAAGTCCCCGAGGTCTTCTCCCGCTTCAAGCTCACCGTCCACGTCCCCCGCCGGCCCTACGTCAAAGCGCTTCCCGGCATCCCCACGATCCGCCCTTTCGAAGCTCTCGCCTGCGGCATCCCGCTGGTCTGCTCGCCGTGGCGCGACACCGAACGCCTCTTCTCCTCCGACGATTTCCTCTCCGTCCGCACCGGCCGCGAGATGACCAAACAGCTCGAGTCGCTCCTCGCCAGCCAGCGTCAGCGCAGCCAGCTCGCCCGGCACGGCCTCGTATCCATCCGCGCGCGACACACCTGTGCCCACCGCGTCGACGAGCTCCTCAACATTTTCGACGACCTTGTCTCCGCGCCGGTCCCCAAGAAACGCCGTCGCCTCGCCGAGGTCACTCCGGTCGCCGTCCCCTCTCCTGCGCTCATCCGTAGCGCCTTCGCCGCATCATGAAACCCCTTCGCATCGCCTTCTTCGGCTCCTCTCTCGTCTCCGCTTTCTGGAACGGCGCCGCCACCTACTACCGCGGCCTCATTCGCGCCCTCGCGGAACGCGGCCACCGCGTCACCTTCTTCGAGCCCGACGCCTACGATCGCCAAAAGCACCGCGACATGCCCGATCCCGATTGGGCCGAGGTCGTCGTCTATCGCGGCGACTCCAACTACTCCGCTCTCGAAGCCCTCGAACACGCGCGCGGAGCCGACCTCGTCGTCAAAGCAAGCGGCGTCGGCGTTTACGACGAACTCCTCGAAGCCGCCGTCCTCGACTTGAAACGTCCGGGCACCCTCGTCGCCTTCTGGGACGTCGACGCCCCCGCCACGCTCGACCGCGTTCAAAGCAACTTTGGCGATCCGTTTCGTCCGCTCATCCCGCGCTACGATTTGATTCTCACCTACGGCGGCGGCGATCCCGTCGTCTCCGCTTACGAAGCGCTTGGCGCCGCGGCTTGCGTGTCGATCTACAACGCCCTTGATCCGCACACGCACTTTCCCGTCGCCGCCGATCCGCGTTTCACGAGCGATCTCGGCTTCCTCGGCAACCGCCTTCCCGATCGCGAAGCGCGCGTCGAAGAATTCTTCCTCCGCGCCGCAGAACTGCTCCCTCAACGCAAATTCCTCCTCGGCGGCAGCGGCTGGGGCGATCGCCCGCTTCCGCCGAACGTCGCCTACGCGGGCCACGTTTACACTCGCGATCACAACGCCTTCAACCGCACCCCCACCGCCGTCCTCAACATCAACCGCGCCTCGATGGCCCGCTACGGATTCTCGCCGCCCACGCGGGTCTTTGAAGCCGCGGGCGCAGGTGCCTGCCTCATGTCGGACGCTTGGAGCGGTCTCGATCTCTTCCTCGAACCGGATCGCGAGGTCCTCGTCGCCCACAATGGCGCCGACGTCGCCCGCCATCTCGAGACGCTCACTCCCGCCCGCGCTCACGCCATCGGCGAAGCTGCCCGCTCCCGCGTCCTTGCCAACCACACCTACGCCCACCGCGCCCAACAACTCGAGCAGGTCCTCGCCGGACATTTCACTCGCAGCTCCGAAAGCCAGCGAGCGAACCAGGAACGCCGCGAGCCTCGGCAAGTGGCCGAACATCGCTGACGCCGCCCCATGAAAATCATCGTTCTCGGCCTCTCGCTCAGCTCCTCCTGGGGCAACGGCCACGCCACCACTTACCGCGGGCTCCTGCGCGAGCTTTCCCTCCGCGGTCACGAGGTCCACTTCCTTGAACGCGACGTCCCTTGGTATGCCGACAACCGCGACCTCGTCGAACTCCCGGGCGTCCACCTGCACTTCTACACCTCCCTCGAGGAACTGGAACACCGCCACCTTACCGACATCCGCGACGCGGACGCCGTCATCGTCGGCTCCTACGTCCCCGACGGTATCGACGTCGGAAATCTCGTCCTCGAACACGCCACCGGCGTCACCGCGTTCTACGATATCGACACCCCCATCACCCTGGCTGCTCTCCGCCGCGGAAAAACCGATTACCTCTCCGCCGATCAAATCGCCCGCTACCGCGTCTATCTCTCCTTCACCGGCGGGCCCACGCTGCAAGAGCTCGAACGCCGCTGGCATTCACCCGCCGCGCGCGCGCTTTACTGCGCCGTCGACCCCCACGCCTACTACCGCGAACCCGCCGTCAATGTGTCGTGGGATCTCGGATACCTCGGCACCTACAGCGTCGACCGCCAGCCTTCGCTCGAGCGCCTCTTGCTCGAACCCGCCCGCCGCTCTCGCCGCCGCCGCTTCATCGTCGCCGGCCCGCAATATCCTTCTTCGATCGCGTGGCCCGCCAACGTCCAACGCGTGGAGCATCTTCCGCCCACGCAACACCGCCACTTCTACAACTGCCAGCGCTTCACGCTCAATCTCACGCGCGCCGACATGATCGCCGCCGGTTGGTCGCCCAGCGTCCGGCTCTTCGAAGCCGCCGCCTGCGGAACGCCCATCGTCAGCGACTACTGGCCGGGCCTCGAAAACTTCTTCACGCCCGGCCACGAAATTCTTCTCGCCCACTCGGAGAACGAGGTCGATCGAATCCTCCGCGATCTCTCTCCTTCCGCCGCCGCCGAGATTGGCCGCGCCGCCCAGCGTCGCGTGCTCGCCCAACACACCGCCGCTCACCGCGCCATGGAGCTCGAAGCCTACCTGATGGAAGCCTCCAACCATCCCATCCGCTCGCGTAACGTCGGTGCGCAAACTTTGTTCGTCTCCTCTCATCTCTCCCCCGCGACATGAACCCGGCGCGTTTCATGACCCACACCGACTCCCCCGCCGCCGGTCTCGCGACCGAAGCCGCGCAATTCGCGCCGTGGTTCCACAACGTCCATCTCCCCGACGGCACCGAAACGGCCCCCGCGCATCCGCTCGGCGATTTTCCTTCCTACAAATGGCGCGAAATCGCGGCGCACCTCCCCAGCGATCTCAATGGCTGGACCGCCTTGGACATCGGCTGCAACTCCGGTTTCTACAGCGTCGAACTCGCCCGGCGCGGCGCCCACGTCGTCGCCATCGATCACGATCCTCATTTCCTCCAACAAGCCCGCTGGGTCGTCGATCGCTTCGATCTCGCTGACCGCATCGATCTGCATCAAGCGCAGGTCTACGACCTCGCACACTGGGACGTCTCTTTCGACCTGGTCCTCTTCATGGGCGTTTTCTACCACCTGCGACACCCGCTGCTCGCCCTCGATCTCGTCGCCGAAAAAACCTCGCGCCTCCTCGTCTTCCAAACCCTCACGCTCCCCGGCGACGAAGTGGCCACGCCGCCCGACGACCTCGATTTCGATCACCGCGAAGCCATGCACGCCCCCGGCTGGCCCAAGATGGCTTTCATCGAGAAGTCCCTCGCGGGAGATCCCACCAACTGGTGGGCGCCCAACCATGCCTGCATCGAGGCAATGCTTCGCAGCGCCGGTCTCCACGTATCCGGTCGGCCAGGACACGAGGTTTATCTCTGCACCCCTGCCCCTCATCCCGCGCCACTCTCCTCCTCGTCGCGCGAAGAACTCCTCGCCGCCACCGGCCGCTCCCCAGGCGCCCGTCCTCCATCGCTCGCACTCCCTTCCTCCCTCTTCACCCGCCCTCCCACCGACTCCGCCAAATTCCTCCGCCCCCATTCCCCGCGCAGCCCGTGAAGTGTCATATAATGTATGACACTTCCCTCCTCCGTCCTTCCTCACCTTTCACGTTCCGTTTCTCGTGTCCGTTTCCGCTGGTGCTCCAAGCCCTCTGTCGTCGACTCCTCCCACCGGCGGCCGCCTCCGTCGCGCTCTGCGCTTCGCCGCTCCCCATCGCACCGCCGTCATCTTCATCACCGCGCTGACGCTGGTTCTTTCCGCCGTCGGCGCCGCCGAACCGCTCGCGCTCAAATACATTTTCGACGGCCTCTCGTCCGCCTCGGTCAATCAAGTCCTGCTCACAGGCGTAGGACTGCTTCTGCTCCTCGCCTTCATTCGTGAGGGTGTCACCAGCGTCACCAACTGGCTCACGTGGCAAACCCGCCTCGGCATCCACTTCACGTTGCTCGAAGCCACGGTCGGTCGCCTCCATAGCATGCCGCTGCGCATGCAGCGCAGCGAGGGCGTGGGTGCCATCATCACGCGCCTCGACCGCAGCATCCAGGGCTTCATCGGCGCCATCACCCAGATCCTCTTTCAAGTCCTGCCCGCCATCGTCTACCTCGTGCTTTCCGTCATCGTGATGCTGAAGCTCGAGTGGCGGCTCGCCCTCCTCGTCCTCGCTTTCGCGCCGCTTCCCGCGCTCATCGCCGCCGCCGCCACGCCCGAGCAAACCCGCCGCGAACGCGCGCTCCTCGATCAATGGGCCAAAATCTATTCCCGTTTCAACGAGGTCCTTTCCGGCATCGTCACCGTGCGGAGCTTCGCCATGGAAGATATGGAGAAGCAACGCTTCCTCAGCGATGTCGCCGCCGCCAACCGCACCGTCATTCGCGGCGTCCGGACCGACTCCGGCTTCGGCGCAGCGGGCAATCTTCTCGTCGCGCTCGCGCGCATCGCCGCAATTTTCGTCGGTGGCATCATCGTCATTCGCGGCGGCATCACCGTCGGCACACTCGTTGCCTTCCTGGGCTATGTCGGCGGCCTCTTCGGACCCGTCCAAGGTCTCACGGGCATCTATCAAACCATCAAGAAAGCGTCCGTCTCCCTCGACGAGATTTTCGCGATCCTCGACGTGCAGGAACATCTGGGCGACGCGCCCGACGCCGAAGAGGTCACCGACGTCACCGGCTCCGTCGAGTTCTCCAACGTCTCCTTCCGCTACGAACAATCCGGCCGGCCGCTGCTCGACAACATTTCCTTCACCGCCGCGCCGGGCGAAACCATCGCCATCGTCGGCCCCAGCGGTTCCGGCAAAACCACCCTCATGGCGCTCTTGATGCGCTTCTACGATCCGCTCGAGGGCGTCGTGCGGATCGACGGTCGCGATCTCCGCCGCCTCCGACAACGCTCACTCCGCCGCAACATCGGCGTCGTCCTGCAAGACCCGCTTCTCTTCAACGACACCATCCGCGCCAACATCGCCTACGGCCGCCCCGACGCCACCGAAGCCGAAATCGTCGAAGCCGCCCGCGCCGCCAACGCGCTCGCGTTCATCGAGCGCCTGCCCGAGCGCTTCAACACCATCGTCGGCGAACGCGGCAGCCGTCTCTCCGTCGGCGAACGCCAGCGCATCACCATCGCGCGCGCCCTCATCAAACAACCCAAGCTCATCATCCTCGACGAAGCCACGTCATCGCTCGACGCCGAATCCGAGGCGCTCGTTCAAGAAGCGCTCGAACGACTGATGCAGGGCCGCACGACGTTCGTCATCGCCCACCGGCTTTCGACCGTCGTCAACGCCGATCGCATCCTCGTGCTGCGCGAGGGCCGCATCGACGAATCCGGGCGGCACACCGAGCTCATGAAACTCAACCGCTACTACGCCCAGCTCGTCCACCGCCAAACCAGCGGTCTCCTCCAAAACGAAGGGGAACCACTCTGAAGCCGCACTTCCTTCCACAGGGAGGCGCGGTGGCCCCCCCGCGCGCGCGGGGGGGGGGGGGGGGGGGGGGGGG
>JAEWBF010000083.1 GCA_023391285.1 Verrucomicrobiota bacterium
GCGCAGAGAAGGTGTAAAAAGAAAGGCCCGCTGAAGAGCGGGCCTGGGTCGGGAGGGAGGAGTTGGAGCAGCGCGGAGGTGAGGAGCGCCCGCGAGCGGGGCGGCCTACTCGGGCTGGGTTTCGGAAGCGGGGGGCGGCGGGGCGGCGGTGAAGAGGTCTTCGGTTTTTTGGGGGAGGCTGGTGTAGGTGTAGTCGTAGATTTGGAAGGCGCGCTTGGCGGAGAGTTCGTTGATGGGCGCGGCGGGGTCGCTGTGAGAGAGCGACACGAAGACGGGGCCGGCGGGGATGGTTTCGGAAGCAGGTTCCGAGTTCGGAGTTCCGGGTTCCGAGTTGGTTTGCTCTGCGGGTTTTTCGGCGGGGGCGGGTGTGGGTTTCTTCTCTTCGGGTTTGCGCGCGAAGGTGAAGGTGAGAGTTTTGTTATCGAAGGTGGTGAGCTTGACGGTGCGCGAGTGTGGTTTCGCTTCGGCAAGTTTGGGGTCGTCGAGGGCGGTCGTATCCGAAAAGCGGAGACTGGTGAGAGAGGTGAGGAGGGAGGAGAGTTTGGCGGTGTCGGGGGTTTTGGACTCGGGGGTTTGGGGCGAGGTCCAGGCGGCGTCTTTGGTGTCGCGGGTGAAGGTGAGGTCGGTGGGATCGCTGAGTTCGATTTTGGCGATGTCTTCGGGTTTCAGACGGATAAGGGTGGAGTCGGCCCAATTCTTGGCGGTGGTGTCGAGCCAGGCGGAGAGATTGGAGAGGAAGGCTTTTGGTTCTTCGCCGAAACGGACGAAGCGACCGCCGCCGGTTTCGGCGGTTTTGCCGAGGGTGACGGAGAAAAGGGTTTTGTCGGAGGCGTCGAGGAGTTCGATTTTTGTATCCTTGAATTCGAGACGCGCGATGCGATCGGGGTTGGAGGTGACGAGGCGTTGGAGTTTGGCGTCGGTGAGATTGCCGACGAAGGAGGAGAGTTTTTGGAAGTCGGCGGGGAAATCGAAGTAGTCGGCGACGCGCCAGGTGCCGTCGGACTGGCGCGTGAGGGTGATGGATTTGCCAGCGTCGGAGAGGCGGAGTTTGGCGGCTTTTTCGATGGTGGATTGGTCGACGAGCGGCTGGTTGAGGCGCGGGTCGGCGGAAGGCGGCGGTGCGGGGCGACGGACGAAAAAGGCGATCGCGGAAAGGACGGCGAGGGTGGCGACGGTGATGAGGAGGGTCTTCAATCTCATGGTTGAGAGATGAGAGTTGAGGGTGGAAGTGGGGGCTTAAGCGGTCACGACGGGTAGGCGCACACGTGGATTCTTCGCTTCGCTCAGAATGACAAGGTTCCTAGCATCATTGCTTGCGGGTGCGGGCGAACCAGAGGCCGAAGGCGAGGATGAGGAGCGGGCTTGCGACGAGGTTCGCGATGAGGAGGCGGTTTTCGAGGGCGTCGATCTCCTCGCGGAGCGCGCGGCGGATCTGGCGGCGCTGGGCGCGCATCTCGGCGGATTGTTTTTGGAAGTTCTCGATCGCTTCGGCGACTTCGGGCGAGGCGACGAGGCGGTTGCCTTCGGCTTTCTTGCCCTGGAGCTCGGAGAGTTTCGTTTGAACTTCCTGAAGTTGGGCGTCGAGGGCGGTGAGGCGTTCCTGGTATTTCTTTTGGGCCTCGACCTCCATTGCGCGGACCACGTCGAAGGGACGGAGGGACGTGCCCTTGCCGCGGATGCTGATGAGGTCCTGCGAGCCGCCGAGGAATTCGACGGCGTTGGAGGCGAGAGCGAGGTTGTCGTTGAATGGCTCGGCGGCGGTCTGGCCGAAGAAGTTGAATTTGCGGACGGAGAAGTCGTCGAAGAGCCAGTCGGTGTCGGCGATGACGAGTAACGTGGAAGCGGACGATGATTCGGCGAGATGGTTTTGGGTTTTGGGTTCTGAGTTTTGGGTTTCGTCGGCGGTGGCGTCGTCTTTCTTTTCGTCGTCTTTCGGGGCCCCGTTGGGGAAGGCGGTTTTGAATTTGCCGGTGACGAGGGCGGCGATGGTTTTCTGGCCGGACGGTGTCAGGTCTTTGGATACGTCATCGGGCTGGGCGAACTGGAGCGTCATCGCGGGGACGGTGCCGGCTTGGGCGGAGGTCTCGATGAGCGGGGTGAAGGTAAGGTCGGAGTTCTCTTTTTTCGCGATCGCGCCAGGTTCGATGAAGAGGGTGGAGTCGAGTTGGGCGGTGGCCATCGACGTGCTGTTCAGGTTGGCGGCGCGGAGGCTGAGCCAGATGGGATAACGGGCGATGCCGTTGGTCGTTTGGACGGGCGTGGCGTTTTCGAGGTCGCCGACGACTTGGTCGGGTTGGTAGTCGATGCCGTAGGCGGAGAGGAGCGTGGGGAGGTCGCTCGAGACGTTCTGCGGGCCGCCACCCATCATCATCTGTTGAGGATTGGATTGGCGTTTGAAGTGTTGGGAGGAGGGATCGACGGCGAGGAGGACGGGTTTGCCGGAGAGGAGGAACTGGTCGATCGCGTATTGGAGTTTTTCGGACGGATTCTGCGGGTGGGCGATGACGAGGAGGTCGAGGTTGTCGGGGAGTTCGTCGACGGTGGGCTCGACGGTGACGATTTCGAAGGACTGGCGCCATTCGTCGGCGACGAACTGGCCGGGCTGGGGCTGGCGGCGCATCATCATCATCATTTGCATCTCCTGCGGCGAGGAGCCGAGGAGCGGGAGGCTGGTGAGGAGGCCGAGCTTGGGTTTGTCGAATTGTTGGACGCTGTGGATGAGTTTCGAGAGGTCGTATTCGAGGAACTGTTCGCGCTGCGGAGTGAAGGCGGGAATGGTTTTTTGCTGGTCGGCCTGGGTGACGATGAGACCGAAGTAGAATTGTTCGCCGCCGGTTTGCGCGACTTGCGGCGTGAGGCCAGCGGCGGTGGCGCGCTCTTCGTCGGGGGTGTCGGGGCGCGGGTTGATGACGTTGAGCGAGAGCCTGCCGCGGGAGGCGCGCGCGTATTGGCGGAGCATCTCTTCGACGCGGGTGGCGTAGTTTTTGTAGGCGATCGGGAGGCCGGAGGCGTCGCGCGAATAGAAGAGCTCGAGGGTGATGGGCTCCTCGATTTTTCCGAGCATGGCCTTGGTGCCGTCGGAGAGGGAGTAGATGTTTTCGGCGGTGAGGTCGGCGCGCAGCGGGAGCGTGGTCGCGAGGTAGTTGATGAGAATGAGGCCGACGAGGAGGAGGGCGATGGCGAGGGTTTTGCTGCCGGGTTTCATCGCTGAAGTTGAGAGTTGAGAGATGAGAGTTGAGAGATGGGCTAGAGCGCCTGCGAGCAGGCGGCCTATCGTTCCAAAGCGACGACGTTGAGGAAGAGGGTGAAGCCGATGAGCGAGAGGAAGAAGATCACGTCCTTGGGATCGATGATGCCCTTCATGAAGGCGTCGAAGTGGGTAATGAAACTGAAGTTCGCGAGGGCATCGGCGACGGCGACAGGGAAGATGCCTTGGAGGAAATCGGTGAAGCTGCTGTAGCCGAGGAAGAGCAGCGCGCCGCAAGCGAGGAGGCCGAGGACGAAGGCGACGACCTGGTTTTTAGTGAGCGCGGAGGTGAGCGCGCAGACGCCGAGGTAGGCGCCGGCCATGAGGATCGCGCCGAGGTAGCTAGCGAAGATGATGCCCCAATCGGGATCGCCGAGATAAGCGACGGTGAGCGCCATCGGGAGGCTGAGAAGAACGGCGGTGGCGAGGAAGGCCCAGCCGGCGAGGAATTTTCCGGTGACGGCTTCGAGCGTGGTCACGGGCAGCGTGAAAAGGAGCTCGATCGTGCCGGCGCGTTTTTCTTCGGACCAGAGACGCATGCCGACGGCCGGCACGAGAAAAAGGAAGAGCCAGGGGAAGAAGATGAAGTAGGATTCGAGACCGGCGACGCCGGCGTCGAAGAACCCGCCGTAGCGCGAGAACGCGAGCGCGACGGAGAGGATCAGGAAGGCGATGAGGACGACGTAAGCGACGGGGGAGCGGAAGTAGCCGAGGAACTCGCGTTTGAAGAGGGGGGAGATTTGGCGCATGGGAGTTGAAGAGACTGCGATGCGTGAAAGGCGGAGGAGGCGAAATCGCGGCGTGAAGCCGCTCCTACAGATCCGTGGACGTGAGGGTGCGGAAGATTTCGTCGAGGCGGGCGCCAGGTTGGCGGGCGCGGAGTTGGGCGGGGGTTTCGTCGACGACGACTTTGCCCTGCGAGATGATGATCACGCGGGTGCAGAGGGCGTCGACTTCCTCGAGGATGTGCGTCGAGAGGATGACGGCTTTTTGTGCGGCCATCGAACGGATGAGCGAGCGGACCTCGTTTTTTTGGTTGGGGTCGAGGCCGTCGGTCGGTTCATCGAGGACGAGGGCGGGCGGATCGTGGAGGAGGGCCTGGGCGAAGCCGACGCGCTGTTTGTAGCCTTTCGAAAGGGTTTCGATGGTTTGCTTGCGGACGGAAACGAGGTGCGTGAGGCCGAGCACGTGTTCGATGCGGGCGCGTTTCTCGACGATGTCGCGGAAGCCGCGGACCTCTGCGATGAACGTGAGGAATTCGTCGACCGTCATCTCGGGGTAGGCAGGCGCGGATTCGGGGAGGTAGCCGAGTTTCGATTTAACGCCGACGGGGTCGACGGTGACATCGAGACCGTCGACGGTGGCGGTGCCGGCGTCGGGGCGGAGGAAGCCGGTGAGCATCTTCATCGTGGTCGACTTGCCGGCGCCGTTGGGGCCGAGGAAACCGAGGATTTCGCCGCGGTTGACGCGGAAGGAGACGCCGTTGACGGCGCGCTTTGCGCCGTAGGTTTTAACGAGGCCTTTGACTTCGATCATTGGTTAGACGGAAGGGAAGGGAGGCGTTGAAACTGCGGCGGAACGGGAGGGTTCCGCGGGGTGAAGACAGACGGTGGGGCGTTAAAAAAAGCGCGGCGCGGGTGGCAAGGGATTTTTTTTGAGGGCCAGCCAGGTGCGAAGAGCGCGGTCAGGTTGACCGCGCTACGGAGGGGTGGACGGCGGGGTCGGGAGACCCGCCCTACATGACGGGGGTGAGCTCGCGGTCTTTCTCGGTTTTGAGGCGGAGCTGGCCGCAGGCGGCGGCGATGTCGTGGCCTTTCTCGCGTCGCAGCGTGACGGATACGCGCGCGGCGCGAAGGACGTCGGCGAATTTTTCCTGACGCGTGATGGACGGCCGCTTCCATGGGAGGCCGTCGACGGTGTTGTAAGGAATCAGGTTCACGTGCGCGTGGAGGTCGCGGGCGATGTCGCGGAGTTTTTCGGCCTGATCGAGGGAGTCGTTGACGTCTTCGATGAGGATGAACTCGAGCGTGACCATGCGGCCGTGTTTTTCGGAGAACTCGCGAACGGCGGGGATGAGTTTGGCGAGCGGGAAGGCCCGATTGACGGGCATGATTTTTTCGCGGACCTCGTCGGTGGCGCCGTGGAGGGAAATCGCGAGGCGGAAGCCGAGGGGTTCGTCGGCGAGTTTCAGGATTTTAGGGACGAGGCCGCTGGTGGAGATCGTGATGCGGCGGGCGCCGAAGCCGAGGCCCCAGTCGGCGTTGAGGATGGTGAGGGCGCGGATGAGGGCGTCGTAGTTGGCGAGCGGTTCGCCCATGCCCATCACGACGATGTTGTCGAAGGAAGCGAGTTCGGTGCGGGCGCGTGGGGTGAGGGCGTCTTCGCGGTAGCAGACCTGGAGAAGTTGCGCGACGATCTCGCCGGCGGAGAGATCGCGTTTGAGGCCGAGCAGGCCGGAGGCGCAGAAACCGCAGGCCATGGCACAGCCGACCTGGGTGGAGATGCAGATGGTTTTGCGGGAGTGGTCGACGCCAACGCCCTCCTGGGGGGCGCGGATGATGACGGTTTCGATGAGGGATTGGTCGCGGAGCTCGAGCAGGAGTTTGTCGGTGACGTCGGCGGATTGCTTGTTGAGGACGAGTTGGGCGGGGAGGAGGTCGAAGGTTTCGTCGAGCCAGGTGCGGAGCGGCTTCGAAAGATTGGTCATCTCGTCCCAAGAGCGGACGCGTTTCTTGTAGAGCCATTCGAGGATTTGTTTCGCGCGGAACGCGGGCTCGCCCTGCGCGCGGAGTTTTTCCGTGAGCGAATCGAGGGTTTCGCCGGTGAGCGGCGGTTTGGCGGGCGCGAATTTCATTCGAGAAGAAAGGTAGCCGAGAATGGGGTGGCCGCAAAAAGGCGCAAGAAGGCGCAAAGAACGGATAGGAAAACATTGGGGAGGGTGTCATACATTATATGACACTTTGAGGGAGGCGGTGAGATGACTCGCAACGTCATTGCGCGCGGTGCGTCAGGGCTGTGGATTCCCTTACCCCCATGAAATCTCTGCTATCTCTGGTTGGCGTGTGTTTGTGCGTGCCGCTCGCGGCGTTTGCTGCGGAGCCGAAGAAGGAGTTTATCGAAAGGTTCGATCCTGCCTTCGACAAGCTCGTCGCGAACGATGCGAAGGTCGAGCGGCTGGCGGAGGGATTTCGCTGGTCGGAAGGGCCGGTGTGGTATCAGGGCGGCCTGTTGTTCTCAGATGTGCCGGAGAATGTGATTTATCGCTGGGAAGAAGGGATGACGAAGGCGGAGGTGTTTTTGAAGCCGAGCGGGTTGTTGCAGCCGAATCCGGAGTTTCGTGAGCCGGGCAGCAATGGACTGGCGCTGGACCGGCAAGGACGGTTGTTGGTGGCGCAGCATGGGGAGCGGCGGATTGCGCGGTATGATAATGGAACGTGGACGACGATTGCGGACCGGTTTGAAGGGAAGCGGCTGAATACGCCGAACGATCTGGCGGTGCGGCGGAATGGAGAGGTGTATTTCACGGATCCGCCGTATGGGTTTAAGGACATCCATGCGTCGCCGTTGATGGAGTTATCCTTCCATGGCGTGTATCGGGTGGGCTTGGACGGGGAGGTGACGTTGCTGACGAGATCGATGAAGTTTCCGAACGGCATCGCGTTTTCGCCGGACGAGAAAGTGTTGTATGTGGGATCGACGGAGCATCAGAACGCGCACGTGCGGGCCTTTGACGTGGAGGCGGACGGATCCTTGTCGAACGAGCGGGTGTTTTTCGATGCGCGGCCGCTGAGTTCGCGCGAGGCGCCCGGGTCGTGCGATGGATTGAAAGTGGACCGCGAGGGGAATGTTTGGACGTCGGGGCCCGGCGGGATCCTGGTGATCAATCCGGAAGGGAAAATGATCGGGCGGATCAACACGGGTGTTTCGACGGCGAATTGCGGCTGGGGCGATGATGGGAGCACCCTTTATATCACCGCGAACAAGGCGCTGCTGCGGGTGAAGACGAAGACGAAGGGCGCGGGCTGGTGAGGCGAGGGCGGGAGGGGGAAGGAGCGATGGCGAACGGCGGGGTCGGGAGACCCCGCCCTACAGGAGGTAGGAAAGGCGATTGTCTCGGGCGGGCTTAAGTTGGGGGCGGAATGTGCGACTGTAGGAGGGTTGGGGAGATTGCCGGTTGGACGGCGGCTCTTCATTTTTCCTGACAGATTTCGCGTCAAGATTTCACCATGACAGAACTTCTCTCCATCCCGGCCCCTCGAGTATTCGATTCGTCCCGTCGATCCATCGGCGCGATGCGTTTGGCAGGAACAGCGTTGCTGCTGGCGTGGAGTATCGCGTCGTCGGCTGCGGCGATTGGCGAAGCGAGGTTTGTCGAAACAAAGCCGGTGACCGGCGGATTCGTGCTGGCGGCGGGCGGGAAGGCGGCGGCGTTGCACGTCGACGCGAAAGAGCCCGCGGGCGTCCGGCGGATCGCGGGGCACTTGCAGGCGGATATCGAGCGCGTGACCGGGATAAAACCGGCGATCGAGAGCGGAGTGCCGAAGTCGCCGGCGGTCGTCGTGGGAACGATCGGATCAGGCGGTTTGGTCGATCAGCTGGTGGCGGCGGGGAAGCTCGACGTTGCGGCGATCAGGGGCAAGTGGGACGGGTTTCTGATTGAGACGGTGGCGAATCCGTTTCCGGGTGTGGAGCGGGCGCTGGTCGTGGCGGGCGCGAACAAGCGGGGCGCGATCTATGGCATGTATGAGATTTCGGAGCAGATCGGCGTTTCGCCGTGGTATTGGTGGGCGGATGTGCCGGTGAAGAAGAGCGATGCACTTTATGTGAAACCGGGCCGCGTGGCGGAGCAGGTGCCGGTGGTGCAGTATCGCGGGATCTTCATCAACGACGAGGCACCGGCGCTGACGGGCTGGGTGCAGGAGAAGTTTGGGAAATTCGACCACACGTTTTATCAGCATGTGTTCGAGTTGATCCTGCGTTTGCGCGGCAACTACCTGTGGCCGGCGATGTGGCAGCCGCGGGCGTTTATCGACGACGATCCCGAGAATGCGCGGCTGGCGGACGAGATGGGGGTGGTGATCGGGACGACGCATCACGAGCCGATGATGCGGGCGCATGCGGAGTGGGATCGTTATGGGAAGGGACCGTGGGATTATTCGAAGAATGCGGACGTGTTGCAGGAGTTTTGGCGCGGCGGCGTCGATCGCGTGAAGGACAAGGAGATCGTGATTTCGCTCGGCATGCGGGGCGACGGCGACGAGCCGATGACGGAAGGCGAAAACGTGGCGCTGCTCGAGCGGATCGTGAAGGACCAGCGCACGATTCTCGGCGAGGTGATGGGTAAGAAGGCGGAAGACATTCCGCAGCTATGGGCGCTCTACAAGGAAGTGCAGGGTTACTATGAACGCGGCATGCGGGTGCCGGACGATGTGATCCTGCTCTGGTGCGATGACAACTGGGGCAACATCCGGCGGCTGCCGACGGCCGAGGAACGGAAGCGGCCGGGCGGCGCGGGCGTGTATTATCATTTCGACTACGTGGGCGGCCCGAGAAACTACAAATGGATCAACACCTTCCGGATCGCGAAAGTCTGGGAGCAGATGAACCTCGCGTGGCAATACGACGCGAACCGGATCTGGATCGTGAACGTGGGTGACATCAAGCCGATGGAGTTCCCGATCGAGTTCTTCCTGAACATGGCGTGGGCGCCGGGTCGTTGGAATCCGGATACGCTGGCGGATTATGCGCAGGCGTGGGCGGCGCGGGAGTTTGGGGCGGAGCACGCGGCGGAAGTTGCGGCGTTGATCGATGGCTACACGAAGCTGAATGCGCGCCGGAAGCCGGAGATGCTGGCGCCGGACACGCTGAGTTTGGTGAACTATCGCGAGGCGGATCGCGTGGTGGCGGAGTGGCGCGATCTGACGGCGCGCGCGGAAAAGTTGAGCGCGCAGCTGCCGGCGGAGGCGCGCGATGCGTTTTTCCAGTTGGTGCTTTATCCCGTGAAAGCGAGCGGGGTGGTGCAGGAGATCTATGTCGCGGCGGGCAAGAACCGGCTTTACGGCGTGCAAGGGCGGTCGGCGACGAACACGGAAGCGCAGCGCGTGCGCGATCTGTTCGCGTTGGATCAGGCACTGGTGCGGCAGTATCACTCGCTCGGCGGCGGTCGGTGGAATCACCAGATGTCGCAGAGCAAAATGGGCTACACGTATTGGCAGACGCCGAATCTCGAAGTGGCGCCCGCGGTGAGCGAGGCGCATCCGTATGCCGATGCGTCGCCCGCGCTGGCGATCGAAGGCTCGGAGCGCTCGTGGCCGGCGTATGGGTCGGGGCGCGCGGTGTTGCCGCCGTTGCATGTGCTGGGTGGCGGCGCGACGCGATGGGTCGAGTTGTTCAACCGTGGATTGAAGGCGTATGACTATCGCGCTACGGCGGATCAGCCGTGGGTGAAAATTACGCCGGCGAACGGCAGCGTGAAGGAGATCACGCGCTTGGAGATCGGAGTCGATTGGGCGGCTGCGCCGGCGGGCAACTCGATCGCGACGATCACGATCGAAGCACCGGGGCTGCGGCAGAACGTGCAGCTGCCGGTGGAGAAGCCGGACGTGGCAACGCTGGCCGGCTTTGTTGAAACGGATCGGCACGTGGCGATCGAAGCGCCGCATTTTGCGCGCGCGGTGAATGCGGGGGGCGTCGAATGGAAGGTTTTGCCGAACTTTGGGCGCACGCTCGGGGGCGTGACAACGTTTCCGGTGCTCGCGGCGGAGAGCGTGCCGGGCGGGGCGTCGCCACATCTTGAATACGACGTGCACCTGACGTCGTCAGGCGAGTTGAGCGTGGAGCTGCATTGCGCGCCGTCGCTGGACTTTCAGCCGGGCGGGGGATTGCGGCTGGCGGTGTCGTTCGACGAGCAGGAGCCGCAGATCGTGAAACTCGACACGTGGGCGACGCTGCAGGATTGGGAGAAGTCGGTCGGCGACGGGGTGCGGCGCGTGGTGACGAAGCACAACGTCGAGAAACCCGGGAAGCATGTGTTAAAGATCTGGCGCGTGACACCGGGTGTGGTGCTCGAGCGTGTGATCATCGATGCCGGTGGCGTGCGGCCGAGTTATTTGGGGCCGGTGGAAAGTCCGCGGGTGAGGCTCTGAGAGCCGCAGAGTTCGTGCGGTAAAACGAGAGCGGGTGCGGGCCCGCTCTTTTTTTTGGAGCCAGGGGAAGGGCCTGAAGGGAGCGTTCATCGTCGAGGTAGATGTTGCGAGATGGGTTGCGCGACGAGCGCGCAACCTACCGCGGCCGTCGGGGGGAGCGTTTCGCGGGGGGATGGATTAATACGGAAAAGAAAAGCGGGCGCGGGGGGGGGGGGGGGGGGGGGGGGGGGGGGGGGG
>JAEWBF010000121.1 GCA_023391285.1 Verrucomicrobiota bacterium
ACTCGAACGCGACCTCGCCGCCCTCCGCGCCGAATTCGCCGAGTTCAAAAAGCAGTTCGAGTAGGTAGGGCGAGGAGTCCCCGCCGAGCCGTCCCTCGCCGCTCGCTTCACTCCACCCGCACCGCCTGCTCCCCTTCGCGCAATCCCACGCGCTTCCCTTTCCAAACAAACTCCCCCGTCACCCCCTCCGGCAACGCGACCCGCCCCTCGACGCCCGCTCCTTTCCGTTTCAACTCCACCCGCACTTCCCCTCGCGGATGCGGCACCACGGCCGTCACCTCGTTCAACTCCCCGAAATGCGGCTCCACCCGCACCTCGGCGAATCCCGGCGCCGCCGGCTCCACGCCCGCCACCGTCGCGAGAAACTCATACACCGGTGACGCACTCCACGCGTGGCAATCCGACCGCGTTGGATCCAATTTCTCCGCAAACGTCGTCAGCCCGTTCGCCAGCATCTGCCGCCACGGCCCCAGCCGCGCCAGATAGTCATTGCCCAATCCCGCGTGCTTCATCGCGCGCAGCACGTAGAACTCGAAATACGTCGACGCCTGCGCGATCTCCCGATCGTCCGCCACGCGCCGCATCAAACCTTTCGCCGCCTCGCCTTCGATCGCGCCCGACAACACCGCAAACGTATTCGCATGCTGGCTGAAGGTCCGCTTCTCCGGCGTATCCGCAATCATCCTACGCGTCTCGTCCCAGCAGCGCTCCACCACCGCCCGCCTCAACGCCGCCGCCCGCGCCGCATACTTTTCCGCCTTAGCCTCGTCTCCAAACGCCCGCCACAACTCCGCCGCGCGTCCGAGCGTCCCCGCCAGCTGCAGCGTCACCACCGCCGATCCGCCTTCCGCCACGCCGGGCGGTTCGCCCCCGCGGCCTTTCGTGCGATGCGCTCTCCAGACATCCACCCAGTCGACAAACGACCAATACTTCAACGGCCCCAGCAGCCCCGTCCGCTCATCGATTCGCCGCTCGAACCACCCCAACACCGAGTCCACACCGATCAACTTCTCCCGCACGAACGCGTCGTCCCCCCGGTGCATCCAATAGTCGTGCACCATGTCGACCCAGTAGAGCGAAAACGTGTTGATCACCTGCGGCACCACCGACGGATACCGGCTCTGCGTCAGCCCTTCCGCGATCCGCGACCGGTCATACTGCTCGATCGCATTCCGCATCAGCCGGTCATCCCCGCTCACATACAGCGAGATCAACGCCTGTATCCGCGTATCCCCGACATACTGCAGCTGCTCGTAATACGGACAATCCATATACGTCTCGAACGCGCACAGCCGCGCCGTCCTCCAGCCCACTTCCCAAATCTTCTGCAACGACGCATCGTCGCTCGAAAAGCGGCCGTTCTCTTCGAACGGATACCCCGTGAACCCGCTCAGAAATTCCACCACGTGCAACGGCTCGTCCGCCGTCTCCACCTCCAGCTGCACATAACGATACGTGCGATAATCCAACGCGCCAAACTCCCGCCGCTCCCCGCCATCCGTCACGAACTCGTCCACCACCCCTTCGATTCTCCGCCCTTCGACTTCATCGCGATTTCCCTTCTCACCTTTCTCGTCCACCAGCGCCTCCGCATACGTCACGCGAACGCGACTCGCCTCCCCGCCGCTCAACACCAGCCGCGGAAACGCATTCGTCTCCACCCCGTTGTCGAGCAACACCGTTGCCCGACTCCGCGCGGCCACCACAAAGCCTTCGCCTTTTTCCATCACTCCCTCGCCCTCCACCCGCCTCGTTCGCGCAAACAGCGTTTCGCGCTCCTCCATCATCGGAATCGTTCGCGGACTCAGCCAGTGATTCATGTCCGCCCCCCAGCCATACGGCGTGCCTCGCTGCAGTTGCTTCGCGCCGCTCCAGCCGCTCGCATCGAACTCCTTCCCCGCCCATCCCCAGGGTTTCTTCGCGCCGTCCACGCGATTTCCTGGACCGATCACAATATACGCTTCCAGCGCCACCGGAATGGGCGTCCACGATTCGTCCCTCGTCACCCGCCATGAAGCATTCGTATCCACGCCGCTCTCCGCCTCGGTGTCGCCCTGCAGCAGAAATCCCGTCCGCACGCTCTCGATCGAATACGACATGTTGGCGCCATAACTCCACACCCGCGCCGCGATCACGTTCTTCCCCGGCTTCAACCAACGCGCCAGATCGACCGTCTCATAATGCCACACCCACCGGTCGCTCCGTTGCGGCCCGAAGCTCACCGACTCGCCATTCACAAACAGCCGATAACGCGCATCCGCCGTCACGTGCACCACGAACTTCGCCGGCGCCGCTTCGAGTTCGATTTCCTTCCGAAACAGATAAACGCCGAACTCGTTCTTCGGCGCGTCCGGATGCGTGATCCACCGCGCCGCCCAGGGTTGGTTCAACCACCGCTCCGCGACCGCGGGAACCGAGCCAGCGCCCGTCGCCAAAATTTCACTACAGAGAAGGAGGCCCGAGAGCACGACAAGGAGGCAGCGCATGAGCAGAGGGCGCCTAATCTGCAACGCCCCTCCGGACTGACAAGCCGCAGACCGCTCGATCCCGTTCCCCTGGCCCGTTCCAGGGGGCGCCGCTCCGTCGGCGCCGCCCTTCCGCAGCTCATTTCAGTTACACCGCTGACCAACCACTCCCTTTCACGGCAACCCCCGCCACCCCTCCGCCTTCACCCGCCACGTTCCATCCTTCGGCAGCCCCGGAAACTCCCCTTCCGCTCCCTCCCAACCGCCCACCATCAACCCCACCGCCGCCAAAAACGCGCCATTCGCCGGCAAATACACCGCAATCTCCCGCCGCCCCGGACCCGTCTGCCCGCCCGACGTATCGCTTTTTTGGGGACAATGCCCGTTCGGCGCATACCGGTTGTTCGGCCCGTCGCGCAACAACACCTCCACCGCCTCCTGCGCCCGCCCCAACCGCGCGGCCGTCATCGCAATCATCGGATAATCCCAGCCCCAGATCTTCGTCTCCCAATCCCACTCCGTCATCACCGCATCGAACGTCCGGTTCATGATCTCGCGGTCCACGCCCGGCGCCTCCGGCAAAAATCCGAGCGGCATCAACATCTGCGGATGATCATGCCGGCTCGCAAAGTTCGTCCACGTGTCCGGCACCGACTCCAACGCCACATACTTTCCTTCGTCCACCGGTAGCGGCGACAGCTTCGCGATCACGTCATCCCAATGCGCCTCGCGCTCCAGCCCCAACCGCTCGCGCCACGCCTGCGCCACCGTCAGCGCCCATTTCCAATACGCCAGTTCGAACGAAGGATTCTGGCTCTCCGCCGGCTCATGAATCTCCTGCGCAATCCACAACGGCGGCCCGAGCACATATTCCCCGCGCTTCGGATCCAGCCACACCATCGACGCCAGACACTCCGCCGTCTCCAGCACCAGCTCGCGATATTTCGCGAGCGTCTCCCGTGTAGGTTTTTCCCGATACAAAATCTCCCCGAGATAAACCAGATGCGGCTGATTCCATACGATCATCGGATTCCCGCCCGGGCTCTCCCGCCCATCCGGCCCCACCATCTTTGCCCAACGCGCCCCGCGCAATCCACGGCTCTGCGCCAGCGCTCGCGCCTCGGGCAGCCGCTCGAGAAACCACTCCAGATTCTTCTCCAGAAAATCCGCCCGACCCCACAGCGCGAAATGCGCCGTGTGCCACCAAATCATCTCCGTGTGATGCTTTCCATACCACGTGTTGCACGTCAGCCCGCTCTCCTGCGGCGGCACATCGCCCACGCATTGCACCGCGGTCAAATACTGCGACAGCACCACGCGCTTCTCCAACTTCTCCGCCAGCGGACTCGTGCTCCCGCTCAAATCCAGCGCCGCTGCCTTCCCCCAAAACTCCGCCCAATGCTTCTCGCTCGCCGCCACGATCTCGTCCGGCGGACGCCTCTGCGCCTCCCGCGACTCGCCCCGCAAAAACCCAATCGCCACCCCCAACTCGTCCCACCCGCGATCGCCCTTCAGCAGAAACTTGTGCGTCCCCGCATGCACCAGCCGCTGCGCAATCTCATCCGGCGCATGCACCCGCGGCTCCCAACTGAACGCCACGTTCAAACTATACGTCGTCCCGCCCGCTTTTCGATCGATCGTCGAAAGCGAGGTCTGCCGCGTCACGTGTTTCTCCGGCGAACTCCAGTCCAGCGCCGGCGTGTTCTTCACTTTCGGGTCGTGCCCGCGCGGAAACGCCAGCCGCAGCCGCAGCTTTCCTTCGCGCACCAGCTCCGATTTTACCCGCACCGCAATTGTATCCGAATCCGGAGCACACGCCGTGATCACCTCCACCGGCACGCCTCCGAGCGTATACCGGCTCGTCACCACCCCGCGCCATAGATCCAGCGTCTGCTCCAAATCCTTCACATCCTCCGGCACAAATTCGCTCCCATCCGCTTTATCCCACTCCAGCGCCAGCTGCGCCATCGGATGCAGCCGCGGATTCCGCCGCAACCACTGCGCCGCCTCATTATCCATCCGCGTCGGAAATCCCAAAACCCGTCCGTCCGCCGTCGTGTAGTCGCGATTCGCATCCTCGAGTTTGAACCCCTCCGCGTTCTCTTCCGAAAACCAGCACCAGCGCGCCATCGTCTCCAGCGGGATGCCGTTCTCATAATACGCCTTCTCAAAGGTCTGCAGCCCCGTCGCATCCACCGTGAACGCGAACCCGCCATTCCCCACCGTCAACGGCGCTTCGAAATTCACCTCGCGCACCACCGGATTGTGCCGCCGCACCAACGCCTCGCG
Organism: Verrucomicrobiota bacterium; assembly: GCA_023391285.1. Lineage (GTDB taxonomy): Bacteria > Verrucomicrobiota > Verrucomicrobiia > Opitutales > Opitutaceae > Opitutus. Next base: position 4,755 of record JAEWBF010000121.1, read on the forward strand.
ATCGATCCGCGTCTCCGCCGCGCCCGCACTCACCGCGACAAATGCTGCCGCCGCGATCCGCCACATCGCTTTCCACACGTTCGCCGTCCGGACTGTTTCCACGCTCATAAGGGGTAAATCATGCTCGTTCGATTCGGCACCATGACGACGACGCCCCGCCCGTTCAAATGGGGGATCGCCACCATCGAAAATTTTCCATCTCGAACACGTTTTAGGATGTTATCGCGCTTGTAACAGACGCAGCACCGCGCCTATCAGATGCGCAACCCCGCATTTCGCATCGCCCCATGCCCCCGCTTCAGGAAACAGAGCAATCCCGCTGGTTCGCCCTCGAAGTCCAACCGCACGAGCCCGCCCTCCGCGCCTATCTCCAATCGCGTTTTCCACTGCTCCGCGACGCCGACGATATCATTCAGGAAACCTATCGCCGCGTCCTCCGCGAAAACGACGCCGGTCGCCTCCGCCATCCGCGCGCCTTCCTCTTCACCGCCGCCCGCAACGCCGCCCTCGATTTCTTCCGCCGCCGCAAACACGCGCCTACCGAATCGATCACCCATTCCGAAGCCGCCAACGTCGTTGAAGAGTCTTCGCACGTCGCCGAGGCCGTCTGCCAACAACAGGAACTTCAAATCCTCGCCGACGCCGTGCAGACACTCCCGCACCGCTGCCGCCAGGTCATCATGCTCCGCTACCTCAAGGGCTACTCTTACAAGGAGATCGCTTCCACGCTCGGCATTTCCACCGAGACGGTGAAGACGCACATGGCGAAAGGAGTGAAACTCTGCGGCGACTACTTCGCGGCCCGCGGCCTGCTGGAAGAACGCCGGATGTTTTCCGATCATGCAGGATAGTTCCAGCCAGCTCCCCGATCCAGGCGACGACGCCCTCCGCCAAGCCGCCGCTGTCTGGCTTGCCCAGCGCGACGCCGGTTTCAGCACCGCCCAAGCCGCCGCGTTCGAACGCTGGCGCAACGCCGACGCGCGCCACGCCGCCGCCTTCCGCCGCGCCGAAGCCACGCAACGTCTCCTCGCGCGTCTCCCCGAATCGCCCTCCGCCCGAGCGCTCTTCGCCGAAGTCGACGCCCTCGTCGCCTCCCGCCCGCGCGTCATTCCGTTCTCCACGATCTGGAAAACCGCCGCTGGCCTCGCCGCCGCCGCGGCCATCGCCTTCGCCTTTTTCCACACGCGCCCGCAATCCCTCGAAAGCGCCAACGCCTCTTACACCACCACCGCCAGCCAGCACCAATCGCTCAATCTCCCCGACGGCTCCACCCTCGTTCTCAGCTCCGCCTCTCGAGTCGAGGTCGCCTTCGTCCCCACCGAACGCCGCGTTCACCTGCAACACGGCGAAGCTCACTTCTACGTCGCGAAAGACACCGCTCGTCCGTTCATCGTCAGCGCCGGCGAAGTGTCCGTCCGCGCCGTCGGCACCGTCTTCAACGTCCGCCGCCACGCCGCCGGCGTCGAAGTCCTCGTCACCGAGGGCAAGGTTCAAGTCACCCGCGCCGACGTCTCCGCCCCCGAACCCATCTTTCTCGTCGCCGGCGAACGCGCTTTCGTCGACGGCATCCCGTCCGCCTCGCTCGCCGCCGACATTCCCGTCACCGAACGCGCCTCCGATCGCGCACCGCGTCTGATGTTCAAGGACACACCGCTCGCCGACGCCGTCGAACGCTTCAATCGCTACAGCCGCGTCCAGATGGAAATCGTCGACGCCGACCTCGCGGCCCGTGCCATCGGCGGCAACTTCGACGCCGACAACGCCGAATCCTTCATCAATCTCCTCAGCAAGTCCGGCGACCTGCGCATCGAACGCGTCGCCCCCGACCGCGTCCTCCTCCACAACGCCAGGTAGGGCACCGGTTCCCTGTAGGGCGGGGACTCCCGACCCCGCCGCTTCGAGCCCCGCCTCAATTAGCTTATTGT